>CANKZI010000025.1 GCA_947488595.1 Flavobacteriaceae bacterium
CTGAAAGAGGAAACGGATTTAAAATCGCTATGAATTCACTCAATGTGGGCCGCATCAAATTAGCAGCTGCTTGTTTGGATGCACAACGTAAAGTAATTTCTGGAGCTGTAAAATATGCCAACGAAAGAGTTCAGTTCAATACACCAATTGCTCAATTTGGAGCAATCCGCTATAAATTGGCGGAAATGGCAACAAACTGCTACGCTGGAGAAAGTGCTACTTATCGTGCTGCTAAAGCTATCGAAGACCGAATTAATGCAAGAGTTGCCGAAGGAAATACGCACCAAGAAGCTGAATTAAAAGGGGTTGAAGAATTTGCAATTGAATGTTCGATTCTAAAAGTAGCTGTTTCGGAGGACATTCAAAATTGTGCTGACGAAGGCATTCAGATTTTTGGTGGAATGGGATTTAGTGAAGATACTCCAATGGAATCTGCATGGCGTGATGCTAGAATTGCACGGATTTATGAAGGAACAAATGAAATAAATCGCATGCTTTCGGTGGGAATGTTGATCAAAAAAGCAATGAAAGGACATGTTGATTTGCTTGGACCAGCATCGAAAGTACAAGAAGAATTAATGGGAATTCCGTCTTTTGAAACACCAGATTATACCGAATTGTTTGCAGAAGAAAAAGAACTAATTGGAAAATTGAAAAAAGCATTCCTTATGGTTGCTGGTGGTGCAGTGCAAAAATATGGTCCAGATTTAGAAGCACACCAACAATTATTAATGGCTGCAGCCGATATGTTAATTGAAATTTATATGGCAGAAAGTACCATTTTGAGAACGGAAAAAACAGCCAAAAAAGATGGTGAAGAAAAAGTAAAAGAAGAAATTGCAATGGCTAAATTATATTTATATAAAGCCGTTGACATCGTAAATCTAAAAGGTAAAGAAAGTATTATTTCTTTTGCCGAAGGCGATGAACAACGCATGATGCTAATGGGATTACGACGTTTTACAAAATATACTAATATGCCAAATATTGTTGGTTTAAGAGAAACGATTACTGCTAAGTTGGTTGCAGAAAATAGTTATTGTTTTTAGATTAACTTTCGTTAATTGTATAAAAGAACCATTCAAAAAGCTTGAATGGTTTTTTTATACAGTTTTGCTTTCTGATGAATTACGAGTACTGAAAATGAACATTCCTAAACTTGAAGACATCTTTTGATTCATGACTGCATGATTATTTTTTAGATTTTCGCAATTTTTTTTCTACTTTTTCCACTTTTACTTTCAATTCTTCTATCGCTTTTTCTTTTTTCGCTTTCTCTTTTTCAAATTTCTTGATATCTGTAGCAGATAATTTTCCTTTAGATAATTTTTTGTTGTGCTTTTCAATATCTTTCATCAACTCATTTTGAGCGTGTTTCCGGATTCAAACTTCATTTCTTAAACATAAAAATCTTAAATCAAACATTATTAAGGATAAAAATAATGGTTTGTTTTTAAAATTATTAAAAATGAAAACTTACTTTATTGACCTAAGGCAAAAACCAGTCCACCACCTAATGAAAATTGATATATCGAAGAATAACTGCTTACTCCTGCACTTACGCCTCCAGTACCAATAGCTACACCTCCTCCAACAGATTGTGTTACAGATAAAAGTTGCGCTTGTAATTTAACACCAACTGATTTAGTTGCCCAAATAATAGCGCCGCCTTTTAAACCCCACGCAAATTTTGTTGCAGAATCTGAAGAACCAGTTTTAGGGTTTTTAATATCTATAACGGCAATACCTGCCATAAGTCCACCAAAACCTTCAATAGGAGAATTGGCTTTTCTAAAACTGTGATTTCCGCCTAACATAATATAATTCATAGCGACATCAAAATCGGCAAATTGATTAAATAGACCCCCATTATAATACTGTGTTGGTGCATTTGTATCTTGCCTTAAATAGGACAATTCAAGAAAAGTATTAGGTCGTATCTCAAATTCTAATCCAGCGCCATATTGTAATCCGTCTTGTATTTGTCCTTGATAATAGTTTCCTAAATCATAATAAGAATCAAAACTGTCTTCAAAAGTGTACGATCCATAAAGATTTATGCGAATATTGTTTGTACTGTTAGAGGAACTATTATTTCTTGCTTGCTGGCTATAAATGATAGAACTAGAAAATAAAAATAAGGCAAAAATAAATTGAACTGATTTTTTCATGATTTTTTTGTTGGGTTTTTTTAGTTATTTCTTAAATCAAAGTTAAAATAAATATTTAATACTCCTAGATTTTTTTTTATACAATTGGATTTCTAGTTAATTGATATATGATCTGGTTTTTCCTCCATCCAAGCGACAAATAGCTTATACCCAATAGAAAAAACGATTGGTCCAACAAACAAACCGACAAATCCAGACATTATAAAGCCACCAATAACTCCTAAAAAAATCACCAGCATGGGTACCATTGCTCCTTTTCCTAATAACCACGGTTTTAGCACATTGTCTGAAAGACCGCTTAACATAAAAAATACCGTCCAGATAATTGCGGAAGTGGTGTCGTCTTGAGAAAAAAGATAAACAAAAACACAAACATTAACGATAAATGGTCCAATTTGAATTATTGACAAAATCAAACAAAGCAAGGTTAAAATGCCTGCAAAAGGAATGTCGGCGCCAAAAAGCCCAATTGCTTGCAATAAAGTTTGAATAATCGCTACGCCCAAAATCCCTTTTACAACTTGATGTACAGTTGATACTGACATATCCAAATATTCATCTCCAGAATTTCCTGCAATTCTTTTGACAAAATTAGTGGCTAAATCCTGAGCACTTTTCGAAACCATTAATACCCCAGCGATTATTATTGAAAGAATTATCATCAAGACTGTTACAAGCGAATTTACAGCCGTTCCCACGATTATTTTGAAAAGTTCTAGAATTTCTTTTTTATGTTGCATCAACCCTTTCTTTAGATCATGAGATAAAGAATATAGTGAATCGTAAGCTTTCTCTCCAATTATAGGCCAATTTTTAATGTTGGGATTTGGGGTGTTTACGGTAAGTGATCCATCTGCTATTCCAGCTTTTAAATGAAGAACGCTGCTTGTAAGTGAATTGAAGAAAATAATTGTAGGCACAATAATAAACAATAAAACAGTTGTTGTAATAATTATCGAAGCAAGACTTTTACGTCCTTTTAATTTCTTTTGCAAAAAATTGAACATCGGATAAAAGACTATTGCTAAAATGATCGCCCAAAGAATTGGCATCATAAAAGGTAATAAAAGTTTAAAACAAAACCCTAAAATCAGGAAAACAACTCCCAATTGTAAGATGGTTTCGAAAATTTGCTTGGTTTTGATTTCGGACGAATTTTTCATTATCATGTGGTTTAAATTATTATATCAAGGCTGTTTTTATATTGTTTTATTTTTTTGCTGCTTCGTTTCATTTGCCTCAGAAACCAATCGACCAATAAGAATTACCGGATACAACACGCCAATAATGGCTTCGACTTGCACCAAAGAACGCGCTATAGGATGAATTGGAACAATTTCTCCAAAACCAGTCGTCGTAATCGTTATATAGCTAAAGTACATAAAATTAGCATTTAAACTATTGGATTCAAATGCTGGTAAAGTAATTTGAAATGAACCCTCTATATATTCGTAAAAAAACAAAAAGACAATTGCAAAAAGATTCGCCAATAACATATAAACCACGATGGAACCCAAGACTCGGTGCAGGGTGACGGGACCAGGTTGAAAGACTTTCAACAGAACCAAAACAACTAGCAGCAAAAATGTACTAACTGAAAGAATAAGATTTATTAACGCTGATAATGAACTAGGATAAAAACCATTAAACCAACTAAATACAATAAACAAAAAAGGAATAATCGCAATTTTCAGGGCCTGTTTTCTGTCTTTGGCTAAGGCAAAAATACCTGCCATGAGGAATAGCATCCAAAAAATATTTAGGGCTACCATAAAAAAGGAATAGCTACCAAAAATAGGAATCAGCACAAAATGCATGATGAAAAGCAGCAATAACATGCCGCTAAGTCCGCTTTCTTTAACCCAAAACCTATTTAAAAACAAATGTTTTTTTTGTTGCATTATCCTGTGTATTTTTAATATTTTAAATTGGAATAGGTTCTAATGCTACTTTTCCAATCGGTCTTCGTCCGAGTTTAAAAAGCAAAAGAATAATAATTGGTAAAAAACAAATCGCTGTCATTACCAAATAAATATCTTTATACGCTAATAATATAGCTGCTTTTGAAGTTTGGTTCGCTAGACTTCGCTCTGCCATATTTTGTGCTTCAACTTCAGACGCGCCTTGGTGCAAATAATAATTCTTAGTATTGGATAATTTTTTTGCTGCCTGTTGATTGCCTGAAGATAATTGCTGACTTAAACCCGTTTTATGTTGCACGTTAATATTTGAAACCAAAGTACTTAAAATAGCGCCACCTAATAGTGTAGCAAAAAATACACGTGCAATAATTCCACTCATCATTCGAGAATCTCCTAATTTTGGAGGCACGTTTTCCGCAATATACAAGGCCGTAATTGGATACAGAAATCCAATCGCCAATCCTTTAAAAACCAAAGGCAATAAAAAATCGGATGGCGCAATCCCGGGATAAAATCGGAAATAGAGAATGATATGGTACATGCCGTAACAAGCAAATCCTGCCATCCATATGGTTGCTAAATAAATTCTTTTATATAAAAGATAAGTTGACAGCGGAATGGCTATAAAAATTCCAATCAATAGCGCTAAGTGCGTTCTCGCTTGATACACCGCATCAAAACCTAACACTCCCGACATATATCCAGTAACGATACTTCCGGTGCCATTCATCAATCCAGTGTAAAAAAAGAGGAAAGTACCAATTACTACATTCTTGTATTTGAAAACATCGGGGTCAATTATAGGATCTTTTGTAAATCGAACGTGGAGCAAATAAACCCCAATCAAAAGTAACAAAAACGCAAAAGCGATGCTTATTTTTGAATCCGAAAACCAGTTTCTCGACTGTCCTTCGGCACAAATGAAAAGAATAACTGTAAAAAACAGAATCAAAATGAGCCAACCTCTCCAATCAAATTGGAAATTGCCCTTCATTATTGCCACATCTTTTCTGTAAAAAATCCAAGCTAAAATGATGCCGATCAAAAAGTTAATATTCAAAAAATAAATACTAAAAGTCCAGTCGTAAATGCTCGAAAATTGTGCGCCCAAATATTTATAAATATGCTGGCTTCCTTGGATAATAAACTGTATTATTCCGTACATAATTGGCATATTAAAAGCGGGATTGTATTTCATTAGAATTGGAATCATCGAAGCCAATATCCCAATAATAGAGACCATCGCGAGCAAAGAACGCCAAAATGTAAACCAGTATATATCTGTGGCATATAAAGAAGCCGTGTTGAAAAGTATCGACAAAAAACTAGCCGATAAAATCATCGTTCGTACTTTAATTTGCTTTCCAAGTCGCATTCCTAATGGCAAAAAAGCCATCATACAAAAAACAGGAATGTAACTAGAATACGCGAAAACAGTAGTGGAAGCACCAAAGTGACCTAGAATTTGAGAATTATCAAAAGAAGTCACATTCATCGCATTAAAAAAAGGAATCGTCAGGACATACAATCCAACTAAAATAAAAACGCTTCCTCTTTTAAATGCCATTATTTTTTACTTTTTATTGACTTCAACGGTTACATTCATACCTGGTTTTACTGCTGCTAATGATTCCGAAGTATCTTCAAATTCAATTTTTACCGGAATGCGTTGGGTGATTTTAACAAAATTTCCAGTTGAATTATCTGGTTGCACCATCGAAAATTTTGCTCCAGTTGCAGGCGAAAAACCTACCACTTTTCCTTTAAATTTCTTATCGCCAAGTGCATCAATAGCGATAGTAACTTTTTGACCAACTTTTATTCTTGCTACTTGAGTTTCTTTAAAATTAGCTGTAACCCAAATTTTTTCTTTCAGTACTATTGAAGCGACAACTTGATTTGTATTCACTAAATCGCCTACCGACAAAGTTCGTTCTCCCACAAAACCATCAATTGGCGCGGTAATTATAGTGTAGGATAACTGCAAATTAGCTGCATCAAGATCAGCTAATTTTCTAGCGACTGTTGCGCGGGCCGCTTCTAAATTAGTTTCACTTTGTTTGGTAACTGAACCACTGGCGAGCAATTCATTTTGAGCCGCAATAAGATTGGCTTCTGCAGATTTCTTTCTAGAAAGTACTTGGTCGTACTGATTTTTGGTCACCGCCGAATCTGCAAACATATTGCGAAATCGTTCGTAATCTTTATTTGCTTTTTCAACATCAGCATATTCTCCGGATAACCTTGCTTTTGATGCTGCTTCTTTTGAGGACGAAGTAGCTATATTTTGCTCTAGTGAATGCAAGTTGCCTTCGGCTATCGCTAAATCTGCTGCTGCTTGTTTTACTTTTATTACATACTCTTCACTGTTGAGAATTACCAAAGTGTCACCTTGATGCACCAATTGATTTGCTTCGAATTTAATTTCTTGAATTCGACCCGTTGCACGTGCGGCAATATTGTTCATGTAAGCATCAACTTGAGCATTATTAGTAGTTTCGAAATTTCTAAAATCGAAAAACAAACTTAAAATCCAAACGCCACCTGCTATTAAAAAAATAAAAGATAGCATTGTTAAAACTAAATTTCTCTTTTTATCTGTTTTTTGAATCACTTCATTTTTTGCGGTTTCTTCGCTCATAGTACTCTATTTTTAAAGTTTCCCCATAGCATACTGCAAGGAATAATATTGAATAATTAAATCTAAATTGGCATTAATAAGTGAAATTTTCGCGCCATTCACTTGTAATTCAGCATCTACCATATCACTAATTAAGGCAAAATCATTGTCGTACCTGCTTTTCACAATTTTGTAATTGCTCAACGAAAGTTCCACATCTTTCTTGAAAGTGATAATGTTTTTTTTACTTTCCACAAAACGAACAAAACTGTTTTTCACTTCGCTATCAATCTTATCTTTTGTCGCTTCTAAAGCCGTATTGCTTTTATCAATTTGTAACTTATCACCACTAACACGATGCTTGAGATTGTAAAAACTCGAAATGTCCCAATTTAAAGCAACTCCAGCTGCCCAAAAATTTACGGTATTATTTGCAAAGTCCGGCCACTGTGCAGGATATTTTGAATTCAATAGTAAACTTGCATTGATATTGGGCTTGAATCCGCTTTTTGTAATGCTCAACGCCGATTCAGATAATTTGACGCCAAGTTCAGATTGCTGAATTTCGACTCTATTTTTATAGGCTTCGGAAAGGCTTTTTTGTAAGTCTATATCTTCTGTTGCGATCAGAACCTCTGATGCCTCTGGTTTTAGAATTGTATCGGTGGGCAATCCAATTAAAATATCTAAATAATTACTAACCAGTTGAATATCATTTGTGCTTTGAAATACAGAAACTTGAAATCTAGATTGTTGCAATTCTGTCCGTAACAAATCGCTTTTAAGATTTTGTCCATTTGCAACGCGGGATTTTAGTTGTTTAATACGTAAATCGGTATTTACTATATTTTGCTTTGTGACTTCAATTTGCTGGTATAATTTTTCTAAAGTAAAATACTGTTCAATAATTGTTAATTTAATTTCTGCTTCAGTCATTTTCACCACTGCTGCTTGCATTTTGCTTATCAATTCTTGTTGCGCTATTTTATTTTTGATAATTCCACCATTATAGATAGGCATCGTAGCCAAAATACTACCAGAGGTTTGATAATCTAAATACGCAATCGTAGTACTTCGTTCGTAAAAGCCTTCATATATTTTTGGATTGCCGATACGAGTGTAATCTACATTTAAACCTACACGAGGAACTTTAGCAGTCTTGGCTTGGCTGATATTTTCGTTGGCTATGGCAACATCTGCATTTGCAATCTTAAGTTGTCGGTTGTTTTTAATGCCTAGTTGAATAGCTTCGTCTAGTTTTATTATTTTAACACCATCTAAATTAGCTTCTTGTGCACGTGCTATTGCACCTGCAAAAAAAACCATGAGCAGTATAAAATATTTTACTTTAGATTTCTTAAAAAGGTAATATTTTGTCAATTTTTAATAGATTTCGTTATGTAATATCTTTCGCAACTGGACAACCATTTTTCACAACGTATCGAAAAGGATTGGTAACCAAATTACTTTATGGAGTATTAATTTTTCTCTTGAAAAAAAGATCTGTTATTGTTTTGTAACCTAAAACTCTAGAAAGCTCTTTTACAGCGAAAAAAGGAATGAAACTGGTAAAAACAACTATCAATCCAGCAAAATATCTATCCGTACCAATATGATGGCCCAAGTAATCAATTGCGCCTTGTAAAGAATTGGATTTGAAATAACCAGAAACCAATTCTTCAATAACATTAAAAATAGCAAGCCAAATTGTAAAAATAACACTCTTAAATAAAATTGAAAAGATTAAAGGCTTATGCTCTAGTTTTGTACCCAATTTCATCATACCGCCAATAGAGACAACTTTACCTAAAACAAAAGCATTAAAAAATGCAGTGCCATATTCCTCAAAATTAATGTCATGTTGGGATAAAATCAATCTTTTGTAAGTAACAAATACGCCAAAATAAAATGAAAGATACACCACATTAATCCAATACTCTATAAATTCTTCTTTGAATTTCTCTTTAAAATTTTTCTTTTTTCCGTTAGCAGGTGTTGCACCCATAATTTTAGTTTTTAAAGATTGCATTTTATTGTAATTCATTTGTATTTACAACAAAATTAAGGACTTAATGTTAAATCGTTGAACGCAAAAATAAACAATCAACTGAAATAAAAAAATATATTGCAATAAATCAGGACAAAACAACTTTCAACTGACTTCTCAATCAGAGGTTTTGTTTGGATTCTTATTAAAATAAAACCCTCCAAAAGAACTAAAAAGATACAAATTGCAACAAAAGCTAATTTGCAAAATATCTGGTTTAGCAAGTTTAAAATAATGATATTGATCTTCGAAATTTGGGAATATTAAAATAGTATAGTATTTTCGTCATCGCAAAAAAAGACTTGTGAAAATACTAGGAATCGGTTCGAGAATCAATCATCCCGAATTTGGAAAAGGAGTAATTACGAATGTATCAACCAAAGAATATTGGGTTACTTTTATTGATAATGGTTTAGAAACAATTGATTTAGATGCTGAATTCGAAATTATTGAAGCCAGCGAAAATGAAGTTGATACGATTAGTCTTTATGATGTAGAGCGAAGTCTTCGTGATATCTTAAAAAAATGGTCTGATGTTTCAGAGATTGTTCCCATTGGCGACAAATGGAAAGGTGGAAGAATAATTTTAGAGCCCGGACAAGCTGGTTTGGCTTCAAAAGTAGTGCCGGTGGACAGTTTTTTTCATAAAATTATTATGGTACGCGACCGTTTGCGTGTGATGGAACAAAAAATCAATGCTAGTAAATTAGAAGAAATTGAAAAAATTGAATTACAACAATACATTACCCGAATTTACGGCAGCCTGACCACATTTAATGTTTTATTCAAATCGACGACCGACCATTTTGTGGGAGAAAAAACAAAATAGTTTAAGATACTTTTAATATTCTTGCATTTTTTAATGTTAACTTTATAAAAATAAAAATATTATGAAAAAGTTAATCCTATCCATTGTCGTAATTATTGCCGTAATTTTTGGTTGTAAAACTACTGGCGTCCCTGCAAAATCCAAAAAATTGACCATTCAACTCACACCAAAAAGTGGTAGTAAAGTTTCGGGAGAAGCTACTTTTACCGAAAAAAATGGTAAAGTTGTTTTATTAGCTAAACTTACTGGACTAAAACCAGGTATTCATGCAATACACATACACGAAAAATCGGATTGTACTGCCGAAGATGGTAGTTCCGCTGGAGGGCATTGGAATCCAACTTTCAAAGCGCACGGGAAATTTGGTGAAGGCGAATACCACAAAGGCGATATCGGCAATTTTGCAGCAAATGTTGACGGCGAAGGCACCGTACTTTTTGAAACAACCGAATGGTGCATTGGTTGTGGCGATAAAACCAAAGACATTATTGGCAAAGGATTAATTGTACACCAAGATACAGATGACTTTACTTCTCAACCCTCAGGAAATGCTGGCGCAAGAGTCGCTTGTTCAGCCATTATAAAATAATAAATAAATGGTTTTATAACAAAAACGCTCCTTAATTGGAGCGTTTTTTATTTTTCAAGAAATGTTGTTGTGGACTAAGAAACATCAACTGTTTTTTCACCAGCAATTTTCATATAAGTACCATTGACCAATTTTTCGCGAACCGCTTCAAATGCATCCAAAGTTTCGGAAATGTCATTTAAAGTGTGCGAAGAGGTCGGAATCATACGCAATAAAATGATGCCTTTTGGTACTACCGGATATACCACTATCGACAAAAAGATGTTGAAATTTTCTCTTAAATCGTTCACCAACATCATTGCTTCTGGAATACTTCCGTTCAAATAAACGGGCGTAACGCAAGTATTGGTGTCGCCTATATCAAAACCTCTTTCTTTCAAGCCGCCTTGCAGTGCATTTACGTTTTCCCAAAGTTTATCTTTAAGCTCTGGCATGGTACGCAACATTTGCAAACGCTTTAAAGAACCAACAGTTTGAATCATTGGCAACGATTTGGCAAACATTTGCGAACGTAAATTGTATTTTAAATAATCAATAATCGCTTTATCAGCGGCAACAAAAGCACCAATATTGGCCATTGATTTTGCAAAAGTTGAAAAATAAACATCTATATCTGCTTGAACGCCTTGCTCCTCGCCTGCTCCAGCACCTGTTTTTCCTAATGTACCAAAACCGTGTGCATCATCAACCAACAATCTAAAATTGTATTTGGCTTTCATTGCTACAATTTCTTTCAACTTTCCTTGCTGTCCTCGCATTCCAAAAACACCTTCGGTAATAAACAAAATGCCACCACCGGTTTCTTCAGCAATTTTTGTAGCACGCTGCAGGTTTTTTTCCATACTTTCGACATCATTGTGTCGGTAAGTAAAACGTTTTCCCATGTGCAAACGAACGCCATCAATAATACAAGCGTGTGCATCAACATCATATACAATAACATCATTTTTGCTGACCAATGCATCGATGGTCGACATGATACCTTGGTAACCAAAATTGAGCAAATACGAAGATTCTTTCATTACAAATTCAGCCAATTCGCGTTCCAATTGCTCGTGTGCATCGGTTTGTCCGCTCATCATTCGGGCACCCATCGGATAAGCAGCTCCATATTGTATCGCGGCATCAGTGTCTGCCTGACGCACCTCGGGATGGTTTGCTAATCCAAGATAATCATTGATGCTCCAGTTCAAAATTTCTTTACCGTGAAACTTCATTCTTGGTCCTAATTCTCCTTCTAATTTCGGAAAAACATAATATCCTTCGGCTTGAGAAGCCCATTTTCCTAGTGGTCCCTTATTGTTTTGAATTCTTTCGAATAAATCTTTTACCATAATTAACTATGTCTAAAATTCAATTTTTGAAGTTGCAAAAATAAAGTATTTCAATCGTTTTACCGTCTTAAAATTAAATTAATTTTTCGTTGAAATTGGAACAAAAAGTAACATTTTCAATTGTGGCTTTTATATTCAAATAAAAATAAAATTTGAGATCATCAGTAATGAAACAGTTTTCTGTCGTCACAATAAACTTCGTATATTTGAATTTATTAATATTCAAAAATATGTCTCCAAACCACAAAGAATTAAAATTCGCAGTGCTAATTGATGCTGATAATGTTCCTTACAGCAATGTAAAGGGTATGATGGAAGAAATTGCAAAGTTCGGAACACCAACAACCAAACGCATTTATGCCGACTGGACCAGCACGCGCGCCAACGGATGGAAATCGGTTTTGTTGGAACACGCCATTACGCCAATTCAGCAATACAGTTATACGATAGGAAAAAATTCGTCGGATTCGGCATTAATTATCGATGCAATGGATTTGCTATATACAGGCAAACTCGATGGTTTTTGTATTGTTTCAAGCGACAGCGATTTTACACGATTGGCAATTCGTTTGCGCGAATCCGGAATGAAAGTAATTGGAATTGGAGAAAAAAAAACGCCGCCATCGTTAATTGCCGCATGCGACCGGTTTATTTTTATTGAAGTTTTAGACGGCGCACTACCAAAAAAAATGCCAAAACGAAATAGCGAAACGGCAACGAAAAAAACCAATGCAAAAATAGCCGGACAGCATTTGGAAAAACCAATTGAAAAATTGACTGAAAATAAAATTGATGAACCAACGATTCAACTTATCGAATCGACCATTGATGCCATTTGCGACGATGATGGTTGGGCATTTCTTGGCGATGTGGGCAATTTGATTGTTCGAAAAAAACCCGAATTTGACCCACGTAATTTTGGCTTTCAAAAACTGACACCGATGCTCAAATCATTGACCGACATTCTAGAAATTGACGAGAGAGATTCTGATAAAAAAGGAATCAAACATGTGTATGTCCGATTGCGGTTGAGTTAACTTATATTTTTATAATTTATCAACCAAATCAAAATGAATGTGTAAAAAATATTTTTTATTTAATTCTTGAAAAAAAAAGAATGCCAATTTACAATTTTACTTTGCTGTTTCAAAAATGATTGAGTTGTTAGTAATTGCCGTTTTTATACTATTGCTCGGCGTCTATTTTTTCAAATCGGGCATCGAAATAGTCTGAATAATTGGCACTTTTGAAGTTGTTTTAGGAATTACCACTTTTCTGATTGCGCTAAAAAGTTTATGCAACAAAAAAGCGCAATTGATTTTTGATGAAAGCGGAATTATCGACAATCGGATGCTCAAAAATAACATCTACTGTCGCTGCTGCAATGAGCAAATTTGTTCCTATTTAAACTAACCGATTGTCTGAACTTTAAAAATCGACAATAATTCCTAAAGTCGGTATAACTTGTCCGTTTGCAACAGTAACCTCAACTAAACTCCTTGGGTCAATTATTGCGCCGTCGCTGTCTCGGTTAAGACCAAAAGCGGTTGGTTCTGGAATGGTTTGCGCCAAAACGTTTTGTACATCTATAAAAAGATTGAAAGCAAATTTTTTGAAATTCCATTTTTTATCAATGCGTAAATCCAATTGACTAAAAGCATCTAATTTGTTTTCACCCAAGTTGGAATAATCTAAGACAATTTGTGGGTAATTGTTTAATGTTTGTTCCTCATCTACTTTTGCATATGGTGTTTTTCCTGAATAACGGTAGCGCAACCCAGCTTCCCAATTGCGTTTGAATTTGTATCCTGCTGTTGCCGAAATTAAATTTCTACTGTCCCAAACTGATGGGCGGTATTGTTGGTCTAAACCAGTAAACTCACTTTTAAATAAGGTATAGGCTACTATTCCGAAAAAGTTTTTTGTGAGCTTTTGTTGGTATAAAAATTCCATTCCGTAGGTTCTTCCTCGTCCGTTAGTGATAACGTCTTCATTTCCAAGAACCTCAAAACCGCCACCTTTATTAGCTAAAGAAACGCCATCTAAAATTGAAACTGCATAATTGCTGTAATCTTTAAAAAAGCCTTCAACTGTTATTTGCGTGGTTGCATTTAGATTTTTGCTAAGACCCAACACATAATGCATATTACTGGTGTACTCGGCATCTTGATTAACAAAATTGCCATTATTGTCTTTAAAACCAAGAACAGTGTAAGGAGCAATTTTAAAATACCTTCCCATTGTTGCACTTAATTTCCAATCTTTTTCTTCGGTTAATGCATAAGATAGCGCCAATCTTGGCGAGAATGTTTCTAAAATTTGATTTTTTTGGGTAGTAAAATTGTTGGCATCCGTTCTAAAACCAAAAGAAATATCTAATTTATCATTAAGAATTGTGGTCGTTGTTTGAGCAAAAAATCCAGCCTTGACAAAATTGATAGCTGTACTGTAATTAAGATTTGCGTTAATATCATTGGTGTCGTTTTTATAAATCGCATTTTCAACATTAAAACCAGCCACAACCTTCCAACTGCCTAAGTTTTTTGTGACTTCGTTTCTGAATTTTATTTCAGTTTCTCTAGAATTATTTGTAAAAAACAAACCTTGTAGGTTTTCATTGTCTGTATACCTTTTAAAATTATTGTTTAAAGTATTGCTGCTGATCGAATTAATCATAAATCCAGAATCATCTTTAAAACGTTTCCTCCAACTTAAACCGGCAGTTGTGGTCCACTGTTGTATAATCGGAACTTGATCTAAAGTTATTTGTTGCTGAATGTCGAAATCATCAGGTTTTTTTACCGAGAAATCATCTATTGAACCAACGCCTAGAAAGTTAATTTCGTTATAATCATCAAGTTTTGAGTTTATTTTATATTGATAATCCCAATAATTCGGTCGAATGGGCAAACCTATCAATTCAAATAAAAATTGTAAATAACTGCGACGAACCGACAATAAATAAGTGGTATTGCTATTTTCTTTGCTTCTTTTAAAAAGTGGACCTTCTAACGTTAAGGCTGCTTCACTTGCACCAACTCTAACGTTTCCTTGAAATTTTTTGTTGTTTCCGTTGCGCTGTTTGAATTGCAGTACGCCCGACAGCGGATTGTTGTATTTACTTTCAAAAGCAGAACTCGAAAGTGTCACACCATCGATAAAAGAAACATTTAGCAATCCGACAGGTCCACCCGCGCTGCCTTGTGTACTAAAATGATTGATATTTGGAATTTCGATCGCATCCAAATAATACACATTTTCGTTGGGAGCGCCACCACGAATAATGATGTCGTTTCTAAAACCACCAACTGATCCCGAAACGCCTGGCAAGGTTTGTACTACCTTGGCAATATCATTATTCCCTCCTGGAAACGTTGCGATTTCAACAGGCGACAAACTTTGAATAGAAAGCGGTGATTCTTTTTTGCGTTTAAACGGATTGGAAGCAATTTTTACTTCTTCTAATTTATTAGAAATAGCTTTAAGATTAAAAATTAAATCGTTATTTCCTGCTGATTTTATAATAATATTGAACTTAGTTTCTTCTTCATAACCTGTCGCAGCGGCTACAATATTATACGTTTTCGGTAATATCTTCTCAAGTGTGAATGATCCATTTTCGTCGGACAACGCCTCGATTGAAGTTCCTTGAATTAAAATCTTAGCTCCCACAATAGGTCTTTCATTTTCATCAAGTACTTTTCCAAATAAATTGGTAAAATGCTGTGCATTGGAAATGTTGGTTATAAATAGTAGCGCAAACAGTATTTTTTTCATATCAATCTAAATAATTTGATTTGGATTATTTTAAGATGCACAAGATTCATAATTTTTATGCAAAAGTACCAAAATGTAGGTTATTATTCGTGTCTTAGTTAATCATTTAATAAGAAATCAAATCACTAATTTATAGGTTCTTACGGCCTTTTACTTTTTTTTAATTAAAGAATAAGTTATTCTCAAACAATTTTTATTTTTTACTATCAGATCTAATAAAAAATTCTAATACTATAAATTATTAGTTCATTATTAAAGTTTGAAAAAACAAAGTAATCACCCAAACTTTCGGTAGCCATTGGCAAAAACAAATACCATAATATTTTAAAGAATAAATCTTTGTTTCAATTTTAAAAATTGCCCCTTGTTTCCATTTATCATAGGTCATTTTTAAACTTCTAATTTGATTTTTATCAACCAAAAATGCATACTAAAGTGTATCGGTTTTTTTTCATTCTTTCAATTCACATATTTTTTTCGAATTTTGGATTTCACACTACGTAGCAATCAAACGTTTAGTAACTTCGCTTTGAATATTGTTAGAATTTCAAATTTAAATTTATACTTTTTTAGATTTTAAAAAACCAGTTACAATTTATTACATTTACAGCTTGAAAAACCTAATTATGTCTGTAGTAAAAAAAGATTACAAAAGAATTACCACCAAATCATTGATTGAGATGAAAGCCAATGGCGAAAAGATTTCGATGCTTACCGCTTATGATTATACAATGGCGAAAATTGTTGATTCTGCCGGAATTGACGTAATTCTTGTTGGCGATTCGGCAAGTAATGTAATGGCTGGACATGAAACCACTTTACCAATTACTTTGGATCAAATGATTTACCATGCTTCGGGCGTTGTCCGTGCTATAGAGCGCGCTTTGGTTGTGGTCGATTTGCCTTTCGGAAGTTACCAATCCGACCCAAAAGAAGCCTTGCGTTCTTCTATCAGAATTATGAAAGAAAGCGGTGGACATGCCGTAAAGTTGGAAGGCGGAAGTGAAATAAAAGATTCTATAAAAAAAATATTGAATGCCGGAATTCCGGTTATGGGCCATTTAGGATTGACACCGCAATCGATTTATAAATTCGGAACCTACACCGTTCGAGCTAAAGAAGATGCAGAAGCCGAGAAGTTGTTAGAAGATGCCAAATTATTAGAAAAACTAGGTTGCTTTGCATTGGTTGTCGAGAAAATTCCAGCACATTTGGCCGAAAAAGTAGCCAAATGTATTTCGATTCCGGTGATTGGAATTGGCGCTGGTGGTGCTGTTGACGGACAAGTTTTGGTGATTCACGACATGCTCGGCATGAACAATGAATTCAGTCCACGTTTTTTAAGAAGGTATTTAAATTTATACGAATTAATGACAACTGCAATCGGGAATTATGTGAAAGATGTGAAATCGAAGGACTTTCCGAATGAGAAAGAACAATATTAATTAATTAAAAATAGTAATTTAGGCGTTGCCTGCGGCCCGCGCTTTCGGCTGCACACGGTGCTTGCCTCTATCGCTAACGCGTCAGTTTCCCAATGAAAATCCTTTCAACAAAAGACAACCTACAAATCCTGCACGAAGACAATCATATCATAGTTATCAACAAACGCGTTGGCGATATCGTTCAGGGCGACAAAACGGGCGACAAACCACTTTCAGAAGTTGTAAAAGAGTACATTAAAGAGAAGTACAATAAACCCGGCGAAGTTTTTCTTGGCGTGGTACATCGCTTGGACCGACCAACAACCGGAATTGTAGTTTTTGCAAGAACATCAAAAGCTTTGATGCGAATGAATGCACTCTTTAGCAACCGAGAAACCCAAAAAACGTATTGGGCGATTGTTAAAAATAAACCAACAAAATCAGCAGATAAATTGGTCCATTTTTTAAAAAGAAACGAAAAAAACAACACTTCAAAAGCACATATACATGAAGTTCCTGACAGTAAATTGGCTTCATTGGATTATAAAATAATCAAAGAACTCGATAATTATTTTGCTTTAGAAATTGAATTACACACCGGAAGACACCACCAAATTCGAGCACAATTGGCCGCCATTGGCTCACCCATAAAAGGTGATTTAAAATACGGATTCGACCGAAGTAATCCAGACGGTGGCATTCACTTACATGCCAAAAAGTTGATTTTTTTTCATCCTGTAACCAAAGAAAATGTTACAATTGTTGCGCCAACACCTAAAGATACGCTTTGGAATTTGGTAAATTAATGTGAACCTAACAAAATTTTTAACTTTTTAATTAAAATACCCATTTATGGGTATTTTTTTTTATAAATTAGATTGCTAATTTTGAGCATTAACAAACTTAAATAACCAAACATTATGAAAAAAATTACATTTATTTTCTGTTCACTTTTTTTTATTCCTGCTTTGGCGCAAGACCATTTTGGCCCGATGACTACTTCAAAAAGAGTTGGAATTCTAAACGGAAATATGAACCCCTCTGAATTTGCTAATCTTGGTAGTAGATTTGAAGTTCAACTTTTTGGCTTAAGTCTTAATTCATCGAACAATCGAGTCAGTATTGGCGACTTATCTGGTGACGAAAATATAGAAGATCTTATCTTTTCAGGTTCTGAAGGTGTTGATTTTAGTACAAATTTCGAATTAGCATTGCCTGGTTTCGCTTTTAAAGCAGCAGGATTTGGATTTGCCATCTCATCGGGAGCGCACATTCAAGCCAATGTAAACGATGTTGATCCAGTATTAGGAAGAGCGCTTTCAGGGGAAGATGTTACAGCAACAACTGGACTTCAAATCTTAGATTACAATACCAATCAAAGGATGAATGGAACTGCTTGGGGCGAAATCGGATTTTCGGTATCAAGAAAGATTTGGGCAAATAAGAAGCACCGATTCAATGCCGGAGTTACAATGAAACTTCTTTTCCCCGGATCTTACGGCAACGTAGGTTTGGATGATATTGAAGGAACACTTTCTAGCAATGAAGACGGCGATGTTATTCTGTCAGATGCAACTGGAAAGCTAAACATTGCTTATTCTGGGAGCCTTGGCCAAAGTTTTGAAGAAACTGAAAATTATACCAACTCACTATTCGGCGGATTGAACGGTTTCGCAGGAGATATCGGATTTGATTATCAATGGAAATCAGGATCGTCTTACAAATTAAAAGTTGGTGCTTCAATAAAAAATATAGGAAGTATGACATTTAAGGATGATAATAACAGTTCAAACAATTACGAGCTACAAGTTGGTTCAGGTGCTAACGCCTTGAACCTTTCCGACCTCGACAACATTACTGGTTTAGAGGATATTGAGGACGAATTATTAGCACAAGGAGTCATTGCGGTAACGCAGGGAGAAACTGATTTTAAGGTAAAACTTCCAACTGTTTTTAATTTGTACGCTGATTTAAAAGTGATTTCAAAATTTAATATTACACTTTTCTTACAACAAAAAATGAACGACAATTCGAATAACAATCAAATCAACGCTCAAAATATTTTTTCGGTAACGCCACGTGTAAATTTAGCTTTTTTTGAAGCCTTTTTGCCTGTTTCAGTAACCGAGATTGCCGGAACCAATGCTGGATTCGGTTTTAGATTGTCTGGATTTTATTTAGGATCTAACTCCGTTTTTACCGCCCTTGCGAGTGGTAAGCAAGCCGATGCGTACTTCGGATACCGTTTTGGATTTTTATAATGGTTTTGAATACAGTTTTAATTTTTAATCCTTATCTATTTTAGAATGCCTTTCAGCACCGATATTGCCTTCAGAAAAAGTACATTAGTAAAGCTCCTCCACAATATCGTTTTACACGAAAATGATATTGTAGAGGCTTTGTACAAAGACTTTAAAAAACCTGCATTTGAAGCCGTTTTAACAGAAACATCATATGTAATTGGCGACTTGAAAGCAACTATTGATAATATATACTCTTGGTCAAAACCAAAAAAGATTTTTCCATCGCTACTCAATTTTCCTTCAAAAGATTACATCTATACAGAACCTTATGGCAAAGTACTCATCATTGCGCCATGGAATTATCCGTTTCAATTGGCTTTATGTCCTTTGATTGCTGCGGTTGCAGCCGGTAATTCAGTGGTATTAAAACCATCAGAACTTACACCAAATACCGCATCCATAATTTCAAAAATAATTAGAGAAACTTTTGATGTCAAGCATGTTGTTGCAATTTTGGGTGATGCCACTGTAGCAAACGATTTACTTAAAAAAAGATGGGATTATATTTTTTTTACCGGAAGTGTTGCTGTTGGAAAAATAGTAGCTAAAGCAGCAGCCGAAAATTTAACACCTATAACTTTAGAATTGGGTGGGAAAAATCCCTGTATTGTTGATGAAACTGCCAATTTGGCGTTGGCTGCGAAGCGGATTGTTTGGGGAAAATTTATAAATGCAGGACAAACTTGTATTGCGCCCGATTATATTTTGGTAAAGAGCCAAGTGAAATCGAAATTAATCAACTTTTTAAAAGAAGAAATTACAAATGCGTATGGCGAAAATCCTGAACTTTCACCCGATTTTGCACGTATCATTAATAAAAAAAATTGGACGCGATTGTTTGAAATGATTGATACTACTAAAGTTGTTTTTGGTGGGTTTTTAGATATTGAAAATCTTTACATTGCACCAACACTTATTGCCGAAAACGATTCAAATAGCATTTTGATGCAAGAAGAAATTTTTGGTCCTTTGTTGCCGATTTTGACTTATGACAGTTATGACGATATCGATAAAATCATTTCAAAATTCGAAAAGCCTTTGTCTTTATATGTATTTACAGAAAATAAAAAGTTTGCCGAAAAAATGATTCAGAATTTTTCTTTTGGTGGCGGCTGTATTAACGATACAGTCATTCATTTCTCGAATAAAAGACTGCCGTTTGGAGGTGTTGGCCATTCTGGAATAGGCGCTTATCACGGTAAAAGTAGTTTTCTTACTTTTTCGCATCAAAAAGGCATTGTAAAAAAAGCGAACTGGCTTGACCTTCCGTTGCGCTATGCGCCTTACAATGAAAAATTAAAAATCATCAAAAAAATATTGAAGTGGTTTTAAAATTTTAATACATTCTTAAAAAACATTTGCTATTATTGCAATTAAAACAAATCACATTTATGGAATCTACTTTACAAAAATTAGAAGAGATTAAAAAACACGGTTACCGTCTTGATTTTGGTCAAACATTAGAACAAGCTTTTGAAAATTATAAAAAAATCGCCCTACTTGCAGGCGCAGTAATATTATTAATTGTCGTAATAATGATTGTGGTTTGGGGCAGTATTGTGGGTATTCTTGTTGGTGCAGGTAGTTTCATGGAAACAATGACCGAAATGCAAGCCGACAGTTTATCGTCAACTGCGATTATTGTAAATTTGTTTGTTGGTGTTGTCGCAACAGCATTGGTAACACCTTTGTATGCAGGATTGCTTAAAATTGCCCATCATGCCGAAACCTTTAAAGACTATAATTTTTCAACGGCATTTGATCACTATAAAAGCAGTGCGTTCAAAGAAATTGTTTTAGGAACTGTTGTTGTGACTTTATTTGCACAAGGGTTGACTTTAATAGCACAGTTATTGGGTTCTTTTACCGAATTTGGCGAAGCCCTTTGGTTTAAATTCCTTGCAGGTTTGATCGCCGTTTTTATCAGTTACATGACGTTTTTAATGGTTCCGTTAATTATTTTTGGTAATCTAAAAGCAAGTCAAGCCATTTCTGGAAGCTTTGTTTTGGTAGGAAAAAGATTTTGGACCATACTTTTACTTTTAATTGTTTGTTTTATTTGCGCCATGTTTGGCATTATTGGATTGTGCATTGGTATCTTTTTTACCCTTCCAATTATGTATTCGATTCAATATACTATTTACAGAAGTGCAATGGGTATTGACGAAGAAGATGAATTAGATCAAATCGGATTTAATACGGAAGAATAATACTGCTATCTTTTAAAAATTGGAATTATGAAATGGGAAAGCAGAAGGTAAAGTGAGAAAATTATAGACCATCGCACCTTATGGAAAAGCTAATCCAATGCCAATAAATTATAAGTTGTGTTACATTTGTGCAACGATTTTTATACTGATTGATGTTTACCAAGCTGAGACTTTCAAATCAATACACTAAATTTTTATTAACGATTGTATTTTTTAAAAACAGGAACCAAATAATTAAAATTATTTGGTTTTTTTATTTGGACTCAATTTCAAAAACTTCTTTTTGTATTGCGACTGCATAGCGTTTTGGAATAATTTTTTTTCCATGCAAACCAGCATATACTTTAGTAAATTCGGCTCCAAAATAAAGGATGATGGCCGAATAATAAACCCAAACCAAGATAATCACAACCGATCCTGCGGCGCCGTAAACAGTTGCTACTGTTGAATTTCCTAGATAAAATCCAATAGCAAACTTGCCAAGCATAAATAAAAATGAAGTTACACCCGCACCAATAAGGGCATCTTTCCACGCAATACTGCCATCTGGTAAAGCTTTAAAAATGATAGCAAAAAGCATGGTTGTAGTCAAATATAGGATTATAATATTGAGCACGTAAAACAAATATATAGTCGCATCCGGAAAATAAAGCAATAATCTGGCATTCAAAATATCCATAATCGAATTGATAGTAAGACTGACCAATAATAAAAATCCAACCGAAGCAATCATTGAAAATGACATCAAGCGATTTTTAATGAATTTCATTACTCCCCTATTTGGTTTTGCTTTTAGTCCCCATATATAATTGATCGAACTTTGAATTTCGGCGAATACACTAGAAGCGCCAATGAGCAACATCACACCGCCAACAATAGTGGCAAAAGTATTGCTGTCTGAAAGTTCTATATTTTTTTTTGTTTCTTGTATCTGAATGGCAGCAGCATTGCCCACCATGCCATTAATCTGACCAAAAAACTGCCCGTCAACGGCCTCTTTTCCAAAGAAAAATCCACAAATAGACAAAATAATAATCAATAAAGGGGGTAATGAAAAAATAGTGTAATAAGAAAGTGAAGCACTTAATTTAATCGCATTATCTTCATCAAACTCAGTGAAAGTAGTTTTTAATAAATGCCAGTATTTTGTAATGCCTTGCTTCATCATCCATTTAATTTTATGTTTATAAAACTAAAACTAAAAAAAGAAAATCAATTGCACTTTAACCTAACCTTAAAAAAAATGCGATTAGTAAGCAATTACATAGATTAAATGGACTTAATTCATAAAAAAACACTCTTGAACCTAGCAATAAGCCAGGTGCAAGAGCGCATTTCGAAAATTTAAAAAAATATATTGCAGCGTTTCGATTAATATTAATTCATCTTAACGAATCAACTTTCTGTATTTAAGTCGTTTTGGAGTCAAATCGCCACCCAAACGTTTCTTTTTATTTTCTTCATATTCAGAAAAACCACCTTCAAAATAATAGACTTCGGAGTTGCCCTCGAAAGCCAATATATGAGTACAAATCCTATCTAAAAACCACCTGTCGTGACTAATCACTACCGCACAACCAGCAAAATTTTCTAAACCTTCTTCTAAAGCGCGGAGCGTATTGATATCCAAATCATTGGTGGGCTCATCTAACAATAAAACGTTGCCTTCTTCCTTTAAAGTCATCGCCAAGTGCAAACGGTTGCGCTCACCGCCCGAAAGCATGGACACTTTTTTGTTTTGGTCACTTCCTCCAAAGTTAAATCGACTCAAATAAGCTCTAGAATTGACTTGTCGTCCGCCCATCATAATCAACTCTTGTCCATCGGCAAAGTTTTCCCAAATGGATTTATTGACATCTATATTAGAATGTGATTGATCAACATAAGCAATTTTAACGGTTTCACCAACCGAAAATGAGCCAGTATCTGTAGTTTGTTCGCCCATAATCATTCTGAAAATGGTTGATTTTCCAGCACCGTTGGGTCCTATAATTCCAACAATTCCCGCTTGTGGCAAGGTAAAATTCAAATTATCGTAAAGTAATTTATCTCCAAATGCTTTGGCAACACCTTTGGCTTCGATGACATTGGTGCCCAAACGTGGTCCATTTGGAATATAAATTTCTAAATTTTCATCCAATGCTTTTTGGTCTTCATTGAGCAGTTTATCATAATTCTGCAAACGTGCTTTTTGTTTGGTTTGACGTCCTTTGGCCCCTTGACGCACCCAATCTAATTCGCGTTCGAGCGTCTTTCTGCGTTTGGAAGCTACTTTTTCTTCTTGCGCCATTCGCGTGGATTTTTGATCCAACCAAGATGAGTAATTGCCTTTCCAAGGTATGCCTTCACCCCTATCCAATTCAAGAATCCAACCAGCAACATTATCCAAAAAATAGCGGTCATGCGTAACTGCAATAACGGTTCCAGCATATTGTGCCAAATGTTGTTCAAGCCACAGAACGCTTTCGGCATCCAAGTGGTTTGTTGGCTCATCTAGTAACAAAACATCGGGCTGTTGCAATAACAATCGGCAAAGTGCTACACGGCGGCGTTCTCCGCCTGATAAATTCTTGATCGGCATATCGCCTTCTGGAGTGCGCAGTGCATCCATCGCAATTTCGAGTTTGGTATCAATTTCCCATGCACCCAGCGCGTCAATTTTGTCTTGCAAATTGGCTTGCCTGTCCATAAGTTGTTGCATCTTATCTGGATTTTCATACACTTCGGGCAAACCAAAACTATCATTGATCTTGTTGAACTCGTCGAGCACGGCCATCGTTTCGGCAACGCCTTCGCGCACCACTTCGATAACGGTTTTATTGTCGTCGAGCAAAGGCTCTTGTTCCAAATAGCCCACAGTATAACCTGGAGCAAAGACCACATCGCCTTGGTAGTTTTTATCGACACCTGCAATGATTCGCAAAAGTGAAGATTTACCAGAACCATTAAGTCCCAAGATGCCGATTTTGGCGCCATAAAAGAAACTCAAATAGATGTTTTTTAATACTTGTTTGTCACTGCTCGAATAGGTCTTACTGACCTTTTGCATGGAGAAAATTACTTTCTTATCGTCTGACATTTGTTTTTATATTTAGATTATTAGATTATTGGATGGTTGGATTATTAGATGATTGAAATTTAAGGTTATTACAAGAAACGGAATACGGATTGGGGCAATTTCAGAAATTTATTTTGTTTTAAATGTTAAAGTTATGCAGTTTTGAATGCAACTAAAACCGAACTACACCCTGCCTTTTAAGGAGCTGAATACCCAGGCATTGGCTAGAAAACCTACGCCTACAGCGCCAAAACCCCAACCTGCACTATCTTTGTATCGGAATGCGGCAAGTGCTATTAATAATAATCCCATAATGATCATTATAAAGGTAGCCCATCCTAAAACTGTATTTTTATTCATCATTTTCATGGTCTAAAATTAGTGGGCAAATATCGGGATTTTTTTATTATTTAAAGTTGATTGCTCTAAAAAACCATTTCAAATGCTTTAAACTTATAAAAACTAAGCAGACCGCCACTTTTTAATGCCCTCTTCAAAAATGGTTGTTGTAAAAATCCTTCAAATTTTTTGAACTGAAATCGATGATAATCAAAAAAGCGCCTCATTAATTATGAAACGCTTTTTTACTGCCGCATCGTTTATTGATAAAAGTTAGTTAACGCTATTCCTTTACAAATCTTGAACTCGAACTTCCTTTTTCACTATTGATTTTCACAAAATAATTGCCAACTGTCAATTGCGAAATATCAACCGTGGAAACGTTTTGTGCATTCGGAATTTCAATTACCAATTGTCCCAAAGTGTTGTAAATCGCGATTGAATTGATTTTTATTTCCATTTTAGAAGTCAAGTTCAAAACGTCTTTTGTCGGATTGGAATAGAAACTAAAAAGATTAAAAGCAGAATTCCTACAAAAAAAGTCCTACCGAAGTAAAGCTTTTTTGAAAAATAATCGTTTGGTAACATTGTACTAAAACGCCACATTCCATTTTGGTAATCTGCCGTTTTCGTCTAAAAAAAGTTGCAAAACTTGTGCTTCTACAAAAGTAGGCATCATTTTGTTTTTGGCATTAAATGTTTCATACCAAACTACTTCTAGTTCAGTAATATTTTCTAGTTTCATTTGTGCAGGCCAAGTATATTTTCGGCCTGTTTTGGCAAACTGGTGTCCGTTTACGATTTTATCATACAAACCACCGTTTTTACTTTTCAAAGTGCCGTCATTTTGAACCGTTCCGGTAGAACCCACCATAATCAGTTCTTTTTCTTCGCCTTTGACAGCATAAACCAAAAACACACCACTTGCGTTTTCTGGTGCGGTGCAAACCTCTTCAAGATTGTCTTCTATTGTGAATGTGAAACTTTTAGTCGTCTTGTATTTTTTTAACTCTTTATACATAATTGCTTGTTAATGTTATGATGTTAATTAGATAATTAGATAATGTGTTAATTAGACAATATGTTAGCGAATTAGATAATATTTTAAATTTCTAATTCGCTAATTTCTAATTCGCTAATTTTCTAATTAAAAAAGCCCCACACAAAAGCGGAGCTTTTCCTATTTACTTTAAAGTTAAATGCTAGTTTTTAACCTAAAACCTCTTTTACTTTTTTTCCAATTTCAGCAGGTGAATCTACCACGTGAATACCGCAAGCTCTCATGATCGCTTTTTTAGCTTCGGCAGTATCATCAGCGCCACCAACTATCGCTCCAGCATGCCCCATTGTTCTACCTTTTGGAGCGGTTTCACCAGCGATAAATCCTACAACTGGTTTGCGGTTGCCATCGGCTTTGATCCATTGGGCAGCATCTGCTTCCAGTTGTCCGCCAATTTCACCAATCATGACAATACATTTGGTTTCGTCATCTTTCATTAGCAATTCGACTGCCTCTTTAGTTGTGGTTCCGATGATTGGATCACCACCAATTCCGATAGCTGTAGTAATACCAAGACCTTGTTTTACCACTTGATCAGCCGCTTCATAGGTCAAAGTCCCCGATTTAGAAACGATGCCTACCGTTCCTTTTTTGAAAACAAATCCTGGCATGATGCCTACTTTGGCTTCGCCTGGCGTAATTACTCCTGGACAGTTTGGACCAATTAAACGACAGTTTTTATTTTTGATGTATTCATAAGCTTTGATCATATCGGCAACCGGAATGCCTTCGGTTATGGCTATAATCACTTTGATACCTGCATCGGCAGCTTCCATAATGGCATCAGCAGCAAAAGCTGGTGGTACAAAAATAATGGTAGTATCTGCGCCAGCTTGTTCAACAGCGTCTTTTACGGTATTAAAAACAGGACGTTCCAAATGCGTGGTTCCACCTTTTCCAGGTGTTACACCACCAACTACATTGGTGCCATATTCAATCATTTGTGAAGCGTGAAAGGTACCTTCGCTACCTGTAAAACCTTGAACAATTATTTTTGAATCTTTGTTGACTAAAACACTCATGATATTTATTTTAAATTGTTTTTGTAATTGTGATGCAAAAATAGGTTTTTGAAGGCAATATTTAAAGTCTTTTTAGTAAAAATATAAGTAGTTTGGTTATCCGTTTTATTTGTAATACAATTTACTTATAATACTTAACAAATTCGGGAGTAAAAGGATATTGATAGATGCAAAAAGTGGCTTTCGTATTTGGTTTTTTGCCTTTCAATTGAAGCATGATATCAAAAAAACACATTCTTTGGTGTAAACCACAATAATCAACTTTTTCAATGCCCAAATATTAGTGTTGATTACTTTATTGGTTTTGCGATAAGTGAATTTGCTCGTAAAAAATGGAATTAATGTTATGCCTAAAATAATTGCAAATAATAGTAGTAAATGAACTGTATTGGGTAGGTTTTGTTGAAAATCAAATGGTGCGTTAAAAGAAATAGTCGGCCAGTATACCAAAGTTCAAAACTGAATATTTTGAAAAAAAACAAAATACACAAGTAAATATTATGATTAAGCTTTGTGCGTTGAAGGGTGCTTTTAAATATAATACCAAATATTTATTATGTTTATCTAGTAATCTTAAAATAGTTGACTGATTTGATAACCTCTAAATAATTTATCATCTTTAATTTCCCAAATGACAAAAAAATGTGCCAAAAGCATTTCTTCTCTAGGATTTTCGATGGTTTTCACATAATGCGAATAGCGTACTGCGATTGTATCGTCTTCTTTTATCAAATGGCTGATGCGCACTTTTGACCGCACATATGCACGACTCAATTCATCCGCCATGTTCAACAATTCTTGACGGCTCATTTTAATAAAACCTTTGCTACTATTCCATTCTAAAACCACTTCAGGATGCAAAAAAGTATCCAAAACCTCACTATTAATGAACGCATCCGATTTGTAAAAATCTTGAATCATTTTTTTAGTAGCCATAACTATTTTAATTTATTGAGTATTTCTGGAATCTTTTTAATATTCGCCAATTGCTTCAATTTTTCACGTGATTCTTCAATAGGTGTACCAAAATAGGTTTTGCCACCTTCGACCGATTTGGTAACGCCTGTTTGCCCTAATATTACGGCTTTTGTTCCGATGGTAATACCGCTTGTGGTGCCAACTTGTCCCCAAATGGTAACCTCGTCTTCGATAATTACACAACCAGCAATGCCCGTTTGTGAGGCAATCAAACATTTTTTACCGATGACCGTATCATGGCCCACATGTACTTGGTTGTCTATTTTAGTGCCTTCGCCAATTGTAGTATCTCCAGTAACGCCTTTATCTATAGTACAAAGTGCGCCAATACCAACATTATTTTCGATAACAACGCGACCGCCCGAAAGCAATTGGTCAAAACCATCAGGACGTTTTTTATAATAAAACGCATCGGCCCCCAAAATAGTTCCGGAATGTATGATAACATTATCACCAATTACGGTATGGTCATAAATGGTAACATTGGCATGAATCAAACAATTTTTACCAATAACAGCATGATTACCGATAAAGGTATTGGGCTGGATTACGGTGCCTTCGCCTATTTTTGCTGAATTCGAAATTGAAATGTTTGCCGCTTCAAAAGGTTTGAAATATTGGGTCAGTTTATTAAAATCGCGAAAGGGATCATCCGAAATTAATAATGCTTTGCCGTCTGGACAAGCTACTTTTTTATTGATTAAAACAATGGTTGCTTTTGACTGCAAAGCCTTGTCGTAATATTTAGGATGGTCAACAAAAACAATATCGCCTTGTGTTACAACATGAATTTCATTCATACCAAAAACCTCGAAATTCTTGTCGCCGATAAATTCGCACTGGAGCAATTTTGCAATTTCTTCTAAAGAATATACTTTTGGGAATTTCATAGTTTTATTATAAATATGAAAATTAGAAAATTAGCAATCCTGAAATTATCTAATTTTCTAATTTTCTAATTACTCTTTCACACGTTCCATATAAGAACCGGTGTTGGTATCAATCTTGATTTTGTCACCTTCGTTGATAAACAATGGAACATTTACTGTAGCACCTGTTTCAACCGTTGCGGGTTTTGTTGCGTTGGTCGAGGTATTGCCTTTAACTCCTGGCTCTGAATAAGTTACAACAAGTACTACTGAAGCGGGCATGTCAACAGATAATGGCAAATCGGTTTCGGTATTGATACTGATCATTACGTTCTCGCCTTCTTTTAACAAATCTGGCGCATCCAAGATGGCTTTATTAAGAGATATTTGTTCAAAAGATTCCACATTCATAAAATGATACAAGTCACCTTCTGGATATAAGAATTGAAATTTATGGTTTTCTACTCTGATTTCTTCAATTTTATGACCTGCAGAAAAGGTATTGTCTAGCACTTTTCCGTTGGTTAAGCTTTTTAATTTTGTTCTTACAAATGCTGGACCTTTGCCTGGTTTAACATGTAAAAATTCGATTATTTTGTAAATATCGTTGTTGAATTTGATGCACAATCCGTTTTTAATATCTGAAGTAGATGCCATTATTTTTGTTTTAGATTATTTATTTTGATTTTAGCTGTTAATTTTTTTTTACTTTTCGAGTTTCGCTACTGACTTTTGATTAATAATTACCGGAGTAACCTTTCATTACACCTCGAGAAGAATTTCGGATAAAATCTAAAATCTCATCACGTTCAGGAGTAGCTTCCATTTCCGCCTCGATAATACTAACCGCTTGCGAAGTGTTGTAATTTTTTTGGTATAGAATTCGGTAAATATCTTGTATTTCTTTGATTTTTTCAGTTGTAAAGCCCCTTCTTCTTAATCCAACGGAATTAATCCCAACATAAGACAACGGCTCTTTTGCCGCTTTTGTAAACGGCGGTACATCTTTTCTAACCAATGAACCACCAGAAATCATGGCATGGTCACCAATATGAATGAATTGATGAATGGCAGCCAATCCGCCAATAATGGCAAATTTTCCAACGGTTACATGTCCAGCCAAAGCTACGCCATTCACAATAATAGCGTTGTCGCCAATATGACAATCGTGCGCAATATGCGCTGTCGCCATTACCAAACAATTGTTACCCAATGTGGTTTGTCCTGACGCAATCGTACCTCTATTTATAGTAACACATTCTCTAATAGTGCAATTATCACCTATTATTGCTAAAGAATCTTCGCCTCCAAATTTCAAATCTTGTGGAACTGCAGAAATCACAGCGCCTGGAAAAATATTACAGTTTTTGCCTATTCTTGCGCCTTCCATAATGGTAACATTAGAACCAATCCAAGTGCCATCGCCAATAATAACATTATTATGAATGGTTGTAAAAGGTTCAATTACTACATTTTTAGCGATTTTAGCGCCAGGATGAACATAAGCTAATGGTTGATTCATCTATTATATCGGTTAAATTATTTTGCTATTTATGTTTTAATAAAACGATAAACACTGTTATTGTTTTTTAGCTATTTGTGCCATTAATTCGGCTTCGGCCACCAATTTGCCATTGGCATAGGCTTTGGCTTGCATGTGACAAATACCTCTTCGGATGGGCGTAATCAAGTCGCACTTAAAAATTAGGGTATCGCCCGGCAATACTTTGTGTTTGAACTTGACATTATCGATTTTCATGAAAAAAGTCAGATAATTTTCGGGATCAGGAACCGTGCTCAAAACCAAAATTCCTCCGGTTTGTGCCATGGCTTCAACGATGATGACACCTGGCATTACTGGTGCTTCTGGAAAGTGACCTGTAAAGTAACTTTCGTTCATTGTTACGTTCTTCATTCCGACCACATGACTTTCCGACATTTCAATGATCCTATCGATAAATAAAAATGGTGGACGGTGTGGCAAAATACTCATAATTTTATGAATATCCATCAATGGCTCTTGGTTCAAATCAAAAACCGGCACATAATTGCGTTGTTCAATTTTTATAATTTTTGCCATTTTTTTTGCAAATTGGGTATTGACATAATGTCCGGGTTTGTTGGCAATTACTTTTCCTTTGATGCGAACTCCTATTAAAGCCAAATCGCCAATAACATCAAGTAGTTTGTGACGTGCAGCTTCGTTGGGATAATGCAAGGTAAGATTGTCTAAAATACCGTTGGGTTTTACTGAAATTTTGTCTTTCCCGAATGCAACTTTAAGACTTTCCATGGTCGATTCGGAAATTTCTTTGTCAACATAAACGATGGCGTTATTAAGATCGCCTCCTTTTATCAATCCGTTTTCCAGCAATGATTCGAGTTCATGAAGAAAACTAAACGTTCTGGCATCGGCAATCTCTTTCTTGAAATCGCTAATGCTCTTCATAGTAGCGTTTTGAGTACCAAGTACTTTTGTGCCAAAATCCACCATGGTGGTTACTTGATAATCGTCGCATGGCATGAGCAAAATTTCGCTTCCTGTTGCTTCGTCAATAAAAGATATAACTTCTTTAACAACATAGAATTTGCGTTCTGCCTCTTGCTCAACCACTTCGGCCTTTTCAATCGCTTCGACAAAATATTTCGAAGAACCATCCATTATTGGTGGCTCTGAAGCATCGAGTTCAATAATTACGTTATCGACATCGCAACCAACAAATGCGGCTAAAACGTGCTCTGAAGTTTGAATTTTTACTCCTAATTTTTCGAGATTCGTGCCTCTTTGCGTATTAACCACATAGCTGGCATCGGCTTCGATAACAGGTTGCCCTTCCAAATCAACCCTTACAAACGTAAATCCGTTGTTAATAGGAGCGGGTTTGAAAGTCATTTTGACTTCTTTTCCTGTATGAAGACCAACGCCTGTTAGTGAAATTTCGGTTTTGATGGTTTTTTGCTTAACCATTGTTATAGATGTTTTTTGTTTGTAATTGTTATGTAATTTTATTGTATTTTCTTTTTTAACGCTTCTACTTCGCTAACTATTTTTGGCAAATTTCTGAAATGAACATACGATTTACTAAAATCGTTATAACCAAAAGCGGGACTTCCTTGCACAATTTCGTCATCTTTGATATTGCGTCCGATTCCGGATTGTGCTTGAATGCGAATATTATTCCCTAACACCAAATGTCCAGCGATACCAACTTGACCACCAATCATGCAATTTTTTCCAATTTTGGTTGATCCTGCAACTCCCGTCTGCGCCGCAATAACAGTATTTTCGCCAATCTCAACATTGTGAGCAATCTGAATTTGATTGTCGAGCTTCACTCCTTTTCGGATAATTGTTGAACCCATTGTTGCGCGATCGATTGTTGTTGCAGCGCCAACATCGACATGGTCTTCTAAAATCACGTTGCCAATTTGTGGAATTTTAGTGTAACTTCCGTCTTCATTGGGTGCAAAACCAAAACCATCTGCGCCGATAATGGCACCAGAATGAATCGTGCAATGGTTACCAATTTTTGATTCCGAATACACTTTCGCCCCAGCAAAAATAATTACATTATTTCCAATTTCAACATTATCTCCAATAAAAGAATTTGGGTATACCTTAACATCGTTACCAATTGTTACATTATTGCCAATGTAACTAAAACTTCCAAGATATAGATTTTTACCATATTTTACATTTTCGGCAATGACCGAAGGTTGTTCAATTCCGCTTTTATTGTGTTTCACTTGGTCATAAAAAGTAAGAATTTTAGAAAAAGCACCATAAGCATCCTCAACCTTGATTAAAGTAGTGGCAATTGGTCCATCTGCCACAAAAGTATTATTGACTATGGTCACAGAAGCTTGAGTAGAATAAATAAAATTAAGGTATTTTGGATTCGAAAGAAAAGTCAATGAACCATCGGTTCCTTCCTCAATTTTTGATAGCTTGAAAACTTCCACATTTGGATTGCCAACGACTTCGCCTTCTAAAATACCTGCTATTTGTGCTGCTGTAAATTTCATCTTATCTGGTTGTGTTTTCCATTTCAATAAGAATTCAATAACTATTGGATAGCATTTCTTCTTTTGAAAAAATAACGTGGCTTATTTCATTCTGACAAAAATAGGGAAAATAGATTTTAATTGTTAATTTTCGACCAGTACTTTTGGAAAACAAAGATAATACTTTGTCACTGGCTTGGTCAATGCTTTCAAATTCAATTGGTCTGATGCGGTCAATACATCTTCAATGGTCTTGTCTTTTTTTAGAATGCGTATTGGTTCGGCTTCTTTATCATACGCTTGATTTTTAATTTTACCTTTATAAACAAAGTAATTGGCATCATGCAATGAAATATTTTGCCATTTAGAAAAAGCGGTTACGTAAATATCAGCATCGTCTTGTGTGAATTTATGTTCTTGAATTTTTATTTTCAACAAATCACGATTAATGATCATGCTACTCAAATTGCGCAATACATAATCTTCATGATTTTGCCATGCTTTTATCGCACTAATAATATCAAAATCATCCAATTGTGCAAACAAATCGAGTGTCGCATCGTCAAAATTATACGTCTCGATTTTGTTTTCGATAAAAAATTGCAAGGGCTTTGATGCCGACAACTGCATGCCTTTTTGAGTTAGCTCTTTGGCACGCATCAGTACTTTTGTCAAAATCAATTCGGCTACTAAACTGGTTTTATGCAAATAAGCTTGCCAATACATCAATCGTCTTGCCATCAAAAATTTTTCGACCGAATAAATGCCTTTTTCTTCAATCACCAAAACGTCATCAACGACATTCATCATCTGTATCAAACGATCAGAATTGATGTTACCTTCGGCAACTCCTGTATAAAAACTATCTCTTTTTAGATAATCCATGCGGTCCATATCGAGCTGACTCGAAATGAGCTGTAACATGAATTTGCGGTGGTAATCTCCTTTAAAAATTTGAATCGCCAATGACAACTGACCGTCAAATTCCTTATTTAATTTATTCATAAACAAAAGCGAAATCGCTTCGTGATTGACATTCTCGACAATACTGTGTTCCATTGCATGCGAAAACGGACCATGACCGATATCGTGTAATAAAATGGCAACATACAAGGCTCTTTCTTCGGCTTTTGAAATTTTAGTACCTTTAAAACGAAGGACTTCAACCGCTTTTTGCATAATGTGCATACAACCCAAAGCATGATGAAAACGTGTGTGATGCGCACCCGGATAAACCAAATAAGACAATCCCATTTGCGAAATGCGCCTTAATCTTTGAAAATAAGGATGTTGTACCAAATCATAAATTAGCGTGTCTGGAATGGTAATAAAACCGTAAATGGGATCGTTTAAAATTTTTAACTTGTTGACTTGGCTCACTTTTGAGTTGAAATTTGGAGCGCAAATATAAACATTTTGGTTATAAATAAAGCCTTGTCGTTGGTTGTATGATCAAATTAAAAAAAACTTATTTAACCAAAAACAACTTAATAAAATTACTTTTTTAATAAAAAAACCAAAGGAATCGCTAATCTTTCGTTCCAAGATTTTTCAGAATGGTCTTTTCCGGTGAAAAATTTTGTTGTCCAGTTCTCGGTAGTAAATCCTTTTTCGCTCATAAGGGCATCTATTTTTTCTTGGAAAGGCTTGTAATATTGGTCTAAAGTCTGGTCGCCATAATCAAAATAAATTTTATGACTTTTGGGATCAGGCAAATGCAAGCGCAAATAATCCCTGAATTTTGAAGCCACATCAGCGTCAGCACTTTGGACAATTTTTTCTTTCATAATCATTGGCGTATGCGTTGAAAGACAAGCTGCACCACCAAAAATGCCTGGATATTCACAAATCGCATACAGCGAAATCAATCCACCCATACTCGAACCTGAAATAAAAGTATGCTTTTTGTCTTTCTTGGTTGCAAATGTTTGGTCTATGAATGGCTTTAATTCCGATACAATAAATTTCAAATAGTTATCGGCTTGGGGTTTGTTTTTGAGTTGCTCTTCAACAATGATTTTGCGGGTTGCTTCAGGAATATTCTGAATGATTTTTTGCGGAAAATATTCAGAATGACGAAAATCTCTATTGTTCCATATTCCAACAACAATAAAATTTTGGGTTTTACTCTCTGCCATCAATTGCCCTGCGATCGCATCAACTTCCCACGCTTGTTTGTTCCAAGTCGTTTGCGGATCATACAACATATTGCCATCGTGCATGTACAAAACCGCATATTTTTGCTTGTCAGAATAGCCATCCGGCAACCAAACATCGATGTTCCTTGCATCAACAAATTTTGATTTGAATTGTTCAAAACGTTGCAGGGTTCCTGTAGTCACAGTTGGAATTTGAGCGGTAATACTTATCGTAAAAAACAGCATCAATAGATTGGATCTTCTCATAAATTTAATTTTTATATTGAACAAAAGCACAAATTTAATTATTTAAAATTGTAGCGCTTGACATTAAATTTTAATTTGTAGTAGAATATTGACTTAATATAAGTAGTTGCAATCAAAGTTGAACATTTTTTCTGCACAATTGACTTAGTTTTGTAAATTAATTTTTTGCTGACTTTTTTGGATATTTTATGATTAACTGCAAAAAACGTAAGTTCGTGATGCGTTCTGTCCATTAAGTACTATGATGTCTGTTGGTAAAAAATCTTTGTGATTTGTGAACTAAAAAATACGAAAAAACATTAAAAAATCGGATAATATACCAACTAAATACTTGATTGATAAATTATCCGATTCTTAAATGCTCTAAATGGAAATAGTACAACTATCGTTTTAAAGTGAAATGCGATTTAAAGGTTTGTAACTGATTTTCAGTATCGTAATAATCCAATGTAAACCAATAATCTGTTGAAACAACGGGAACTCCATTATAAGTTCCGTCCCAACCCGGACTTGATGGTGCAATCTCCTTGATTACTTTTCCGTATCGATCAAAAATAAAAAGCTTTGCCTTAGACGGATTTGGAAGTCCTTTGATATTCCAAGTGTCATTATATCCGTCGCCATTAGGAGTAAAAAATTTAGGGTAGCCAATTGCGTTGACTTTAACTTTAGTTTCTCCACAATAAAATTTATCTCTAACAATTACCAAATAAATACCAGGTTCTGTAACGTTAAAAACTGGACTGTCTTGAAAATTAATGCCATCGATAGCATATTCATAACTACCCACGCCACTAGAAACTGATACTACAATAGTTTGAATAGATTCAAATAAATTTTCAACTACCCCTGTCGCATTGGGAACAGACGACGTTGTAACTGTTGCAGAATCTGATGCTTGGCAACCGGTAATTAAATTGGTTACCGTAACCGTGTATAAACCTATTGATGTTACTGTAATACTTGAAGTAGTATTGGGTAAAGTAATAGTTCCTGTTCCGTCATCAAACTGCCAGACAAAACTGTATATATTCGGAGATAAACCCGTTTGAAGCACTTCTGTATTCAACCAAACTTCAGAAATAGGGTCTATACAAGCGACCAAATCGTTGATAGAAAAGGTTGGTAACGATTTTATAATTACTTGTAAAGCTTTCGAATCAATACAACCAGCTGCATTATTTTCTTGAACAATAACAGTATAAGTACCTGCTGGCGTTTGGTTCCAATCGATAGTTACTGCATTCGTTGACCCGTTAACGATGGGAGAAATTGTTCCTAAAAAAGACCCACCAATTACGTTCCAATTATAGGTTGAACCCGAAGTTCCTAAACCAGCATTTTCGGTTTTATCAACCGCATAATTCTTAACACTCCCAATGCAAATTGTCTGTTGACCCCAAGCCGAACCAAAAAAGCACAGTACAAAAAACAATAAAAAACAAGTTGCCAGCCTTGAAAATATCAAGGCTGGAACACGAGTTTTAATTGTAAATCTAATGTGCATTAAAAATATAAATTAATCGTGGAAGATTGGTGAGGTGGTTGGTAACGGATTTACTGTTACAGTGGCTCCTGAAGATGTTGCCGAACAAGTACTTGAGCTTGTAACTATAACTGTATAATTTCCTGCTGTATCAGCAGTAATGCTTGAAGAAGTTGCGCCTGCTCCTGTATAATTTACACCGTCCAATTGCCATTGATAGGTCAAGCCTGTTCCAGTATTGGCGTTCAAAACCACACTGCTGCCTTGACAGAATGT
>CANKZI010000026.1 GCA_947488595.1 Flavobacteriaceae bacterium
GTATAACTATTAGTTTGTGCGCCATTGGCTGTTGATAATGATGTTCCTCCTGTTGTACTTGCTGTGGTATTACGGAACCATTGGTAGGTCAATCCAAGTCCCGTTGCTGTTACGGTAATTGGTGAAAATGCAACAGAGATACAGCGGGTTTGTGTAGCTGTAGATTGCGAACCTATGGCAACGTTGGCATTGGTAATAAATGCTCCCGAAACAGCACTTGTTACCTGAGTTCCACAAGTTCCAGATACTATACAATAATAATATAATGTTCCTGCCGTGGTTGATTGCGGCGTATAACTATTGGTTTGTGCGCCATTGGCTGTTGCTAATGATGTTCCTCCTGTTGTACTCGCTGTCGTATTACTGTACCATTGGTAAGTCAAACCAACTCCGGTAGCTGTTACGGTAATTGGTGAAAATGCAACAGAAATACAACGGGTTTGTGTAGCCGTAGATTGTGAACCTATGGCAACGTTTGATCCTATAGTTACTGTCCAAGTACCTGTTGCAACTGTCGGTGTTGTACTACAAGTGCCATCTTTAGCATACCTTCTGTAACTTGTTGTTGCTGTTAAACCAGCAGGAGGAGTATAGGTTGCTGCAGTTGCGTTTGTAATTGCTGCTGTATAATCGTCAGCTGAACTTCTCCATGAATACGTGATACTACTATCTCCTCCACTTGCCGCAGTAGTACTTCCAATTACCGTAGGTGTACCTCCAGAACAGATTGTCTGACTTGTGGTAGCAATAGCTCCAGCTGTAAATGCTGGTCGTATCGTTTGTGTAGGAGAAATATATTCAGTATTTCCTGGTCCAACACCTTCCCTGTTCCATGCAAACCACACAACATCTTCTTGAGCTATGTCAAAAGTGATATTGTTTGAACCAGCAGCCAATGGTGAACCGTAACTAGTACCAACAAAGTCTGATGCCGTAAGTGGTAAAGTATAGGTAGCGGTTTGACCTGGTGCTAAATTTGCTGCTGAAACTCTTACGTCGTAATCATCCCAGCTGCTTCCATTCGTATTCCATTTTACTCCAATATTGAATGTAGGGGTACCATTCGTTCCATCAGTCCAGGTAGCTGTTCCAATATTTTTTATGGTTACGGTTACATTTCTTGTTTCACCCGCGCACCAAGAAGCACTGCCTAGTTCAGCGCCAGTGATTTCACTCTTTAATGTAAGACCGTTTGAAACCGTAACGTAACCGGTAGTATTGGCAAAATAAGTTTGATTTTTATGGTATGGTGGTGAATTTGGTCCATATCCCCAAGTTCCGTTAATGCAATCAACACCCGCAAGCAGAAGTGATCCAACCGGGATATTAAGTCCAGTGCCCACCGATGCAGTGGCTGAACCTGTTGGAGCAATGCTTAAAGTTCCGGTAACTGAAGTTCCAGAGACAATAGATTTAGCACCCGAGCCAGAAAGCGTAAGATTACTAAAGGCCACTGCTTTTACAGCTTGTGTACCTGTACCAGTATAATTCACTGTGTTACCTGCCGCTGAAACTGTAAGCGTTGAAAAAGTCGGGACTGTTGGTGTAGTACTAATATTTAAAGTACTCGTGGCCGTGGCATTGTTAAAACTTGTGATGGTACTTGAACCTGAATGGTTTACTACTCCACCAGCATTATTGGTTATTCCTGTTATTGCTCCTGAACCACTTATGTTTAATGTGCCGGTATTGGTAAAATTAGCAAGCGCTGTAGTAGTTGTTCCAGCGCCTGAGCGATTGATGGTACCTTCATTTGCAAGGGTCGTAATTGCACAAGATCCTGCGCCTGCTCCACTCAAGTTTAAAATACCTGTATTATTTAAAGAGCCGGATCCATTTAATGCTGTTCCAACCGTTAAAGTTCCATTATTGGTAACTGCAACACTAGTATTCACTGCAACAGTGGCTATAGCGATAGGATTAGCACCCCCAAATGTAGCACCAGTAGTATTCATGGTTGCAGTACCTGTTAAAGTTACTGTACCACTATTGTTCGTAATCCCTCCACCTAAAACAACAGTTGTGCTGGCGCCCGTTAATGTTCCTCCATTTAATGTTATTAAACCAGTAAAGGTTTTATTTCCAGCGCTTACAGGAAGTGTAAGTGTTCCAGATGTGATGGTTGTTGTTCCTGTAACTGTTGTAGCAAACGCACCTGTTGTAGTAAGATTTCCTCCGCTTAAAGCTAAATCACCTCCAACAGACAAAGTGAAAGCACCTGTTGTAAAAGTACCTCCATTAAGCAATAAGTCTCGTGTAATGGCTAGGTTGGCGCCGTGCGTTACCGTTGCCGTACCACTTAAAGTAAAGTCATTATTCACAGTCGTAACGGCGCATGTTTTTGCTCCACTGCCGCTTAAAATTAAATTGCTATAGGCATTAACTTTTACTGTTTGATTTCCTGCACGATTATAGTTTACCGTATTACCTGCGGCACTCGTTGTAAGCGTTGTAATTGTAGGTGCAGATGATGTACTTATATTAAGTGTGCTAGTAGCAGTTGCATTATCAAAGGCAGTTATGGTTCCAGAACTAGCTAAGTTTACTATACCTGCTGCATTGTTGGTGATACCTGTAATAGCTCCAGAACCACCCAAGTTAAGAGTTCCTGTATTTGTAAAATTAGCTGTAGCTGTTGAAGTTGCTCCCGAACCGGTAATGTTCATTGTACCTGAATTGTCCAATGTATTAACCGAAATAGTACCGCTGCTATTAAATGTTCCTGCATTAACAAAAATCCCTGCTCCTCCAAGTGACGAACTGATTGCCAAAGTACCATTGTTGGTGAATTCTGTGGCAGATGAGGTATTACTTACAGAAATTGTTGCTGTACCACTTGTAAACGTCTTTCCACTTGCTACTGCTACTGTACCAGCACCGGTTGGTGCTATAGTAAAAGCGATAGTGTTTGTAAATCCTGTGCTTTCTATGGTTTCTGCTCCAGATCCGTTCAATACTATTGTCCCACTTCCTGTACTAGATTCTGTAATTGTGCCTCCTGTATGAGTAAAGTCACCACCTACATTAAGTGTTGTTAAAGATGAACCACTTGACATATTAACAGTTCCTCCCGTTTGCGTATAATTCCCTCCAATTGTTATGGTTGGACTTGGAGTTGAGCCCGCTAGTCTTATTGTGCCTGTTCCTGTTGAAGTCACAGTAAAATTACCAGCACATAATGTAAAGGCAGTTGTGAAATTTTGTTGCCAATCACTTGTATTGGCGGTCCAATTAATTTGTAGATTTCCAAATGGTAATGTAACTCCTGTGGTGATTACCGTTGTACTATTTCTCCAATTAGTAATAACCACATTTGAACTGGCCCCAAAACTTTCAGTTCCATTGAAAATAGTACTTGATGGAGTATCCGTATTACTGTGGGTGTAAGTCCCTCCGTTGTCTATTTGAAAAGTGGTAGCCGTACTCAACGTAATAGCAGATGTAGCAACCAAAGTCCCTCCACTTTCTACTTGTACTTTTGATGCTGTTCCAGAAACTGACCAAGCAGCATTTGTTGTTAATGTATGCCCGTTTTGAACAATAAAAATATCGCCAGTGGTAAAGTTGGCAGGACTTGATCCACCTCCTGTTCTAACGGTGTTCCAATTGGCTAGTGTGTTAGGTGCCCCAGTAGCTTGAGAGTAATAAGTGCTTGTAGGAGGCACTAATTCTCCACTGGCAGTAATAGTAGCTCCGGGTAAAAAACCTGTAAATTGAATTTTAGCCAACTGTCCTGCAGTTAATCCTCCTGTTCCAACTTGTATTTTTCCTGAAGTTCCACTACCAGAAGCACCAGATGTTCCTGTCCATCCATTGATGGTTAAAGTAAAAGCGCCCCAACTAGCAGCACTGCTATTCGCTATGGTTAAAGTATGAACTCCAGTACCCAACTTAATAGTAGAGTTGGCACTCAAAGTAGCCACACCCACGGTTTCAGAAAAACCGGTAGTTGCACCCGTGCTAAATGTTCCACCTGTATAAGTGAAGGGAGAAGTATTAGCGATTCTATTTGCTGCGCCTAATTCTAAAACGCCAGCACTTAAGGTTGTCGTCCCTGTATAGGTATTATTTCCTGATAAAGTCCATGTACCTTCTCCATTTTTAGTTAATGAGGTTGGTGTTGATATTATTCCCGACATTGTTCCAGTTCCTTCTCCATCTAAGGTCAAACCAAAACCTCCTGCTACTGCTCCACTGCAAGTCAAGCTTCCAGAGGTAGTCGCTGTTATTGTACTATTTGATGCTAAAGTTATGGCTCCATTAAAAGTGGCATTTGCACCAGTATTGGTTAAAGCCCCACCATTTGAAATTCCCGAACCATTTAAGGTTAAAGCTTCCGGAGTTGAAGAAGTGTTTATGGAAAATCCGTTTAAATCCAGAACGGCCCCTGTTGCAACTGTAGTTCCTGCAACATTAGACCCTAGCGGACCTCTATCGTTAGTGTTTCCAGTAACTCCAATTCCTAACTTTAAGGTACCCGCGCTAATTGTAGTGGTACCGTTGTAATAATTGTGGGTATTGACTGTCCAAGTTCCTGTTCCACTTTTTATTAATCCACCAGTACCTGTATTTAAATTACCTGAAAAAGATCCTCCCGTGGCACCACCTAAAGTAAGTGTATATGATGTGCCATTGATTTGGGATGTATTGCTAATTGTAATTGAACCTGTTTCACCAACAATACTTGCATTACTTCCTAGTACAATGATACCAGGATAGGCTGCTGTAGTTGGCGAACTATTGGTCATGGCTCCTAAACCAGCTACACCTGTCCCATTAATGGTGGTATCTTTATTAATTGAAAGCGTATATCCATTTAAGTCTAATGCACCACCGCTAGCAACGGTAACTAAACCGTTTGCAGAGCCTAAGGCAGTTGTGCTTCCTAGTTTTAAAGTCCCAGCAGATATCAAAGTAGGCCCGCCATAAGTACTAGCTCCTGATAATGTCCAAGTTCCTGCTCCTGTTTTTGTGATTCCTCTTGAATTTGCAGTAAAAGCTCCGGCAATACTTCCTGTTCCTGTTCCACCAATTGTTAGAATATCTGCTTCGTTTGTAAAAGCACCAGTATTTGTCAAGTTGATATCTCCCGCGTTGGTAATAATACTGCAACTACCCGCGTTTGGTAATGTAATTAATCCATTATAGCTGGATGCAGTACTTGAAGTGTTAGTCAAAGCACCTCCACTTGATATTCCTGTACCAACCAATGACAGCGCTTCTGTGGCTGAATCAGTTAATGAAAAACCATTCAAATCAAGTACAGCGCCACTAGCAACCGTAGTGCCTGAACCCGTTGTTCCCAATGGACCAGCAGTACTTACTGATGATGACGCTCCTAAAGCCAATACTCCTGTACTTACTGTCGTGAGTCCCGAATAGGTATTAGCACCTGCTAACACCATTTTACCAGCGCCCGCTTTGGTCAAACCAAATGCGGTACTCACAATTCCACTTATAGTCAAATCAGCAGCTGCTGTTCCTTCATTTGCAATTGTAAATGTTCTTGTATCACCTAAAGCAACAGGGCAAGAAATAGTAGCTCCTGTACTGGTTCCTGAAATATTATTTACAGTAACATTTCCACCCAGCGTTAATAATCCTGAACCAGAAATGGTTGAACCCGTAGTACCGTTTTCTAAAGTAACACTTGTTGGAGTTCCTAGTGTAAATCCACCGTTAGCCAATGTAACGCCCGCTTTAACCGTTAAAGCATTACTAACTGTAGCTGCTCCTGTTAGTGTTTTTGTGCCACTTGTTGATGTTGTTAAATTATAATAGGTGTATGCACCAATACTTTGCGAACCGCTACGATTATAATTGACCGTCCCTGTCGATGGCACTATACGTCCACCAGACATGTTTCCTCCCACATTCAAAAGGCCTGAATTAGAAAAACGAATTGCATTCCTGTTTGCAGTACCATTCATAGTAATATTTCCTGTGACGGTGGCAGTTCCTGTTCCAATTACTATTTCTGCTAGTCTTAAATCACTAGCTGTGGCAGCAATTGTAACGGAGCTACAACTAAGACTTCCGCTTCCTACTCCTAAGAACTTATCAGCACCGTCAGTAGTTCCTGCGTTGATAGTAACCGCACCAGTCACTGTTAACGAATTTGTCCCGCTTGTAAGCACTACACTATCAGCGTTTCCTCCATTGATTGTTAAAGAAGCACAAACTGCATTTACATTTATAGTGACATCTACACCATTGTTTATTGTAACCGCGTCTGCGGCTGTTGGCACGGCAGCACCTCCCCAGGTAGTTGTACTATTCCAATTACCACTAACACTGGCGGTTCTTTGCGCGTTTGCGATATTTGCATACAAGCAAGCAAACAAAACTAGAATCAAACAACTAAAAGTAGATGATTTTTGGTTTTCACCTGCTGTTTTTTTCACTTTCAATTGCAATGACTGCATGTAATTTTGATACAAAACTGCTGTGAAGCCAATAAATACGGGCAAACTTGACAGTTTAAAAATAGAATTTTTCATTCGAGGTTAATTTTTATTGTACGTAAATTCTTGGGAGGTGCAATGGTACAAACTAAAAAAGTATCAAAAAATAGTTGCTGTGTCAATTTTAATGCTTTAACAATAATTTTTAACTTTTTGACAAAAATATGATAGCTGTAGTAACCTTGAAATGGCTATTTTAAAAATACAATCAATTATGCTCATTTTTTTACCGCTGAGTTGTTCGTTATTGTCGTTGAACACCTTTTTTTTAGTATAATGACAATATATTTTAGTTTTTTGACCAATTTTTTAACCATATCAAGTGAAAAATGTATTATTTTTGTAACATAAAAATGAACCATAATAAATAAGATTTTAATGCTTGAAAAATTACTTTACTTATTTGCAGGTGGATTGGGCATCATCATTTTTTTGTTGATGGTTTTTCGATTTAAAAGCAATCGAAATATAAATATCTATTTTATTATAATTGTGTTTTTAGGAAGCCTTCGGTTCCTGTCATATGGATTATTTTCGAACTTTCCATTGCTTTGGCCCCACAGTAAACTGACAAACTATTTCTTTACGCTTTGTGTTTGGCCTTTGTTTTATTTGTATTTTAAAAAAATAGTACAAATTCATGCCGTTTTTAAAAAGAGGGACTCACTTCATTTTTTGGCACCTATAATTATAACAAGTTTTATTGCGTTTAAAAACTATTTCAATGTCGAATTCTACACAACAGTTGTGGGCATCTGTTTTGTTTTCTCGTTAGCTTTAAGTGTTGTATATGCCATTGTGTGCTATCGATTTTTAAGAAAAAATGTTTGGAGTCGAAGCAGTGATATTTTGGTAATTAACCAACAAAACAAACTAATCAAGCAGTGGACAAAAATCATATTTGCATTAAGTATTTTAATGTTTGGTCGATTTTTATTTAATGTTGCAATGAACAATGATTTACTGTGGTTCAAAAATCAAAAAGATTACCTGTGGATCAGCGCAATTGGTTGGATGGGTATCTACGTCAAAATGCTCATTTACCCGGAGATCTTATATGGATATGATATTTTTCAAAAGAAAATTAATGACTATAAAAGGAGCGCCATTGTTTTTAATCACATTTGGATTGAGAACAGTAAGCAGGTTGTAAACATCCAAGATGCTGCCTTAAAAGAAAAAATCGTAGATAGCATTCAAAATTACATCATTTCTATTGAACTTCTCGCCATCAATACCGACCTGTTTTTAAAGGATGATTTTACTATAAATGATTTGGTCAACAAATTGAACGTGCCTAAAAGCCATGTAATTTATCTTTTTAAATACCATTGCACAATAAGCTTTGTTGATTTTAAAAAAATTATACGTGTTCAAAAAGCAGTACTATTAATAGAGGAAGGGTTTTTAAAATCCAATACTTTAGAATCATTGGCAGTCCGTACAGGTTTTTCCTCCTATAGTCCCTTCTTCAAAAGTTTCAAGTCGATTACAGGTATGTCACCTAAAGATTATTTAAAGTAAACCAGTCAGAAGTCTTTTTATCATCGCTCGTTTTCAAGAAACAGGAAAGGCGGTTTAAAAAAAATGCAATGCATCATTTTGATAGCATGCTTACATTTTAAAAAATAACAATTGCTCCATTATCTTGAAAAGAAAAAGAAGCAAGAAAACAAGCTAATAAAAGTAAATTTGTTTTTACAGTAATTGATTTAAACCAATTCAACCATTTTAAAATCGCCGTCAACATATACTTTTATCAATCCGTGTTGCGATAAAGCTTTTGTGGAGGCATCCCATTTTTTGCCGCTTAATTCTGATTTTGTTTTCAAGGCCAATAATTCCATTTTGTGATCATTGGTTGTCAAAAGTGCCACAATTAATTTTTCTTCATCCGTCAATTCAATCTGTATTTGTTTTTTTTCTGGTCGCATCTGCGGAAAAAACAAAACTTCTTGAATAGAGCTGTTATTGGTCAAAAACATCATCAATCGGTCCATTCCAATTCCCAAACCAGATGTTGGAGGCATTCCGTATTCTAAAGCACGAAGAAAATCTTCATCAATAAATTCGGTAGCCTCATCATCGCCTTTTGCGGCCAACTTTAATTGTTCTTCAAAACGTTCGCGTTGATCTATCGGATCATTCAATTCAGAATACGCATTGGCAACTTCTTTTCCGCAAACCATTAATTCAAAACGCTCGGTCAGTTCGGGATTATCGCGGTGTTGTTTGCACAAAGGCGACATTTCTTTTGGATAATCGGTAATAAATGTAGGCTGAATAAAGTTGCCCTCGCACTTGGCGCCAAAAATTTCATCTATTAATTTACCCTTGCCCATCGTGCCATCGACTTCGATTTTCATGGACTTTGCGGCTTCAAACAACTCCGCTTCGCTTTTTCCTGAAATATCAAAACCAGTATATTTTTTAATGGCATCGGTCATTGTAATTCGCGCATAAGGCGCTTCAAAATTGATGGTATGTGCGCCAAAAACGCTTTCAGAAGTGCCGTTTACCGCAACCGCACAATGTGCCAATAAATTTTCGGTAAAGGTCATCATCCAGTTGTAATCTTTATAAGCGACATAAATTTCCATCGCAGTAAACTCTGGATTGTGGGTTCTGTCCATACCTTCATTCCGAAAATTTTTCGAAAACTCATACACACCATCAAAACCACCAACAATCAATCTTTTTAAATACAATTCGTTGGCAATACGCATGTACAAAGGCATGTCAAGCGAATTGTGGTGCGTTACAAAAGGTCTCGCGGCGGCACCACCCGGAATCGGTTGCAAAACTGGAGTTTCAACTTCGAGATAGCCTTTGTCGTTAAAAAAGCGCCGCATCGCATTGAATAATTTTGTTCTTTTTATAAAAGTTGTTTTTACATGATCATTCACAGTCAAATCTACATAACGGCGGCGGTAGCGTTGCTCAGGATCCGAAAAAGCATCATGTGTTTTTCCGTCAGCATCTGTTTTTACAACAGGGAGCGGTTTTAGGGCTTTTGCCAAAACGGTTAGTCCATAAATGTGTACCGAAATTTCGCCTACCTGTGTTTTAAAAACAGTACCGCGAACACCAATAAAATCGCCAATGTCCAATAATTTTTTAAAAACCACATTGTACATGGTCTTTTCGTCATCATCCGAAATATCATCGCGTGAAACATATACCTGAATGCGTCCTTCGGCATCTTTCAATTCGGCAAACGACGCTTTTCCCATGATGCGTTTTCCCATCAATCTTCCTGCAAGTACCACTTCTTTACCTTCAAATTTTTCAAAATCAGCAAGGATTTCGGTCGAATAAGCCGTGGTTACAAATTCATTGGCTGGATAAGGCTCTATGCCCAAATTGCGCAATTCGGTCAATGCGGTTCTGCGAAGTACTTCTTGTTCAGATAATGCCATTGTAGTCAAAATTTAAGAGTGCGAAGATACTTTATAAGTTGCAAAATTGCAAAGTTTCTAGACGGCATGTTTTTTTGGAGCAATTTCCAGCTTTTGCCTTTATCTTTGTTCGTACCTCTCAAAGGATATCGGCGCAATCTGGGCTAGGGCATTGGGTTTCAAAATTCGGTATGGGTTACTTAAAATTTCATTAATCCTTTTGTAACTTTGGCACTCAGAATAAAAAAATGAATACAACCGTTAAATTACAAGATTTAGGAGTACAAGATTACAAAACCACTTGGGATTATCAGGAAGGTTTGTTCAAAGCCATTGTCGATTTAAAAATCAAAAACCGGAGAGAAGATACGCAATTTGAAACGCCCAATTATTTCCTTTTTGTGCAGCATCCACATGTTTATACTTTAGGAAAAAGCGGCGATTTGACCAACTTGCTTTTGTCAAAAAGACAACTCGAAGCCAAAAATGCTACTTTTTATAAAATCAATAGGGGAGGAGATATTACGTATCATGGTCCCGGTCAGATAGTAGGTTATCCGATTTTGGATTTAGAAAATTTTTTTACAGACATACACAAATACTTGCGTTTTTTAGAAGAAGTTATCATTCTGACTTTGGCCGAATACGGAATAGCATCTTCTAGAAGTGAAGGCGAAACAGGCGTTTGGTTAGGTGTGGGAACACCTTTTGCCCGAAAAATTTGTGCCATGGGCGTACGGGCTTCACGCTGGGTCACCATGCACGGATTGGCATTGAATGTCAATGTCGATTTGGGTTATTTTGATCATATTATTCCGTGTGGCATCAAAGGAAAAGCCGTAACCTCTATGCACGTAGAGCTTGGTGTTACTAATATTGATGAAGAAGAAGTGAAGGCAAAAATTTGGAGGCATTTTTTAGCTCTTTTTAAAGCAAATGCTAGTGCTTAAAATTGAATTCCAATTGTTCGGGTAATAACCTAAAACTCAAACGGTGGTATTTTGTTACACCGTATTTTTTTATCGCTTCTCGGTGTTCTTTGGTCGGATAACCTTTGTTTTGTTTCCAATTGTACATCGGAAATTCTTCATGAATCGCACACATATAGGCATCGCGGTACGTTTTTGCCAAAACCGAAGCGGCTGCAATACTCAAATATTTGGCATCACCTTTAATAATGGTACTGTGCGGAATTGTAGCCATTGGTTTGAACCGATTGCCATCGACGATTAAATATCGAGGTGCAGGATGTAACTTCAAAACCGATGCTTGCATGGCTTTTATGGACGCATTTAAAATATTGATTTCGTCAATAATTGAAGATTCCAAATGGGTTACGGCAAAAGCAATAGCTTCTTTTTCGATAATTGGCTTTAAAAATTCGCGTTTTAATTCTGATAATTGTTTAGAATCATTGAGGTATGCATTACTAAAATCTTTTGGTAAAATCACTGCGGCGGCCGTAACAGGTCCAGCCAAACAACCGCGTCCCGCTTCGTCTGTACCAGCTTCAGGAAAAATAGAAGAAAAATTGCAAGCAAGCATAATAAATAATTAAATTCAAATATAGCATAAATTTAAAAAAAACATCAAAACTACGCAGAGAGGAAAAAACTTTAATTTTATTGTTCCTAATTTTATTATTTCACTAACAAAAAGTTAATAAAATGTTGTTTGTATGTAATTTTTTAAAATAGATAAAAATAAAAAAAACACACCTTTTCATGCAACCTTTTTGAATATAATTCATCACTAGAGACAATAACGTGTACATATTGTAAAGATATTGCCTAGCGTTTCAAAAAATAATTTCGCGAATATTCGAATTAATATTTGTTTAATTAAGAAATTATTAAGAAGTTTGCTGAATAACTAATTCAAATTAAATTTAATATGAGATCGAAATTCAAATGGATTTTTACGCTGTTATTAGCGTTTTCTATGCAGTTTTCGTTTGCGCAAGAAAAAACTTTGACGGGTACAATAACAGAAGGTGGACTTCCGTTGCCTGGGGTTACAATTAGTGTAAAAGGAACTAACAAAGCTACACAATCAGATTTTGATGGTAAGTATTCAATTAAAGCGTCACAAGGAGACGTTTTGGTGTTTTCTTATATAGGTTTTAAATCACAGTCTGTTACAGTTGGTGCGTCTGATTCAGTTAATGTGAAAATGATTGAAGATGATGCTTCAGTATTAACCGAAGTTGTTGTTAATACTGGTTACAAATCAACTACACAACGTAAGAGTGCCATTGCGGTATCAACAATTTCAATTGAAGCCATTGAAGAGCGTGCGAATGCTTCTGTAATTCAAAACTTACAAGGTCAAGTGGCAGGTTTGAATATCTCAACAGGTTCAGGTCAACCGGGAGCTGATAGTACTATTATTCTTCGTGGAGTAGGTTCTATCAACGGAAATGTTGAACCTTTATTCATTGTAGACGGTATTCCAGTTGATGAGGATGGCTTTAGAAGCATCAATCAAAATGATATTAGTACGATTGATGTTTTAAAAGATGCTGCAGCAACTTCTATTTATGGAAATAGAGGTGGAAATGGAGTAATTGTAATTACGACAAAGAGAGGTAAATTTAACGAAAAAATGAAAGTTAGGTACACGTCTCAGTACGGTATTAGCGAATTACAAGGTTTGAATATTGAATTGATGACTTCAAGACAAATGCTAAATCTTGAAAAACAATATGATCAAGGATTTGGTGCTACATTATCTGATGTAGAAATTGATGCTCTTGCATCACAAACCAATACGTATTGGACAGACTTTTTGTTTAGAAAAGGAACGACAAAATCGCATGATATTTCGATAACTTCTGGTTCAGAGAAAGCGACTAATTTTACTTCATTAGGATATTTTGAGCAAGATGGTATTTTTATTAACACCAATTTTAAGCGTTTTAGTGCTCGAAATAATTATTCTGGAAGATCTGCAGACGATAAATTCAATTATTCCTTTAACATGAATGCCAACTTTTCAAGATCAAATGGTATTGATGGAGCAGGAAGTAATGCGGTCTTTTTTGCTCCGTTTTCTGCTGCGTTAAGAGGTTTGCCTTATTTGTCTCCTTATGATGCAGATGGATCAATTACTCGTGACGGTGGTATCGCTCCAGGTGATGCCGAGGCTGTTGTTGTTGATGTGATTCCTTACGTTTTGAGAAACTCAGCGTTGTTGAATACAGATACTGAAGACGAATTTAAATTGGTTACGTCGTTTTCGGCCAGTTACAATTTTGCGAAAAATTGGACAGCAGGTATTCGTATGGGTGTAGATTATTCAACATTTACAACTATTGAAATATTAAATCCAAACAGTATTCTAGGGCCATTTCAAGTTACTGGTGCAAACAATACAGAATTTGGAGGTCGTCAAGATGAGGGTTCTACAAGAGATTTTAGATTCAATACTACTGCAAGTTTGAATTACACTAAAACTTTTAATGAAAAACATACTATAGATATCACTGGATATACAGAATACAACAAGGCCCATTATGAAGGAATTAATTTCGTTCAAAGAGGTCTTGATCCTAGATTATTAGGTACAGGAGCGGCCTTTATTGATCCAAATACAATCGAATTGGGTCAAGAGATTTATACACCAACAATAGGATCTTTCAAAGTTCAAGAAGGTTTATTTTCTTATTTTGGAAATGCCCAATACGATTATGATAGCAGATATGTCGTTTCGGCAACTGTCAGAAGAGATGCTTCTTTTAGATTCGTTGAAGACAATAAATGGGGAACCTTTTATTCTATTGGAGGAGCTTGGAGTATCGATCAAGAAGCGTTCATGAAAGACAAAACGGCTTTCAATTTATTGAAATTAAGAGCGTCTTATGGTACTTCGGGTAACCAAAGAATTATTAACGCACAATACAGCGCGTTGAATTTGACGCGAAGTCTTTATGGTCAATCTGGAGGTTATAATGGTACAACTGGAACTGCAGCTAGTCAAATAGGTAATGTTGATTTGCAATGGGAAGAGTTGATTCAAGAAAATATTGGTTTTGATTTTGGAGTTTGGAAAAACAAATTATCAGGTAATATTGATTTGTACCGAAAAACTACTGAAAAACTTTTTCAATCACGACCTATTTCACCAACTAACGGAACCAGTTCAATTCAAGCCAATATTGGATCTATGGAAAACAAAGGGGTTGAGGTTTCTTTAAAGTACATCGTTTATGATAAAAATAGCTGGAATATTTCATTCAATGGGAATTTTTCTTACAACAAAAATAAAATCATTGAGTTAGCAGATAGCTTTGAAAACGGAGTTAATTTCCAAGGTGGTGCAACACCAGAACAAGAAGGTTATCCAATTGGATCTTTTTATGTTGTAAGATACCAAGGTGTTAACCCTGCAAATGGTAATCCATTATTTTTAGATGCTGATGGAAATTTGACAGAACAATTGCTAGATGCTGATAGGGTTTCTACAGGCAAGTCAATTTATCCAGTTTGGCAAGGTGGATTTGGTTCTAATATCGGTTACAAAGGATTTGAGTTTACAACGCAGTGGAGTTTTTTAGCAGATGTTTACAGAAACAACCTTGATGTAGGAACCGTTGAAGAAACTAGTGTAATTGCTGACGGTGGAAATAGATCGACAGCATTATTAAGTGCATGGCAAAGTCCAGGTGATATTACAACTATCCCTAGAGTTGGTGGTCCATTAAATAGTATTGATTATATTAATGGTACCGATCGTTATGTTGAAGATGCTTCTTTCCTTAGATTAAGAAATGTTTCATTTGGATATACATTTACAAACGATCAATTGAAAAATACTCCGTTTTCTGGATTAAAGTTTTTTGTACAAGCAGAAAACTTGGTAACATTTAGTTCTTATAGAGGTTGGGATGCGGAAGCTGGTTTTAGAACTACAGACAGAGGAAATTATCCGACTCCTAAAATATTCACTTTCGGAGCTACAATTAATTTTTAAAAAAATATTAAAATGAAAAAAATAGTTAAATTAAGTTTTTTTGTATTAGTTTTTAGTATGTTTTCATGTGAAGATGCTACAGATATAATCCAAAAATCAGAATTAAGCGAAGACAAAGCATTTCAAACCGTGGCTGATTTACAGTCAGGTTTAAATACTGTCTATGCTAGTTATGGACCAGATTTTGGAGGTAACGGCGATGGCGATGCTATCCTTTTTAATGATTTGTTTACCGACAATATGAAAAGAGGTGAAAGCAATCAAGGCCAAGGTTCTCAAGAATATAGTTTTATTTTACAACCTAATTCAAGTCCAGCAGTTAGTATTTGGGGAAATAGGTATTCAACAATAAACAGTATTAATAGAGTTTTGAGAGCTTATGATAGAATTTATCCAACGCTCCCGACAGACGATATAGTTATCGATGGTAATCCTTTATCTACAGAAAGTAAAGAAGATATTTTTGGTGCACAACAAGTTAAAGGGCAACTTTTAGCTCTTAGAGCTTTGAGTCATTTTGATTTATTTGAGTATTTCACCGAAGACTATCAAAACGCAGGCGGATTCTCTATTATTAAGATGGATTTTGTTCCAAATATTGAAGACCAATATGAGAGAAATACGGTTGCTGAAATATTAGCATTTATCAACGATGACATTACGCAATCTTATGATTTGTTAGGTGCTGTGAACGAGGGAAATATTAATTTTATAAATATTAATGTTGTAAAAGCATTGCAATCTCGAGTAGCTTTAGTTAGTGGCGATTATGCATTGTCTCAAACATTGACCAATGAACTTTTGGATACTGCTGTATCAGGATTTTCATTAGCACAGCCCACAGTTTATGTAAATATGTTTGCTAGAGCAAGTGGAACTGGTATTGCAGGATCAGAAGGAGAACTTATATTCTCATTAATCAGAAGACCAGACGATAGTAGTATCGCTTCTAATTATTATTTTAATGCAGTAAGTTTAGTTGGAAACCCATTTTTTGAAGCTTCAAAACAATTATATGATTTGTATGATACTGCAGATGTTAGAAAGCAAGTTAACTTTACGTCAGAAACTAATCTAGCGAATGATTTAATTTTGATTGGTAAATATCCTGGAAACACTGTATCCCCGCTAGGGAATGACGTTCCTGTATTTAGACTTTCAGAAATGCTTTTAATCAATGCGGAGTGTAAAGCGAGAAATAGTGATTTAGCAGGTGCGGCCGCGTCAATTCAACTCTTAAGACAGGCGAGATATAGTGCAGGCAATGCACCAGTTGCGCCAGTGTTTTCTAGTGTCAATCAAGCATTATCAGTTATTTTACTTGAAAGACGCAAAGAATTTGCATTTGAAGGTCACCGTTATTTAGATTTGAAAAGATTAGGTAAAGAGTTGGGAGTAGGTGTTAGTCGTCTTGCATCTGATGCAGGTTCTTTTTCTGCTCCGACCGATTTACCCGCTAATGATTATAGATTTACTTTACCAATTCCACAGAGTGAGTTAAATGCTAATAATATTATCACACAAAACACTGGTTACAGTAATTAATTTTAAAATAAATAAATATGAAAACATTTTTTAAAATAGTTTTAGCCTTTGTTTTATTAGTTTCTTGTGGTGAGGCTGATACAACAATATTTAATGGAAAAAAGACTTTTCTTTCTTTTTCGTCCAATGTTTATAGCTTACCGGTAGAAATTGACGCAACAGGATCGCTAGATGTTATCCTTAACTCTAGCACGGTTTCTGACGTTGACAGAACCTTCCCTGTAACAATAGTTGCTGAAGAGACTACAGCCGATCCTTTGACTTATACACTACCAGCAACCGTAACGATTCCTGCTGGATCTTATACAGGGGTTCTTAAAGTATTAGGTGCTGATAATGGATTAGAAGAAAGTACAGTACTTACGATTACTTTTACAAGTACTGATGAAACTTCTTCTTTTGACACCAATAAAGCCATCATTAATGTTACTCAATTTTGTCCTATTGAAAACGGTAAATTTGAAGGCATATACAGACTAGAACAAACTTCTCCTGCCTCTGGTTTCGGAAAAGCCTTTGTGAATCAAAATTTGCAAATTAAGAAAATCGGTGATGCTAGTTCTATAAGAAGAAGTTTTTCAGGAATATATCTGGAAGATGCGGGCGTTAGCGGATCTTTAGATTTTGCATTTGATTTATTGTGCGGAAGTACCGTATTGAGCAATATTGTTGATACTGGACTTACTTGTACAGCGGGCAGTCCTCCTATAACTGTTGGTCCTGGAAATGTTGCAGGAACTTATAATCCAAATGATGATGCTGTTTTCTTCTTAACCATAACAGAATTTGTTCAAGATGGTGGTTGTGGAGCAGCTCCTGTACAAACCACGCTTAAATTTACTAAACAATAATATTATGAGAAAATTAATTTATATATGCTTTTTAAGCTTTTCATTTGCTATCTTATCATGTGATTTAAATGATAAGAATGAAGGCAGATTTGACGATGCCAATCCTTCAAGCGGTTGGGTACAATTTAGAGATGGAGCTCCAGTAACTATTATTTATGGTAGCCAATCTTCGATTGTTCTTCCTATAGATTTGAATGCTCCAGTTAATAAAGATGGTATTGAGGTAACTTATACTATCACTGATATTTCTGGAAATTCAACTTCTTTAATACCAGAAAGAACAGGAACAGTAGAAATTTTTAAAAATGATATTGGAGAGGTTGTTTTGACTAATAATTTAGTTATTGATTTACCAAACACAGGTTTAGCATCTAGTGTAATATTTGATATTGCATTAACGTCAACTAGTAGGACTGAAGTTGCAATTGGATTATCTGATAACTCAAGACCAACTACGGTAAGAGTGCAAGTTTGTCCTGTCAATATAGGTACAATCTATAACGCAACAGCTACCGCTTCTACTGGTTTTGAAGGTCCCGATTTTGTTCAAACGCTTGTTCCAGTAGCAGGTACAACCAACAAATATTCTGTTGATACTGCTTGGGGTGTGACTTTCTTTCCTTGTTTTATCGGTAATTGTGCTAGTGTGGGAGCTATCAGACGCTATCCAGCAATAATCACCGTGAATGATGATTATACTGTAGATGTGGTAGGTAACGATCCAGCATTTCCTAATAGATATCCAGGTGGCGAAGGTACTTACGATCCTTGTACCGATACTTTTGATTTGGTTTTGCGTCAAGGTCTTTTGACTAGTAATCCTTTTACAGTGAATGTGATTTATTCACCACAATAAAAATTATAGTTTCATTTAAAAACCCGCTTCATGCGGGTTTTTTTTTAACCTTTTTTTGTATCCTTTTTATAAGCTTATTTTATTATTTTTGAATACTGATTATAAAGTAATGAAAAACCTATTCCTGATATTGATTATGGTACCTATTTTAGCTTTTTCCCAATCTGATTTTGAGAAAGCCGAGAAGCTATTCAAACAGCAAAAATATACTCAGGCGCAAGTACTTTTTGAAGGTGTTTTAAAACAAAATCCTACGAATTTAAAGACTATAGAATACTTAGGTGACATACATGGTGGCGCAAAAAATTGGAGTCAAGCGCTTATTTACTACGATAAGTTAAAAAAATTAAAACCAACAGAAGCCAATTATCATTACAAATATGGTGGCGTTTTAGGAATGTTAGCCAAAGAAAGCAACAAATTTAAAGCCTTAGGACTTATTGATGACATTAAATTGTCATTTGAGAAAGCAATACAGCTCAATCCAAAGCACATTGAGGCACGCTGGGCTTTAATCGAATTGTACCTCATACTTCCGGGAATAGTAGGCGGTAGCGAACGCAAAGCCAAACGCTACTCAGAAGAGCTTGCTCAACTTTCACCCATTGACGGATATCTTTCAAAAGGACATATTGCCGAATATTTTAACCGCTATAAAGAAGCTGAAATGCAATATAAAAAAGCAATCGAAATTGGTACTTCAAAAATTTGCTACCAAAAATTAGCCGATTTGTATAAAAACAAAATGAAGCAACCCGAAAAAGCAAAATCTATTTTACAAGATTTTGAACGACAAAAGGGATAATTTTTTAATTCAAAACGAAAATGCAGATACATTTTATTGCCATCGGAGGCAGCGCCATGCACAATCTAGCTTTGGCACTTTACAACAAAGGATATCAAATAACCGGAAGTGACGACGCTATTTTTGAACCTTCAAAATCAAGGCTACAAAAAAAAGGTATTTTACCCTTGGAGTTGGGTTGGTTTCCACAAAAATTAAATACAAGTATCGATGCTGTAATTCTTGGTATGCATGCCAAAGCCGACAATCCTGAATTACTAGAAGCACAAAAATTAGGATTAAAAATTTATTCGTATCCCGAATTTCTATACGAACAATCAAAAAATAAAACCCGTGTTGTCATTGGTGGTTCGCACGGAAAAACAACCATCACTTCGATGATTTTGCATGTCATGCACTACCACAATATCAATGTTGATTATATGGTTGGCGCGCAATTGGAAGGTTTTGAAACAATGGTGCATTTGACCGACGAAAATGACTTTATGCTTCTCGAAGGCGACGAGTATTTATCGTCTCCAATTGATAGAAGGCCGAAATTTCATTTATACCAACCTAATATTGCTTTAATATCAGGGATAGCTTGGGACCATATTAATGTTTTTCCAACCTTTGAAAACTATGTCGAACAATTTGAAATTTTTATACGAAAAATAACAAATGGAGGTATTTTAGTTTATAATGAAGAGGACGCCGAAGTTAGAAAAGTAGCTGAAGCAGCAACCAATCCGATTCGGAAATTGCCTTACGCCACGCCGAACTATAAAGTCGAAAACGGAATTACACTATTAGAAACGCCCGATGGCGATATGCCAATCGAGGTTTTTGGTGCGCACAATCTTAATAATCTGGCTGGAGCCAAATGGATTTGTCAAAGTATGGGCGTTGATGAAGCCGACTTTTATGATGCCATTAGTAGTTTCAAAGGCGCTTCAAAAAGACTTGAAAAAATCGCCGCAACCCTAAACAATGTCGCCTACAAAGATTTTGCGCATTCACCAAGTAAAGTGGAGGCAACCACCAAAGCGGTTAAAGAGCAATACCCAAATAAAAAATTAGTTGCCTGCTTAGAGCTGCACACTTACAGCAGTTTGAATCCCGAATTTCTCAAAGAATACGAAGGCGCATTGGATGCCGCAGATGTTGCAGTAGTTTTTTATTCGCCTGATGCTGTCAAAATTAAGCAATTAGAAGCCGTAACGGCATCACAAATTGAAGCTGCTTTTAACCGCAAAGATTTGATCATTTATACCAATCCTACTCATTTTAAAGCGTATTTAAAAAATCTGAAATCGGATGAAAACGGAATGGCTTTGCTTTTAATGAGTTCTGGAAATTATGGCGGATTGAATTTTGATGAGGTTAAAGATTTGATACAACAGTAACTTGGGATTCAATGAATTGATTTTTTTAGAAACCAATTATTTTCATTACTTTAGTGCTGTAAACTCAACGCCATACAACACATGTCTGAAAATAATTTTTTCCCAATTCGCAATTGGTCAGAAGATGATAAACCACGCGAAAAATTAATGCTTAAAGGCAAAAGTGTATTGACTGATGCCGAACTCCTTGCCATTATCATAGGTTCCGGAAGCCGAAACGAAACTGCCGTTGACTTGAGCAAAAAGATATTGGCTTCGGTCAACAACAATCTCAGTGCCTTAGGCAAATTATCGCTGCAACAGTTAATGCTTTTTAAAGGAATTGGTGAAGCGAAAGCCATTTCAATCATTGCCACGTTAGAATTAGGACGCCGACGTCGCAACGAAAGCCCGCTTGAGCTAACGAAAATAATTTCGAGTAAAATAATTTTTGAAATTATGCAGCCCTTAATTGGCGAATTGCAACACGAAGAGTTCTGGATTATCTACCTCAATAACGCCAACAAAATTTTATTCAAAACCCAACTTTCAAAAGGCAGTATTACAGGTACTATGGTCGATGTTCGGCTGGTGTTCAAAGGCGCGCTTGAAACTAATGCTACCTCAATTGTATTGTGTCATAACCATCCTTCTGGAACACTTTTAGCTAGTGAACAAGACAAATTGATTACCAAAAAACTTCAGTCGGCCGGCAACAATCTCGATATTAAGATTATAGACCACGTTATCATTTGTGAACATGGCTATTTTAGTTTTGCCGACGAAGGAATTCTCTAGATTTTTGAAACAGAATAAAGTATCTTTGATAAAAATTTTAAAAGCAAATATGTTTCAAAATAAAATTTCTGATGTGTTTTTTGATTTGGATCACACCCTATGGGATTTTGAAAAAAATTCGGCGCTTGCGCTCGAGACTATTTTCAAAAAACACCAAATTGAAGTTGATTTACCTGTTTTTTTGTCCCATTATATTCCGATTAATATTAAATATTGGGATTGGTACCGCAACGAAAAAATCACGCAAAAACAATTGCGATTGGGTCGTTTGAAAGAAGCTTTTCAAATTATAAAGTTCAACATCGATGACGATAAAATTATTTTTTTATCAGATGAGTATATCGAATATTTACCCAAATACAACCATCTTTTTGATGGAACAATTGCCATTTTAGATTACCTCAAACCAAAATACAATTTGCACATTATTACCAATGGCTTTGAAGCCGTTCAGGACAATAAACTGACCAATGCCAACATCAAACATTATTTTAAGACCATTACCAATTCAGAAATGGCGGGAGTAAAAAAACCCAATCCTATTATTTTTGATTATGCTTTGCAATCCGCAACTGCCAACAAAGAAAATAGTATAATGATAGGCGATTGCCTCGAAGCTGATGTTTTTGGTGCAATTAACGCAGGTTTACACGCGATTTTGTTCAGTGAAAATCCGATCGAAACACCACAAGATATCCAACAAATCAACCATTTATTAGACCTAAAAAACTACCTTTAAAATGAAAAAGCCAATCTTACTTTTATTGCTCTTGTGCTCTTTTTTAGGAATCGCACAAAGTATAAATGACTATAAATACGCAATTGTTCCGGTTAAGTACGAATTTCAAAAAAAGGAAAATCAATTCAGATTGAATACTTTAACCAAATACCAATTGACAACTATTGGTTTCACTGTTTTTTATGATACCGATGTGCTATCAGACGAATTGGCAAATAACCGTTGCGATAAATTGTATGTCAATGTCGAAAGACAAAATGCTTTTTTGAGTGAAAAACTTACAATCATTTTTAAAGACTGCAAAAATAATATCGTTTTTAAAAGCCAGCCGGGGTCAAGCAAATCAAAAGATTTTGAAGCGGCCTACCAAGAAGCGTTCAACGAAGCTTTTGCGTCGGTCAAAGCATTGAATTACAATTACAATGGCAAAAATAATGTTGCCGGCGCAACACAAAATCCGATAGCAGTTGCTGAAGAAAAAGTGCCAATTACGCAAACCAATTCGAACACAATAAAGGCTGAGGCCATCGCTTCGGGTTATCTTTTAACTGATCAAAGCCAATCAAAAATACTATTGAAATTACAAAAGACTTCCGATCCAAAAGTTTATATCGCTTCAAACCAATCCCAACAAGGCGTACTAATCAATAAAAACAACGCGTGGTTTTTTGAATACTACACAAACGACACTTTAACTTCCGAAAAAATCGAAGTCAAATTGTAATGACTTTTCAAAACTAATACCCATATTTATCCTTCCAACGGTTTTTCAAAAAATCCCTGATTCCGTTTTCTCTTGCGTTATTCCCAGGTTCATATATTGGCGTATTGGCTATGGCATCTGGCAAAAATTCTTGACTCGTAAAGTTATTGTCAAAATCATGCGCGTATTTATATTCTTCGCCATAGCCCAACTCTTTCATCAATTTTGTTGGCGCATTTCTTAAATGAATGGGCACCGGCAAATCACCCGTTTGTTTCACAATTTGTTGCGCCTGACCAATGGCCAAATAACTCGCATTGCTTTTGGGCGAAGTCGCCAAGTAAACCGCACATTGACTCAAAATGATCCTGCTCTCGGGATAACCAATTGTGGCAACCGCTTGAAAAGTATTATTGGCCAAAATAAATGCAGTAGGATTGGCATTTCCGATATCTTCACTCGAAAGAATTAATAGCCGCCTGGCAATAAATTTAACATCTTCGCCACCTTCAATCATGCGCGCCAACCAATACACAGCAGCATTTGGGTCACTCCCACGTATCGATTTGATAAACGCCGAAACAATATCATAATGCTGTTCACCCGTTTTGTCATATAAAACCGTATTTTGTTGCACCAATTTCAAAACCAAGTCGTTAGTAATTACAATTTCGCTTGTTTCGGCTGCGTTATTGACCAGTTCAAAAATATTCAATAACTTTCTTCCATCGCCACCAGAAAGGCGCAACAGCGCTTCTGTTTCGGCCAAATTAATATTTTTGTTTTGCAAATCAATGTCTTTTTGCATCGCGCGGTCCAAAAGTAAGAGCAAATCGTCTTTCGAAAACGCATTCAGAACATAAACCTGACAACGCGAAAGCAAAGCGGGAATCACCTCGAAACTCGGATTTTCGGTCGTAGCGCCAATAAGTGTAATCCAACCTTTTTCGACAGCAGCCAAAAGTGAATCTTGTTGCGATTTGCTAAAGCGATGGATTTCATCTATGAATAAAATTGGGTTTTTTGTAGTAAAAATGCCGCCACTTTGTTTGGCTTTGTCAATCACTTCTCGAATCGCAGCCACACCCGAATTGATTGCACTCAAGCTATAAAACGGACGTTTTGACTCTTGCGCAATAATCTGAGCCAAAGTCGTTTTGCCTGTTCCCGGAGGTCCCCAAAGCAACAATGAAGGAATAATTCCCTTTGCAATTTGCTGTGTTAACGAGCCATTTGGACCAACCAAATGCAGTTGACTGATATAATCTTCTAATTTTTGTGGGCGAATTCGTTCGGCTAAAGGTACATTCATACAGTAAAATTAAGCTTTTTTTATTTTTTAAAAGCATGTTCCCGTCGTACGCTGTATCTTTTTTTGCGCAGAACGAAAGATGATAACAATCCGATTGTCATGCAAAAAAAGGATGCCGCTTCCACCGGGGCCAGGCAGTTTTCATTAAAAGACATGACTGATTTAATGACAAAATAGCATACTATTTATTTTGGTTGCATTTTTGATTCCGAGTAGATAGCAAAACAAGTCACAATGGATTCGAATGCACACTTTAAATATACACCTTCTGTTTGGCTAGTGCCAAGTTTATTTTTATTGGTGATGTGGATGGTTTATTTTAGCGAAGAATTTTTCAATATCAGTTTTGCCAATTTGGGCGTTTATCCAAGAACCATCGGGGGAGCAAAAGGCATTGTCTTGAGTCCATTTTTGCATGGAGACAGCCAACATCTTGCTAATAATTCGGTGCCTTTTTTTATTTTAACCGCTGCTTTGATTTATTTTTACAGAACTATTTCTCTCAAGGTGCTCGTTTATGGCATTTTATTATCGGGTTTAATCACTTGGGTAATTGGCAGAAATGCGTATCACATTGGCGCTAGCGGATTGGTTTATGTATTGGTTTCCTTCATTTTTTTTAAAGGATTGATGACCAAATATTATCGGTTGATTGCTTTATCGCTGACGGTTGTCGTGATTTACGGCGGGATGATTTGGTATGTTTTTCCAGATGTCGATAAAACAATTTCTTGGGAAGGACATTTGGGAGGATTGATAACAGGCTATATTTTTGCCGTTCGCTTTAAAACGCCCGATTATCAGAAGGAATTACAGTTTGAGTGGCAGTTGCCGAACTACAACCCCGAAGACGACAAGTTCATGCAACGTTTTGACGGAAATGGCAATTTTGTAAACCTTCCAGAACCCGAGCCCGAACCCGAAATATTGAGTTCAGATTACAATGTTTTTTATGAATTTAAACCAAATAAAGAAGAAGATCAAAACCTAAAAAATTAGATCCTCTGTCTCACCACTTCATACAAAAAAGCACCACAAGCAACAGAAACATTCAAAGAGCCGATTGTTCCAAACATTGGTAATTTTGCTTTTTCATCTACAATTTTCAGCACAGAAGGATTGATTCCGCGCTCTTCCGATCCCATAATAATGGCAACTCCATCGGTTAAGTCAATATCGTAAATCGTACTTTCCGTTTTTTCTGTTGCAGCAATGGTTTTAATTCCAGAACCTTGAAGGTAAAAAATGGCATCTTTGATGTGTTCTACTTTACAAATCGGAATATTAAAAACGGCACCAGCTGAAGTTTTCACGGTATCGCCATTAACAGGAGCTGAACCCGCTTTTTGAACAATAATGCCGTTGACACCAGTACATTCGGCGGTTCTTATTATGGCGCCAAAATTACGAGCATCAGATAGCTGATCTAAAATCAAAAACAAAGGGGTTTTGTTTGCCGCGATGGTTGATTCGACCAAATGTTCTAAATCCATAAAACCGATCGGAGAGATGGTCGCTACAGCGCCTTGGTGGTTATTTGGCGTTAGACGGTTTAATTTTTCGACGGGAACATAAGTAAAGTTGATGTTGTTGCGTTTCATGACTTTCATCAAATCTTTCATCAATTCGCCAGAAATGTCTTTTTGTATAAACACTTTGTCAATTTCTTTTTTGGCTAAAATGGCTTCGCTAATTGCGCGTATTCCAAATATTTGATGTTCTTTTTCCATGGCGCAAAGATATAAAAAAAGAGGCCAATCATGGATTGGCCTCTTAAAATAAATTATTTAATTTTATTAATTACGAGTAAAAGTAGAAACACCTTCGTCACCATAACCGTTAATCCAGTGAATGGTTAAGGTCCCGTTAGCGTTTACTGTTCCGTCATATTCTACATCTGTACCAAATGGCTCTGGGAAAGTGCCAGAAATCACACCACATACATCGCTAAATGTACCTTCGACTTCAAAATCCAAACCATAAATATCATACCATAAAATATAAACACCACCAAAGGCATCCGAAATGGAATAACTACCACCACCTTCGTCTGTTATTGTTACGTTGTAAGGAAAATTGGTTATTGGGTTTTCTGCAGGAGTAGGACCAGTATCAGTAGAAGCTCCAGTTGTCAAAACGCTGTACGTCCCAGCTAAATCTGATGGACAGGCAACATTGTAAACTTGTAATGGCGTAAACGATGCGGTATTGCCTATATTACCACCGTAATTTGGCCTACCTGAGTCGGTAAGTGTTTTTATTACCGTTCCATTTTCTAGCGTCAAATCTGTAGTAATTGTAAGTTGGTCTCCTACTTCAAAATCACCTGCTACGTTTAATTGCTCAAACGCTGCGAATAAGTCATCTTGTGTGATGCTGAATGTTGAAGGAAAAGTTGTCACATTGGTTTCTAAAACACCTTTGTAAACTTCGCCGGTAATTTTTTTGTAGAAAGCCACTACATCCATCGAAACTACCTTGCCACGTGCTTCATCAATGGTGTATCCAATATTTATTGATGATCCTGCATTTATTGCGACAAGATCAATAAATCCATCAGTTGTAGCGACTTTTTGAACATTGGCTATGGCACCTTCTGTAAGATTTAATTTCGAATCACCTCCATCTTTTTCACATGATGGAACCAGCAACACAATGGCTAGTAAGGTGAATATTAATTTAAATTTTTTCATAATATTTTTATTTTTTAGTTATCCCAAAAGATTTTATAAGTACTCGGATCTTTTTGTGCTGGGGCGTTTTGATTGGTGTTCAATTCATTCTGTGTATAATAAAAAGACACTTGGAATGGATTGTTTTGAACAGTTTGTGAATCAATAAGTGGAAATGCATCACCATTATTCAGTTGGTATTCTGGAGAAGGACCAGTTGGATTTGCTAAAACAGGATATCCCGTTCTTCTGTAATCATTGAACTGATCAAAAGGATCTCCAAAAGTTCCCACCCATTTTTGGGTCATAATGATTTCCAATTTCTTTTCAGTTGATGCAGCGGCAAATTCAGTCATTACCTTAGCAATAAATGTAGTTACTCCAGCAGATCCGCTTAAAGTAGGTATGTTTTGAGCAGAGCCATTTCCATCAACTACTTGATCTACTTTTGCAAAACTTGCTGTAATAGCTTGCTCAAGTTTGGTCGTGGCATTTCCTGCCAATTTATTAACGTGGATTAATTCAGCTTGAATGTATAAAAATTCGTCGAAAGTTAAAATTCTATGCGGAGCTATTCCTGTTCCTGAGTTTCCGTCTACTACTTTGGCACTTTCGTCATCATACAAACCACCAGAAGGAAAAATTCCAGGATAAGTATAAGAATTTTCGGCACTAAAATCACGATTTGGACCTACACTGCCAAAACGAATAGAGAAAAATCCAGTTGATTTGTCCCAATAATCTGCTTTTGGATCTCCAGTTTCTGCATTACCTTGATCAGGTGGGAATTCTCCATTCGCCAATTGGTTGTAAAAGTAATAAGGAATTCTAGGATCAGGATTTCCGTTATGAATGTTCGGATTCATTCCTTTAAGAATTTCATAAAACCAAGGACTTTGATAAGTGCCAAATTGAGTGCTATTGTAAGATTCTAAATACAATTTGTTACGTTCGTCAGTTGGTGACAAATTAGCAGTTTGATTGAATTGAAAATCATCAGCATTTGAAGTAAAAAAGTTATTTTCAGCTACCAAGGCGTCGAATCCTGCTTGATCAAAATCAGCTGTAAGTCTGGTTTGATTGTATAATTTTAATTTAAAAGTATTAGCAAAACGAACCCATTTATCTGTGTCTCCACCATAAAACAAATCATCATCTGATGGTTTTTGAGTGCCTTCGTCGCTAGCGATATTGATTTTTGCGGTGTCTATTAAAGCCAAAATAGAAGTGTAAATTTCTTTTTGGTCATCAAATTTTGGACTTACAATACCTGTAGCCAATTGGTTCGCTTCGCTGTAAGGAACGTCACCCCACAAATCAACAGCTATTGACATTAAATAAGCTTTTTGCATTTGGGCAATACCTACATAAACCATGTCGCCTGAAGCGGTAGCTTGGCTTATCAATGTTTCAAGATTGGTCAACGTTAAATAAATACTATTCCAGTCGTTATTCATAGGAAGATTATCTGATTTCGTACCATATTGGTCTTGCTCTTCTCTTGAAGTTCCTTGGTGCGTGTAAACACTAAGAATTGTACCAGTAAAATTTTGAAAATCAGTTACATCGTTAAGATCGACTTGCGTCCCAGTTAAAAGTAAATTTAGTGGCGCAACAGTTGGATTGTCGGTGTCTTTGTCTACATCTATAAAATCGCTGCAACTAATTGCAAACACAGACGCTATAAGCAAAGCAAACTTACCTTTGTTATTGTTTATTTTTTTAAAAAGTTTCATATTAATTTTTTTTAAAATGTTAAATTAAGTTTGAATCCATATCTTTTGGCTGTTGGTGCAGAAGAAACTTCAATTCCTTGAAGTTGTGACGAACCGTAGCTAGCAGTTTCAGGGTCAAAATTAGTGTATCTTGGAACATTTGGAGCAAAATACCAAAGATTGCTACCAATTAAAGCAAAGCTAATACTTCCAAAAGGAGTTTTTTCTAAAAATTTAGAAGGCACATCATAAGTCAGACTGGCTTCTCTCAAACGGAAAACAGTTCCGTCATAAACACTTGCTTCGTCAACGCTATTGATAGCGAATGTATTTCCACCTGCAGGAGAGAAATACAATTCGTTCATGCTCAATTGTACGCTGTTAGCTACTGGAGCTCCATTTACGAGTATCGGTTCACCAGTTGAAGGATTACCATAAAACCCCGGAATTATAAAAGTTCTTTCTCTATTCTCAGTATCTTTTGTAACACCGCGACCTAGAAGTGATTCAATCGTAGATGATTTAACATCACCACCTTGTTTCCAATCAAATTGTGTTCTCAGACTAAATCCTTTGTAAGATAAAGTATTAATGAAACTGGCTTTGAAATCGGCATTAGGATCACCAATAATACCTGGAGTAGGATCTTGAATGATTGCACCACCACTTTGGTTAATTAAATAATTACCATTTTCATCTCTTGCAAATTTCGTTCCGTAAAACACACCGAAAGGTTGTCCTTTAATTAAATAAGCGACTTCATTAGGATTAATTTGGATACGATCTACTCCTTCGATTAATTCGGTAACTTCATTTCTATTTTTTGTGAATGTTGTTGCCAATGTCCATTTGAATGAAGCTGTTTTTAAAGGAACTAAAGTCATTCCAATTTCAATACCTTTATTGGTCATGGCGCCTACGTTGGTTCTTAATGTTTGAAACCCACTGGTTATGGGCACAGTAACATCTGTAATAAGATTTGTTGTTTCTTTACTGTACACGCTCAAGTCCAAGATGAATCTTCTGTTAAACAATTCGATATCTGTACCAAGCTCTATTTCCTCTGTGAATTCAGGTTCAATATTTGGATCAGAAATAAAAGAATTATTACGAATTGGTGAGTTACCATTAAATGCTTGGCCCTGATCAAACGTTACGTTAATGAATTCTGCGGGTGCATCGTTTCCTACTTTAGCATAGGCAGCTCTAAATTTTGCAAAATTTAAAATTTTACTATCCGTTTTAAGTGCTTCGGTCAAAACAAATGAGCCGCTTAATGAAGGATAAAAATAAGAATTATTTGCTTTTGGTAAGGAAGAACTAAAGTCGTTTCTTGCAGTTGCGTTTAAGAATAAGTAATCTTTATAAGAGAATTGTGCTTCTGCAAAAATACCTACTGTTCTTTTGCGGGCTCCGCTGTCCAAAAGATTTGTAATGTTTTTGGTATTACTCATTGTAAAGATATCTGGCAAAACCATTTCTTTTCCGTAGTACACGATTCTGCTATTATTGTTCTGAATAATGTTGTTTCCAACAAATCCTTGAAAACCAAAATCTTCACTTAATTTATAATCAAAATTAAATAACAATGTTGATTCAATATCTTGGTTTAAATAGGTATCTGTAGTTATAGAACCCAAACCGCCATCGGCTCTTGAACCCAAATCACGAACTTCAGCTCTTTCTAAATTGTACCTGTTCATACCAATTCTATAACTTGCAGAGATATTGTCTGAAAATTTATAGTTCAAGTTAAGACCTACAACTGTTCTGTAAGTATCTGTTGTAATTTTATCATGTTCCCATGACCATAATGGATGATCAAATTGTCCAGCCAATGGTGTTACAGAATAACCAGTTACCGGATGCTCATAAGGTAAATTCATGTCCCAGTTTCTTGCTAAAAACAAAGCTCTTGCGAAAGATGAAGATGCTCCGTCAAATTGATTTTCACCAAAAAAACCACCAACTTGTGTTGTTTTTGCATAACTCATGTTACCACCAATCGTTAAACCATTAGGTAATTTAAAACTTCCTCCCATAGATATTGAAGTCCTGTCAAAAGTATTAAAAGGAATGTACCCATCTTGGTCTAGGTCAGAAATAGTAAGATTGAAATTACCATCTTGTCCGTTATATGATAATCCAACAGAGTTGTCATTTACTACACCAGTGTTGAACAAATCTTTTACATTGTTAGGTTTTGCTACGTAAGGAACAGTTGGTCCGAATAAATCTGGAAATGCAGCTAACATCGGTCCCCAAGTTGGAATTTCAGCGCGAGAGTCAAAACTTGGTCCCCATGATCCGTTGGCATTGGCATAATTAAAATTTGATCCAGCACCATATTTGTTTTGGTAATCAGGTAGATTGGCAATGGTCTCAAAATAAATTCCAGAACTTACGTTAACACTCATTTTATTGCTTTTTTTAGCACTTCCAGTTCCAGATTTAGTGGTAATTACAATTACTCCATTTCTAGCTCGTGAGCCATATAAAGCTGCTGCTGCGGCACTTTTTAGCACGTTGAAAGTAGCAATATCATTCGGGTCAATACTTGACAAGCCATTTTGATAACTACCACCACCCGATATTTGGCTTGAGGTTGTAATTTCATTATTACTGTATTGTACACCGTCAACAATAATCAAAGGTTGATCGTCTCCGCTGAAAGAATTCACGCCTCGAATGGTAATTTTGTTGGAAGCTCCAGCAACACCATTGTAACGTTAATGTTTACACCGGCTACTTTTCCATTCAATGAACGAAGTAAATCTGGCTCAGATGTTTCTGTAAGTTCTTCTGATTTAACACTGCTTACAGAATAGCCTAAATCTTTAGGATTTCTTTTGATACCGAAAGCTGTAACAACAACACCTTCTAGTTCAACAGCATCATCTAGCATTTTTACGGTTAAAGTTGTTTTGCTGGCAGTAACCTCTTGGGTTTTCATACCAATAAAACTAATTACCAATACCTGTGTAGGTGTTGCTTTGACCGAAAACTTTCCGTCAAAATCAGTTTGAGTTCCTGTTTGTGTTCCTTTTATAAGGACACTCACGCCAGGAAGCGGAAGACCATTGTTGTCCGAAACAGTACCGGTAACAGTCCTTTCTTGTGCAAATGAGAGCTGCACAAATAGCACAAAAAAGAGTGCTAAGTAATTTGTTAATCTAGGTTTCATATTAATTTGATTTAGTTATGCCCAAAATTGATAATAATTCGTTAACATTCCAAATTATTGACAACAAATATTTAATTTTTAACAACTTTATTCAAAAATTTGTTTTAAAACTAAGATGAACAATCGCGTTTGCTAGTTTAATTTCTTGATTTTCAGTCTTCCCATTTGCATAAACGATGTTGAGCAAACCATTTTTGGTCAAGAGACCAAAACCAAGACCAATTCCGAGTAAATTGGCCTCTTTTTTTGTGGTAGTATCTTTATAATATCCATAATCTACAATGTTATGTACATACAAATTGGGAGCGATAACATAACGGTATTCGGTAATTAGCGAAGTAAATATATTGGCTTGTAAACTATTTTCGTTGAATCCTCTTATCGAATTGATACCGCCAAAACGGTACAATTCGTTGGTAATGTAAGAATCGCTTTTTAGATAATAATTTTGACTTTTTAAATTGAAACTATTTTTTTTATTGAGATAAATGGTATGCTTTAAATTAATATCGAAAAAGTATTGGCTGTTGTTTTCTGTTTTTGAAGTCCTTGATCCTAATCCCATTTTAAAATTAACGCGGGTTTTTTCTGGAAATAGAAAATCGTTGGAATGGAAATTCAAAAATTCGAAATTACTTGTCAGAAACGAATTTTTATAATCGCTAATGCTAAAATTATTCTGATTTTGTATGTCACTACTTTCGGTTGATTGATAACCTACAAAAAGTCGCGTGTTGTAAGCAAAATAAAACCCCAAATCGATGGCGGTTTTTGTGTTTTGAAAAGTGCTGTCTTGCTTAAAAATATTCAAATTTGCTTTCAATCCCAAACGGCTTTTAAAAATATAAGGCAGTTCCATCGCAATGTTTAAAGTTTTTTGGTCATCTCCATCACTTTTCCAATATAACGTCAATGCCTCGCCCGAATTGAGTGCGTTAACAAGTAATAAATCCAAATAGCCATTAAGTCTTACATTGCTTTCGTCATCATTTGAAAACCCAATAAAACCCTCAAATTTATTAGGTTTTGATTTTTCTAAGTAAACATAAACTTTTGTAGTGTCTTTTGTAAAAAGTATTTCAGGATATTTGGTTTGACTCACAAATCGAAATTGTTCAAAATCATTATAAATTTTCTTTAAGTTTTCTTGGTTGAATGTCTTGTTCTTGTAGGTTCTTCTTAAATTGGCTTTGTGTCCTTCCGGAAACTTGTCATATCCATTAATGACAAAATCATTGAGCAGTCTTTTTTGTCCTAAATCGATAATTATTTCAGCAATTAAAGTGTCGTTATTAATTATAAAATGATTTAGTTTTATCTTAGAAAGTGAAAAGCCTTTACTTTCTAATTGGGCAAGCAATTGTTTTAAATAAGTACTAGTTTTTGAAATGGCAACAGTCAAAGTATCTTTATTTAAATCAATAATTCCCGACAGTTTTTGTTTTGTATTTGTACTTATATATAGGTTTATAAATGGATTTTTTTTTCCTAATTGCAGCGAAGTCAAAAAAACAGTATCGTTTTGTCTTTCCAATCCAATAATCTGACTTTCAATGTAACCCAACCTAATGAGTTTTTCCGAAAACAAATTGACTTCGTTTTTTATCGATTTGAGGTCTTGGTGTTTATTGATGTAACCAACAGAATCAATTGTGCTCTGTTCTTGTTTCGAATCGGATGTTATTTTCAATTGTAAATTTTGGGCGCAATGGGTCCAGCAATTGAGCAAGAAGAAAAAGATACAAAGCAATTTTTTCAAAACATAAATTTTTATAAAAATAACGCAAAAAACATCAATATAATATAAAAAACAAAAAGTTGAGAAATTCAATTGAAATAGCCATTGTTGACGGTTTAGTTTTTTACTTTGAAATCTAAAAATGACAATTCTGTATTCCTTTAAGAAACAAATAATTAGTTCTTGCAAAAATTAATGATTTAAGATTTGTTTCATTAAAAATAATTGCTACATTTGCAACCCCGTAAAAAGCGGGAATTTAATATATAAGAAATTTTTAGTATTAATTATGCCAACAATTCAACAATTAGTAAGAACAGGAAGAACTCAGATAACTAAGAAGAGTAAATCGGTTGCTTTAGATTCTTGTCCTCAACGAAGAGGTGTTTGTACGCGTGTTTACACTACAACTCCAAAAAAACCAAACTCTGCAATGCGTAAAGTAGCGCGTGTACGTTTGACTAATGGAAATGAAGTAAATGCCTACATCCCTGGAGAAGGACACAATCTACAAGAGCACTCGATAGTATTAGTTAGGGGTGGAAGGGTTAAAGATTTACCAGGAGTTAGATACCACATCGTTCGTGGCGCGCTTGATACATCAGGTGTAGCTGGAAGAACGCAAAGAAGATCTAAGTATGGAGCTAAACGCCCTAAAGAAGCAAAAAAGTAATTTAAACTTTTAAGAAAAAGACATGAGAAAAAGAGCGGCCAAAAAAAGACCCCTTTTACCAGATCCGAGGTTTAATGACCAACTGGTAACCCGTTTTGTGAACAACTTAATGTGGGACGGAAAAAAATCAACAGCTTTTAAAGTGTTTTATGATGCTATTGACATTGTAGAAGCTAAGAAGCAAGATGCTGAAAAATCATCTTTAGAAATATGGAAAGATGCGTTAACTAACGTTATGCCTCACGTAGAAGTACGTAGTCGTCGTGTTGGTGGGGCTACATTCCAAATTCCGATGCAAATTCGCCCAGATCGTAAAATCTCCATGGCAATGAAATGGATGATTCTTTACGCTCGTAGAAGAAATGAGAAATCTATGGCTCAACGTTTGGCTTCAGAAGTTTTAGCTGCGGCTAAAGAAGAAGGTGCGGCCGTAAAAAAGAGAATGGATACTCACAAAATGGCTGAAGCAAATAAAGCATTCTCACATTTTAGATTTTAATAAATAAGGAAATGGCTAGAGAACTTAAATACACTAGAAACATAGGAATTGCGGCTCATATTGATGCTGGTAAAACAACAACAACAGAGCGTATATTATTCTACACTGGAAAATCACACAAAATTGGTGAAGTACACGATGGTGCTGCAACAATGGACTGGATGGCACAAGAGCAAGAGAGAGGTATTACTATTACTTCTGCTGCGACAACTTGTGAGTGGAATTTTCCAACGACTCAAGGTAAAGTTTTACCAGAAACATTGCCATATCACTTTAATATTATCGATACCCCAGGACACGTTGACTTTACAGTTGAAGTAAATCGTTCTTTGCGTGTACTTGATGGTTTGGTTTTCTTATTTAGTTTCTGATTGTGGCTCAACACCATCAACAGCACTAAATAAGAA
>CANKZI010000027.1 GCA_947488595.1 Flavobacteriaceae bacterium
AAGGAGGAACTGGAACTGATCTTTGAACAGTTCTAACTCTAGCAGCACTTGCTCCGATGGCATTAACTGCTTTAGCAGTAACGGTTCCGTTGGTTGTAAGTGATGCATAATTCACAGTAATTGAAGTTCCATTAGATGCTCCGATAATTGAAGCTCCTGCTGGAACAGTCCACAAATACGAATTGGTATCAGGAACTGCTGGAATAGTATAGGTAACATTTGTAGCTGTTCCAATAACCAAACATACATTATATGTCGAAGCGGTAAGTGATGCAGGTACTGCAGGAATCGCTTTGGTCAACACGATATTTCTTGATGTTGAAACACCACAACCTGCAACTGTTTTTGCAGATATAGTGAAATTTCCTGCAGCATTAGAAAAGTTTTCAAAGCTAACTACAATAGCAGTAGTTCCTTGACCTGACACAATTTGAACTCCTTGTGGTACTTCCCAAATATAAGAAGAAGCGCCTGCAACTGAATTAAAAGAAAATCTAACTGGTGTAGCAGTTCCTACATATTTACCTAATTGAGTTGGGCTAACCGCAGCGCTATTAGCAGTGATGCTGATGGTTCCAGGAGGTCTTGGCAATTCTGTTGGCAAGTTTAGTGATCTTACAGCACTAGCACATCCAGCAGTTGAAAATGATTGTACTGTTATTGCACCGATAGAAGTACCATTAGGTACTACATCAGCATAATTTACCACAATGCTCAAACCGTTAGCAGCAGTAGATATCAAGTTTACTCCAGCAGGAACGGTCCATACATAACTAGCAGCGTTTGCAGCTGCTGCAATAGAATAAGTTTCTTGGGTAGTAGTACCAATTCTGCTACAAAGCGTAGTGATATTTCCTGTGATTCCACCAGGAGTTGATGGAACAACCGTAGTGTTAACAACGATAAGCGCTCTTGGGCTTTCGACGCTGCCAATCACTTGAGATACATAATAATTTTTACTTCCAATTGTTGCGGTTGAAGGCACTGGCGCAGTTGTAGAAGCTGTACCGCCTGTTGCAACAGTGTACCATTTTAAAGTACTTCCGGGAGCATTAAAAACGGATTCACTCAAAGGGGCTGCAACAGTGTTTCTACATAAATTTAGAGGTGTATTTACTTGTAGATTCACTTCGTCATAAAAATGATAAGCACCAGTTAAACGATTAAAAGTTGCAGTAAAATTAGAAGCGCTTGTAACACCAAGATTTGAACCATTTAAGTTTGCAATTCCATTTGGAAATACATTTCCGCCCCAACTGACACTCCAGTCATTCCCTTGACGGAATTTTAATTCTCCCACAGTCAACGCAAGTCCTGATAATTTGTAGTTGATACCATCTGTCGTAGTCATATTAGTATCTGCAGACCAACCACCAGGAGTAGCACTACCAATAACACTAATAATTAGATAATTAAAACTAAAAACACCTGTTGTTTTGTTAAATTTGATGTCATAATCACCCCCTATTACAGGAATTGAATCACCCCCTAAAGTAGCTGTTCCTGAAGGAAACACGTTGGCACCCCACGTAATTGTAGAAGCATTACTTTGTCTGAAATTATAATTGCCCGAAGCAATTGTATAATTATTCAGATAATAATTTTCTCCGTCAATCGTCGTGAATTCGATATCACTACCACCAGTAGCAAACAAACTTATTACAGGATAGCCCGCACTAAAATTAAATGCACCTGTACTTCGGTTAAAGGTAATGGTATAAGTTCCAGCAACTACTGAAATATTATTTCCGTTTAAGCTAGCAGTTCCTGAAGGAAATGCATTGGCACCCCAATTAATAGCCCAAGCTTGATTTTGTCTGAATTTCAATTCACCAGCCGTCAACGTAACATCTGATATAGTATAAATATTACCATCTGAAGTAGTCATTAAAGTATCTGAATTCCATCCATTAGGTGTTGCGCTTCCGATAATTCCAATCACTACAAAATCAAAAGTGTAAACCCCAGTTGTTTTATTAAACTTAATATTGTAGGTTCCAGCCGTAGTTACGATTGGGCTTCCTCCTGAGGTAGCAGTACCTGCCGGAAAATTTGCCGATCCCCAAGTGTTGGTTGATGAATTGTCTTGTCGAAAAATGAGCGTTCCATCTGTCAAGGTATAATTATCCAAGGCATAATTAATACCATCTAAAGTTGACATTGCAACATCTGCATTTATGCCAGGTCCAGCTGAACCTGAAATACTAATTGAAGCAAAACCTGTCGAAGCTGCTGTAAAACTATAAACTCTTGTGTTTATGTTAAAAGCAACATCGTAAATACCAGCAGTAACCGGAATATTACTTCCATTTAAATTAGCGGTACCGGATGGAAAAGCATTCGCGCCCCAATTCGTTGACCAACTTGCATTTTGTCTGAATTTTGCACCTCCGTTTGAAAATGTAAAATTTGATAATGTATAATTAACATTATCGGTTGTACTCATCGGCACATCGGTTGACCAACCACTAACTCCATCTCCTATCATGGAAATGTTTTGTGAACTACTGCTTATTGTATACAATAAGAGCGCCAAACTGTAAAAAAAGATTTTTTTAATCATAAAAATAATATTTGGTTAATAATTTATTAAAATTATATATTTTTATTTAAAAAATAGGGTTTTGTGAAATTATACTTTTACTAAAACGTTTTCGTGTTAACAACTTTTTTTAGTTGCGCTTTTTTTTAATACTTATCGCGCATAATGGCGTCTAAAAATAAAAAGGTATTTTTTTATTATTTATCTAATTGTTAATCAGTTATTTTGATTAAATAAATTAGTTGTATGAATTTGAAGACAATTGAAAACATACTTTTGAACAATTTTATCAATCACACTAAACAAGATGTAGCAGACCAAGAAATTATGCCCTGCTACCTTTTCGCTTTTCAAGAACAAGTGAGTTTTATCTCAATACAAATCGACAAATTTAATTGTAATTTTTTATTTGATTTGGTTGCAAAATTGTTATTAGGTATAGGATTTTTACCCGAGTTAACCAATTGTCAGAAGTTTTGCAAATGCATTATTCTAAGAATTTTGCCATGTGACTACTTTAGTGCTTAAAGTTTAATAAATGTAGTTCGGATAATTGCTTGTTTTGGAAATTGTAAAGTAATAATAGCGAAAGAAATAACAGACCAATGATTTGTTTTCGAAGTCAAAGAGGATTACACAAAATAGCGAAGTACTTTTTGAGCTGGTTCTCTCAAATAAAAGCTATTTACAATAGTTGTAAAGTCAGGTTTTGGTGTCCTTATTTTAGTAACCATCAATTCCACGTTAATAAATTTCCAATTTTACCTCGGATTTGTAAATTTGCTTGCGAAAATATCGGCTAAAAAATTTGCGAAAGCCTATAAACCGACTATAATTGTGACCACGGTGGGATTTGAACCCACACGCCCTTTCGAGCACCACCCCCTCAAGATGGCAAGTCTACCGTTTCTCCACGTGGCCTGTAAACTAAAAAAAGTCATCCACCTTAGGCGGACGACTCTTGTGACCCGACTGGGGCTCGAACCCAGGACCCCATCATTAAAAGTGATGTGCTCTACCAACTGAGCTATCGAGTCTGCGCATGCAAGGTAATCTATATTTTTGGACATTTTGTGACCCGACTGGGGCTCGAACCCAGGACCCCATCATTAAAAGTGATGTGCTCTACCAACTGAGCTATCGAGTCATTTTCGATTCTTGAATGCGGGTGCAAATATAAGGTGTTATTATTTATTTTTCAAAGGTATTTTCCTTTAAATTTGGCTTTTTTTAATATTTACTCTTAATGACTTAATATATAAGGTTTTATTGGTATGAAGAAAATTATTTTAATAGGTTATATGGGTTCAGGTAAGTCAACAATCGCACAATTATTGTCCGAAAAGTTGGGTATTTTGTCATTTGATTTGGATGTAATCATCGAGAATAAGACCAGTTTAACAGTATTGCAATTGTTTAAACAAAGAGGCGAAGTCTATTTTAGAAAGTTAGAACACCAATTGCTTTTGGAATATTTAAACACTAATAAAAATATGATTTTGAGTCTTGGTGGTGGAACGCCTTGTTATGCCAACAACCATCTTTTGCTGAATGGCAGTCAAATAGTTTCAATTTATTTAAAAGCGAGCATAGACACCTTATACAATAGATTGATCGTTAATAAAGATAGAAGACCTTTGATAACCGACTTAGAAGACAATAAATTGAAGGAATTTATAGCAAAAAATCTTTTTGACCGCAGTTTTTATTACAATCATGCTACTTTTAATGTCAATGTAAATGATAAATCACCGTCAGCAATAGCCGATGAAATAATAAAGCTTTTAACTTAAAAAAGCCGAACTATCATTGTCACTAAATACAATATTCACATGTTCGTAAAGTGAAGTTGATAATGAGATACCTTTAAAATCTGCTTTTACAGGATATTTTTTGTGATTTCTATCGACCAAAACAGCGGTTTTGAATTTCTTTAGCGGAACATCCAAAAAATGGCGTACACCATAAACCAAAGTGGTCCCAGAATTAAGCACATCGTCAACCAAAACCAAACCTTTGTTTTGGTACGTTTCTTTTTGTAGCGAAGTTGAAATCGGTAATTTTGGATTTTGCTTATCGATGATCACTTCGCATAGCAATACCTTTATTGGAGCAATTTGTGACAATGCTTCTGCGATTTTTTTTGCGAAAACAAATCCGTTATCAGCAATTCCAGCAATAACTACGACTTCTTCCTCTACAAATGTTTCATAAATTTGATAGGCAATTCGTCTAATTTTGTGTTCTATTTCTTGATGGTTCAGTATAATATTCTTACTCATGATTGATTGTAAAGTTATGTAAAGTTAAGTTTTAATTTTCTTTTTCGGTCGCATCTGTATCAAAATCAAAACTAAAATCATCCAAATCCCGTCGGTCTTTTTTTGTTGGACGGCCATCACCTGTTTTTCGATAATGTTCTTTCGAAAGTTTTAATAATTCCAAATGCTGAAAAACTTCGGCCGGGGTTTCGTCTTTGCGGTAAAGGTCAACTAATTTGGCACTAACGCGATTTAGCGGCACATCCAAAACCGTAATAATTTGTGTAATCTGGTCTTTTCTGAACGTAATTTTATCGGTTGCAAAAACCTCTTTTGACGGCTTTGCAACATTGCCATTAACAGTAATATGATTCTTTTTACAGGCTTCGGTAACCATATTTCGGGTTTTATAATACCGCACACACCACAAATATTTGTCGATTCTCATCTTTTATAAAAACGAAGTTAAATTATTGTTCAAAAATAAATCAATATTGTATCTTGCGCCAGCAAAAAAACACACAATAATGAACAAATTTAGGTTTTATTTTATTCTATTATTTATAACTGTCACTTTATTTTCATGTAATAAAGATGATGAGGCCAAGCCTGTGCCGGTGCGCGATTATGCAGAACAATATGCAAAAGATATCGATTCGATTGAGACCTATTTGAAAACACATTATATTACCGAAGTTACAATTGATGGATTGCAAGATGTTATTATCGATACGCTTATTGTGGGTAATCCTGAGGGACATGTTTCTATTTGGGACAATACCGATTTTCCATTACAAGTAAAAATGGTTAACAACGATGCCAGAACTTCAAATTTGGTTGATGGTAAATTGATTGATTCTGTTGACTATAAATTGTATTATTTGGTATTAAATGAAGGTGGTGGAAGCACAGCAACCGATGTTGATTCGACTTTTACTACTTACAGAGGTTTTACGCTGGATTATGAAGATTTTGATAAAAATACTACTGGAATTTGGTCTACTTATCCGGCTTTGAGTACGCTCGAGAGCCAGTTAATTTCAGGTTACAGACAGTTTGTTCCAGAATTAAAGGCGGCGACCAATGCAGCTACCAACGATGATGGCACCATTTCTTATACTAACTCGGGTGTTGGTGTTGTATTTATTCCGTCGGGCTTAGGCTATTTTAATGCAGGTCGCGTAGGTATTCCAGCCTATTCGCCATTGGTCTTTGTAGTTCGTCTAAATAAGGTACGCAAGCGTGACCACGACCGTGATGGAATATTGACCATTAACGAAAATTTAAACAACGATAATGATTTTTATAACGATGATTCAGACGGTGATAATGTGCCGAACTTTTTGGATATCGATGATGATGATGATAATTTTTTGACCAAAAATGAAATCAAGAAGCCCGATGGAGCCAATTATCCCTTTGAAGAAATTCCGAATTGTCAAGGCACGACTGGTGGCCTAAAAAAATATTTAGATCCGAGTTGTCATTAAAAAATACTAGTTCAAAAGCATAAAAAAGCCCGTGTCATTTTAAAGTGATACGGGATTTTTTTTATCGGTGTTTATTATTTTCGTTTTATTACGCTTTCAACGGCGGCAACAATCGCTTCGTGGTTGAGATTGTATTTTTCCATTAGTTGTTCTGGAGTACCGCTTTCGCCAAAACTGTCTTGTACGGCAACAAACTCTTGTGGGGCAGGATTGTTTAAAGACAAAACCCTGGCAACACTCTCGCCAAGTCCACCCAAAATATTGTGCTCTTCGGCAGTTACGATGCATTTTGTTTTGGCCAATGATTTTAATATAGCCCCTTCATCTAGTGGTTTTATGGTGTGGATATTGATTACCTCGGCGTATATGCCTTTTTCTTCTAATTTTTCGGCAGCAACCAACGCTTCCCAAACCAAATGACCAGTAGCAATAATGGTTACGTCTGAACCTTCATTCAAAACAATGGCTTTACCAATTTCAAACGGTTCGTCAGTCATAAAATTTGGCACTACCGGACGTCCAAATCGCAAATAAACAGGACCGTGGTGCTCCGCAATGGCCAAAGTGGCTGCTTTGGTTTGACTGTAATCACACGTATTGATGACAGTCATTCCTGGGAGCATTTTCATCAAACCGATGTCTTCAAGAATTTGATGCGTTGCACCATCTTCGCCCAAAGTCAATCCAGCGTGTGAAGCACATATTTTTACATTTTTATCAGAATAAGCCACCGATTGTCTGATTTGATCGTATACCCTTCCGGTGGAAAAGTTGGCAAAAGTGCCTGTAAAAGGAATTTTACCACCGATGGTTAATCCTGCGGCGATACCAATCATATTCGCTTCGGCAATCCCGATTTGAAAGAATCTTTCAGGGTGATTTTTCTTAAAATCGTCCATTTTTAATGAACCGATTAAATCGGCACAAAGCGCGACTACATTTTCGTTTTTTTGACCTAATTCGGTAAGTCCAGCGCCAAAACCTGATCGGGTATCTTTGCTTCCTGTGTTGGTATATTTTTTCATTGTTTTAAATTGAAAGATTAAAAAAATTAATGATTGAAAGATTTCTAGTAATAACTAAAGACTTTAAAATCAAATTTTCAATCATTATTAATAATCTCCTAATGTTACTAGGTTCTGCGACAACGCGTTTTCTAACTGTGCATCGTTAGGTGCTTTTCCGTGCCAAGCATGGGTGTGCATCATAAAATCGACACCGTTGCCCATCTCGGTATGCAACAAAACGCAAACTGGTTTTCCTTTTCCTGTTTTTGATTTTGCTTCAGTCATTCCGGCAATAATGGCTTCAATATTGTTACCTTCTTTAATTTCCAAAACTTCCCAATCAAAGGCTTCAAATTTAGCGCGAATGCTTCCCATAGGTAAAACTTCGTCTGTAGCGCCATCAATTTGTTTCCCGTTAAGGTCAATAGTAGCAATTAGATTATCGACTTTTTTAGCAGCTGCATACATGATCGCTTCCCAATTTTGACCTTCTTGCAACTCGCCATCACCCATAAGTGTATAAATCAAATGGTCGCAATGGTTCAGTTTTTTTGCTTGTGCTGCTCCGATAGCAACCGACAAACCTTGTCCTAGTGAACCCGAGGCAATTCTGATTCCAGGCAAACCCTCATGTGTAGTTGGATGTCCTTGAAGTCGTGAATTGAGCAATCGAAATGTTGCTAATTCGCTCACTGGAAAGTAGCCGCTACGGGCTAAAACGCTGTAAAAAACAGGAGAAATATGCCCGTTAGAAAGGAAAAATAAATCTTCGCCAATACCGTCCATGTCAAAATCAGGTTTTCTGTTCATCAGGTTTTGGTAGAGTGCGACAAAAAATTCGGTACAACCCAAAGAACCTCCGGGATGACCTGAATTTACAGCATGCACCATTCGTAGTATGTCTCTGCGCACTTGTGTTGAAAAATCTTGTAGTTGTTGCGTGTTTTGCATTTTGTGTTAGTTAAAAAATATATTTTCAAAAGTAAATTTATTTTTTTCCTACTACAAGTGATTTTTTTATAAGTTGTGAAATGTTTTGAACAAAATAATTAGTTTATTTTTTACAAAGCATATTTTAAAATACAGTATAATGCTCTAAAACCATCTTTCCAATTGACTTTTTTTCCTTCAAGATAAGTTCTTCCGTAATAAGAAATTCCTACTTCATAAATTCGGATCGAGGGAATTCTTGATATTTTTGCTGTAATTTCTGGTTCAAAGCCAAATCTTTTTTCCTTTAATTTTATGTCTTTTATTACATCGGATTTGAATAGTTTATAACAAGTTTCCATGTCGGTTAGATTCAAATTCGTACACAAATTCGATAAAAAGGTTAAAAATTTATTGCCTATTGTATGCCAGAAAAACAATATTCGTTGTGGGTTTCCACCCATAAAACGAGATCCATAAACTACATCTGCAAAACCATTAATAATTGGTTGTAACAACAAATTGTATTCTTGTGGGTCGTATTCTTAAGTCGATGCCATTTCAGAGGAGATTGCTGCATATTGGGCAGCATCAATATTCATAACATCAAGAAATAAATTATGAAGGTAGATCATCATTATAATAATAATAATCCCTTTTTCAATTTTTGATAAATTTGTAAAAAATGAAATCATCAATTTCTTTTTTTTACAAAGAAACGAATAACAGTAATAGCTGAATTTTATGTTTTTGTGAAGAAAGAGTTAATTTATCTGATGATTTTAAGTTAAATCATTCTGTTTTTTAAAATTGGGTCATGCTTTCGCATAAAAACATTGATTATTCTTACAAAAACAATCAAAAAAACTATCCGTTTTATTCTTCAACAACAATTTCTTTTTTCAAAAGCGATTGAAGGATTAATGAAATGAATACGGTTAGCATTGCGCCAATAAAATTGAGCCACAAATAACCTAATGTTTCTTTACCTGCAGGGTAAATGTGAATTGTGTAATAATAAATAACAAATATCGTGGATTGGCTAATGGATGCGGCCCAAAAAATGGCTTTGGCTTTGACATATTTCAAATAAAAGCCTACTAAAAAAATGCCCAAAACAGTTCCATAAAAAATGGAACCAACTATATTAACGAGCTGAATCAAATTTTCAAACAACGTGCCTACACATGCAAATAGAATCGCGATTATTCCCCATATTAATGTAAAAAACCGACTGGCATGTACAAAATGTTTTTCAGATTTTTCTGATTTTAAGTTGCGTTTATATATATCAATTACCGTAGTTGATGCCAAAGCACTAAGCCCGGAAGCCGTAGATGACATAGCAGCACACAAAATTACAGCAAGCAACAAACCGACCAAGCCCTTTGGTAAATAGTTGATTATAAAGTGAATAAAAATATAATCGGCATCATTGGTTTTATTTTTTTTATCAGCTTTACTGATAAGGTCTTTGGCTTGATCGCGAATGTTTTTTTCTTTTTCGCCCAAAACAACAATACGTCTTTTGAGTACATTGTTTTCGTTGCCCACATTCAGTTGATCAGCATAATCGAGTGTTATTTGCTTTTTTTCGGATGAAACTTCGACCAATCGGGCTTCTAAATTGCTGTATTCTTTTTTATAATTAGAGTTTTCGATGATGTTTTTACTGCTCGGATTGAAATTGATTGGCAAGGTTTGAAACTGAAAGAACACATAGACCATAACACCAGTCAGAAGAATGAAGAACTGCATGGGCACTTTCAGCAAGCCATTGAATAGCAAACCCATTTGGCTTTCACGAATGGATTTACCCGACAAATAACGACCTACCTGCGATTGATCTGTTCCAAAATACGACAGCATCAAAAACAAACCTCCGGTGATACCGCTCCAAAAAGTATAGCGGTTTTTTGGGTCAATAGAAAAATCAATAATATTCATTTTATCGTTGGCACCGGCAATTTGTAAAGCATTGCTAAACGAAATGTTTTCGGGTAAGCCTTGGATGATCAAAAAGAATGCGATAAACATTCCCGACATGATAATAAACATTTGTTGTTTGTGTGTGACATTAACCGCTTTTGTACCACCAGTAAACGTATAAATAATCACCAAAGTTCCAATTATAATATTCATTTGGGTTAGGTTCCACCCCAAAATAGACGACAAAATAATCGATGGGGCGTAAATCGTTAAACCAGTCCCTAAACCGCGTTGTATCAAGAAAAGCACGGCTGCTAAAGAGCGTGTTTTTTGATCAAATCTTTTTTCTAAATATTCGTAAGCGGTAAAAACCTTTAGTTTATGGTAAATAGGAATAAAGGTGTAGCAAATGATCACCATGGCAATAGGCAAACCAAAGTAAAACTGAACAAACCCCATTCCGTCATTAAAAGCTTGCCCCGGTGTTGATAAAAAAGTGATGGCGCTGGCTTGTGTCGCCATAACCGAAATTCCCACGGTGTACCATGGTGTTTCGTTGTTGCCCAAAATATAATCGTTTACATTTTTACTTTTGCCTTTGGTTTTCCATACACCGTAAAAAACGATAAAAAGTAGGGTAATAACAAGTACAATCCAATCAATTTGTTGCATGGGTTATATGAAAAATTGCATTAATAAGTAAAAAATAAATATATAAATTGCGTTGGCTACTAAAACCCAAGTATAGCTTTTTTTCCAAGAATTTACTTTTTTTTCGGGCATAATTTAGTTTTTGATGGAGATTAAATTCGCCATAAGTCGGTAAGCACCTGCAACACCTTCGGGCAGTTCTCTAAAGAAACTTAATCCCGTATAAATGTAATGTCCTTTTCCGTAATTTGCAATTAATAAAGCACCATTTTTTGGAGTTTCACCTTTGTCGTTGGCTGAAATTATTGGCATAAAAGCTTTGTCCCATTCGTTCGGATAATACAGGCCTTGTTCTTGTTTCCATCCTTCAAAGTCTTTGTTTGTTATTGTATTTGGATAATGAAGGACCGACGCGTTCGGATTCAAAAAACTAACTTTGCTGTCTTCTTGTGTTACGCGATCACGCGAAATTTTTAAAGGAAATGGCGACATATTTGGTGTCACTAAATCATCGGTAGTATTGTATTGTACAATCATTGTTTTACCTTCTTTAACAAAATCGAGCAAAATTTCTTGTTTTAATGCCAGTTCTTTAACCACATTATACGCCCGGATTCCAGTAATAACAACATCAAACGGCGCGAGAGTTTCTTTAGAAATGGTTTCGGGTTTCAAAACAATAACTTCATAACCCATTTGTGCCAAGCTTTTATTAACTTCATCACCGGCACCCATAATGTATGCTATTTTTTGATTGCCCGTTTTGATATCGAGTTTAATGAATTTGGCTTCCGACGGTTTTAAAATCTGTTGCTTTGAAATGTGCTCATAATTAATGGCAATTTGTTCTTTATCAAATCGTTTGCCATCAATTGTTGCTATTGCTTTGGCTATGGCCTCATTGCTATTATTTGGTGGTGTTACATTAAAATAAAACGTTTGTTCTTTGCCTTTTTTATCTATTGCAAAGGCTATTGTATTTGGCGAAACTTTCCAGTTTTCAGGCAATTCTAAAGTTACATTTCCAGTACTATTGTCTTTACCAGCTTTGACATTAACGCCAATAGATTGCGTTTTATTTTGATTAAAAATGACGACTTTATTTTCGATGGCTGTTGTAACTTCTGGGATAATATCAAAAGGTTGATAGACTTCTCCTTTGACATCATCGTTGAATTTGTAAATGATATTGCGTTCAAACGGAATAATTGTGCCATTAATTTCGATGTTAAATGTCACTTTTAGTTCCCTAATAACATCTGGAATTCCAATATTTTTTTGTTCATCAACACGGTACATTCCAATCGTTCCTTTGTCTTTAAGCCAGTAAGGTTGTGTATATTGTAAGTTTTCGGATAAATAAATTTCAGCATTTATCAGATGTGAAACATTGTTATTTAAATTGATGGGTTTACAATCGCTTTTTGTTTCTGGAAATGTTTTCCAACCCAACAACTGCATCGGGATTGCGCATCGATTGATGGCTTCGATTTTTAATTTAATGGTACTTCCTAAAGTGCTTTCTTGGTTTTCGGCAACTGCTTCCAAATACAATCCTGCACATGCTGCAATTATTTTTTTTATTTCTTCTGATTTTATAGGTTTCCAATGGTTTTCGTCGAGCGCTTGAATCATTGAATAGGCTTTGACCAAATCCGAAATCGAAGCCGATGGATTTTTGAAATCGAAATTTTTTTCGACAGCAGTTAAAAGTTGTCCAATTGGGTTGCCATTTTTAACTCGGTTCCACGACGTGTCAATGCCTTCAAATAAATTGGCCTTATCGTTTGGCATTGTGCCTTTTAGCAATTCGATATATTCGGTTTCTTCGCCACGGGCTCCAGTAGTGCCAAAACCTTGTGATTGGTGTTTGCTCCGACTTAAAGCAGCGATTTCTTGGTTTGATTTTCCAATCGATTTATAATAAACGCCTGTTTGTAAGCCAATCAAATTGGATTTATCGGCTTGTTCAAACTTTTCCTTACTGCCATAAAACCACCAAGAAGTATTAAAAAACAAACGTTGCGGTTGCCAAAGAGCTACTAATTTTAATTGTTCCGGAAACGCATTCGGGTCGTTGGTCAAATCAAAACTTTCAAAGCCCAGCATGGCCGATGCTGTATGATGCCCGTGTGTTGTTCCGGGCGAACGATGGTCAAATCGGTTGATAATAATATCTGGTTGGAATTTTCTGATTTGCCAAACCACATCGCTTAGCACTTGGTTTTTATCCCAAATGGTTAAGGTCTCATCTGGATTTTTGGAGTATCCAAAATCATTGGCACGCGAAAAAAACTGTTCGCCACCATCGATTTTTCGCGCTTCTAATAGTTCTTGAGTTCTTATAGCGCCTAATAATTCTCTTAATTCAGGGCCAATTAAATTTTGTCCACCGTCGCCACGCGTGAGCGATAAGTAAGCGGTTCTGTATTTTTTTTCGTTTGCGAAATACGAAATCATTCGCGTATTTTCGTCATCCGGATGCGCTGCCAGATACAACACGCTTCCCAAAAAATTTAATTTTTGTAGTTGTTCAAAAATATTTACTGCATTGGGTTTTTGCGGTTGTTGTGCATAATTATTTTGAAAAGTAAGCAGTAGTAAGGTGAGGAAGAATAAGGCCAGCTTTTGCATTAAATTTTTTTTGATTTGCAATAGCCTCAAATATACTAATAATATAAAAAGTAAGATTATTTTAATTTTTGTTTAACAGATAAAAAAAAAGACCTCATATACATGAAGTCTATTCAAACACAAAACAAAACAAAAATTCTTATAAAAGTAAAATGAGTAGTAAAATGATGATAATTATAGCGCCAACGGAAAGATATAGGCCATTACCACTTGATTTTAAAAAGGCTTTGGTTTCGCGAACTTCTTTCCTCAAGGCCTTTTTTTCGACACGGGTTAATTCGGATTTGTCCATTGCTTTTATTTCGTTTAAACGGTCTAGTTTGGCTTGCACTTCGGCTGGAATTTCTTTCGGAATTTCGATTAGCGGTTTTTCAGATAATGTGGCAAAAGAATTTGTCGGAACCAATAATACGCATATCAAAAGCAAAATTATATAGTGGGGTAGTTTTTTCATTTTAATTTATTTTGTTCGTTAAATTATACTGTAAAGTTGAAAAAAAATGAAAGTACTTTTGTTATATAATTTTGCAGAAAGATTGTATAATTATTACCAGAAAAAAAATGCTAGACCTATTTTTCAACAATCTCCAGCAGATAAAAAAAGCAAAAATATAACTATAAATAATATTGATATTCAAAATTTCTTCAAAAGCCAAGACTTACTTATCTAGCTGGTCTAAGATTACTAGTTATGTTATTCATTTAAAACAGATTGGGCTGCTTTTTGACTATTTGTAAATTACTGTTCTAGGTTTTGCCAATTCAAAATCTTGGAACCCGAAGTCGGTGGTTTCAAATGAGTTGGTTTGAAAAACATTTTCGCCAATACCGGGAATCGAAGGAAAATAAGACATCGAAAGTTGGAAAGAGCTAAACACAAGGTAATCATTACTAATAATTACACCAATGCCGATTTTAGAATACATTTTGCTTTTGGTTAAGCCAATTTGTTCATTACCAAGTACGGCTGCAGTATATTTGAAGTAGGGATTGAACCTGAAACCGATTAAATTCCATGGCGAATAAGTTTGCGTTTGAAAAGTCAAAAGGATTTTTTTTGTACCATATAGCGGACTATTAAAACCAAGAATTCCAGCATTATTTATAGCTTGATTGCCTGCGCCATAATTGCCTTGAAAGCTGCTGCTTTCGTTCAGTGTCAGATTATCACCATTAGAATTCAATCGGTTGGTGCCAATGATGACTTGTGATTTGATGAATTGCCTTATTTTCCATCGGCCCAATTCGATTAAATTGGTAAAATAATTGGCTTGAAATGAGAAGGCCGTCTGCTCTGCTTTTGAATCCCGAAAAAAAGTGCCATATTCAAAATTTGCGCTCAAATAACCCAATCTAAAATAGTTTCCAAACGATGCACGAGTACCAACATACAATCGACCGCGACCATTTTTTAACTGATAACCACCTGTGATTCCATAGATTTTCCCAATCGGTACATCTTCAATAATTCCATAATTGAATAAGAATTTGTCTTCAACGAACTGCCTTGTCGAGATACCAATTCCAGTAAAATAAAAAGTTTCGCCAGCATAAAAGTTGATACTATCATATGCGATTGTTGGACTTTCTTTGAATTGCGTTTTGAGTATTCTTCCTGTGACCACAAGGTTGGTGGTACGTTCGGTTTCAGTATTTCCGTTAAAGATTCGAGTGGCAAATCCGCCCCAAAAATCTTGAGAATTGTATTTAAAATTTTGAGTGGCATAAGTTGAATTTGCATTTTGCAACGAATCTTTTCTAAACTGTTGGTCCACATAAATTCCACCAGCCCATTTTGCAAAAGGCGAATAAAACGCGCGTTCAATGTTAATGCTTTTGCCATAATAATCGTTCAAATCGATTTGATAACTGAGCGTCGTTTTGATAAAAGTATTTAGAATATTGGGAACAATATATTTAGTGTAAAAGGCTTTTTTACCATCTTCAAGCCGGTTGGTCAATTTATTATCAAATTCGTGTCCAGAACCTAAAAAGTTGCGCTCTTCTAAATCGACCGTAGTTCTTGAACTTGATAATGACGCTTTTGGAATCAAACTCCATGAATCCAAAACCCGTACGTAAACATCTACAGAATCAGAATTATTTGCAATTGGTTCAGCTGTGATTTTGACCCGATTAATATAACGTTGTGTTCTGATCAAACGTTCTGATTCTCGGACTAAAAGCGAATCCAATGGTTGATTTTTCTTTATCAATAACAAATTTTTAATGGCAATTTTGCTTGATTTCACATGAATACGATTCCCAGTTCTTTCGCCCCAATTCCTTGGTTTTTTTGTAGTGTCAATTTCCGAATAGCCAAAAGGATCGAGGCTTACGATATCAATTTTTCGAATAATTTTCCCTTCTACATTGACATATTTTTTTATTTTTTTTTGCAAAATGGGATTGGCTTTTTTTTGCTCTACTGGTTCAAAAATCATTTTGTGAAGCAATTTTGTAAACTTACTTTTTTTGGAATATTTTTCGATTTTACGGTACATTTTTGCCGTATCTTGAGTTGGAGTAGGAGCGACCTGTGCCGAGCCCGACGTGTAAGTCATTCCAAAGAGGATCACGAAAAATATTTTTAAGTATAAAGTTGTTTTCAAAAAAGAAAGTGCATTCAGAAGTTAATTTCTCAAAAATAGGTTTTTAAGTTTTAACAATAGTGTAAATGTTTAAAATCCTATCTATTTTTAATCTATAATAGCAAACGCTTTAAAATTATAAATTATTTGATTTTGATTCTTGATAAAGCCGATTGAAGCAACTTAATTCCTGATTGTTTAATTTCTTTTGGTCCGTAAACACTTAATTTACCGATACCAGCCTGCAGCAGCGATCCCACGATTTTCCGAATCAAACCACCTGTAGCTCCAACAATTAGTGTATTGGCTAAAAGCCCTGCACCAATTCCGATTACACCTTTTACAGCATCATTTTTTAATATTGGTGCCGATAATATACCGCCGATTTTTTCTTTAACAAGGTTTAAAGGATTGAGATTTTCGAGTGTATATTCAAATTGATGTTGGAGCAAGTTGGCATCCGATTTTTGTACGTTTTCTAAATGTGCAATGGCTTCGGCCAATGATTTATTGTTTTTAATTACTTGCATCATTTTTTTCTTTAAAAATTTGATTGATAATGTAATTGTTAAACATATTTTCTAAAGGTGTTATAATCAATAATAATAAAATTGCAATAAAAGCATAAATTCCTGCCACGGTGAAGAAACCGTAGTAAACTGCGCCTAATAATTCGCCAAAATAAAATGCCAAACCGACCGTAATCAATAAAATAAATAAAGCTAAAACCGAAAAAATTACTATGCGTGAAGCCAAAGAGGCAAATACATCGGTCACTTTGTCGATGGCTTTTAATTTGTAAAGTTCAGCAGTAGATTTGCCATACTGTTCTACTTTTTCTATAAGCCTTTCGATAACAATTCCTTTGTCTTTCATGAGTAGAATTTTAATGTTTTTAAAACAAAATAGCGGATTCATTACAAATCCGCTATTAAGTTGATAGCTATTTTAGAACGCCGTCGAGTTGACTCTTTGCATTTTGAACCAAGTCTTTTCCTTCGTCATAATAATTTTTTCCTTCGTTTTTTGCTGATTCCAGTTTTGAAGTCAAACTATTTATGATGCTATTGTAATTGTCTTTTAATTCGTCGGCAGCATCTTTACCTTTGTTTGCAATTTTTTTTCGTGTCTCAGTCCCTTTTTCTGGCGCGAATAAAATTCCTAATATTGCACCTGTAGCCAATCCGGCTAACGCTCCTAAAATTACTTTTCCTGTGTCCATGATATTTATTTATTTATTTAGCATTAATTTTTTAATTTGTTTCGAGTAAAAAAGGCTAGCAACCTCTTTCTTTATTTTTCTTTTTCAATTGCAATGATTCCCAAAAATTAGAAAGCATAACCTAGTGTTAGTTGTAGTACTTGGTTTTTATACCTTGGATTGGTATCGTCTCCGTCTGTGTCTGATTTGGTCAAATCGAAACTTCCACGCACTGAGATTACAAAAGGGTTCAAGTTTAGATCTGCACCAACAGCAAAACCGAATATATTTTTCTTGTAATTATCGCCATTAATATCATCTTCTTGTGCCGTATTTGATGTACCGTTGAATTCATTTTTTGTTTCCAATAAATAGGAATATTGCGGGCCAACCAAAACGGTTACTGTATCAAGTGGTTTGATTTGTAACTGTAATGGTGTTCCTTTTTGAATATTTTAGACAAGAACATCATGAAATGCGTTCGGTACAAAAGAATCAAGAAGGTATAAATCGGAATCAGGGTGAGATTCAAAAGAGTGTCGGTAAAAGACATCAATGTCGCGCCAAGCATTTCCTTTCCTTTTTCCATAGAATCGGCGGTAGCATCGTCGATATAAGCTTTTTGTTCGCGTGAACTCAAGTTAAAATTATCTTTTACTAATGTTTGAATAGAGCAATATGAATATTAATGTTGCGTTCGATTTTATCAAAATCAGTTGCCATATAGGTAATCTGATAGGAAATGAAAGTAAAAATTCCCAAGAAAAATACAACCAAAAGAAAGACAGTAGTTATGGCAGCCAAAACGTGCGGAAAGCGCAATTTTATGTTCAAAAAGTGAACGATTGGACGCAATAAAATTGCAAACAAAAAAGCCATTAGAATAGGAATAATAATACCTTGTCCGACACAAAAATGTAGGTAATTCCGATAAGTGACAATACTACAAAAGCAAGTCTGGCATAAAAAGGTAATTTTATGGCTTTAATCATAAAAATCAGTAGGTAACCCAATTGAGTTGTTGCAAAAGTGATGGACACCAATTTGCAAATTTGAAGTTTTATTATCTATAAAAATTACACTTTTTTTTAAATAAATTGTATAATTTCTATGTCAATCGGTAAATTCTTTATCGTCGGAAGCGTGGTGTTTGATGATTGATATGCCTTTTTGAAGCAAAAGCGTATTAGGATAGGTTATCATTTCCCCTTCTTTGGTTTTTAGATAAGTATGAAAAGCACGAATGTCTTCGATTTCGGCTTCTATTGGGAAATCTTTATCATGAATTCGGATGATATCGCCAATTTTGAACGGAAAAGAGAAAAGTAAAATAATACCCGAAGTGATGTTACTTAAGATGGACCATTGTGCAAATAAACCAACGCCAATAACGGTTATAATGGATGAAATGGTTACAAATAAATCTTTTGTATTGACACCCCAAATAATGAACAAAACGACAAAAAATAAAATACTGATAAAAATATTATTGTACCTGATGACCAAATTGGATCTGTGTTCGAGTATTTCGCTGGTTTTTGAATAACGCCTTACAATTTTTGCACTTAAAATGCGCAGTACAATCGCCACAAAAAGCAGTACAATTGTGCTAATTATTTCTTGAAAAAATTGTGTTATGAAAACCATTATGTGTTTTTTTCGAAATTATTAAGAAATTCATAAACCTTATGCACCGGCAATCCCATAACATTAGGATGCGATCCTTCTATTTTTGTAACACCAACAAAACCAATCCATTCCTGAATGCCATAAGCGCCAGCTTTGTCATAAGGTTGGTATTGCTCTAAATAATAGTGGATAACAGCATCGGTTAAAACAGAAAATGTCACCAATGTCGTGTCTGAAATCGTCGTTACAGCATTGCATGTTTTAAAACATACCGAAGTGATTACTTTGTGTGTTGTATTGGATAACGATTGCAACATCTGAAAAGCATCGTCATAATCTTTTGGTTTTCCCAATGCTTTTCCGTTGTGCCAAACGATAGTGTCACTAGTAATCAGAATCTCGTTAGGAAGTAATTCGCCTTCAAAAGCATCACTTTTTAGCACCGCCAAATAATCGGTAATGTCTTCTTCAATAAGGTTTGGTGGATAAATTTCGGCCACATCTTTCAATCGAATTTCAAAATCCAAATCCAAATCTTTAAAAAATTGTTGTCTTCTGGGTGAGCCTGAAGCCAAAATGATTTTATATTTTTTTAAACCTGATTTAAGCATTGTATTTAACGTTTAGTGTTATTATAAGAATAGAGATAATTCCGAAAAAAAGTACCAATTTTAGAACGTTGCTCAAATGATGGAATTCGGTTTTCGTTTTTGCTGAGTATATTCTTATCGAAAAATAAAACAATGGAGCAGCAACGAGAAGCAATACAAATGCTGCCGCAAAAAAAAGTTGATTTGAAATGTAATAATTGTTAGTGTATAATAACAAAATAATTATCGGAATCAGGCTTAAAACAAAAGTCAATTTTACTGTTTTTGAAATACCCATTACGATGGGAAGCGTACTCATTTCGGTCTGTGAATCGCCTTCAAAATCCTCTAAATCTTTTACCAATTCTCTTATAAAAGAGATGATAAAACAAAATAAAGCATAATCCAAAATCACTTGAAACAGTATGCCAAGAAAAGCGTTGTTTTCTAGATTTATTATCGGATACAAATCGAAAATTCCAATAATAACAATACTAAACGCACATAGTAATGCGATGATTATGTTGCCAATCAAAAGGCTTTGTTTCAAGCTTGATGCATACAAATACAACAATCCAGAAACGCTAACAAATACAATTGCAAATCCTGGTTTTGCAATTAAATTAAACAAATAAAAACCAATACCAACACCGATAAAATTGAATATTACATAAAGATTATAAGCGTTTTTCTCGGAAATAGAGTTGCCGATAACTACATTTTGAGGTTTGTTGATGTCGTCTGTTTCTTGATCAAAAATATTATTGATAATATAGCCAGCAGCAGCAATCGAAATGGTCGAAATAACCAAAAGTGCATATTGCCAATCGTTAAGTGCTAATTTAATGTTCTGTAAGTCTAAAAAGCCATACCTAAAAATCACTTGCATCAGTGCAATTAATAGTAGATTTTGAAAACGAATTAGTTTTAGAAAAGACATCATCGGCAACTGAAATTGATTATTGCTGTTAAAAATTAATTTTTAAAGGTACTATCTTATCGTTAAATTCTAAAATTTATTTCATTTACAGGCATAAAAAAGTCTGAAATTTGATTTTCAGACTTTTACTTTTTAATCGATAATATTAATCCCTAGAATTGACTCTTTTTGAAGTTGTTCTAGATGTTGTTTCACTTTTTTGAGACGCTCTATCTGGAGTATTTTGAACTCTTTCTTGTTGCCGAGGCGCTACAAATCTGGGTGTTTCAGTTTTTTGACTCATTGCTCTCGAAGGTACATTTTGTAAGTTTTCTCGTTTTGTAGCAACTTGAACTCTTGGTGTTTCAGTTTTTTGATAGTTTATTCTTGAGGGCGATGTTACTTTTTCTCTTTGTGTTCTCGAAATTGTAACTTCTGCAGATTCTGTTCTGATTGGGTTAACATCAAAACTGACTTTATCGCGACTAGTTGTTCTTGTAGTTGGTTGCACAGCAGTATTATTTCTACTATTGCTTTCGTTGGTTCTACCTGAATTTCTAACATTTTCAGAAGTAGTTCTTGGGGTAACAGGCCTTGCAATTCTATTTCCTCCATTGGACGCTGTTATTCTGGTTTTATCCAATTCATAACGATTGGCGACTGTATTTCTTTCTGTAAAAGAACGATTTGGATGTAATCTTTCATAGCCATCGGCACGTCGGTTAGCATGCAAAGCTACTGCTCTTTGACTTCTTCTAATATTTACATAGTTGTAATTATTATTCACATTTATATGTACATGTACATTTCGTCTGTACCTGTAAACTGGGTACGGATTCCAATACGAATAATAAACGGGATAATAATTCCAATACCAAGGCGAATAATAAGGGTGGTAAGCGCCGACCCAGAAAGTGTTACATATCAAGGGAGCATGCACATAAACGGGTTCGTAGATGTAGTTTGGGCCATACATATAAACATCTCCAACTACTTGAACCTGAACATTATTATTGCTGTCTTTTTCAACTTCAACAGTCGCAACATCTTGAAAAATATCTTTTTCTAGAACGGACTGAATGACAATCAAATGGGTGCCGCTTTCGACAGATTCTATTACTCTTAAATAATCTACGTTCCTGTCGTTGTTCAAATCTAGGTTTGAAATTTGAATTTTTGGATCGTTCAATCGTCTTTCAAAATCTTCGAGGTCTTTTGAATCTCCAAAAATAGAAGCCACCGCTTTTAAATCTAAATTATCACTGATATCGCTGTTTTTGGCATTAACCGTAGTAACATTTTGTGCCTGAAGGACCGATGTAAATAAAGCAATAAGGGCTAGAGTAAAATTTTTTGGTTTCATGATGGTTGATTTTTTTATTTAGTAATGGTATTAAATCCTTTACATACAGCAACCAATTTTTGTGCCACCAAAGAAAATTAGTATTTATTTAACGTTATTAATGGTAAAAATAGGATAAAAACAAAAAAAATACTAAAAAATAGCAATTTTATTATTCAATTCTTTTCATACAAATGCTTTCAGGCGGATGCAAAACCATAGGAAATTTTTCTATTTTAACAGAGCTACTATCCAATCCAAAAGCGCCTTCTTCTGATAAACTTAATTTCTTTATCAAAAAATAAGAATTCATAATGATTTTTTCATACCATAACATATCGCTATCATTTGAAAGAAATTTTTCGGACAATACAAATTTAAAATCTCCGATTATGTTGTTTCTGTTCAAAGATTCATAGCGGCTTGTGATATCAACTTCTCCATTTTTTACCATATTTTTCACCACTTCTTTGAACATAATATTGATTTTAGTTGGTTCTCTAAAACCCAAATTAAAATCAACTCTAATAAGATCATCTTTTATGATTTCGGTTACTTTATACTCCGTTTTATAAGGTTCATTTAAAATGTTGACATGAATAAACCAGTACAAATCGGCTCTTTTTGGTCGTTTTTGTAAAATCGAATACAGTACCTTTTCTTCAATTTCATCAACACGTCCTGCATTGGTCATATAAACCAAATGCGTTGCATATTTAGGTATAGACAAATCAGTACTCAATTCTTGCAATACCTTTTTATAGTCATCAATTTTGACCATTTTGGTATAGTTTTTACTGATTTTTTTAGCCCTAAACCAAATGCCCATTACCAAAATCAGCGCGACTGCTATGATTAATGTAACATAGCCACCTTCAGAAAACTTGGTGATATTTGCCGCTAAAAAGCTAAACTCAATGACAATATAAATGGCTATTAAAGGTACATAAAAATACCACTTTACCCTTTTCATTATTAAATAATAATTAAGTAAAATAGTTGTCATTATCATACATAAAATAATAGCCAAGCCATAGGCATGTTCCATTTTACTAGACTCCTTGAAGTGCAAAACAATACCAACACAACCAAAAAATAACAGCCAGTTGATTGACGGAATGTACATTTGTCCTTTTAATTCGGTTGGGTATTTAATTTTTACTTTTGGCCAAAAATTCAAACGCATGGCTTCATTAATTAAAGTAAATGAGCCACTAATCAAGGCTTGTGAAGCAATTACTGCGGCCAAAGTTGCAATGACAATTCCAAAAGGCTGGAACCACTCGGGCATTGACAAATAAAATGGATTTGGGTTGGATTGTCCTAAGCTATTTAAGGTCACACCTTCGTGCTGCATCAAATAAGCAGCTTGCCCGAAATAGTTCAAAAGCAGTGTAATTTTTACAAAAATCCAACTGATGCGTATGTTTTTTCGCCCACAATGTCCCATATCCGAGTACAAAGCTTCAGCACCAGTCGTGCATAAAAAGACAAAGCCCAAAACAAAAAATCCTTCGGGATTAATGCCTTCGTCGGCAACTAATAAATGATAAGCATAATAAGGATTTATTGCTTTTAAAACTTCAAAATTTTCGGTAATTTGATAAACCCCTAAAATTCCTAACATCGCAAACCAAACAAGCATTACGGGCGAAAAAAATTTTCCAACGAGCTTGGTTCCAAATTGTTGAATTGTAAACAAAACAAATAATATTCCGATAACGATTGGCACGGTATTCAATTCGGGATAAAATGCTTTTACACCTTCGACAGCAGAAGATACCGAGATTGGTGGTGTGATAATCCCATCGGCTAACAAAGCGCTACCGCCAATTATTGCAGGTACAATCAGCCATTTTATTTTGGTGCGTTTTACAAGTGCATATAAGGCAAAAATTCCGCCTTCGCCATGATTATCAGCGCTCAAAGTTAACAATACATATTTTATGGTGGTTTGTAAAGTCAACGTCCAAAAAACCAGTGATACGCCACCCAACACTAAATCAGAATTGATTGCAAAATTAAGTCCAATTATCGCCTTCATTACGTACAATGGGGAAGTTCCTATATCGCCATAAATAATACCTAAACTAACTAATAATCCACCAATAGTCCATTTACTATGAAGGTTTTGATTTGAAGCGCTCATATATTTTTTTTAAAGTGACAAAATTAATTAAATTTTATATAGTAATTGCGTTTTCAACCATCAGTTTCTTTGCAGCCGCGTTAAAATTAAAATGTTGAAAAGCGTAACTTTGTTTGAAAAATACTTTTTATAATGAAAAAAATGTGTTATTTGTTAATAAGTTGTTCATTATTAATGTCTTGTAAAAAGGAAGTAATTAGTACTTCACAACCTGCAATTATTTTTAATTCGGTAGACGTAGATACAATTTTAAGTGACAGCATTTCGATTCGTGCAATCCTAATCGATAATGACAAAGTTTGGTATGCGGGCAATTATGGTAAATATGGTTTTGTAGATTTAAATTCAAAAAAAGCATTCAACGGATACATTGCAAAAGACACATTAATATTGGAATTCAGAAGTATTGCCAAAACTTCAAAGAGTATTTTTATTTTGAGTATCAGTAATCCTGGTTTATTGTACCGAATTACAAAAGATGGTAAACAAGTCGATTTGGTTTATGAAGAGCAAGGTGAAAAAGTTTTTTATGACAGCATGCAATTTTGGAATGATGACGAAGGCATAGCGATGGGTGATCCAACAGACGATTGTCTTTCGGTTCTTATTACCAAAGATGGAGGTGCGAGTTGGAAAAAACTGAATTGTAATCAATTGCCAAAAGTAGCCGATGGCGAAGCGGCTTTTGCAGCCAGTAATTCCAACTTGGTTATTAAAGACAATAACACTTGGATGGTTTCGGGTGGGAAAAAAGCACGCGTTTTTTATTCAGCTGATAAAGGCAATTCATGGTACGTTTATCCAACGCCAATATTGCAAGGCAAAAGCATGACAGGTATTTTTACAGCAGATTTTTATGATGCCAATAACGGTTTTGTTGCCGGCGGCGATTATGAAAAACCCAATCAAAATTTTACCAATAAATCGGTTTCTCAAGATGGCGGCAACACATGGCAGTTGATAGCAGAAAAAAAAGGTTTTGGCTATGCTTCTTGTGTGCAATATGTGCCCAAAAGTAATGCAAAGCAATTGGTTTGTGTTGGCGCTTCGGGTTTACAATATTCGTCAGATTCAGGAAATAACTGGAAATCACTTTTATCAGATGCCACACTTTATACAATTCGATTTCAGAATGACAGTACGGCAATTGCTGCCGGAAAAAATAAAATTGTACGCGTAAAATTCAGAAAGCAATAGGGCAGAAGCGATAAAAGACATATTGTATCTTTTTTAAATATTAATACCAGCGCTTTTTATTTTGTTTCGCATTTTCTGATTTCCTTGATTTGTGCGCACCACCGCTTCGATTAGAATTTTTTTGAGGCGAAGAGGCAGTTTCTGGGGTGCCCTCATGCCAAGGATAGGGATGATTTGAAATGGTTTCAACATCAACTTTTATCAATTTTTGAATGTCTTTCCAATAACCATGCTCGTCTTTACTACAAAAAGAAATTGCAATACCGCCATTTCCTGCTCTGCCAGTTCGACCAATACGATGTACATAGGTTTCCGGAATATTGGGTAAATCAAAATTGATTACATACGGCAATTGGTCAATATCAATGCCTCTTGCTGCAATATCGGTTGCTACTAATACGCCAACTTCTTTGCGTTTGAAAGCGTCCAAAACCCGTTGACGCGCATTTTGCGATTTGTCGCCATGAATGGCTTCTGCTGCAATTCCGTTTTTGCGTAACGCTTTGACCACATTATCAGCTCCATGTTTTGTTCTCGAAAAAACCAAAACATCCGATAGATTGTCGTTTTTTATCAAATGGTACAACAAATTTCGTTTTTCAGTTTTATCAACAAAATAAACTTGTTGGGTTACATTTTCAGCTGTTGAAGAAACAGGCGAAACCGAAACTGTGGCAGGATTTTTTAAAAACATTTCAGCCAACTCACGAATCGCAATGGGCATCGTAGCCGAAAACAAAAGCGTTTGACGGTTATTTGGTGTTAATTTGACTATTTTCTTTACATCATTTACAAATCCCATATCAAGCATTTGATCGGCCTCATCTAAAACCAAAGCATGCAAATGGTCCAAATCAATAAATCCTTGTTTGTGCAAATCAAGTAACCTTCCGGGTGTAGCAATCAAAACATCAACTCCTTTTCGCAAAACATCTACTTGTGGTACTTGCGAAACACCGCCAAAAATAGTAAGTTGTGTTAAATTGGTGTATTTGCCATATTGATCAAAATTTTGTCCAATTTGAACCGCCAATTCGCGTGTTGGCGTTACAACCAAGGCTCTAATTTGTTTGGCTTTTTTGCTTGATCCAACAATGCGGTGCAATTGATGAATAATAGGTATGGCAAATGCTGCTGTTTTACCAGTTCCAGTTTGTGCACAACCAATCAAATCGCGGCCTTCAAGTACTAAAGGGATGGCTTGTTGTTGTATGGGTGTTGGTTCTAAATAGCCCAATTCAAAAACGGCTTTTTGTATGCTGTTGGATAATTTTAAATCTTCAAATAACATAAATAAATGCTAAACGCACCCTGAATTGAGTACAAAATCGGTGCAAATATAGGCTTTTATTTTGCTAATCCTTGGCAAGCGCCGCTTTGATTTGCTGTAACGGTGTTGTTGTATAAATCAATTGTTCAATTATTTTTGTTCTTAACGTATTGACTTCCATATCAAAATGACTTGCCCAAGTTGTCGATTCAAACAATATTCGGATTTGTTTTACCACCTTTTCTGTTTCCGATGCGGTTCTAAAAGCTGGATTATTATCGCATGCGACATTGGATTTGTGCTGATAAAATACTTTTTTTAAATCATAATCAACTTCAATAAAATAGCATTTTTCGGTCTCGCTATCAGTATAAAAATCGCTCCAATTGGCATAACCCAAATGCGTTCGATTTGCATTTTTAATGCCATTGCTTTTCAAGTGCCACTTGCAATTCGCAGCTCTTCCCCAATGGTTAGAAAGTCTAAAAACTCCTTTTTCGGTAAAGTAATAAGCACTTCCAGATTTGCTCGTAAAATTGGGTTTTAATCCTTCAATTTTTTCAAATGCAACTTCTAAAAAGATACAGAAACTGTATTTATGAAAATTATATCTGTCGTAAATCTTTGGCATAATGCAAATATAAGCACTAATTTAAGCTTATATTTGCAAAAAAAAGTAATGACAAAGTTAACAGCACAAAAAATGATGGACAAAGGGGTTTTTACTGGTCCAATACAAAAAGATGAAAACGGAAATTTTTTTTGTGGTGCTTATCTTTTGGACTATAAAATGGTGACTTCGGCATTTGTTGAAGGCGATTTGGTCACAATAAAATCTGTTATTGTTAATCCAAGCGACATTTCGTATGCAACTTATCCAAAAAAGAGTAGGAATTTTGCTTTGGCCAATCAAAAGCCAGGTCATTAAAAATAGTTTTACTTCTATGTTATTTTTCTTTTTTTGAAATCGGTGTTATATTAATTTTGAAAATAATTTGATACAATCAAAATGCACTTTTGCATCTCGCTGTAGTGCATATTAAATGATATTGTCTTGTAAAATAATGCTTGACAATTTTTTTCAAGGACAACATTCTTTTCGCAAGCATACGGAAAATATTCAGGAGATAAGACCCTAATGCAGCATTTCAATAATCTAAAGCTCCAAAAGATTATGTTTCGTAGCATCAGTTAAAATAGAAGATGATTTTGATTATGAATTCGTTTTGCTTTATGAAACTTAATGCAGTAACCACAAAATTATTAAATTAGTAGGCGCGTCAAGTTGTAGAATTAATTATAGATTTAAATAATTTACAATTCACAAAGATTTTCTAAAAGTTTTTCTGCGACAAATTATTTTTGGGTCAAAATTTTTCCAAAGCAAATGGATGGCAAGATTATCTGCTAATTCAGGAGTACGAATGCAATTTTCGATTCCTTTTTCAGTAAAAGTTTTATGATACTCCTGAAATATAATAGCGGTAACGCCTTTGTTTTGGTATTCGGGATGAACACCTATCAAATAAAAAACAACATCTTTACTTTGTTTTTTTGCTTTGAGTAAATGATAAAATCCAAATGGAAATAAGTGACCATTGGCTTTTTGTAATGCTTTGGAAAAGCTAGGCATCACAATCGCAAAAGCGACCAATCTTCCGTCTTTGTCCTCAACATATTTGATGTATTCTGGATTGATAAAATTGATGTATTTTTTTTTGAAATAGGCTTTTTGCACGTCTGAAATCGCTACGAAGGAAGATAAATTGGCATAAGAAGCATTGAACAAATCAAACATTTTATCGACATAAGGCATTACATCTTTGGTCGACTTAAAATTGATAGGACTAAGTTGGTAGCGCTTTTTAACCAATTCTTGAATCTTATAAAAAAACTCCGGCTTTACATTCACAAACGGAAATTTATTTTCGAGGTATTCTTTTTCGGTGATAAATCCTAAAGCTTCAAAATGAGTTGCATAATAAGGCGCATTGTACCAAGTTATCATTGTGCCCAATTCCTCAAAACCTTCGGTGAGAACTCCTACTTTATCCAAATTGGAAAATCCCATTGGTCCTTCAACATGGTCCAAATCATTTTTTTTACCAAGTGCATACACTTTTTCTAATAATGCTTTGGTAACTTCGATATTGTCGATGGTATCAAACCAACCAAAACGCACTTTTCTCTTTAGTTGGTGGTTCACTTCGTCCCAATTGATTATAGCGGCGATGCGACCAACGATTTGATTGTCTTTAAAAGCCAAATAAAAATAGGCCTCAGCATTTTCAAAAGCTGGATTTTTGGTTTTGTCAAACGAAGCCAATTCATCGGCAATTATTGGCGGTACCCAATACGGATTGCCTTTGTATAAAGAGAACGGGAATTTTACAAAATCGGTTAATAATTTTTTGGTATCGGCTTGGATAATGCTAATCATTATGGTTTTTCTGGTTCAGGTTCTATTTGGTCTTTGCGTTTTTTCTTTTTGTCTTTTTTGCCTTTTTTATCCTTGTCATCTTCTTTTTTATCTTTACCGCTTTGAATTAAAACGGGTTTATAATTTTTGTCAAATCGCCATGAAACACCAATACCGCCATAAAAAATAGATGGAGTATCTTTAAAATTGGAAGTTACAGACGCGTCCAATTGAATATTTTCTTTAATCAAATAGGCAGCGCCACCACGAAAAAGCACATCTGAATAAAAATCACTTTTATAAGCTTGATTTTCTAAAAAACCAGACCATTTTTCGTTAAAACCTTTGGTTAATGTAATGACGTAGCCATAGCTAGGAAAATCGGTAGTTACCTTATCTACAATAATATTGGTAACAAAAACAAGTCCACCACTGAATTGATTTTGCGTCATCACCATGATCTTTGGACTTATAACTGGATCATTTTCAAAAGTATAAGGATTGTCGAAATTGAGGTTTACGCCTGCATAAGCCGCTACTGCAGGGATAAATTGGCGCCATTTGAATTTGTGATTGGCTTTCCAACTCATAATATTTTGCTTTTCTTCGTAGTTTTTATATGGATCATAAATCAAATATTTTGCTCCAATTATAGTTTGTTTTAAAGCACTACGACCTTCGGTACCTAATGCGGTTTGGTAGGAATCTGTTTGGTGTTGCAATTCTAAAATAAATTCTAGTTGTTCAAAAAACAACCCCGCTCTAAAATTCAAATCAACGCCAAAACCAGTTGCCTTTGTTCCTAAAAGTGCATGTTTTTCATTGATTCCGTACAATCCGGATTCAATTTGATAAACGTTTTTTCCTACAGAAAATGCTGCCATCGATTCACCAGGACGATTCGAATTGATCACATCGGTAAATTGTCCGAATGACGAAATGGTTGTAAAAACAGTAATTGCGATAGCCAATAATTTGGTTTTGAACATATATCAGTCTTTTAATTTAAAATTTCGCACACACACCAAAAGTAATATAATTTATTATTTATTTAAGATTCATAATTTAATTTTAAAATTGCAATTTGTTAAATTTGAAAAATTTTATTCATTATGCAAACAGCCAGTTTTGAGGGACTTTTAAAAGCGATATTTTATATTTTGATTTTTTATTATGTTTTTAAATTCGTTGCTAAATTATTATTGCCAGTTCTTGTGAAAAAAGTAGTTCAAAAAGCGGGCGAAAATTTTCGGCAGCAATACCAATCGCAACAGCAACAAAATCATGATGAAGTGATTACAAATACTTCAAAAAGCAACAAACCTCGCGAAACCAAAAAAGTGGGGGAGTACGTAGATTATGAAGAAATTGATTAAGTTTGCAGTGTTCTCGTTTTATTGTGGCAATCCTGTTTTGATTGATTTTCAATACAAACAAAACCATAAACTGTAATTTTAATGAAAATTCTTAACAAGTTTTACCCTCATTTTTTAGCCATTTTTGGCTTTGTTATTGTTGCACTTATTTACTTTTATCCTGTATTGCAGGGCAAAGCTTTGTACCAATCTGATATTGCTCAATATACTGGAATGGCAAAAGAGCAAAATGATTTTAGACAATCAGATAAAGTAGAGCCTTATTGGACGAATTCGGCTTTTGGTGGGATGCCTACTTACCAGTTAGGTGCCAATTATCCACACAATTATATAAAAAAATTAGACAGCATATTGCGGTTTTTGCCACGGCCGGCAGATTATTTATTTCTATATTTTCTAGGGTTTTACGCTTTACTTTTGGTTTTGAAAACCGATCCTTTAAAAGCTTTCATCGGTGCTTTGGCTTTTGGATTTTCGACTTATTTGATTATCATTTTGGGTGTTGGTCATAACGCCAAAGCCCATGCAATCGCTTATATGCCGCTGGTTGTTGCTGGAACAATTTTGATTTTCAGAAAAAAATTCGTTGTGGGCGGATTGATTACCATGCTCGCGGTGGCTCTCGAAATCAATGCCAATCACTTTCAAATGACGTATTATTTGCTCATTTTATTATTGGTTATTACGATTTATTTCACTTATAAATTCATAAAAGAAAAAGAGTACAAATCGCTTCTAATCGCGTTTGGAACTTTTGCCGTTGCTGGAATTTTTGCGATTGGTGCGAATGCTGCCAATCTTTTGGCTACAGCCGAATTCACCGAGTTCAGTATTCGTGGTAAAAGCGAATTGACTTTTAATGCCGATGGCTCCAAAAATAAGACCAGTTCAGCAATGAATTATGATTATATAACCGAATACAGTTATGGAATTGCAGAGAGTTTCAACCTCATTGCACCTAAATTATTTGGTGGTTCGAACAGTGAACCTTTAGATAAAAAATCTAATGTTGTAAGTTTTTTACAAACGCAACAAATAGCCGAAAATGAATACATTTCCGAAGCGCAAGCCATCGAGTATGCTGCGAGTGGAATGCCAACTTATTGGGGAGATCAACCTATAGTTGCAGCGCCAGCTTATATTGGAATCATTGTTTTCTTTCTTTGTGTTTTTGGATTATTGAATGACAACCGAAAAATAAAATATGTTTTTTTAGCGGGAGCCATTGTTTCATTACTGCTTTCTTGGGGTAAAAATTTCCCGATTTTAACCGATTTTTTTATTGAATTTGTTCCGTTTTATGATAAATTCAGGGCCGTTTCATCAGTTCAAGTTGTGTTGGAATTGTGTATTCCGGTTTTGGCGATTATGGGATTGCACAGCTTTTTTAAATCAGATAAAAACAAACAATGGCAATCCTTATGGCGATCTGCGGCAGTTGTTTTGGGAATTTTAGTCATTTTATTGCTTTCAAAAGAACTTTTTGAATTCTCCTCTGTAAACGATGACCAATTGATAAAGTCGATGGATCCCAAATTTGTTGACGCTTTACAATTGGATAGAAAAAGCATGTATGTCTATGATTTGCTTCGTTCAGGATTTTTAGTTTTAGTAGCCTTTTTAGTTTTATGGCTTCATATAAAAAACAAGTTATCACAAACATTGACGGTAATTTTAATTGGAATTTTAATGGTTGGCGATTTGATTGTAATCGATAAAAATTATCTTGATGCCAAAAAATTCGTTAGCGCCAGAGAAGTCCGTGAACCTTTTCAGCCAACAGCTGCTGATTTAGAGATTTTGAAAGACACTAGCGTTTACCGTGTTTATGATATTCAAGGCCGATTGCAAGCACGCACTTCTTATTTTCACAAATCGATAGGTGGTTACAGCGCGGTGCGATCGCGTCGATTGGATCAATTGTTTGAATACCAAATTGAAAAAGATTTGTCGAATTTGGCACAATCAATCGATTCAAAAACTTTGATGTTCACAAAAAACAATCAGGTTATTGATGCATTAAATATAAAATACATTATTGTTCCTGTTGAAGGCGGTGAAGTTCCCGTCATCAATCCTTATGCCAACGGAAATGCTTGGTTTGTGAACGAAGTGCAATTGGTCAATGCTGCCGATGACGAAATGAAAGCTTTGAATAAAACCGATTTGAAGAAAGTGGCTGTTGTAAATTCCAAATTCAAAGATGATGCTTTATTTAAAAATACAGCTGTTGATAGTTTAGCTTCAATTTCTTTAGCGGTTTATAAACCAAATTATCTAAAATATACCAGTTCCAATACCAAAGAAGGCGTTGCGGTATTTTCTGAAATCTATTATCCAAATGGTTGGAAAGTTACTATTGACGGAAAACCAAGCAATCATTTTCAAGCTGATTTTGTTTTGCGAGCAATGAAAATTCCTGCAGGAAAGCATACCATTGAGTTCAAATTTGAGCCAGATGTAGTAAAAACTGGAAGTACAATTGCTTTGTTTAGTTCGATAGGAATGTTTATATTAATTTCGTTAGGAATATATTTATTGGCTAGAAAGCATAAAGAATATAATTTAAATATAATTTTAAATATTTTGTTCATTTTTGCGGCCATTCATTATTTTTTTGAAAGAATTGCATTTGGTGAAATGTTTATATCATTATTTTTAGTTTTTATGAATTCAATTCTGTCTTTTTGGTTATTAAATAAAAAAATATTTTCTAAATTTCTTTACAGAGATAATTTTTCATATACACTTATAATATATTTATTAGTTTTTTTGTTAATATCAATTTTCATAATGTTTATTTTATTAATAATGTCTATTCTTACTAGCTAAATATCATGAAATGCAAATTGATAAAAAACTATTAATCATCACTTATTATTGGCCACCAGCTGGAGGTCCAGGAGTGCAATGGTGGTTGACATTCGTAAACTACTTACCTGATTTCGGCATTCAGCCCATTGTTTATTTTCCAGACACTGCCACTTATCCAATTATTGACGAAGGCTTGGTTGACCAAGTTTCAAGTAAAGTAATAATTTTAAAACAGAAAATTTGGGAACCTTATAAATTGGCATCTTTTTTATCAAAAAAAAATACCAAAACCATTAGTTCCGGAATCATTCCAATGCAACGCAAACAGACTTTTTTACAAAAATTATTGCTTTGGGTTCGCGGCAACTTATTTATTCCAGATGCGCGCGTTTTTTGGGTTAAACCATCAGTAACTTATCTAGCAAATTACATTGAAGCGCACAATATCGAGACCATCATTACTTCGGGTCCGCCACACAGTTTGCATTTGATTGGTTTGGCTTTAAAACAGCAATTTAGGTTACAATGGATTGCTGATTTTCGGGATCCTTGGACAACGATTGGTTATCATAAATCTTTAAAATTATCGGCTTTTGCTGCTAAAAAACATAAGAATTTAGAACAAAAAGTGCTGCAAAATGCAGATGCGATTTTGGTAACAAGCGCGACCACAAAACTGGATTTCGAAAAACGAACCAACCAACCAATAACGATTATCACCAACGGTTTCGATGAGGAGAATGTTGGGGTAATAGATTTGGATAAAAAGTTTACAATGGCGCATATTGGTTCGTTTTTATCTGAACGCAACCCATTAAATCTCTGGGACGTTTTATCCGAATTAACCAAAACAAATGATGATTTTGCCCAAGATTTTGAATTGAAATTGATTGGCGCTATTAGCGAAGAAGTATTACAAAGCATTAATGACTTTAATTTAAGTAAATTTGTAAATAACCTTGGTTATATTTCTCATAAAGAAGCTATTCTGCAACAAAAAAGCGCGCAAGTTTTATTGCTTGTTGAAATCAATTCTGAAGATACAAAAAGTATTATTCCAGGAAAATTGTTTGAATATATGGCTGCGCAAAGACCAATTATTGGAATAGGTCCAAAAGACGCAGATTTCGCAGCAATTCTGCACTCAAGTCAAACAGGTCAATTCTTTTTATATGAAGATAAAGACGATTTAAAAAGTTTAATCTTAAACCATTATCATAAGTTTAAAATACAAGATTTGACTGTCAATGCAAAGGATTTGATGCAATATTCGCGCAGAAATTTGACAAAAAAACTAGCCGATTTGATTCAAACCTAACTTCATTTAAATC
>CANKZI010000028.1 GCA_947488595.1 Flavobacteriaceae bacterium
ATTTATAACTTTGTATTTAAAAAACAAGATTCAAAAGATAAATCAGATAAATCAAGAAAAACACACTTCTTTGTTTTTTTTATAATTGGCATACTAGCAATGATTATTCTGCCATCGTATGGGTACAACTCTATGTTTGTAAGCCCTGCTCTGTTTTTACTATTTACAATAATAATTGTTATCATTCGTAAAGACCTTTTCTATAAAGCACTATATTCTGGAATTCTACTTTTAACAATAGTAGCGCCAATTTATATTTTATTATTTGTAATTATTTCACCTAATTACTGGCAAAATTACTGGCTATTGTCTAATACAAAATATGATATAACTCTATTTGGAAAAATACCTTGCATCGAAATAATATGGTATTTTTCATGGGGCAGTTTTTGTGGCGTGTGTTATAGTTTTTATTCGGGTACAAAACCCATCAGCTATAAAGCGTTATAAACTTTTATAGCGTCTTCTAAAATAATTACACTTTTAATCAAATCTTCTTTTTTGAGTACATAAGCTATTCTGACCTCATTCAAACCAACACCTGGCGTCGAATAAAATCCTGCGGCTGGAGCTACCATAACGGTTTCACCATTCAAATCATAACACTCTAAAAGCCATTGTGCAAACTTATCGGCATTGTCAATAGGCAATTGCGCGATGCAATAAAAAGCACCTTTAGGATTTGCTACTTTTACACCCTCTATTTTATTTAGTGCTGCAACCAAAGTGTCACGGCGCTCTCTGTATTCTGAAATGACCTCGTCAAAATAACTTTGTGGCGTTGACAATGCAGCTTCACTAGCAATTTGTGCAAAAGTTGGCGGACTCAATCGCGCTTGGGCAAATTTCATCGCGGTCGCCATTAATTCCTTATTTTTTGAAACAATACAACCAATTCGTGCACCACACATGCTGTATCTTTTGGAAACCGAATCAATCATAATGGCATGCGCTTCTAATCCTGGAATATTCATAACCGAATAATGAACATCGCCATCATAAGTAAATTCTCTATACACTTCATCCGCTATCAAAAACAAATCGTATTTTTTTACCAAATCTGCCAATTGCTTCATTTCTTCTTTTGAATACAAATAACCAGTTGGATTACCTGGATTACAAATTAAAATGGCTTTGGTTTTTGAAGTAATCAATTTTTCAAAATCAGCAATCGGTGGCAAAGCAAAGCCAGTATCAATGGTCGAGATAACCGGTACCACTTTTACGCCCGAAGCGGTCGAAAAACCATTATAATTGGCATAAAAAGGTTCTGGAATAATAATCTCATCATCGGTATCCATAGTACTTCCCATTGCAAAAAGCAAAGCTTCTGAACCACCAGTGGTAATAATAATATCAGCAACATCAATTGGTAAACCGTGTGCAATATAGTATTGTGATAACTTGGTTCTGTAACTCTCAAAACCTGCAGAATGGCTGTATTCTAAAACCTTAATGTCTAAATTCTTAATCGAATTCATCGCTACTTCAGGCGTTTTGATATCAGGTTGACCAATGTTCAAATGGTACACTTTATGACCTTTTTTCTTTGCAATTTCTGAATACGGAACCAATTTTCTAATCGGAGATTCGGGCATTCTTTGTCCTTTATTTGAAACTTTAGGCATGATTATTTGTTTTTTACAAAATTGCAACTTTTTTTGTAGAGTGCCAATTCTTTAGAATTATTAATCCCTAAAAAACACAATTTATTTGAGGATAATTTTATAATTTTAGTAAAATCATTGCTATGAAATTTTTTACACTTGTATTTACTTTCTTCTGCTACTTTACATTTTTCATTTGAGCAAATAAATTTTTATCAACTGCCAATGAAAAAAATCACTATTCCATTCAAGTGCATAAACAATCTGATTATTTTATAAATAAAAGTCAAAGGCATACCGATAGATTTTTTATTGATTCGGTCCTCACTGAACCATTTTGTTCCGCTAACTCGAAAAAAAAGTACTTCAATTTTACAAAGTCGGAAAATGAAAAGCTACTCGAAGTGCAAATTGACCCACTTGGAATACTAATATTTTTTACATTCAAATAGCTTAATATATTATCAAGCTAATACACAACATTTGCTTGTTAGGCTTTTTTTTTATGTTTACATTTGCCCAACAACACACACCAATATATGAGTTCTGATACCAGCAAAAGATATGCGCTCCGTGGCGTTTCTGCCTCAAAAGAAGACGTTCATAATGCGATAAAAAATATCGATAAAGGCTTATTTCCAAAAGCATTTTGCAAAATTGTACCCGATTATTTGACCAATGACGAGGCCTTCTGCCTGATCATGCACGCCGATGGCGCTGGTACAAAATCATCGTTGGCCTATATGTATTGGAAAGAAACTGGCGATATTTCCGTTTGGAAAGGCATTGCGCAAGATGCGCTGATCATGAATATTGACGACCTGATTTGCGTTGGAGCAACCGACAACATTTTGCTTTCATCTACTATCGGACGCAATAAAAACCTAATTCCAGCCGAAGTGATATCAGCAATAATTAATGGAACTGAATCCTTAATTGAAGCGCTCAAAACATTTGGAATTACCATACATTCAACTGGTGGCGAAACTGCCGATGTGGGCGATATTGTACGCACCATTATTGTCGATTCAACAGTTACTGCTCGAATGAAACGCAGCGATGTGATTGACAATGCAAATATTAAAGCAGGCGATGTGATTGTGGGTTTGGCGTCATTTGGTCAAGCCACTTATGAAGACAGTTACAATGGTGGCATGGGAAGCAACGGATTGACATCGGCACGGCATGATGTTTTTGACCATTATTTGGCGCAAAAATACCCCGAAAGTTATGATGCAAAAGTACCTAGCGATTTGGTCTATTCTGGAAAAGTAAAATTGACCGATGCGGTAAAAAATGCACCAATCGATGCCGGAAAATTGGTCCTCTCGCCTACCCGAACCTATGCCCCAATTATCAAAAAAATACTCGAAAAATACGATGCAAAAACCATTCACGGTATGGTGCATTGCAGCGGCGGCGCACAAACCAAAATCCTTCATTTTATTGACAATCTGCACATAATAAAAGACAATCTATTTGCCGTTCCGCCTTTATTTCAGCTGATTCAAGAGCAATCGCAAACCGATTGGAAAGAAATGTACCAAGTTTTTAATTGCGGTCACCGAATGGAATTGTACGTCCCCGAAGCAATTGCCCACGATATTATTGCCATCTCAAAATCATTCGATGTCGACGCACAAATTGTTGGTAAAGTAGCCGAAAGTGATACAAAAAGACTAACAATTACAAGCGAATACGGCACATTTGAATATTAATTTTTAGAAGCCATTCCAGCTGTCCGCTGTATCTTTTTTATTCGCATTGCTCGTGCCTCGCCTGCCAAAAAAAAAGGATGCCGCTGCCATCTGGGCTATTATAGTCCTTCATTAAAGGAACTAGCAACTAAAAATTTAACGAAATTGATACACCTATTTTCGTTCAATTATCTGTATATATTCAGTAGCAAGGTTGAAGCTCATGATATTTATTAGCGGAAATTTATGTTCTCTGCGGGCACACGGCATTTCTGCAAAAAAAATGATTTGCTCGAAGCAATAGTATTAGTATTACTATATTTTTTCATGTGCCGACTAAGTTAGAAAAGCGGTTTAGATAACACAGAAACCGTTAATTGCAATTTGTTTATGGCTGTTTGACCAAAATCATATTCAATGACCTTTCATTATATGTCCTTCTTGCCTCAAAACCATCTGGGAGTATTGGTTGCTGCAAAAAAAAAGACCCGAACGAATCGGGTCTTTTGTTATATATAAATTGAAGATTAAGCAGCGGCGTTATTGTGCTCTTCTTCGATTCTTTTGTGTTCTGCTTCTGAAATGGTATCGCACAATACTGGCGTTGCAATAAATAGTGATGAATAAGTTCCAATCACAATACCAACCAACATCGCGAAGATAAATCCACGAATCGATTCGCCACCAAAAATAAACATAATCAACAATACCATAATCATCGTTAACGACGTATTGATGGTTCTCGACATGGTTGAATTGATTGAACGGTTCACGATTTGGTTAAAAGTACCTTTTGATTTTCCTCCCAAATATTCACGAACCCTGTCAAATACAATTACAGTATCGTTCATCGAATATCCAATTACGGTAAGAATCGCTGCAATAAAGTGCTGATCGATTTCCATTCCGAATGGCATGTATTTCCATAACAACGAATAAATTCCCAATACGAAAATAACATCATGCGCCACAGCAGCAATTGCGCCAAGACCATATTGCCATTTTCTAAAACTCAAAATGAGGTAAAGAAAAACAATAAACATGGCGAACAAAACGGCATAATAGGCATTGGTCTTGATATCTTCGGCGACGCTTGGTCCAACTTTAGAAGCTTGTAAAATACCCAATTGATTTCCGTCATCAGGCGTTACAAACTTTTCGTAAGTCATATCGGCTGGAAAGTGTTTTTTCAAACCTTCAAAAAGTTTGTCATTTACTTCTTTGTCAGCGGCAGTTCCGGTTTCGGCTACTTTATATTTTGTAGTAATTTTTAATTGATTCGCATTACCAAATACTTTGGCTTCAACAGCGCTTCCGAAAACAGCAGAAAGTTCTTCTTTAATTTCGTCGGTTGGAACCGCTTGCGCAAAACGCACTTGAAAAGTTCTTCCTCCTGTAAAATCTACACCATAATTCAGTCCGTTGGTAGCAAGTGAAGCAACACTTACAATTACAACCACGATCGAAAAAGCATAAAAACCTTTTTTATATTTTAGGAAATCAACATTAAAATTCGTAAACCAATTTTTAGACAAGCTGGTTACAAAAGTCAATTTGTTGTTTCTGGCTACACTCCAATCCAAAAGAATTCTTGTGATAAAAATAGAAGTAAACAATGAGGTTGCAATACCAATCAATAAAGTAGTAGCAAAACCTTGAATAGGTCCAGTTCCGAAAACCAACAACACCAAACCTGTTAGTATGTGTGTTACGTTGGCATCAATGATAGAACGCATGGCACCTTTCCAACTGAAAGAAGTTTGAATGGCGTCTTCCAACGTTTTTCCGGATCGCAATTCTTCTTTTGCCCTTTCATATATAATAATGTTGGCATCTACAGCAGTACCCATGGTTAATACGATACCTGCAATTCCAGGCAAAGTAAGTACAGCACCTAAACTGGCTAAAACGCCAAACAAAAATAATAAATTGACTGCCAAAGCGATATTAGCATACCAACCTGCTTTGCCATAATAAACAATCATCCAAAGTGACACCAATAACAAACCTATTAATGAAGAGTTGATACCATTGTCGATGGCCTCTTGACCCAAAGATGGTCCAACTACTTCTGATTGGATAATATCTGCAGAAGCTGGCAATTTACCTGCACGCAAAACGTTGGCTAAATCTTTGGTTTCTGTCACGTCAAAAGCACCAGAAATTACTGAACTTCCGCCTGCAATTGGTCCGCTTGACACTCCCGGAGCCGAATAAACAACATCATCCAAAACGATGGCGATATTTCCTTTTTCAGTATAGGCCTTACCAGTCATTTGTTCCCAAATTTTAGAACCTGTACCATTCATTTGCATGTTCACACATGGCTTACCTAACTGATCAAAAGAATCTCTTGCATCGGTAATTACCCCACCGCTCATTGGAGCTATGTTATCTCTATTGCCTTTTAAAGCATACAATTCGAAAGTTTCAACTTCGAGTTTGGTTTTTTCGTCAACAATATTGGTTGGTTTTCCCCAAACAAATTTGGCATTGCGCTGATTGCCTTGTAATAATATTTTGATATCAGCTCTTTTCAAATAACCATTAATAGCTGCCGTATCATTTTTAGTAAAAATACCCAAAACAGGTCCACCACCTTGAGCGACCATTTTGCCAAATAAAGGATTATTTTCTTTGGCAGTACTTGTTGAGTCTTTGGTATCCGTAAGCAATGCCGACAATGAATCTCCTATTTTTGTAGCCGCTTTGGTTTCGGATTTAACCGTTTCTGTTTTCTTTAGCGCCTCGTTAGCAGCTACTAAAAAACTACTAATTTCCTGACCATTATAGGTTTCCCAAAACTCTAATTGTGCGGTACTTGACAATAATCTTTTGATACGATCAACATCTTTTGCACCAGGCAATTCAACTAAAATACGACCTGATTCGCCTAATTCTTGGATATTCGGTTGTGTTACACCAAATTTATCGATACGTTTTCTCAAGACTTCAAAAGCACTCGATACAGATTCTTTTACCTTTTGTTTGATGACCTTTTCAACTTCTTTGTCTGTCATATTGATATTTACACCATCTTCGCCTTGCAAAGTTCTGTTTGCAAAAATTTCTGGAGAAGCCAATAAAGTTGTTCCATTACTGTTTTCGGCGAAAGCCTTGAAGAACGCATCAATATAGGTTTGTTTGCCTTCTTGATTTTTGCTTGCATCTTCTAAAGATTTGTTGAATACTGGATTTTTAGTATTGTTGGCCAAACCTTTTAAAATGTCTTTAACCGAAATTTGAAGAATAACGTTGATTCCTCCTTCTAAGTCAAGACCTTTGTTGATTTTTTTGTCTTTTACTTCATCATAAGTAAAAAAGTCCAAGAAAACTTTTTGTTTTCCAATGGAATCCAAGTACTTTACTTCTTTGTCAGGATTGCCTTTGGCAAAGGCTTTGGCTTTGGTTTCCCAGCTATTTGCAACAAAAGTGAAAGAAAGTTGGTAAATACTTACCAGTGCAAATAAAATTGCAAAAAATTTAACGAGTCCTCTATTCTGCATTATTACTAAAAATTAATTAAATTTGATTGTATTATTTATTTAATGTGTTAAAAATATATCAGATTTTCAAATTTATGTTTAAAATTATTCAACCGCTCTTATTTTCGTTTTTTTGAAACGAGCAAATATATAATTTACAAAAAGATTAACCAATTTATTTGTTGATTAATCTCAAAAAAAGACTAGCCAAAGCAGTCTTTTCATTTTATACTTTATGATATTATGACAAAATCGACTTCAAATCCGCATTCATATTGCGCACCGCATCGGCGCTTTTTGCAAACAAGGCCTTTTCTGATTCGTTCAAATCGATGCTTACAATAGCCTCTATTCCGTTTTTACCAATAATACAAGGCACCCCAATACAAATGTCAGTTTGACCGTATTCACCTTCTAAAAATACCGAACACGCAATCATTTTTCTTTGATTGTTTAAAATACTATCTACCAAATAGGCTACCGAAGCGCCAGGAGCATACCAAGCAGAAGTTCCTAATAGTCCAGTTAGTGTAGCGCCACCGACCATCGTATCGGCTGCCACTTTATCCAATTCGGCTTGGGATAAAAATTGAGATACTGGAATACCGTTATAAGAGGCCAAACGGGTTAACGGAATCATGGTCGTATCGCCATGACCGCCAATAACCATTGCCGAAATATCATTGGCTGGTTTGTCTAATGCTTTTGAAAGATAATACCTAAAACGCGAGCTGTCTAAGGCACCGCCCATACCGATGATCCTATTTTTTGGCAAACCTGTGGCACGCAAAGCAAGATAAGTCATTGTATCCATTGGGTTTGAAACCACAACCACGATAGTATTTGGCGAATGAACCAAAACATTTTCTACTACTGATTTTACAATTCCGGCATTGATTCCGATTAATTCTTCGCGCGTCATGCCTGGTTTTCTTGGAATTCCAGAAGTAATCACCACTACATCACTATTGGCTGTTTTTGCATAATCGTTGGTAACACCAGAAAGTTGTGTATTAAAACCTGTATTGGTAGCACATTGCATAATATCCATGGCTTTTCCTTCGGCAAAACCTTCTTTGATGTCTAACAAAACTACTTCGCTCGCAATTCCTCTATAAGAAATCACATCTGCACATGATGCGCCAACATTTCCGGCGCCAACTATTGTAACTTTCATATCGTTTGTATTAATGTTTGTGTATTATATATTGATTTAAAATTCATATTGCAAAGAAACATTAGAATTCACAAATTTACCAAAAGCTACCGAAGTTTGAAGGTAATAATGGCCCAATTGGTATCGACCAGCTACTTCACCAATATAGTTATTTTTGGATTTGTAAATTGATTTCAATTTGTTATTAAGAATTTGCTGTAGCGGAATAATATTTTCTATTTCGCCTTTTTCTCCATTAACCGCATATTCAAAATCACTTGCATTCATAATTAGTCCGGCTGACAATTCTAGTTTTTTAAATTCTTTTGCCGCATTGAATTGCAATTGCCAAGTATCGATTAAACTATTCAAAGAGTTGAGACCAAGATTGCCGTAAGCGGTTTGAACATCTAAAAAGGCAACACTGATATCTTCTCTAGAATAAGCGAATAACGCAGCACAATGAACTTTCTTGTTTTCGATACTTTTAAAATACTGACTTAAATTGTGTTTCAATCCCAAACCATATACTTGGTATTCAACATTTTTTAAAGTGGTTCGTGGCGAAAATTTAGCTATTAATTCGGTGCCATAAGGCAATCCTAAAGCAGCTTGCAAATACGGATAAATAACAGTTTCTCTGTTGATTCCTTCTGGCGTTTTTAACAATACCTGTTCACCGTCAAGGGTTCCTACCAAGGTAACATAATCCCGGTTTCCTAATGCAGATGGTGTTTCGGCTGTTGTACTTTCTTGAATCTTAAAAAACGAAAAATCGCTATTCGCAATGGAAAATTTTCTATCCGATTGCGGCACTAAAAAAGTATTAATATGAAAACCCAAACTAAAATCCCAAAGATTTTTCTTTTTTGGTGTGTCCATCCAACCAGCAGCAGCTTGATAAACGGCACCATCGGTTGCAGGTGTGATGTATTTGTCGGTAAAAAAAATAGCATCATTCACCAAGTTGCCCAACTCTTCGAGCGTGGCCTGGGATGTTTGTGCTTGAGCCGAAAAAATGGAGCACAAAAAAATACCTATTTTTACTGCAAATTGGTTACGCATCGATGTTGGCATAGACGGCATTTTTTTCAATAAACTCACGTCTTGGTGGTACTTCATCACCCATAAGCATCGAAAACACCCTATCGGCTTCGGCCAAACTATCAATATTTACTTTTCGCAAAGTTCTAAAATTAGGATCCATTGTGGTTTCCCATAGCTGCTCGGCGTTCATCTCTCCAAGACCTTTATAACGCTGAATTGCTGCGCTTCCACCCATTCGATCATTGGCCTGATCGCGTTGTACATCATTCCAAGCGTATTCTTTTTTTGTGCCTTTTTTAACCAAATACAAAGGTGGCGCGGCGATGTAAACATGACCCTTCTCGATTAGTTCTTTCATAAAACGGAAAAAGAATGTTAATATTAAGGTAGAAATGTGACTACCATCGACATCGGCATCACACATAATAATTACTTTGTGGTAACGTAATTTTTCAAGATTTAATGCCTTGCTATCTTCGGCAGTACCAATAGTAACGCCTAAAGCGGTAAAAATATTTCGAATTTCTTCGTTTTCAAAAACTTTATGATGCATGGCTTTTTCAACATTCAAAATCTTACCACGCAAAGGCAAAATGGCTTGAAATGCGCGGTCACGTCCTTGTTTTGCTGTTCCACCAGCCGAATCTCCCTCGACCAGATAAACTTCACATTTTGCTGGATCTTGTTCTGAACAATCGGACAATTTTCCTGGCAATCCGCCACCGCCCATCACAGTTTTTCGTTGCACCATTTCGCGCGCTTTTTTGGCAGCGTGTCTTGCTTGTGCGGCGAGAATTACTTTTTGAACAATAATACGAGCGTCGTTCGGATTTTCTTCTAAATAGGCTTCGATCATATCGCCAACAGCTTGACTTACCGGCGAAACCACTTCTCTATTTCCTAATTTTGTTTTAGTCTGTCCTTCAAATTGCGGTTCTTGAACTTTAACAGAAATAATGGCTGTTAATCCTTCACGGAAATCATCTCCTGAAATATCAAATTTCAATTTATCCAACATTCCAGAAGCATCGGCATATTTCTTTAACGATCTGGTCAATCCAGTTCTAAAACCTTGTAAATGCGTTCCTCCCTCGTGTGTATTGATATTGTTTACGTACGAAAAGATATTTTCGGTATAACTTGTATTATAGATAAGGGCTACTTCAACTGGTATTTCGCCTTTTTCATTATCCATGCTAATAACGTGTGCAATTATCGGCTCACGATTGCCATCCAAATAACGAATGTATTCTTTTAAACCTTCATCAGAATGAAAAATCTCTTGAACAAAATTACCGTCTTTATCCAATTCACGTTTGTCAGTAAAAGTAATGGTGATACCTTTGTTTAGATAAGATAATTCACGCATACGTGCCGACAAAGTATCGTAAGAAAACTCAGTAGTTTGTGTAAAAATGGTATCATCAGGATAAAAAGTTTGCATCGTACCACGTTTGGTGGTTTCGCCAATTTGTTTGACCGGATACATGGCTTTTCCTTTTTCGTATTCTTGTTCATAAATTTTTCCGTCACGAAAAACCGTAGAACGCATGTGGTTGGAAAGCGCATTCACTACCGAAACACCGACACCATGCAAACCTCCAGAAACTTTGTAAGAATCTTTATCAAACTTGCCTCCTGCTCCAATTTTGGTCATTACGACTTCGAGTGCCGAAACGCCTTCTTTTTTGTGAAGATCAACTGGAATGCCGCGACCATTGTCTTCGACAGTTACCGAACCGTCTTCATTGATTGCTACGCCAATGGTATCACAATGACCGCCCATGGCCTCATCAATAGAGTTATCAACCACTTCATAAACCAAATGGTGCAAACCCCTAACGCCAACATCACCTATATACATGGAAGGACGCATTCTTACATGCTCCATTCCTTCCAATGCCTGAATACTATCTGCCGAATAATTGTGTTTTTTATCTTTATCGTCGCTCATATTGTGTGTTATTCTGTATGATTTTTGTTTAACGAACAAATATAGACAAACAAGACTTATTTTCGCCTAAAAAGGCTTGCTTTAGAAGCGAAGTTATTAACATTTTGTTGATTATAAAGTACTGAAATTTGCACTAGTTCCGAAACCTTTTTCATAAACGATTTTTTTTAAATCAAAAGCTACTACCGTTGCAATGTCGCTCGTCAACAAAAGAGCGGCATTGCTCTCAAAATAATCTCAGAGTGGTGCCAATTGTGCCCACAATACTTTTGAATGTTGCATTGAAAAAACAGCAAATAATGGTTTCACTCTTTCGATACCTGCATACATTTTTTGTATTGATCTATTTAATTACGAATTGACCGTTGTTTTGCCATAGCCCGTAAAAACAAAATCTATAAAAATCATAATAATTGTTTTTTTTTGTAAAGTTACTGCGTACCTAGAAACGGTGAATGGATGTTGCAAAGGCAACTCATAGATTTAAAAGTGAAAGTTAATGCCATAAAAAAAGCGTTGTCAAAAAAAACAACGCTTTACAATTACAAACAAACTTCTATAAACACACTAAAATTTAGATAGAAACAAATGGTTTTGCGATTTCAACATCGGCTTGAAAGTGAGCAGCATTGGCCCTGCCACTTGGGTCTTGATTTTCTTGCCATTTTGGAATCCATTTTCTAACCGTTTGGGCAGCACTAATTTGCGGAAAATGTTTGTGAAAAATACTTCGATAAAAATAAGCTTCTTTGGTGGTTGGTGTGTTGTATGGATACAAAATTTCGGCGGTTTCCAATTGGGCATCGGTTACTTTTGTTGCGCAATAGTCTATCAATTCGTCAATCCAATTGTAACCTACACCGTCTGAAAACTGTTCTTTTTGTCGCCACAATACCTCATCTGGTAAGTACGGATTGTCTGGAGTATCAAAAGCTTTTCTTAAAATATACTTTTCTTTACCATCATAAGTTTTGGGCTGCTTTTCTTCGGCGCTTATGGTCATTGCTGCGTCTAAAAAAGCTTTGTCTAAAAATGGCACTCTGGCTTCTAATCCGTGTGCCATCGTTGATTTGTCGGCACGCAACAAATCGGCAGTAAATAATTTCTGAACCCTTTCGATGGTTTCTTTTTGAAAATCTTCGCTGCTAGGTGCATTTCTAAAATACAAATAGCCGCCAAAAACCTCATCAGCACCTTCGCCAGAAAGCACCACTTTTATTCCTAAATCAGCAATGGCTTTCGACAAAAAGTACATTGGTGTACTTGCCCTAACAGATGTCACATCATAGGTTTCCAAATGCCAAATCAGTTGGTCTATGATTTCAATTCCTTGTTGAACTGTAAAATGAATTTCGTGGTGTTCGGTTCCTAGAAATTCGGCTACTTTGCGGGCTGCTTTTGCATCTGGTGCATCAGCATCCAATCCGATAGAAAAAGAATGAAGTTTTTTTCCTTTTTCTTTTAATAATCTTGCAGCTATTGAAGAAGTCAGTGAAGAATCCAAACCGCCTGAAAGTAACACGCCAATTGGCACATCGCTCATTAATCTTTTTCTTGTCGCTTCCGTTAAAGTCGCTCTGATTAAAGGCAAATCGAGTGGTTTATCGGCTTTTTTAAAATCTTCATAATCTGGCCGGTAGTATTTTATGAAACCCGTTTTTGGAGTATAAAAATGTCCCGGTGGAAAAGTAGAAAAGGTTTTGCATTGATCGGCAATTGGCTTCATTTCGGAAGCAAAATAGATGCGTCCTCTTTCGTCCAATCCGTAATAAAGTGGCTTCACGCCAAGTGGATCACGTCCAGCGATAAAATCATCGCCATCGATTACAACAAAAGCAAAATCACCATCTAATTTATCTAAAAAATCGTAACCAAATTCTTCATAAAGACGGACAATAACTTCTGAATCGGATTTGGTTTTAAAAGTATGATTCTTTAAAATACCATCTCGCAGCTCTTGGTGGTTATAAATTTCGCCATTGTGCACCATATAAGCAGATTTAGTTCCTTTTATAGGTTGACGACCCGAATGCAAATCGATGATTGACAAACGTTCGTGACTTAAAATATGTCCATTTTCGGTTACCAATAAATCGCTTTCGTCTGGTCCGCGATGCGCCATTCTTTTTGACAATGTTTTTACTAATTTTTCATCTTTCCCTTTTCCAATAATGGCTAAAATTCCGCACATAATTATCTAATTTTACTTCTTTGGTTTATTGTTGAAGCAAATTTGTCAAATTAGTTTTAGTATTAAAATAAAAATTGACATTTTAGTTATAAAAGGAAACTTTAAAAATACTTTTTATGTAAATATGAAAGCAATATTGAATGAACTAATAAAAATGACGACTATAAAGAACTACTAGCTTCATTCTTAACTTAGCGTTTTTGAATGAATTTTTCGAATTAAAAACCAAATACTTTGTCTTTTTAACTAACTTCCTCAATTGAATAAACCGTTCCATTAACTTCAAACGAAAAACCAACTTCGTTTCCCATCAATTTACTTCCCAAAGGCGACTGAGGAGAAAGTGCTAAAACTGTTTTGCCATCAATAGTGATTTTAGGCAAAGCGGTGCAAAGATAGAGCAACACTCCGTTGGCTTGCACCAAACTTCCTACAACGATTTTTTTTGTAGTTATGGTTGCATCAATTTTATCTAAAAGTGCTTTCTGTGCAAAAAACTCAGCGAGTTTGTAATTAAGTTTTTCTTGTTCAATGTGCATCATCGACAATGCCGTTTCGTGTTTATCTCCAGCTGAGCCTTTGGCGTCGTTTTTAGAATCTTCAGTCAAAGCCAGAATCCTATCGCGAAAAACATCGATTTTATCTTGAAGCAGTTGCTGGTAATACTTATGGGTTTGTTGTTTGAATGTCATTGTTATAGGACAAAGGTTCAAAGATGCAAAGTTTCAAAGTTGCGAAACATTGCAACTTTGAACTTTTCGGCCTTGCTCCTATCAGAAATCAAATTTATAACTCGCTCCCAACATCACTTGAAATTGCTGTACAGGATAATTCAACCATTTTTCGTAAGCTTGATTGGCTATGTTATTGCCTTTTAAAAATGCTGTCAGTCTTTGGTTGTATTTGTAACCCAAATTTAAGTTGGCATCCAAATAACCTTCTAATGTTTTGACATTATTACCAATAGTTGTAAACGATTTATCTTCTTGAAAATCCATTCGTTCGCCTACAAAAAACACATTGGCACCAGCAAACCATTTGTCGGTTATATTTACATCTAAGCTTGCTCCGAGCTTGATTTGTGGTAAATTCCAAGCTTCTTCTTCAAAATCATTGGTGTAAGTGGCAAAAGTTCCATTGATTCCGAAAGCGACATTTTTAGAAAAATCAGCTTTCAATTCACCAAAGAAACTGACGGTTTTCATATTGTCATAGACCACATTGAACGAATTACCAAAAATATAATTTTCATTGGTATCCGCTTGCGAATAATCATTGGATTTGAACAATGCTTTGTTTTTTTCGCTGGCATAAGCACCACGAATATTATAACTTACATTATTGGATAATTTTCCCTTTAAACCAACATAAATATCATATTGGCTGTCGGTTGGTGCTATTAATAAAGTCGGCGATACAAAAGGATTTTGATTGGTAAAATCGCGGTAAGAATTTTGTTGTAAACCGCCTTCTGCTCCAGCATAAGCAATCATAATATTTCCGACCACTTTATAGGAAGCCGTAATTTTAGGATACACAAAAAAATCACTTTCGGAACCAAAATCAGTGCCTTGAAATTGATTTTTCAAAGTCGAAAGATACACCAACTCAACCCCGAAATTCAAAGTCAAGTCGTCACGAAGGATTTGAAAATTAGGATTAGCTCCTAAAATTAAATAAGAACTTTTGTTGGCAAAAGAAGTTGCACTTGGCGCATCAACATCAATCGGAAAAGCATTCTCGAAACTTGAATTCAAATAATCCAAAGTAAAATTGGTTTTTATGAAACTTTCGCCAATACTAAATTTGAAAGTTGGTTTGATAAAAAATCGGTTTTCAGCCGAGCCATAAGCATCCCAAAAACGATTGTATTTGACGGTTGCTTGATTAAAAAACGAATCGTTGGTAGTAATTTTTCCGCCAAGATAAAAATTATGATAGGTTTGCTGCGGATTGATGCCATTGATTAAAGTCGCTCGATCAGCATCTGATAAATTGACTCCAAAATTTTCGGGCAAACCATACCAATTGTAAACTTGATTTTGATATCCCAAATCGGCATTCCAAGAATACGCTTGTTGTTTGCTACCGTAGGTCAAATCCAAAGCGGTATCATAAAATTTATCATCCAAATCGACACCTTTAATATTACCTTGCGCAGATTGATGGCGCAGCATTCCAGCAACATAATCTGTCGCATCAATGTTTTCGGTTATAAAAAGTTCGGCGTTGACCGAAGCATAACTTCCAAATCCTAAAGTCGCATAATTTTTAAATAACCGTTCTTGCGCGGTTTTATCAACTCCAGCAGCACTACCCTTGGATGGCGTAAAAGTCGAAGCCACTGGGAAAGAGAAGATATTATAATTGATTAGCTCTTTTTTAAGTGTTTCTTCATCATCTAAAACAGGAGTTTCTTTGACTTTAAAAGCATCCGAAATGGTTGGCGTGTAAGGTTTTACCACATTTACTACTTCGGTTCCTATATTCTCGTCTTTTTTTTGTGCAAAAGTGGTCTGCAAAACAGCAACAAGGATAACGAAGGCAATTTTATATTGAAATTTGATGGTCATAAATTAAGTTTTTTAAGAAAAATAGCAATAAATGAAGAAGCCTGTTTCTAACTCCTACTTTTTTGAATGGTAATTAATTTTGAATCGACGAATTGGTTTTTGCTTCTTCTGTCTTTATAATATCCAATTCCTTTTGTGCAGCTTCAATTACATCGGTATAATCGGTGAAATTTTTTATCACACTATCTAGAATATAAGTAGCATTAAAACTGTCTTTGAGTCCGTAAAAATTCTTTGCCATGACAACCAATCCTTTTGCGCCAAAATAGCGATAACCGGAATAATCTTTGGTTAATTTTTGAACTGCAATATTAGAAGCTTCAAATTTCCCGTCTGCATTTTTAAAATAAACATCATAATACAAAGCTTCAGCAGCCAATTCGCCTTTTGCAATCGTAAGCAACTTGGCATAAGCAATTCGTGCTTTGGCTTCATCATTGGCTTTTATTGCAGATCTTGCTACAATAATTTGGGCATCACTGCGCACTTTATCATCTGTTTTTGGGTTGGCTAAAACTTTTTCGGCAGATACAACAGCATTGGGATAATCGGATTTGTCGTAATATGATTTCATCAAATTGGCTTGCGCAAAAGTGATATTTTGTGGATAATCGGCTTCGGTTTCTAAACGCTTTAAAACCGGAATCGCTTGATCATAATTTTGAGTTTTCAGATGAATTTGTGACAGTCTTGCCAACGCCTGTTCGGTAAATTCGTTTCTGGGTTTTGCAATTACAAATTCATAATTCACCAGCGCATTTGTCTCTAATCCGTCAGCAAAGTACAATTGTCCCAAATAAAAATTGACATTTAAGGCATGAATTCCGTTTGGAAAATTCGCCAAATAACCTGTAAAACCTGAAATAGCTTGTTTTGAATTGTTTTGCAAATACTGTTTTTCGGCGGCTTGATAAGTGTCATTATCCAATTCGGCATCGGTAACCTGCACAAACGAAAGTGTTTTTACCCAAACAGCATATTCTTCGACTTTTCCTGAATCAACATAAATCAAACGCGCTGTTGCCACAGCTTCGAGTGCTTCGGGCGTATTGGGATAATCAGCTGCAACCTTTTTAAATTTGGTCAAAGCCAATTGGTCTTTCTCCGAATTATAATACACCAAACCTTGCTTCAAAACTGATTTTGCAGCATAAATGCCATTTTTAAATTCACCCACCAATTTGTCGTAAGTGGCAATCGCATTATCATTTTTATTTTCAGCAACATAGGTATTTCCGAGTTCATACAAAGCATCATCGCGGTATTGCGACTTTGGAAAAGATTGAATGAATTTATTCAAATCTTCAATCTTCTTATCGTTTCGGGCTACAAAACCATAACTGATTCCTTTTTGAAAAGCAGCATAATCAGCATCAATGCCTTTCATCTCAATGGCTTTATTGTAGGCATCCATGGCTGGCCAATATTTTGATGTTACAAAATAACTGTCACCCAAGCGCAAATAGGCATCGTTCAAACGCACTTTATCATCCTTTGCAACAGTAACAAAATTTTGAAAATAAGTAGCTGCTTGCCCGTATTCTTTCAATTTAAAATAAGCATAAGCCAAATTGTAATTGCTGTTTTTGTATTCAGGTGTATTTTTGGCTTCGTCGAAACCCATAAATTGTTTGAAACTCAACAACGATTCGCTAAAACTATCCAATACATATTCGGTTTCGCCCTTCCAAAAAGCGGCACGGGCAGTAAATTTTGCCTCTCTTTGTTCTGCGATTGATTTTTTAAACATGGCCAAAGCGGCTTGGTAATCGCCATCAGTGTACAATTCTAAACCGCGATAAAAAGTCACTTTTTGATACGCTTGTTTGTTGCTAAAACTTTTGTTTTTTTCTAACAACACCAAAGCACCTTTATAATTTTTTGAGGTTATAAACGAATTAATCAACAAAGTTTCAATTTCGGGATTGTTGGAATTGGCAGGATATTTTTCTAAAAAAGCCGATAAAACATCGGGAATGGTTTGATAGGAATTTCCGATTTCGTAACTCAATTTGGCATAATTCAAATAGGCATCCTCTTGAATTTTCAAATCAAATTCCATTTCCGAAGCATTTTTAAAAGCATTCAGTGCTTGTTGTTTTTTATCGGTTTTCAAATAACTTTCTCCCAAGTGATAATAGGCGTTTTGAGCTATAAAATCGTTGCCCTCAATAATCTTATTGAATTGAGAAATAGCGTTTTCATAATCTTTTTGTTGGTAATAAGCATAACCCAATATATAATAATCGGTATTGCTCCATTTGCCTTTTTTACCTTTGTAAGCCACTAAATACACAATCGATTTGTCGTATTGTTTAAGGTTAAAATGGCTTTCGCCAATGATTTTGTTAAGTTCTGATTTTTCGAGCGCATTGGATTTTGGCAAAGCGGCAATACCGTCGTCAATGGCTTTTTGGAAATTACCCAATTTAAAATTCATATCTGCTTGAAAATAAGACATCTTTTCTTTGTACTTCTCTTCACCCGAAACTTGGTCAAACTGCTTGGTAGCTTCTTTATAATCATCGGCTTCATAAGCCATAAATCCGAGATAATATTTGGCTTGAGAACCATATTCTTTAGAATTGGCGACTGAATTAAAATATTTAGTAGCTTCTTTTTTATTTTTTGCAGTAAAAAAACTGTAGCCTTTTTGAAAATTAAATTGATCGATTTCATCGCTGCTTAAACCGCTTTCATCGACTTTATCAAACCATTCTAACGCTTGTGGATACTGGCCTTGCTCAAAATAATAATGTGCAACTTCGATATAAGCTTGGTTTTGCTTGGAACTCGTGGGATAATTGGTAACAAAATCTTCCATCAATCGATCGGCACCTTGTTGGTTGAGTCGAATGGCGCAATTGGCACTGTAATATGTGCAATCGGCTTGTACGTCTTGATTGAGATTGACCTGCTTTACTTTATCGAAAATGAGCTGCGCAGCTAAGTATTGCTTGTCTTTGTAAAGAGTTAAAGCGCGATTAAAATCTGCGAGTTCATTGGTATAAATGGCGGTTTTTTGTGCCAAAATTGTGGTGGTCGTTCCCACAAAAAGTAGTGATAAAAATACCCAAGAATATTTGTGCATGTAGTTTGGTTTTTAAAATTCAAATATATCAAATTCCTTTGCTTATAACGAACCAAAAGTAGAGTTTAGTATCTTAAAAAACATATAAAGTCTTTAAATAACATAAAATTACGAGTTGGGGACTGCATCGCAATTCAAATGAAATTTTATTTTGAAACCGAACGTTATCTTATTACTTTTACCAAATAAACAAACACAATTATGTCTCAATCTGTCCTTTTTTTAAGAAATGTTACCATTTATCAAGAAAAAAAAGTAATCCTATCTGATGTTAATTTGGAAGTTAATCATGGTGAGTTTATTTATATCATTGGAAAAACAGGCTCTGGAAAAAGCAGTTTGATGAAAACTTTGTATGCCGATTTACCTCTGACCGATGGGCAAGCGACAATTGTTGACTACGATTTGGCGACTTTGAAAGAAGCGAATATTCCTTTTTTGCGTCGGAAAATTGGTATCGTTTTTCAAGATTTTAAGCTTTTACCAGATCGAAATGTGAACGAAAATATGCTTTTTGTGCTCAAAGCAACAGGTTGGAAAGACGAAACGGAAATGCAATCAAAAATTGACGAAGTATTGGATAAAGTCGACATGAAAAGTTTTTCAAAAAAAATGCCGCATCAATTGTCTGGTGGAGAACAACAGCGCGTTGCCATTGCTAGGGCGTTGCTCAACGATCCAGAACTGATTTTAGCCGACGAACCAACTGGAAATTTAGATCCTCAAACCAGTGTTGAAGTGCTCGAAGTACTGCGAAAAATTAATGCCAACGGAAAAACAGTCATTATGGCGACACACGATTATGCTTTACTATTGAAATTTCCGTCAAAAACATTAAAGTGCGAAAACAGTACTATTTTTGAAGTCGTACAAAGAGCAGTTTAATTCATGCGACAAAAACAGTCCATTGTCATTCTCGTTTTTAACGAAGGCCCTACGGTTCATTTAATTTAAAAAATCGGCCATTTTTTTCGCATTTTCTGCATCATTTAATACTTCCAAAAGCACATCGCTTCGGTTCGCGTTACGGAAAGGCTTTGTTTTTAACGTATTAATTTTAGTAATGAATTCGGTTTTTGAAGTGGCAATTTCACACAACGAAAGCAATCTTTCATCATCGACCATATTTTTATTAATCAAACAAAAACGGCTGTTAAAAAGTGCGTTGACTAATTTTAACTTTGTACCTGATTGTTGAAAAGATAACATAACGTTAATTTGCGCGTCATGTAATAGTTGCGCTAAATGCAAGTCATTATCAATAGTCGCAAAACTTATATTGGGCGTGTTTTTAATTTGATTTTCAATATAATTTTTACCGTTATTGGAAGCAATAATTAACGAATAATCACTAATTTCTTTAAAACACTCAATTAAAAATGACGCTGCTTTTTTGTTGTCAGCCAACCGCAAATCACCGTGGTAAAAACCATAATTTCCAAATTCAGACATGTCTTTTAAAGTTGTATTGCCATGAAAAACCGGAATGTACTGCGCATTATTTGCTAACTTATTGACCGCTTCAGTTTCAAGAATTGACAAGGTAAAAACGGTCTTAAAACGATTTAAAATTTCCAGATAATGCTCATATTTTTTGGCTTCCAATTGGTACAATCGCTTTTTTAACCAATTGGTTTCGCTTGACGCAAGTCCATTATAATAATGATTTTCAAGATTGTGCAATCGCAAAAACAACTTCCGATTCCCAAAATCTTGATTGTGTAAAACCATTGTAGATTGCAAACCTTCGAACAAAACAGGAGCATCAACAGTTTTGATATTGGTTAATAAATCTTTTTGAAACCTTGATTTTACCGAAAACGGAAACGATGAAAAAAGAAAAAAAGGATTGCGATTTTTTTGATACAAATAAACTGCTCTGGTCAACTTTTTTAATTCCGACGCAACCTCGTCATTTGAAGTGATAAAACAATGCAAATAGATGTCAAAACCGAGTTCATATAACGCTTTTATTTTATAAAAAACATCGATTGCACCGCCGTAATTGGCCGGAAAAGGATTGTCGAAAGCAACTATATGAAGTGGTTTGTTTTGCATATCAAAGGATTTCAAAAATACTACATTAAAAACGAATGTCAAAAAAATAAGTACATTTGAAGAAAAATTGAGCGCATGACAACCCGAATGGTAAAGAATTTTTCCAAAAAATATTTTTATATAGTTAGGGTTTGGGACAAGTTTACGCCTTTGGTTCAAATCTAACAACTGTAATTGTTGCATTATTTTAAGGATTGTCACCGCAATAATCAGCTGCCAAAATTTAAGGACACTGGATTTAAAGTTATTTCGCTGTTTGATAAAGATGGTAAAATTTAACATCTTTTTGCAACCCAGAAGTTCAGTCATTTTGAAAGTTTAAAACACAAAGAAATTATTAAAGGATAAGATGTCATATTTTTCAATTGTCATTCCGTTATACAACAAAGCTGCTTTTATCGAAAACACGCTACAAAGTGTTTTTGCCCAAACTTTTCAGGATTTTGAGCTTATAATTGTAGATGATGGCTCGACCGATGGCAGTTTGGATAAAATAGCGGCCTTAAAAAACAATAACATTCAACTATTTTCTAAAGAAAACGGAGGCGTTTCTAGTGCGCGTAATTTTGGGATTACAAAAGCTTTATCGCCGTACATCACTTTTTTAGATGCAGATGATTATTGGTATCCTGATTTTTTGTCAACTATGTATGAAGCCATCCAACTTTATAAAAAAGAATCAGTTTTTGCTGCTGCTTTTGAAATTGAAGCAGCAAAAAAAGTGTTTCCCGCTGCTTATTCGATTGCGCTAGACCAACCGTTTTTGTTGCTTAATTATTTTAAAGCAAGCCAAAGAGAAAGTATAATTTGGACTTCATGTGCCGTTTTTGAAAAAAGTGTTTTTGAAAAAGTTGGTGTTTTTGATGAAACTATAAAAAGCGGAGAAGATACCGATTTATGGATTCGAATTGGTTTACAGTATCCTGTAGTTTTTTGTACCAAAATTTTGGCACGTTATGTTTTTGATGCCAATAGTTTGTCGCGGAATTTATCTTACAACAGTCAAAAAATCAATTTTTCTAAATTTTTGATTGCAGAAAAAACCAATCCAGAACTTCATTTTTTTTTAGACACGATTCGGTTTTCTTGGGCAATAAAGTCAATATTAAACAAAGAGAACGCCAATTTTGAATTATTTTATAAAGCCATCAACAAAGACAATCTGACATTTAAGAAAAAAATTTTACTTAAAATGCCACGATTTGTGTTGTTCCAATTAATTGAATTACAAAAGATTTTAGTGCGATTGGGTTTAACCAATTCTGTTTTTAAATGATTCGAAATCAGTAAAATCTCTGATATAATCCGCTTCATCAAAAACGGCCGATGCAATAACCAAACAAACTGAACCAGAAGAAAAATTTTGCAATTCACGCCAAATTCCGGACGGAATCAAAAGTCCTTGGTTGGGTTTGTTGAGCGTTATGATTTTTTGCTGCGTTCCGTCTTTCAAAACAACATCAAAACTTCCACTAAGTGCAATTAAAAATTGTTGCAGTTTTTTGTGCGCATGTCCACCACGCTCTGCGCCACTGGGAACATCATATAAATAATAAACTCTCTTTATTTCAAAAGGAACAATGTCGTTTTCAATAACCGAAAGATTGCCACGTGTATCGTGAATTTTGGGAATGTCAATGAGTAAAATATTGTCGATGGTATTCATACATTAATTGGCTGTTAAAAGTGCATCCCACTGTTTTGCTATCGTTGCTAAAGACAAATGTGCTATGCTATTGGATGCATTCATTTTACAAATATCATATAATTTTTGGTCTTCTGATAAAAGTTTTATGGCATTCGCTAGTTTTTCTGGATTGTAATTTTCGACCAACAAACCATTCTTTTCATTAATGATGACTTCACTTGGACCCGATTTGCAATCTACGGCAACCACAGGTGTTCCCAAAGCCAAAGATTCAATTATTGATCTCGGAAATCCTTCGTAATGACTGGTCAAAAGCGTGAATTTGGCATACTTAACATACGAAAAAGGATCTTTTTGATAAGGAATTCTTTTTACATAAAGTTGCAAATCGTGTTTATTGATCTGATTTTGAACAAAATTTTCGTCGGGACCATCGCCCATAATGAACAAATTTAATCCGGTTTTATAAACTTGTGATAATAAATAAGCTTCAAGCATCAGACTAAAGTTTTTTGATTTATCTTCGATTCTGCCAAAAAACAAAATATAATTGCCTTCAATTGGCGTAAAAGTATCAGCTTGTATATTTGAAAAATCAACTGGATTATAAATTGTAACCGTATTTTTTAAATTGTATTTTTCTTCAATACTATTGGCAATGGCTTTTGAAACGCAAACCAACTTATTGGCTTTTTTGAACAAAAGTTGCGCTAAAAAAACCCTTTCAGGCAAGTAATTGTTTAGATTATGACTGCGCACCATATAAAAAGTATCACGTCGTCCATAAATCCATTTTGTGAACCATTCTCTCAAAAAAACAGTCCGAGTACGATTGTCGATGATCGTATTTATATTATTATTATTCAGATACTTACGTAATAAAAATCCTTTTTTTAACTTTCTGAATATCGATGTATTGCCTTTGTCGGCAATGCCCATATTGTATAAAATGCCTTTATAATCATAATCAATATTGTCGGTAATGACAATGTTGTATACCTGAAAATTCAAATCGCTTAACATAAAACTCAATAACGCACTAGAACGTTCAGCACCGCCACCTGCAAGTGAAGTTGATATGATGCCAATTTTTTTTTTAGGAAGGTCCAATTTGATAAATTGTAGATATATTTGCCAAATATAGCAATATTGAAATTGTAGATTTTAGAATTTTTGTATTTTGCTTTAAAATAATTCCGTTGCAATGAAAATTTTACTCTTAGGCGAATACAGTCGGCTGCACAATTCACTTAAAGAAGGACTGCAAAAATTGGGTCATCAAGTAGTTCTCATTGGTTTTAATGATGGTTTCAAAAATTTCCCTGTTGACTACAGACTTTACAAAAAATGGGACAACGGCATTTTAAAAAAATTGAAAGTTGGCGTTTATAAACTAACTGGTTTTGATATTAGTTCGTATTTGATTTATTTACAATTCAAAAAAAAACAATCGCTTTTTGCTGGTTATGATGTGGTACAACTAATCAACGAAAACACTTTTTACTGCAATGCCTACTTCGAAAAAAAAATACTTGATTTTGTATTCAAGAATAACAAGAAAGTTTTTCTGCTTTCGTGTGGCACAGATTATCTAAATGTGAAATATTGTTTTGAAAATCCTGAAATGAAGTCGATTGTTCAGCCCTACTTAATGGGAAAAATCACTTCGAAAAATTTCTTGAAAGTGTTGAAATTCCGAAGTGATGCTTACCGAAAAACGCACGAATTTATTTATCAAAATTGCAAAGGTGTAATTGCATCCGACATGGACTATCATATTCCGTTAGCAAAAAATAGCGCGTATTTGGGCTTGATTCCAAATCCAATTAACCTTGAAAAATTCGAATTTTCAAAATTGGTAATTCAGGATAAAATCATCATTTTTCATGGAATAAATCAAGAAAATTATTATAGTAAAGGAAATGATTATTTTGAAAATGCATTGGCTATCATTCAAAAAAAATATGCCAATCAAATTGAAATCATTACCACAAGAAGTGTTCCTTATGCGACTTACATCGATTCCTACAACAAAGCACATATTCTTTTAGACCAAGTTTTTGCTTACGACCAAGGCTACAATGCGCTTGAAGCTATGGCCAAAGGCAAAGTGGTTTTTACTGGCGCCGAAAAAGAATTTATGGCATATTATCAATTAACCGAACGTGTTGCTGTAAATGCTGTCCCCAATGTTGACGAGATTGTAGCAGCACTTTCGTTTTTGATTGAAAATCCAAATGAGATTATTGCAATAGGAGAACGCGCCCGAAAATTTATAGAAAAAGAACACGATTCTGTCAAAGTTGCAGCAAAATATGTCGCTGTTTGGGAATAATTTTAGTTCAAATCGTTAATGAAACCGTTTACAATTTTTGAGCTTTTAATCGCACCAAGATCGTGAAGGTGATCCGCATCAAAAAAATCGGCGTCTTCAAAACGGTTATCATTAAACAAATTTAAATAACGTACATTATCGTTTTGATTTTGTAAAGTTTGGCAGGTAGAAAATATTTTTTTCAATTTTATTTGGTTCACTTCAAGCGCATATTGTTTGGTAACAGGCATGGTTACCAAAATGACCTCAATGTTTTTAGTCTTGCATTTTTCTATTATTGATGCCAATCGGTCGACATTTTTTGAAAAGTCCATTAAATGATCTTCATGCTTATTTACTGTTCTTTTTGCATTTTGTATATTTTCAATACTCCTTTTTGCTTGTAGATTATTGGTTCCAAAACCGTTAATGTCAGAAGTTACAATAGTGCCATTTAAAAAATAATCTTTGATCAAACCAACATTGATTTTGAAACTTCTTGTCGAAGATAAAAACAGTACTTTTTCGTCAAATTGGTTAATAATAGGAACATCGATATCCATATATGCGCTATAATAATATTTGCGAAAAACGTCTTCGGCCGAGTTATCTTGTTGACTTAAATTAGTATATTCTATTGTCAGAACTATATATTTCAAACTTTTAAACTGATCAATATGCTTATCAAATAACAATTGATCAAAGTACAACGTTTGGCTTATATTAGAAAGGTTGAATGTTGGTTTATCAAAATATGTTGGATTCAAACCGTAAAAGGCGTGCGAATTGCCAAAAATTAAAACTTCCGTGTTTCGATAATTGCGTATTAAATTTTGATTTTTCAAAGTGTAATTATTCGGAACCACTCGGTAAAAAATCTCAATTATTAGAAAAGGAATAGCTACTAAAACAGCTATTAATAGTATTTTTTGAAAAAATTTTCTCATTTTAAATCATAAGTATTCAAAACAGCATTCATAATCTTAGAACTTTTTATAGCGCCAATATCGTGCAGGTGATCCGCATCAAAAAAATCGGTGTCTTGAAAGCGATGGTCATCATACAAATTAAGATAACGCACATTGTCATTTTTTGCATCTAAAGTGCGACAAGTTAAAAATGCTTTGTCTACTTTTTTTTGATTCACGCCTTCTCTGTATAACCTTGCATAAGGCATGGTAACCAAAATCACTTCAATATTCTTGCTTTTGCAACGGTCAATTATCGACTGCAATCGTGCTGTATTCTCAGAGAAATCGATTAAATGGTCTTCTAGTCGCCTTAAACTTTCTTTTACATTTTTCTTAATGTTCAATGCTTTTGCTTTTGGATAATTGGTGCCAAATCCATTGCTATCACTATATAATAATGTTCCTTCTCTAAAATAACGCGCCAATAAACCTCGATTTTGTTGTATGTTGACATTTAAAAACAACAAATGTGCTTTTGGTTCCCACATCGACACAATAGGTACATCCAAATCCATATAACTGCGGTAATAGTGCTTTTTTAGATTATTAGCCGACGAGTTGACAACCGCACTTAGGTTGAAATGTTCTACATTCAAAATCACAAATTTTAGGTTTTCTAAATGGTCTATATGTTTTTCGAATAACATTTGATCAAAATAAAGCGATTGACTCAAATTGCCTAAATTGAAGGTTGGCTTATCAAAATATTTGGGATTCAATCCATAAAAAGTATGCGAATTACCAAAAATGAGTACTTCGACTGTTTTGTATCTCTTTTGTAATTCTTGGTGCTTTAATGTATAATTGTTCGGCATAAAACGGTAAAACATTTCAAAACCAACAAATGCCATTAATACAGGAAGTAGAAAAAGAAAGCTGTTGCGAAGGAATTTTTTCATTGGTATTGTTGTACCTGTCTTTAATCATCATAAATGAACAGTGGTCAAAAGTACCTTTTATTTTAAAAAGTTCAAAACAAACTCTTTCTGAAATAAATTACTAACACCAATAAATAAACTACATACGTAAAAAAATGCGCCATTACTACGCCTTCGATTTGATAAATTGAAACTAAAAATTGACTCAAAAAAAACTGCAATGTGATCGAAAAAATTTCGGTAATTATAAATACGGTAGTTTTTCTTTTTGCAATTAAAATGTATCCCAAAATCATCGAAAATGCTTTTAAAACGTCGCCTAAAAGTTGCCATAAAAATAATTCTTTTACGGGCATAAATGCTTTTGTAAACAACAGATGGATCACAAAATCTTTGATAAAAAAAAGTGCAATCAATCCCAAAATAAAAATAGGAACAGTACTTTTGTAATAACTCCAAATAATTTTTTTTGTTTCTTGATGCCCATTTGCCAATACCAGTTTCGGCAAAAAATAGACCACCAAAATCGTATTAATGAACATCAGATAATAGGTCGAGATGCGTGTCATTGCTTCCCAATATCCCGCTTGATTGACTCCGACTGTAGCAATAACGTGGTTTCGGATCATCAAAAAAACCAATGGTACTACAACCGATGAAACCAATGCCATTAACGAATAAGACGCCAAATTTTTTATTACACCAAACGAAAACCACTCAAAAGACAAATATTTTAATAACTTGATTTCTAGATTGATAAAATACAAAGCCACAAAAAATACCAATGATGGCGATACAATTATTGACAATAAAGCACCAGCAGTTTTTAATTGTAAAATCAATACAACCGAAACGATAAGTCCAATTATATTACCTAAAATCGTAATATAAACCACTTGTTTGAACTTGCCCAAACCATTGATGATACAAATCAATAATATTGACGATGCATACCAAGGCAGCGCAATAGCCAAAGCTTTGAATACAAAACTAAAAGCATAATTATTTCCGAAAATAATGTTATTCCAAAAATCAGCCAAAAAAAACACAACACCGCTAAGCAGCAAAGCAACCAAGGCCAAGGCAATAAAAACGGTAGAAAGGATTTGTTTTAATGCTGTTTCTTGCTTACTATTTTCGGCTACATATTTTACTATACCGTTTTGAAATCCCAAAGTGGCAATCGTTTCCGTCGAAGCCATAAAATTGCGCAAATTGCCGACCAAAGCCATACCTGTTGGACCAACAAAAATGGCAATTACTTTTGAAGTAATCAGTCCGATGCCAATTTTTAAAACCACGCTTAAACCGTTCAAAGAAGTAATCTTGAACAAAGGTTTTTGCAGTATGGATTGAAGGAATTGCAATTAAAATTGATTTAGAATTTTGATAACAAAATCGACTTCATCATTGGTCATTACTGGACTTAAAGGCAAACTCAACACTTCGCGATGGATTTTTTCGGTGATTGGAAAGGAAAGATGATTCCAATCTTTTAAAGCTTTTTGTTGGTGTGGTGCAATCGGATAATGGATCAAGGTTTGAATGCCGTTGTCTAGCAAATATTGTTGTAAATCGTTGCGGTTTTGGGTGCGAATCACAAACAAATGAAACACATGATTGGTAGAAAAATCCCAAAATGGCAAAATGATTTTTGGGTTTTTTATTTCAGATAAATACTTTTTGGCGATACGACGGCGTTGCTCATTTTGAGCATCTAAATCCTGCAATTTTATATTTAAAAAAGCCGCTTGCAATTCGTCTAATCGCGAATTCACGCCTAAAATTTCATTGTGGTATTTGGTTTCGGAACCGTAATTGCGTAACATTTGTATCGTTTTTGCTAGCGCAGCATCATTGGTTGTAACAGCGCCAGCATCGCCCAACGCGCCTAAATTTTTTCCTGGATAAAAACTATAAGCTTGTGAATTGCAATTATTTTCGAGTCTTTTTTCTGAAAATGCACCATGCGCTTGGGCAGCATCTTCGATCACCAATAGGTTTTTGGTCGCTGCAATTTGATTTATCGACTCTATGTCGGCTAATTGTCCATAAAGATGTACCACCAAAATTGCTTTGGTTTTGTTCGTAATTTTTTCAAGAATGGCGTCTGATGTAATATTAAAAGTGGTGTTGGATGGTTCTACAAAAATAGGTTTCAAACCCGCTTCGATAATGGCGAGAATACTGGCGATATAAGTATTGGCAGGAACAAGCACCGCATCGCCTTTCTGCAAATTACCCAAAGCAAGATGGGCTTTAAAAATCAAAATCAAAGCATCCAATCCGTTGCCGACGCCAATAGCATATTTTGCACCACAATAGTGCGCAAAATTTTTCTCGAAAGTAGCCACTTCATCTCCCAAAATGTACCACCCTTTTTGCATTACCGCTTTCAATTTATCCTGAAAAGCAATCTCATAAGGTTGGTTTATTTTTTGTAAATCTAAAAATGGGATCATATTTCTAAAGTATAAAAATCTTGTGAATACACGCTACAACCCAATTCTTCTTTTTGTTTCAGCAAGCCTTTATTGTAACTTTTTCCGTTGTTTTCGGTTACGGTTCCCATATCAAAAAAAGCATATTGGTGTTGCATTTCTTGTATCAAATTGATGAACAAAAAATCCAAAGCACGCAATTCTTCGCCTTTAGTTGTAGTCGCACCATATTGCGATTTTACTACATGTCCTGATATAAAAATGGTAATTCCAGCAACAATTTCGGATTCAAAATAGACATTATATTGAAAAATATTATTCGGGAATTTTTGACACAGATGCGCCATTTCTTGCTTGGTATGCACTGGCGCAACTTGGTGTTTTTCGAGCAATCGCGGCACCAAAACTTCGTCCCAAAACAAATCAAATGATTGCTCTTTTTTAATTTCTAAACCCAAATTAGAAATCCTCTTAAAATGTTTCAATTTACTTTTTGAAATCGCAAATGGTGCCAAAAAATTAATGGCCAAATTCAAATCTTTACGGTACAAATGCGCGCCATTCTGAATTAAAAAAGTATCCAATTCAAAAGATGGCGCTTTTTGGTAAATCGAAATGATGGGTTTTATGACCAATTTATCGCATTGATTTGCCTTCAAAAACAATATCAATTCGGTTAACCAAAGATTTACTTGGTTGGCATTGCTGCTTTTTTTATAAACCAAACCGCCAAAAGTCAAACCTTGGTGCGAGAATATGGTTTTCCCTACTCGATTGGCTGGAAAAACGGCTACCAATGCGTTTTCATCATAAATCATCAACGAAAAATCTTCAAATCGTTCGCTGTGGTAAGTCATAAAGTCACGATGAAAAAGAAAAGTAGCATTATTTGCTTCTTCAATAAAAGCATTCCAAACTGCCGCATCGTTATCGTTAAAAGTCTTTATTGTATAATTTTTCACATTCAAAATTTAGACCTCCGAAAATTACTGATTTTTTGATTAATAATCGATTTTGCGCTTATTCTAATTTGAAATTTTAAAAAACAAGTCATTACAAAATTATTATTATCTTTAATCGCTATTATAAAAAGTTGCTCAAGTGAAACAAAAAATACGTTGCTTTTATTGTGTGCTCACCCTTTTTTTTTCGATACTTTGTTTCGGACAAAATATCGATTTGTATGAGCAATTCAATGGCAGGTATGATTTTACTTTTATTGGAAATACCTTAAATCCTGCCGAAAACAACGGCACTACCGATTGTACCATCTTCACTACTGCAACCGCGACACTCAATCTGAATCCAAATGACAGCGTTACAAAAGCGTATTTGTATTGGGCTGGTTCGGGAACAGGAGATTTTGAAGTACAACTCAATACCATTCCCATTACTGCCGAACGCACTTTTTCGGTGTTAAAAAATGGTTTGGATTATTTTGGGGCTTTCGCCGATGTGACTACGCTAGTGCAAAACTCGGGAAATGGAATTTATACTTTTGCTGAACTCGATTTGAATGCGGCTATCAATTCGTTGACTTATTGTAACATACGGACCAATTTTGGCGGTTGGGCGATGATAATTGTGTATGAAAATCCCGATTTGACGCTCAACCAACTCAATATTTATGACGGATTGCAAGGCCTTCAAGGTTCGTTTGCCAATCCCGAAATCATCAATATTACCTTAAATAGTTTGAATGTTATTGATGACGTTGGTTCAAAAATTGGCTTTATTGCCTGGGAAGGCGACAGCGCACTTGCAATAAAAGAATCGCTAAAAATGAACGGCACCGCACTAACCAACGATTTGAATCCG
>CANKZI010000029.1 GCA_947488595.1 Flavobacteriaceae bacterium
AGCAATCCAACCTTTGTCTAAAAGCGGATCTTCGTGTACTGTTTTGTTGAAAAATTTTAAAGCCAAAGCATTATTCCCTAATCGTTCATGGCATTTTCCTATTCGCAATAGCGCATAAGAGGTAGGATCATCCAGTTCAATGGTTTGATTATAAGCTTCGATGGCTTCTTCATAGCGTTTTAACCTTTCGAGTGCTTTGGCTTTTTCCATAAATGCGCCTAGAAACTCATCGTCAATTAGTGTTGCATAATCAAAAGCACGTAATGCTTCTTCATATTTTTTTAATCCATAATACAGTCTTCCACTTTGGTGCCAGGCAATTTCACTATATGGATTTTTGTCTATATATTTATTGAGATAATCAATTGCCAGTTGATTTTGATCTAAAAACTCAAAGCAATAAACCACATTGTATAGGGCAGTTTGGTCTTCGGTATCTTCTTCAAGACATTTGATAAAATTTTCTTTAGCCAATTCGAGGTTGTCCATAAAAAGGTATTCCATCCCGATAAGGTTGTAAACATCGGCATAATCATCGGTAAACTCTAAGGCAGTATTCAGCAGTTCAACGGCTTTTTCGTGGTTGTCTCTTTTCGAAAAAATATTGGCTTTTTGAATATAAATTTCTTCGTTGTGTGGTTCAATCGCATAGAGTTCGTTGAGAAGTCTTTCGGCGGTGTCAAGTTTGTCATCATAGACCAGCATTTCTACTTGTACAAGCTTAAGACCTGTGGATTTGGGATGCTGTTCTAATGCTAATTTTAAGGCTTTTTTCGCTAAAGCAGCTTTTCCCATGTCGAGATAATGAAGGATGATTTCTTCAAATTCTTCGGAATCAAAAAAGAGTACTTTGTTGGTTTTCAACATCGACTCAAATTTAGATAAGGATAAATTGTAGTCTTCTTCTTCGTTGCTTAATTGCATACTGTGTTTCTTTAAAATTATCCTACATAAAATTAGGTAACGTTTGTAATGCTTTTAGATTGTTTTCTTAATTGTTGTAAACAATTTAATTAACAAATTTTGCGCTACATTGACTTTCAATTTTGATTTAATAGAGCATCCATCACATTTAAAATAATCGCACAACCTTCTCGAATTTCACTTTCGGAAATGGTCAAAGGTGGCGTAATCCGTATCGCGCAACCTTCAAATAAAAGCCAAAATAATATCAGACCTTGGTCTTGACATTTCAGAATGACCTGATTGGTGATGTTAGGACTGCTTGTCATTGCAGCCAACATTAGTCCTTTTCCGCGCACTTCTGTTATCAAAGGGTGTACCAAAAGTGATCTAAAAAGTTTTTCTTTTTCTAATGTTTGCGGAATGAGGTCTGTTTGCGTTATTTCTTGTAAAGTTGCTAGACAAGCTGCCGCAATGACAGGATGTCCTCCAAAAGTAGTAATGTGTCCCAATTTGGGATTGTCGCATAGCAAATCCATGTGCGTTGCCGAAGCTACAAATCCGCCAACGGGCATACCGCCTCCCATTCCTTTGCCAATTATAATTACGTCTGGAACCACATCATAGTTTTGAAAACCGAATAATTTTCCGGTTCTGCCAAATCCTGGCTGTATTTCGTCGATTATCATCAAAGCACCCATTTCGGTGCAACGTTGTCTGACTTTTTTTAGAAAATCATTTTGAGGTTGAATAAAACCTGCACCGCCCTGAATACTTTCTAGAATTATGCCGGCTGTTTTGGTCGTAATTTTTTCTAAATCGGTTTCGTTATTAAAAGTGATAAAATCAACATCGGGAAGCAAAGGTCGAAAAGCTTGTTTGCGCTCTTCAAATCCCATCACACTCATAGCGCCCATTGTATTGCCGTGATAGGCATTGTGGCACGAAATAAGCTGACTTCTTCCAGTTACACGTCGGGCCAATTTGAGTGCGCCTTCGGTGGCTTCGGTACCTGAATTAACAAGATAAACTTTGTTTAACGACTCCGGAAGTTTTGCTACCAATAGCTTGCAATATTCTACTGCTGGATTTTGCGCATATTCGCCATAGACCATGACGTGCGAATACTTGTCCAATTGGTTTTTAATTGCATTATTGACCACTTCATTTTTATGACCAAGTGTACAAGCCGAAACACCCGCAACAAAATCCAAATATTGTTTGTTGTTGGAATCATAAATATAAGAACCTTCGGCATACGCCACTTCCATTCCTAAAGGATAAGGCGATGTTTGTGCTTGGTATTTAAGGAAATCGTTTTTCATTTGTTTTTTTACGATTACTTTTTTGGGGTTGGATTATTTTTATCATAATCCAAAGTTTCTTTACGGACTTTCATCGGCACATTTTTTTTCTCCATTTCGGCTTTCTTTTTTGCTTGAATTTTGGCGTCAATTTCATTTTCTTCATCCGGAAAAATACTGTCTTTTGTTGTAATCCATTCTGATTCTCGCCAGACAAATCCTCTTAGTTTTCGAGCATTTTCTGGCAAATCTTTTTCTGGATACAAATCGCCATCGGGTTTTTCGTACTGTGTTATGGCATCAATTTTATTGTCTTCCAGTAACAAATTGATTCGGCTACTGACACTTTTATTAATACCAATTAATTCATCATCGTCATTGCGCATAAAATAAATAATTTCGGTATTTTTTATAACATCGGCTTCATATAATTTATTGTCTTTGAATTTTCCGTAAAGGTTGAGTCCTTTTACTTGGTTGTAGCCCGTCCCAACGCTATCCTTGGATATAATAAAAGCATTGTTCAACACTTTTAACGAATCGAGTTTTTCGGTTTGCTTGTTACCGATAAGATGTATTACGTCGCCAGTCAATTGATTTTTACCGTTCCAAATTACAGGTTTCCCAATGAGTTGCGTTAATCCCGATTTGGTACTAGAATGGATAGAATCACATTTACCACTCATATCGGTTTTATAAAATCGGGCGTTGTTAAAAGCGCGAATGATTCGGTTTTCGGGTTTTCCGGTAATCATCAATTTTTTTCCGTGAATGTAAACAGAGTCTTTTTCGACCAAATTAATAGCAACGGCTTTTTTGGTAACAAACATCGAATCTTTTAATTTGTACATTTCGGCATAATGTCCTTTAACGATACCTTTATTAATTGTGTCCGTGATTTTTACATTATTGGTTGCCGAAGCAAATTCTTTGGTTCGGTCATAATACAAACTGTCTCCTTCAATCAGTCGATCGTTGTATTTAATATAGGACTTTTGTAAAAAATGCGCTACATTTTTTTTGGTGTCATAAAAACCTTTCTCGGTATAAATAAAATCTTCTTTGCTTTTAACAGTTGAAGGACCAAACAAATAGGCGTGACCCGAATTGGAATAATAATCCAAATGATTGGATTTGATGGTTGTTTTTGGATTGGTAATTGTCACAGAGGTTAAAAACTGAAACTTTTTTTGAGTGGCAAAATACCTTCCGGAGTTGCTAGTCAAAGTATTTTCTTTGTTGACAATTCGTCCAAAACTATTGTAATAAGCTTGTTGAATATTGCGATCAAAATTAATAGTATCTGTGGCAAGGGTCATGTCTGGCGAGCGCATTATAGGATTTCCTGTAGCAAAAGCTTGTTTGGCATTGCCACTGTATTCGGCATATTTACTATTCAAAAAAAGCGTATCACCTTGCACCATTTGAACATCGCCAAACGCTTTGATGTAATTTTCTTTTTTAAAAAAATAGGCTTTATTGCAGGTCATAATCACACCGTCGTGGTTTACGCGAACATTGCCTGTTAACAAAACTGCATCTGGAACTTCAAGTTCATCAATATCAAAATGATCGGCATTTTCTACAATTATAGGCTTTGAATTTTGCGAAAAAGTAAGTGATGAAACAACTAAAAACAAGCAATTAATGAAGAAAAAAATAGGCTTTTTCAAAGGATTTAATTTTTGTCAAATTTAAGTAAAATGTTACAACCAATCTTTTTATTAAGAAATATTTATCAGCCGTTGAAAACCTATTGTCAAATTTTTATATTTGTAATGTGAAGCATATTTGCAAAAGGCTTTACATTTATTGTATGAAAAAAGTACTTACCTTAGTTTTAATTGCGCTAACCTTAGCGACACAGGCACAAAACAAAAAGCAAAAAACAATGGAAACAGCGAAAAAAGAGACGCCAACCGCAAGAAAAGCAGTGGTATATCAAGTTTTTACGCGTTTATTTGGCAATATAAATACTACCAACAAACCTTGGGGAACAATCGAAGAGAATGGGGTCGGAAAATTCAATGATTTTACCAATTTGGCGTTGTCTGAAATTAAGAAATTGGGCGTAACGCATATTTGGTTTACGGGTGTGCCACATCACGCATTGGTTAATGATTATTCTTCAATCGGTATTTCTAACGATGATCCAGAGATTGTAAAAGGTCGTGCAGGATCACCTTATGCCGTAAAAGATTATTACAATGTTAATCCTGATTTGGCGGTTAATCCTGAAAATCGTTTGCAAGAATTTGAATCGTTGATTGCGCGAACGCATAAAAACGGTTTGAAAGTTTTGATTGATATTGTGCCTAATCACATTGCACGCAAATATGAAGGCAACACCAATCCGAAAGGGGTTAGGGACTTTGGCGCAGACGACGATACCAGTGTAGAATATGCCCGCGACAACAACTTTTATTATATTCCGGGTCAGGCTTTTCAAGTGCCAAAATCTGAAAATTATCAACCTTTAAATGGTGAAAAAAACGCACTTATCGATGGTATGTTTGATGAAAATCCCGCAAAATGGACCGGAAACGGTTCTCGTTTGGCCCAGCCTGATTCAAATGATTGGTACGAAACAGTAAAGATAAATTACGGTATACGTCCTGATGGTTCTAAAGATTTTCCGGAATTGCCAGCAGGTTTTGAGACTAAATCACACCAAGAACATTTTGAATTTTGGAAAGACAAATCGGTTCCAAATTCGTGGATAAAATTTAGAGATATTGCTTTGTATTGGACAAAAAAAGGCGTTGACGGTTTTCGATATGATATGGCCGAAATGGTACCTTATGAATTTTGGAGCTATATGAATTCAGCAATAAAAATGAAAAACCCCAATGCTTTTTTATTGGCTGAAGTTTATAATCCGAACGAGTACCGCAATTATATTCATTTAGGAAAAATGGATTATTTGTATGATAAAGTGGCTTTTTATGATAAATTAAAAGAAGTCATTCAAGGTAAAAGCACACCTGCAGGACTAACAAACATTCAAAATAGCATCGCCGATATCGAGCACCATATGCTTCACTTTTTAGACAATCATGACGAGCAACGATTAGCAAGTCCCGAATTTGCAGGAACTCCCGAAAAGGGAAAGCCCTTATTGGTGGTTTCGGCGACGATAAGTACATCGCCAACAATGGTGTATTTTGGGCAAGAGGTAGGCGAAGCTGGTAATGAAAATGCTGGTTTTGGTAAACGTTCTAGGACTTCTATTTTTGATTATATAGGTGTTCCTAGTCACCAACGCTGGATGAATGAAGGATTATTTGATGGCGGACAATTGTCGGAAGAGGAAAAAGCGTTACGTGATTTTTACCAACGCGTATTGAATTTCACTATAAAAAGTCCAGCTTTGATGGGACAGTTTCAGGCAATTCATCCCATAAATGGAGAAATAGTTGCTGGTTATGATCCAGGTCTTTATGCTTATGTGCGTTGGTCGGAAGCACAAAAATTAATTGTTGTAACCAATTTTTCGTGGTTGTCCAACAGCAGTTTTGAATTAACGATTCCGAATGATGTGATTAATAAATGGAATTTAAAAGACGGTGTTTATCGATTAAAGGACCAATTGTATGGGTCAGAAAATACGCTTTCTGTGATAAATGGAGAAGGAAAAATAGAGATAGCAATCGAGCCATCTGAATCTTTTGTTTTTGAATTGCAATAGCGGCCGTTAAACCCAATAAAATGTTATTTTTTAGCACAGCTGTTTTGATTTTTATATTTTTAGGCCGATTTAAAAACAAGACAATGAAGTTTTTGGTTTGTTTATTTTTGCTGTTGTGCTCTGAAGTAATTTTCGGACAGGGCGATTTGGGGGTCAAAACCAGTTTGAGTTTGCCATCGGGAAGTTTGGCGCCAAAAACGACAACAATTGCGCCCAAAGCGCCTAGTATTTTTGACACACCAATTCCGAAAACCGATAATGCTCCTTTGAAAGTTGACAAACCATTAAATTTGTCGCAGCAAAATAATTTTGTAGATCCCAACACGCCTCATGTTGAACGATTGAACAAACGTGAAGGGAATGAAGCGCAAAAAGCCATCCGAAAGGACCAGTACTTGGGCGATTTTAAAACAAAAGTAACGACCGTTATGATTAGTTATCGCGATGCAGCAGCTGTTGATGGTGACTTAATTAAGATTTATGTGAATGGTACGATTGTCAGAGCGCAAGCGTATCTTGATTCTGATTTTAGAGGATTTCAACTCGGACTTGAGCTTGGATTTAATAAAATAGAGTTTGAGGCCTTGAACCAAGGTTCTTCTGGACCCAATACTGCAGAAATGTTGGTCACTGATGAGAAAGGCAACCAACTCAATTCGGGTAGTTGGAATTTGGCGACAGGTTTTAAAGCATCGATTATTATTATACGGGAGTAGTTGTGAGTAAAGAATTCCAAATAGGCCCAGCCCTGATGGAAGCGGCATCCTTTTTTTGCTTTCTTTAAGCAGAAAAAGATACAGCGGACAGCGGGAAATTGCTTCAAAAAAAAAGCCCATCAAAAAAATGACGGGCTTTTATAAATACAACTTTTTGATATTAAATTTTAAATCTTTTTCTATCTGTTTCTGTCAAATAAATTTTTCTCAAACGGATAGATTTTGGCGTAACCTCTACGTATTCATCTTTTTGAATGTATTCTAAAGCTTCTTCGAGAGAGAAAATAATTGGAGGAATAATTCTGGCTTTTTCGTCATTTCCAGACGAACGAACGTTAGATTGTTTTTTCTCTTTTGTTACGTTGACGCACATGTCATCGCCACGTGAGTTTTCACCGATTACTTGACCTTCGTAAATTTCGGCATTTGGTTCAACAAAAAACTTACCACGATCTTGCAATTTATCGATTGAATATGGAATTGCTTTTCCTTTTTCCATAGAAATTAGTGAACCTTTGTTACGTCCAGAAATTTCTCCTTTGTATGGTTCATATCCTATAAAGCGGTGTGCCATAATTGCTTCACCAGCAGTAGCTGTTAGCAATTGATTACGCAATCCGATAATTCCACGAGATGGGATATTGAATTTTATAACCATACGTTCTCCTTTGGTTTCCATGCTCAACATTTCGCCTTTACGTAAAGTAACAAACTCAACGGCACGACCAGAAAGTGATTCTGGTAAATCGATGGTTAATTCTTCGATAGGTTCACATTTTTTGCCATCAATTTCTTTGATGATAACTTGTGGTTGACCGATTTGCATTTCGTAACCTTCGCGTCTCATGGTTTCGATAAGAACCGACAAGTGCAAAACGCCACGGCCAAAAACCATAAATTTATCGGCAGAATCGGTCTCACCCAATTTCATGGCTAAATTTTTCTCTAATTCTTTTGTCAAACGGTCACGAATATGTCTAGAAGTTACAAATTTACCTTCTTTTCCAAAAAACGGAGAATCATTAATGGTAAACAACATGCTCATTGTAGGTTCGTCGATTGCAATGGTTTGCAACGCTTCTGGATTTTCAAAATCGGCAATGGTATCACCAATTTCGAAACCTTCAACACCTACAATGGCGCAGATATCACCCGCTATTACTTGTTGTACTTTTTTACGACCTAATCCTTCAAAAGTATGTAATTCTTTAATTCTTGATTTCATTACTGTACCATCTCTTTTTACCAAAGAAATTGGCATTCCTTCTTTTAAAACGCCTCTTTCCAAACGGCCGATAGCGATACGTCCTGTAAATGCTGAGAAATCGAGAGAAGTAATTAACATTTGTGGTGTACCTTCAGAAACTTTTGGCGCTGGCACATTAGTAATAACCATGTCTAGCAAAGCTTCAATATTATCGGTTATGTTTTCCCAATGGTCTGACATCCAGTTGTTTTTAGCAGAACCATAAACGGTTGGAAAATCCAATTGCCATTCTTCGGCACCCAACTCAAACATCAGGTCAAAAACTTTTTCGTGCACTTCTTCTGGTGTACAGTTTTCTTTATCAACTTTGTTGATTACTACACATGGTTTTAGACCTAAATCGATGGCTTTTTGAAGTACAAAACGCGTTTGCGGCATTGGGCCTTCAAAAGCATCTACCAAAAGGCAAACACCATCGGCCATATTCAAAACACGTTCAACTTCTCCACCAAAATCGGCGTGACCAGGCGTGTCAATGATATTGATTTTTGTGCCTTTATATTGTACAGAAACGTTTTTAGAAGTAATCGTAATTCCTCTTTCACGCTCCAAATCGTTGTTGTCTAGAATTAAGTCACCCGTATTTTCGTTGTCGCGAAAAAGTTGACAATGGTACATAATTTTGTCAACCAAAGTAGTTTTACCGTGATCGACGTGGGCAATAATTGCAATGTTTCTGATAGATTCCATCTGTATTTTTTTGAAGTTGCAAAGGTACACTTTATTTTTACATAAAGTGTGATTCTTTTGTTGTTAACTGTTTAATAACTTGTGAGAAGGTATTTCAGATATAATTTAATGCACTTTTAAATTAAACGTAGTAATGTAATTATAATTTTTTTATATTTGAGTAATGAAAAGTAAAGCGAACAAAATTACCTATATCTTCATTTTCATAGCTATATCCCTAGCATTAATAAGTCTCGTATTTCTTGAGAAGATCTATACACCTGAAAATTTCTTATTTGTACACATATTACGAGACTCGGTATTTATTTTATTGTCGGCTTTTATTATCAGGTATTTCTTAATTAATAACGATAAACAAAACCAGCTTACGCTTGAAAAATTGAGCGCTAATAATAAAGAAATTCAAGTGTCAAAAGAGCGATATGACATTGTTGCCAAGGCTACCAGTGATACCATTTGGGACTGGAATATTGTTGAAAACGATTTTTTATGGAACAAAGGTATTCAAAGTGTTTTTGGGTATGATAAAGATGAGGTGGGTACCAATTCAAAATGGTGGTTTGATCGCATACATCCAGAAGACAGTATTAGAATGTCGGTAAAATTGTATTCGTTTTTAGAACAAAAAACACAAAAATGGCAAGATGAATACCGTTTTAAATGCAACGACGGAAGTTATAAATACGTTTTAGACAGGGGTTTTTTAGTTTTTGACGTCAATAATGAGCCAACAAGAATGATTGGTGCGATGCAAGATATTACCAAACGAAAGGAAGAAGAACAGCGATTAAAACTTTTGGAGACTGTGATTACCAATACAAAGGATGCTGTTTTGATTACTGATGCGGATTTATCTGAGTTTGAAATCCCAAAAATTGTGTTTGTCAATGAAGCATTTACCATTATGTCTGGTTTTGAATACCAAGATGTTGTTGGCAATTCTCCTCTAATGTTTTATGGTGAAAAGTCAAATTCAAATGATTTGGCTGATCTTTTTGATCGTCTTAAACATAAAAAAGAATGTGAAATTGAAATTGTCAGTTATAAGAAAAATGGTGAAGAACATTGGGTGCGTTTTTCGATGGTGCCCGTTTTTGATTCAGAAAATGAGCATACGCATTGGATTTCTATTCAGCGTGATGTAACAGAGCGAAAAATACAGGAAAAAGAAAAAGAACAATTGATTAATGAATTGACTCAGAATAATAAAGATTTACGACAGTTTTCGTATATAACTTCTCATAATTTGAGAGCGCCACTGTCGAACTTAATTGGATTACTGAATTTGATTGATGAACTTCCAATTGAGAATACAGAGTTGCAACAAATTATCGATGGCTTTTCAAAATCTACGTATTTGTTAAATGAAACGATTTCAGATTTAGGGAAAGTGGTTATTATAAGAGACAATCCTTCCATTGAGAAACAAAATATTTTAGTTTTAGAATCACTCAAAAATGTATTCGATCAGATTAATATTTTAATTTTAAATAACAATCCTACATTTGATTTAATAATAGGCGATACAGATAGTGTTTATTCTAACAAAGCTTATTTTGAAAGTATTTTGCTCAATTTATTAACCAATGCTATAAAATACAAATCCGAAAATCTGCCACTTAAAATTACCATTAAGATTACCGAAACGCTAGATTATTCGCTACTTACTTTTAGTGACAACGGAATTGGTATTGATACTGAAAAGTACAAAGAAAAACTATTTGGTCTTTACCAAAGGTTTCATAATTATCCCGACAGTAAAGGATTAGGATTGTATTTGGTAAAATCTCAGATTGAAAGTATGGGTGGCGAAATTGCTATTGAAAGTACAATAAACCATGGGACAACTTTCACTATTAAATTTAAAAAAGAAAAATAATGTTACAAAAAGTAATTTGTATAGATGATGATCCAATTGCGCTTTTGCTGTCAAAATTGGTAATATCGAAAGCAAATTTTGCATCAGAAGTTGTTACGCTGCCCAATGGTCTTGACGGTATTTGCTATTTGGAAAAAGAGGAGGTAATTGTTAATTATAGTAATGCCGCAGAACCGTTGCTCATTTTACTTGATTTGAACATGCCGGTTATGGGCGGTTGGGAATTTCTAGAGCAATTTAGTGCACGGCTTGCTGGATATTATGTCGGCACAAAAATTATATTATTGTCATCTTCAATTGATCCAAGTGATATTCAAAAGTCCAAGCAGTTTGACATGGTAGTTGATTTTTTTCCAAAACCATTGACCAAAGAAATTTTACAGACAATTTTACAAAAAATACAACAATAAAAAAAGGTTCTCGTTTGAGAACCTTTTCGTTATTAAAGTATTGTAGTTACTACAATTTTGAAACGTGCTTAGTCAATTTTGATTTTAAATTAGAAGCTTTGTTATCATGTATAATATTTTTCTTGGCTAATTTATCAATCATTGAAATAACAGCAGATAATTTTGAGGTAGCATCTGTTTTGTCTGTCGCTATTCTTAATGCTTTAATGGCATTTCGAGTCGTTTTATGTTGGTATCTATTTAATACCCTTCTCTTTTCGTTACTTCTAATTCTCTTTAGAGCTGACTTATGATTTGCCATTTTCTTAAATATTGTTTCTTTATTAATTTTTTTTGTAGTCCGTAGGGGAATCGAACCCCTGTTACCAGGATGAAAACCTGGCGTCCTAACCCCTAGACGAACGGACCATTATCCACCTAAGTTTCGAAATTATTTTCAATCTGAATTGAATTTGTAGTCCGTGGGGGAATCGAACCCCCCTTACCAGGATGAAAACCTGGCGTCCTAACCGATAGACGAACGGACCCTACTGCTCTAACGCGGATGCAAAAATACAACTATTTTTTATTCGTACAATAGCTAGTGTAATTTTTTTTGACTTTTTTTAGTATGCTTTCGCGAAAAACACCCTTCCCTTTGATGGATTACCAGTAAAAACGCAGCTTCCTGCGATTTCTATGCGGTCTAATGGAATACATCTGATGGTGGCTTTTGTCAAATCTTTGATTTTTTCTTCGGTTGCAGCTGAACCATCCCAATGCGCTGCAATAAAGCCACCTTTAGATTCAAGAACTTCTTTGAATTCTTCGAAAGTGTTAACTTCTGTGATATGCTCGTTTCTGTAATCCAATGCTTTTCCAAATAAATCGGCTTGGATTTGCGTTAATAAATGGCTCACATGTTCTACAATACCGTCTTTCAAAACGACCTCTTTTGATAAAGTATCTCTTCGTGCCACTTCAAAAGTTCCGTTTTCTAAATCTTTTGGTCCAATGGCAATGCGAACTGGAACACCTTTTAATTCCCATTCTGCAAATTTAAAACCAGGTTTTTGTGTGGTTCTATCGTCAAATTTAATCGCTATTTTTAATTTTTTAAATTCGGAAACTAGCTCTTGTGCGGCTTCGGAAACAGCTGTGAATTCTTCTTCGTTTTTATAAATTGGAACAATTACAATTTGGATTGGCGCTAAATTAGGAGGCAAAACCAGGCCATTGTCATCAGAATGCGTCATCACCAAAGCGCCCATTAAACGGGTTGACACGCCCCACGAAGTTCCCCAAACATAGTCTTGTTTCCCTTCTTGATTGGCAAATTTTACATCAAATGCTTTCGCAAAATTTTGTCCCAAAAAATGCGAAGTCCCCGCTTGCAAAGCTTTTCCATCTTGCATCAAGGCTTCAATACAATAAGTTTCTTCGGCTCCGGCAAAACGTTCCGTTTCGGTTTTTATTCCTTTTATAACCGGAATTGCCATGAAGTTTTCGGCAAATTCAGCATAAACATGCATCATTTTTTCAGATTCATCAATAGCTTCCTTTTTTGTAGCGTGGGCCGTATGTCCTTCTTGCCATAAAAACTCTGCGGTTCGCAAAAATAAGCGGGTTCGCATTTCCCAACGAACTACATTAGCCCATTGGTTAATTAGTAGCGGTAAATCCCTGTAAGATTGTACCCATCCTTTATAGGTTGACCAAATTATCGCTTCGCTTGTTGGACGAACAATTAATTCTTCTTCTAGTTTTGCATTGGGATCGACCATCAATTTACCTGGTTTGTCAGGATCATTTTTTAACCGATAATGCGTTACAATAGCGCACTCTTTAGCAAACCCTTCAGCATTTTTTTCTTCGGCTTCGAACATGCTTTTGGGAACAAATAACGGAAAATAAGCATTTTGATGACCTGTTTCTTTAAACATTCGGTCCAATTCTGCTTGCATTTTTTCCCATATTGCATAGCCATAAGGTTTGATAACCATACAGCCTCTAACTCCCGAATTTTCGGCCAAATCGGCTTTTACCACCAGTTCGTTATACCATTTTGAATAATCTTCTGATCGTGTTGTAAGGTTCTTACTCATATTGAATAATTTGGCATAAATATTGTTTAACTTTATTTAACTAAAAAGTTCAGCAAAACTAACTATTTTTGTATTGTCCAACAATAAAAATGCTATAGATATGAAAACTTATTATTTTTCTTTGAAAAAACTTCCTATTTATTCGTTTATAGGATTGATAACTCTATTTTTAACTTCTTGTGGAGCTTCTCAAAATAGTTCCTATTATGACAAGGACGGAATCTACGCCAGCGAAAAAAAGTCGGACGCCAATAATCAAGCTACGACTGAAAATCCATATAAAAATTATTTTAGCACGCTTCAAGACGAAAACGCTGAAGTTATTACAGACATTGACAATTACAACACAACTGAAGTTGATAGTACACAAACTGGCAATAGGGCGTATGTTAATAATAACGGTGGTTGGGGTAGTAGCTCTGATAATATTACCGTTAATTTTTATGACAACGGTTGGGGATATAATGGATGGAACAATTGGTATGGTCCAGGCTGGGGATGGAACGGTTGGTATGGAAATGGTTGGGGTTGGAACGTAGGCTGGGGTTGGGGTTGGAACTCTTGGTGCGGATTAGGTTGGGGTGGTTATTACCCTTATTATGGGGGTTATTATCCTTATTATGGTGGAGGATATGGTAATTACTATGGTAATTATGCTTACTCCTCCGGAAGACGAGGCGCAAGTTATTCCAATTCTTTAAGCGGTAGAAATGGTTATTCAAGAAGTAATAGTAACAGAGCTATTTCTTATTCTAACAGAAATAGTTCGGTTAGAAATAACAATTACACTTCAGGAACGAGAAGAACTTCAACAAATTTTTCAACTCGAAATTCAGGAACGCGCACTACCAATTACAATACAACCACCACTCGAAATAATTCTAATTCACCTTCAAGAAATAGCAATTATACGCCATCTACGACACGAAATGATAATAACAATTATTCTCCTTCAAGAAGTTCAGGTTCCTCTAGATCTTATTCGCCTTCATCTGGCGGAGGTGGACGTTCAAGTGGAGGAAGCAGCGGCGGTGGAAGTCGTGGTGGCGGTCGACGAGGATAAATTTAAAAGTTTTTACAGTACCCGTGTTTTGACAGTAATGTTAGGAGCATGGGTATTTTTTTAATGAATTTTTAAAATCTTATTCAAAAAAAGAAGCCAAATAATTTGAACAGTTAGAAAGAGTATTCAAAACAATAAAAAGCATTTATATTATGAAAAGAGATCTATTAGTACTCATTTTTGCACTTTCAATAGGTGTTGCCCAAGCACAAGATGCTTCCGATGCTATGCGTTATTCACTAGACAATACAAATGGAACTGCAAGATTTAGAGCAATGGGTGGCGCATTTGGCGCGCTAGGTGGCGATTTTTCTGCTTTGAACGTCAATCCCGCTGGTTCAGCAATTTTTAGTAGCAATCAAGCGTCACTTACATTAACAAGTTATAATATCAAAAACAAATCCAATTATTTTGGCGCTATTGGAACAGCCACCGATAACACTTTTGATTTGAACCAAACGGGCGCTGTTTGGATTTTTGATGATTTCAAAGATAAAAGTAATTGGAGAAAAATTACATTGGCTATCAATTATGAAAACACCAGTAATTTTGACAATTCTATTTATTCAGCTGGAACCAATCCCGACAATTCGGTTGCGGATTATTTTGTTGATTATGCCAATGGCATTCCACTTGGTACCATTACTTCAAATAGTTTCGATAATTTGTATTTTGATGAGCAGCAAGCCTATTTGGGTTACGAAGGATATTTGATTAATCCTAGTGCAGGGAGTACTAATCAATATGCGTCTAATTTAAGTGCTACCCAAAATTATTACCAGCAAAATAGTTTGAGTTCGTCAGGGTTTAACGGAAAATTATCATTCAATGCTGCAGCAGCTTATAAAGATAAATTGTACATTGGCTTGAATTTGAATTCTCATTTTAGCGATTACACGCGCACCACCAGTTTTTATGAAGATTACAGAAACGCCAACAATCATGATGCTTCAACGGGTGTTCAGGCTTCCCGATTTACAAATTATTTATATACGTTCGGTACTGGATTTTCATTTCAATTGGGCGCCATTGCAAAAGTTAATGATGCCTTGCGATTGGGACTTTCTTATGAATCGCCGACATGGTTCCGCTTAAATGACGAATTGTTACAAACACTCGCTGTCGAAACAGCTGAACAAGGTAAATTTTATGCTGACCCTGATTTGATTATTATTTATCCTTCATACAGATTGCAAACGCCTAGTAAATACAACGGAAGTTTGGCTTATGTTTTTGGTAAACAAGGTATTTTGAGTATCGATTATACTTTTAAAGATTATACCAATATCTGTTTTAAACCCAACTCTGACTATTTTAACGGTGTTAATAATACCATTAATACTACCTTTGACGCTACTAGTGAATTGAGAGTAGGTGGCGAATACCGAATCAAGCAATGGAGCCTGCGTGGTGGTTATCGTTATGAGCAAAGTCCGTATAAAAACAAAAAAACTATTGGCGATTTGAATAGCTATTCGACTGGTGTAGGTTATCATTTTGGCACTTATAAAATAGATCTGACTTATACCTTGGCAAAACGAGATTACCAACAAGCCACTTTCACTAGAGGATTGATTGACACCGCGAACATTAACGGAAGAAATGATAATGTCACACTGACCGTTTTATTTGAATTATAGCCGCTAATCATTTTCTTTTTTATATATGCCATTTCTTTTTTGATGTGGTTTTTTAAATGCAACTGATTTAAAAAAAATCAAATGAATTGCTGTGTCACATTAGTAATCATTGTATTACAATACATGACAATCGTAAGCAAACATAACAAAACCAACTTTTATCTATCAACTATTTTTCGTAAATTTGCGGTCGAAAATATAAGCAATTAAAAATGTTAGACAGACTTCAAATAGTAAAACAGCGTTTCGATGAGATATCGGATTTAATCATTCAGCCTGATGTGATTTCCGATCAAAAACGTTATGTACAATTGAACAAGGAATATAAAGATTTAAAGGCTTTGGCCGAAAAGCGTGATGAATATGTTACCATTATGGGCAATATAGACGAAGCCAACGAAATTATTTTAGATGGTAGCGATGCCGAAATGACCGAAATGGCCAAAATGCAACTGGAAGAAGCCAAACAAAGATTACCAGAATTAGAAGAAGAAATCAAATTCATGCTGATTCCAAAAGATGCCGAAGATGCCAAAAACGTAATGGTCGAAGTACGTGCTGGAACTGGTGGTGACGAAGCCAGTATTTTTGCTGGTGATTTGTTCAGAATGTACACCAAATATTGTGAAGGCCGCGGATGGAAAACATCGGTTGTCGATATGAATGAAGGCACATCTGGTGGTTTCAAAGAAGTTATTTTTGAAGTTACCGGCGAAGATGTATATGGGACTTTAAAATTTGAAGCGGGTGTTCACCGTGTGCAACGTGTACCTCAAACAGAAACACAAGGTCGTGTGCATACTTCTGCAGCAACCGTTATGGTTTTACCAGAAGCCGAAGAATTTGATGTGCAAATTGATATGAATGACGTTCGTGTTGATTTTTTCTGTTCTTCAGGACCAGGTGGACAATCGGTAAACACAACAAAATCTGCCGTGCGTTTGACACATATTCCGACTGGATTGGTAGCACAATGTCAAGATCAAAAATCGCAACACAAAAACAAAGACAAAGCATTTGGCGTTTTGCGTTCGCGTTTGTACGAACAAGAATTGGCCAAAAAGCAAGCCGAAGACGCTACAAAACGTACTTCTCAAGTAAGTTCTGGAGACCGTTCAGCTAAAATTCGTACTTATAATTATTCACAAGGTCGCGTAACCGATCACCGCATTGGAATGGATGTTTTTGATATGGATGGCGTGATGAACGGTAAAATTCAAAAGTTGATTGACGAATTACAATTGGTCAATAATATGGAGAAATTGAAAGAAGCAAGCGAAGTGTTTTAGTAGGTGATGGGTGTTTGGTTTTGGTTTATTTGGAAGACAATTTATAGATTACCGCAAATTCGCAGATTTTAAAATAATTTAATTTGCGAATTTGCGTTTTTTTTGTTGTTAAAAAAGTTAGTGGAAATTTGTGAAATTCGTGGTTAAAAACTAAAAAACTTTGCGACCTTTGCAGCAAACGTCCAAGAATGACAACAAAACAACTCATCAAGCAAATCAGAATCAAAAAATCCTTTCTTTGTATCGGTTTGGATGTCGATATGGAAAAGATTCCGAAAGTACTTATGGATTCGGAAGATCCTATTTTTGAATTCAATAAAGGCATTATTGATGCCACACATTTTTTAGCAGTTGCTTATAAACCCAATACCGCGTTTTATGAAGCTTACGGCATAAAAGGCTGGATTGCTCTTCAAAAGACAATCCAATATATCAACGACAATTATCCCGAGATTTTTACCATTGCCGATGCCAAACGTGGCGATATTGGCAACACTTCTTCCATGTATGCCAAAGCATTTTTTGAAGATTTGAATTTTGATTCGGTTACCGTTGCACCCTACATGGGCAAAGATTCAATCGAACCTTTTTTGGCTTTTGAAGACAAACACACCATTTTATTAGTGTTGACTTCTAACGAAGGTGCTTTTGATTTTCAGACTTTAACTGCTGATGCAATTCCGCTCTACCAAAAGGTTTTAGCAACTTCAAAAACTTGGCAAAACGCCCAAAATCTAATGTATGTGGTTGGCGCTACTAAAGCCGAATATTTTACCGAAATTAGAAAAATTGTTCCCGATAGTTTTTTGTTGGTTCCGGGTGTTGGCGCTCAAGGCGGAAGTCTTTCGGAAGTTTGTAAGTACGGAATGAACGATAATGTAGGTTTGCTAGTTAATTCGTCCAGAGCAATCATTTATGCCTCAAACGGTGCTGATTTTGCCGAAGCCGCCCGCGAAGAAGCTTTTAAAATTCAAAATGAAATGAAAAATATTCTTGCCAATTATTAATAGATGAATTTTAGTTTTGATTAATTAAAAAGGTTTTCAAATCCTCATAACTCGAAATTTTAATACTCACTTTTTCTTTATTCAAAACACTTTCAATTTGTTTTGGAACCTGTAATTGAATATTTAGTACGGGTGTTACAATATCCAAAAACTTTATTGGATGCGCGGTTTCTAAAAATACACCGATACTGTTTTCTGAATTTTTCAAAACTTTCTTCAAACCCAAATAACCAACAGCGCCATGTGGTTCAGCAATGTATTGGTTGTTTTTATAAATGCTTTTCATGGCTTCTTGTGTGGCTTCATCAGTAAATGCAAATGCCGAAAAATCATTTTCAAAAGCTTTTAAATCATTGGCATACAATTCTTGAATCCGTATAAAATTACTCGGATTCCCAACATCCATAGCATTTGAAATCGTGGCGATGGATGGTTTTGGATCATATTTTCCGTTTTCTAAAAACCTAGGTACGGTATCGTTAACATTGGTTGCAGCCACAAAATGGGCAATAGGTAAACCGAGCTTTTTTGCCATGATTCCGGCACAAATATTACCGAAATTCCCACTTGGACAAGCGATAACCAAAGGTTTGTTTTGCTTTTTGAGTGCTTTGTAAGCGAAGAAAAAATAAAACATTTGCGGTAACCATCTTGCAATATTAATAGAGTTGGCCGAGGTTAAGTTTTTATGTTTCAAATCCTCATCTAAAAATGCCTTTTTCACCATGTCTTGGCAATCGTCAAAAAAGCCATCTACTTCGAGTGCGGTGATATTTTGACCCAAAGTCGTCAGTTGCCGTTCCTGAATGTCACTTACTTTTCCGGATGGATATAGAATTACAACCTCCACACCGGAAACACCCAAAAAGCCACTTGCGACCGCACCACCAGTATCACCAGAAGTGGCTACCAAAACGGTGTTTTTATTGTCATTTTTGTCCTTGTTAAAGTAGGCCAAACAACGCGCCATAAAACGGGCTCCAACGTCTTTAAAGGCCATTGTTGGTCCGTGGTACAATTCTAAAGCATATATATTTTGCTCGACTTCAACCAATGGAAAGTCAAAACAAAGTGTGTCTTCGATTATGGTTTTTAAAACTGAATTCGGAATCGCATCGCCAACAAATTGCTGTATGACTTCAAAAGCAATTTCAGCATTGGAACGCTGCTCAATGGAATCAAAAAAAGCTTCCGACAAAGGAATAATTTGTTCCGGAAAATACAATCCTTTATCTTGAGCTAATCCTTGAATGACCGCTTCTTGAAAAGCAACTTTTGGCGCGTTATGGTTTAAACTGTAGTATTTCATTCTTTTAATTTAAACAGCAATCAATTATCTAATATCCTAATCCCTTCATTATTAATTTTTGACACATGAATTTCATATGGCAATTGCAACTCATCAAAAACGGTTGACATTACTTTTGCTACTTTCTCTGCAATGCTTTTGCCTTTACTCAAAGCAAAAATAGATGGTCCTGAACCCGAAATACCGCTTCCCAAAGCACCATTTTGCAACGCAGCATTTTTTACTGCTTCAAATCCGGGAATCAAAACACTACGCAAGGGTTCAACAATTTCGTCGTGTAACGAACGTCCAATCAATTCATAATCATTGGTGTACAAACCTGCAATCAATCCGCCCACGTTGCCCCATTGTATAATGGCACTTTTTAAGGAAACGGTTTGCTTTAAAACAGAACGCGCGTCCGATGTTTTAAGCTCAATTTGCGGATGAATGACCGTGGCATACATTTGGTCTGGACTTTCAATTTTGATAATATCCAACGGATGGTAACTTCTAACCAGTGTAAATCCGCCCAAAAGGGCTGGAGCAACATTGTCGGCGTGGGCACTTCCGCTGGCTAATTTTTCGCCCTGCATGGCAAAAGCGACCAACTCTTTTCTTGAAAACGGATTGTCCAACAGCGCATTGATGGCAAAAACGGCTCCCGCCGCACTAGCAGCTGAACTTCCGATGCCACTTCCGGCTTTGATCTTTTTATAAATTTCGATTTCAAATCCAAAATCGGTTGTTGTGGCTTCGAGTAAGGCTAAAGCAGCAACACCAGCGACATTTTTTTCGGTTGCCAATGGCAAATCGGCCCCCACAATTTTTGTAATGCGAACGCCTTTTTCTATGGTTTTTTTGACAATCATTTCGTCTCCAACACCATCCAAACACAATCCCAATACATCAAAACCGCACGAAAGATTGGCGATAGTTGCGGGACAGAATATTTTGATACTAGTCATAAAGTGATAAAGTGATAAAGTCATAAAGTGATAAAGTCTTAAAGTCATAAAGTTCGAAAATTTCTTTACGACGTTCTAACATTTGACTTTAAGACACAGTTTAAACATTTCCAATCCTAATTACATCAGCAAAAATTCCCGAAGCGGTTACGGCAGCACCTGCACCTGCACCTTTTATCAACAAAGGTTGGTCAACATAGCGATCGGTATAAAACTGAACGATATTGTCTTTGCCTTCTAAATTGTAAAAAGGACTTTCTTTCGGAATAAATTGCAATCCAACATTGGCTTTTCCGTTCTCAAAAGTAGCGACAAACTTTAATCTGCTGTCTTTTTGTTGGGCTTGTTCCAATAGATTTTCAAAATGTGCAGCATGAGTAATCAGTGATTTGAAAAAATCCTCGTTATTGTTGGTGTCCATGCAGGCTTGCGGAAGGAACGCATTGTTTTCGATGGCTTCGATTTCCATTTCATACCCACTCTCGCGAATAAGAATCAATATTTTTCTTGCAACATCTACGCCACTCAAATCAATTTTTGGATCTGGCTCCGTAAATCCTTGCACGCCAGCTTCTTTTACGACATCGTGAAAAGAGTAGGTACTGCTGAAGTTATTAAATATAAAATTCAAACTTCCGGATAAAACCGCTTGAATTTTATTGACTTTATCGCCAGAAGCAATCAAGTGTTTTAAAGTGTCTATAATTGGTAATCCTGCGCCAACATTGGTTTCAAATAAGAAAGGCGCATTGTATTTTCGAGAAATATTCTTTAAATTTTTATAGTTTTCAAACGCAGAAGAACAGGCGATTTTGTTGCAAGTAACGACTGCAATATTCTTTTCCAAATAGTGTTGGTAAGTTTGAGCAATGGTTGCATTGGCTGTAATATCTACAAAAATACTGTTGCGCAAATTCAATGCTTTGGTTTTGCTTATAAAAATCGCTTTGTCGGCAATTTCGCCCTCGTTCAAAGTATTTTTCCAGTCTTTCAAATCGATACCATCTTCGTCGAAATGCATTTTTCTGGAATTGGAAACTGCAATCACACGAAGGTTGATCTTAAGGTTGTCTTTTAAGAATTTTTTTTGTTGGTTGATTTGTTCAATAAATTTTTCGCCAACATTACCGACGCCCATTACAAATAGGTTCAATTGTTTGGTATTGTCTTCAAAAAAACGTTCGTGTAAAGTGTTTAAAGCTTTTTTGACATCATTTTCGTTGATCACAACCGAAATATTTCTTTCAGAAGCACCTTGAGCAATTGCGCGAATATTGACATTGTTTTTCCCTAATGTACTGAACATTTTTCCGCTCAAGCCTTGATGGTTCTTCATATTTTCGCCAACAAGTGCCACAATACAAAGGTTTTTTTCGACCGTGCAAGGATCGATTTTATTTTGAGCAATTTCTAATTCGAAAGCTTTATTAATTGCCAGTTGCGCTTTATCTGCATCTGCATTTAATATTCCAATACAAATCGAATGCTCTGATGAAGCTTGGGTAATAAAAATGACATTGGTATTTTCATTCGACAGCACTTCAAAAAGCCTTTTCGACGAACCTGAAACACCAATCATTCCGGATCCTTCTAGCGTAAGCAACGCAATTTTGTCGATATGACTGATTCCTTTGATTGGGTTGGATTGCAGCTGATGTTCATTGGATACGTACGTTCCTGTTGCTTCTGGTTCAAAAGTATTTTTGATTAAAATCGGAATATTTTTGCTCAAAACGGGCTGAATTGTTGGAGGGTACAAGACTTTGGCCCCAAAATGCGACAATTCCATTGCCTCGTGGTAGGAAATGGTTTCAATCGGTTGTGCTTGTTTTACAATTTTCGGATTGGCAGTAAACATGCCGTTGACATCGGTCCAAATTTCAAGTGCAGCCGCCTCCAGCGCTGAGGCCAAAATTGCAGCGGTATAATCAGAACCACCGCGGCCTAAAGTTGTATTGTTGCCATCTGTTGCCGTGGCCACAAATCCAGGAACCACAGTCACATTGGCCGAATTATTGTCGAAATAATCACGAATTAAAGCATTGCTAATCTCAAAATTTACCACTGCTTTGCCAAAGTGGCTGTTGGTTTTTATGAGTGTTCGTGTGTCTTTATAAGCAGTTTCGGGCAATTCTTGTTTGAACGCTTCGGCAATGATACAGGAAGACAAAATTTCTCCAAATCCCAAAATGGTATCCGACGTTCGGTTGGACAATTCGCCCAACAAAAAGCAACCGTCTAGCAAAGTTTCGAGATGGTTGACGATGCGTTTGATATGACTTAAAAGGGCGCTTTGTTCGTTTACAGGAATCAATTCTTTGATAGCTGTCAAATGTTTGGCTTCTATTTGTGCAATGATTTCTTTGTAAATGGTATCTTTTTCAGCTGCTTTTTGACTTGCTAAAACCAACAAATCGGTAATGCCACTAAAAGCAGAAACCACAACAACCATTTTTGAGTCGTTGATTTTGTTTTTTGCGATAGCAATCACAAGCTTAATGTTTTGTGCATTGGCTACGGAAGTACCGCCGAATTTGAGAATTTTTATCATTTTTTCTTAAGGTAATTTAGTAATAAGAGGTATGCTTTTTAAAACAATGTCCAATTTTGATTGGATTAAAATGATTTATTTTCACGCATGAAATTCTTATTAAGACTTTGTTTAATTTTACATTAATTTTCAAAATTACATTTTTCTATAAACAATAAAACTATTTGTAAGATTTTTGTGGATATTTCAAAAAAATGTTGTTTTACTGTATTTAAAAATAGATACTTTAGTTTTTGTACTGAAATTATATTGATTGCTAAAAAATAATCTACTTTATAAAGGTTAATATTGTTGAAATATTATCTAAAAACCTTGCTTTTTAAGAAGCGTTTATTGAATTTTGGCGTAACAATCAAATCAACCATGGACAATACCCATTATATCAGCTCGAATTTATTAACATTAGAGCATTTGCAGGAAATCACGCTGCAAAATAAAATGTTGGCCCTTTCAGAAGAAGCCAGAATCAATATTCAAAAATGCCGCGACTATCTGGACCAAAAAATGCAATCGCATGATGAAGCAATTTATGGCATTAATACCGGTTTTGGCGCTTTGTATAATATTAAAATATCCAACGACAATTTATCGCAGTTACAAAAAAACCTGGTCATGTCGCATGCCTGCGGGACGGGTGCCGAAGTGCCGCAACCTATTGTAAAACTGATGTTGCTTTTAAAAATTCAATCTTTAAGTTATGGCTATTCGGGCGTGCAACTGCCTACCGTTTTGCGTTTGATTGATTTTTATAATAATAATATTTTACCAGTAATTTATGAGCAAGGTTCGCTCGGTGCCTCTGGCGATTTGGCACCCTTGGCGCATTTGTCCTTGCCGCTTTTGGGTGAAGGCGAAGTTTATTTTGATGAAAAAAAGACCGCTTCAAGCGAAGTTTTGTCGCATTTCGGATGGGAACCGATTGTTTTGCAGTCCAAAGAAGGTTTGGCATTGCTCAATGGTACCCAATTCATGAGTGCTTATGGCGCCTATATTTTGATAAAAGCTTGTAAATTTTCGTATTTGGCCGACTTAATTGCCACCATTTCGCTCGAAGGTTTTGACGGACGCATCGAACCATTTAACGAACTGATTCATTATATAAGACCTCATAAAGGACAAATTGTTACCGCCAAAAGGGTTTCCGAATTTTTAGAAGGTAGTCAAATTATCAAGCAAAAAAAGCAACATGTTCAAGATCCGTATTCTTTTCGTTGCATTCCGCAAGTGCATGGTGCTTCAAAAGACGCCATCGATTATGTGAATAAAGTATTCAAAACCGAAATCAATTCGGTTACCGATAATCCCAATATTTTTATCGAAAGCGATCAAATTATTTCTGGCGGCAATTTTCATGGGCAACCGCTGGCATTGGCACTCGATTTTATGGCGATTGCCTTGTCAGAACTCGGTAGTATATCTGAACGCAGAACCTACCAACTGATTTCGGGATTGCGCAATCTGCCTCCGTTTTTGGTCGAAAATCCTGGATTGAACTCCGGTTTTATGATTCCGCAATACACTGCCGCAAGCATTGCAAGTCAAAACAAACAATTGGCCACGCCAGCAAGTACCGATAGTATTGTTTCGTCAAACGGGCAAGAAGACCATGTGAGTATGGGCGCCAATGCAGCGACAAAGGCGTTGCGTGTGATGGAAAATATTGAACGTATTTTGGCGATTGAATTGATGAATGCGTCGCAAGCGATTCATTTTAGAAATTTGCCATCAAGCGCATTTATACAAATGTTTCTAAAAACCTACCGCGAAGAAGTACCCTTGGTTTTAGAAGATCGGATTTTGCATTATGACATTCAAAAAACCATTGCTTTTTTAAATAGCTTTCAAATAGAGGAGGAGCTGTTCAATTAGGCGTACTACAATATTAGGTCTGAAATAAGCGATGTGCAGTTATAAAATAGCGCTAAATAATTATAATTTTTTAGATAAATCCCAATGCGCTCATTCATTTTTAAATTCTAAATTCCTATTTTTGGATTTCAAATAAAAAAAATGAAAATCATCTTATCGCCTGCCAAATCATTGGATTTTGAAAGTGCTTTACCCACCGAAAAATACAGCAAAAATACTTTTCTTAACGAAAGTAAAAGTATCAATAAGGTAGTGAAACAAATGTCACCCGCTGCCTTGTCTGAATTGATGGACATTTCAGATGCTTTGGCACAACTCAACTGGCAACGCAACAAACAGTTTAAAACCCCTTTCACTTTGCAAAATGCAAGGCAAGCCATTTATGCTTTTAATGGCGATGTTTATTTGGGTTTAAATGCCACGACCATACCGATTGAGAAACTAGATTATTTACAAAACAGTCTTCGCATTTTGTCTGGATTGTATGGATTGCTCAAGCCACTCGATTTGATACAGCCGTACCGCTTAGAAATGGGTACGACCTTGCCAATCGATGCGCACAAAAATCTGTATGAATTTTGGAGACCCAAACTGACTGCCGCGCTCAACAAAGAGCTTAAAAAGGACGAATTGTTTGTCAATTTGGCAAGCAAAGAATACGCCACGGCTATCGATTTCAAAGCTTTAAAAGTGCCCGTAATAACCCCTGAATTTAAAGATTATAAGGACGGAAAATTAAAAATAATTAGTTTTTTTGCCAAAAAAGCCCGCGGTTTGATGCTGCGTTATATTGTAGATACGGATGCCAAAACCATAGCCGATTTAAAAGGATTTGATTATGAAGGTTATCGTTTTGATGATAATTTATCCGAAGGAAATAACTTGGTTTTTACCCGCTAAACAAAAGAAAAGCGCGTTTTTTTAAAACTCAAATCAATATCCAGTTTTGCAAAATTTGTTTGCCGTCGGGTGTCAAAATACTTTCGGGATGAAACTGAACGGCCCTTACATCAAAAATGCGGTGTCGCAGCGACATGATTTGTTGCTGTTCATCGACCGAGGTGACTTCTAAAACAGTCGGAAAATTGTCAGTATTGACCACCCAAGAATGGTAACGACCTACGGTGATTTGTTTTTTTAAACCCAAAAACAAGGGTTCATCGTCGACAACAATATTGATATTTGAAGCGATGCCGTGTTGTACTTTTTCGAGATTGACCAATGTTCCTCCAAAAACTTCGGCTATGGCCTGCTGCCCCAAACAGATGCCCAAAATGCTTTTTGTTTGCGCATAAGTAGCAATCACTTTTTTTAATAAACCGGCATCATCCGGAAGGCCAGGGCCCGGCGACAATAAGATTTTGTTAAATGCCTCAACCTCTTCTATATCAAAAGCATCATTTCTAAAAACGGTAACCACACAATCCAGTGCTTCAAGATAATGCACAAGATTGTAGGTAAAACTATCATAGTTGTCGATGACCAGTATTTTCATAGGTTTATTTTGGTTGTATTGCTATGGCGAAAATACGCTAAAAAAAGTAGTTTTAAAACAACAAAAACCCCAACAATTGCTTGTCAGGGTTTTGCTTCTTTCATAGCAATAATGCGGGTATTAGAACGACAAGTTCACTGTCAAATCAAAATCGTCATTGATGGCTTTGTCGCCAAGATTTTGGAAGAAATTACCAGAACCGTATTCAATGCCGTATAAAGTTCTGTTTACTTTAAAGCTCGTAGTAGCAGTATCTCCTTTTACTGTAATGTCAAATTTCACTGGTTTGGTGATGCCCTTGATGGTCAAATCGGCAGTAACGCTGTAGGTATCTTTGGCTTTTTCGCCAACTGATTTGAAAGTCAATTTTGCTGTTGGGAATTTTGTTGTACCAAAAAAATCATCTGCTTTCAAATGCCCTTCAAGATCTTCTTTCCCTTGACCAGCTTTCAAATCGGTTACTGTGATTGACGCCACATCGACACCAAAATTACCACCTACAAGTTTGTCTGCTTTAAAAATTAGAACACCGTCTGTCAGGTTCACTGTTCCTTCATGTTTTCCGGTAACTTTTTTCCCTAACCAGCTGATTTTGCTTTTGGCAGGATCTACTTTTTTAGTTTGTGCGGTAGCGATTGTACCTAAGGTTACTAATAATGCAATTGCGATTGTTTTTAAATGTTTCATGTTGAATTAATTTTAGTTATTGATTATAAATTGATAAATAAATCTTCGTTTGATTTTCTTACTTTTTTGTAATGTTGAGTGGCATCATCGGCATGACGGTACCCAATTGTTGCGATTAAGGATGCGTTGAGGTGCAAGGCGTCAAGACCAAGAATTTCGTTAACCTGTGCCGGAACAAAACCTTCCATAGGTGTCACATCAATTTTTAATTCGGCTGCCGCATTCAATAAATTGCCTAGCGCTAAGTACGTTTGTTTTGCTGTCCAAATGTTTCTTTTGTCTTCTGGCAATCCGTTAATCGCCGATGACATAAAATCTTTGTAACCCTGCACACTTTCGGCAGTAACGCCTCTTGTGGCAATAAGATTCTCCATATAATCATCGATACCTTGTTGACCAAAGTTGGTCATATTGGCAAAAACAATCACTTGCGAGGCGTCGACAATTTGTGCTTGTCCCCATGCTACCGGTTGTATTTTTGCTCTTATTTCGGGATTTTCGATGATAAATACTTTGTAAGGCTGTAATCCGTAAGACGAAGCGCTCAATCGAATGGCTTCTTTTAAGGTATTCAAGTCTTCGGTTGTAATTTTTTTGCTAGCATCAAATTTCTTTGTTGCGTAACGCCAGTTTTGATCTTCTAAAAAAGTGCTCATGTTATAATATGATTTAATTAATTTCTAAATTTTTCTAATAAATAATTCAACTGCTCCATTTCGTGAATGGACAAGTGCTGGGCAAAATAATTTTCGTTGTCTTCAATTTTTGGATCCAGTTCGTTGAGCAAAGCCAGTCCTTTTGTGGTAATCAAAACTTCGATTTTTCGGCGGTTGTCTGGGCAAACTTGACGGGTCACCAATTCTTTCAATAATAGTTTGTCAACCAATCTGGTCGTATTGCTGGTTTTTGCGAGCATGCGTTCCTGTATCAGACACATGTTGGCAGGACAACCTTTCTGACCTCTTAAAATCCGAAGCACGTTGAATTGTTCGGTCGAAATATCAAAAGGTTTTAAAACTTCGTTGAATTTATCGGCAATTGCATTTTGCGTATATAAAATATTCAATACCGTTTTTTTGGCAACGGGTAAAGGTGAATTTGATTTTATAATGTCTTCAATTGTCATGATTGTAATTACAATATTTGTGCCTACAAATGTAACAGATTTTTATATTTGTATATACAACTGTATATTAAATTTGTGTTAATTGTCTTTAGGGCTTGTAGTGATTGGCTAATTTTAGGTTTTTAACAAGCAATAAGGAAAGGCAGTATGAAATTTTTTATTTTTTGTATTTCGAATTGGAATTTTGTTTTTTATTTTAGCCACTTATTTTAATAACACAAACAATATGAATTTATCGCAACAAGATTGGGCTTTGCAACTGGCTTCGGATGCCAATGCTGTAATTATCGATGTTCGCACCGAAGAAGAATGTGAAGACGGCATCATTCCCAACGCCATCAACATCGATATTTACAAAGGGCAAGGGTTTATTTATCAGATTGAAGAACTGCAGAAAGATAAAAATTATTATGTGTATTGCAAAGCGGGCGCAAGGAGCGAGCAAGCCTGTCATATCATGAACCAATTGGGATTTGAAAACACCTATAATTTGGTTGGCGGCATCATGCAATGGCAGGGCGAGGTTGTTAAGCATTGATTATCAAATTGTTTTATTTGTGTGTTTTTTTTTTGAGATTTTGTTTTTTTTATTAAATTTGTCCGCTGTAGAAAAAATACTACAAACCTCCGAAATCATTACAAAACAAAACAAAACAAAACAAAATGAAAAAAAATTTTAATAAATCGACACGATTTATTAGGTTAGGAGTGGGTGCGATTTTCATCGTACTTGCTTTGGTTAATTTTCTTGAAGACCCCTTTTTAGAAAATGTTCTGCTTGGCGTTGGTTGTTTTTTAGTAGTCACCGCGTTAATTTATTTTTGTCCGCTTTATTATTTTTTGGGCATTAATGGCACCAAACGAAGAAAAAAAGCGAATTGGTATTAAAAAAAAGAGGTGTTATTTGGCACCTCTTTTTTTTTGGAAGTTTGGTCCCTTTAACTATCGGGACGAGAGCGTTTGGGAGGGTGTTGGAGCATGGTTTCAAATTTATAAATAATTCCAAAGGATGGGGAGCAAAACCTGACAATTATTGAATTGTTAAATATGTATACATATTGTTGCTTTATATGTAATAAAATACCCATTGTAGGGATGTTTTTTTTCCGAATCTGATTGCAAGTATTTTTAATATTCTTTATAGCTTTATGCTGTTAAAAAAATGGAATCGTACATGCTGATTTGATTTAGTTAAGTGCAAGTGGTTGACCGCAAATAATTTATATTTTTCTTTTGATGGTGTTGAGGGTTTCTATAGTTAGCGGGAGGTTGATGAAGGAAAGATGATGGATTAAAGAAGAAAGATTATTGAAAACCGATGCAAGACCTTATGTGCTACTTTGATACCGATAGACCTAAAAACAAATTATTAGCTATATGTTTCACGTTGTTTTTTATGTCGTTCACGACATTTTTTCGTGACTGTCATGAATATTTAGCAATTTTTCATTTGCATAAAAAAAATTGAAATATAATAAAAAAGGAAAGCCGAAAACTTCATAGAGTAGGCAAAACATTCACATACTTGTATTATGAAAAAATTATTATTAGCAGCGATTGTAAGTTTATCAATTGGCTCCCTAAATGCTCAAGATGTTATCAGCTTAACCGTAATGGAAAATTCTTATACGGTATCTAAAGTGTTTCCGCCAGAAATTATTGGCGAATATACCTACGAGGGCAATGGCGGAAATCCCAAGATTCTTTTAAATGATGACGGAACTGGCTATTTTCAGCCACATGATGTAGCACCAGTAAATATAAAATTTTGGATTGATTGCGATGAAACTGGAAAGTGGCGAAAACAAGTTGGTGGTACCGGACGCTACCAATATACATTAGTAATTCAATACCAAGATGGTGGTACAAGTAGAAATTATGAAAACGGCAAATATGATTTGCTTGGGGTAATGATTCAGCCTGATATGGGTAGGGTTTCAATATTAGGAGAACGATACAAGCCGTTGCAATAGTAAATAAAAAATTATATAAAATATCGAATATATAAAAAACGGTAAGCGAAAATGCTAAATAGGGTGGGCAAAACAAAGTTTTAATACTAGCTACTTCAACCTTATGGCAATTACCAATTCAAACAACAGTAATTTACAGATGCGCAAGTAACAGCTGCAAACACCCCGCTCCCGCACGAAATGAAATTCGACGGAGTCAATCCTTTAGCGTGGTAACTAAATAGCACAAAAAGTAAATTTAAAAACCAGTATTGCGTTAGTTTTATTTAGATAATTAGTGGTGTAGCAAAGACACGAAAGGATTTGTGCGGTAGCGTGCGAACCGCTATTAAA
>CANKZI010000030.1 GCA_947488595.1 Flavobacteriaceae bacterium
CGCAGGAACAACTTGCCGAAAAAACGGGAACAACAAAATCTTATATTTCCAAAATTGAAAACAATGTAAAAGAAGCAAGATTTTCAACATTACAAAAAATTGTTGAACTTGGTTTGGGAGGACAATTAGAATTGTCAATTAAGTTAAAATAAGTTAAAACTAATTGTAACAGCCGTTTCTCGCAATTGCGAATTTTATACTAAACTCAATAGGTTTGACAACTTCAAATAAAAAACCCCTTAACTTCTTTAAATTAAGGGGTTTTGTGCGGATAATAGGACTCGAACCTACACGCCTTGCGGCACCAGATCCTAAGTCTGGCATGTCTACCAATTTCACCATATCCGCAAAATTTGTGAGTGCAAATATAAACATAAATATGAATTTTAAATTATAAATTATAGATTTTTTCAAAACTCTTTTTTGTATTTTTGAATAATTCTAATTCAGAAAAAATGAATACCATAAAGGCTTACGTTCAAGAACACAAAGACCGTTTCATCAACGAGTTAATCGAATTATTAAAAATTCCATCTGTTAGCGCCGACAAAGCCTACGAAAAAGACGTCATAAAAACAGCTGCCGCCGTAAAAGAAAGCCTCGAAAAAGCAGGTTGCCAATTGGTAGAAATGTGCGAAACGCCTGGTTATCCTATTGTTTATGGCGAACATACCATCGATAAAAATTTACCGACCGTTTTGGTTTATGGTCATTATGATGTGCAACCACCAGATCCATTGGATTTGTGGACTTCACCGCCTTTTGAACCTGTAATTAAAGTAACCGAAATTCATCCCGAAGGGGCTATTTTTGCCCGTGGTTCCTGCGATGACAAAGGACAAATGTACATGCACGTCAAAGCATTTGAATACATGATTGCCAGCAACAATTTGCCTTGTAACGTCAAATTCATGATCGAAGGCGAAGAAGAAGTCGGCTCCAAAAGTCTCTCTTGGTTTGTAGAACACAACCAAGAAAAACTAAAATGCGACGTAATTTTGATTTCCGATACCGGAATGATTTCCAACCAACAGCCTTCTATTACGACAGGTTTGCGTGGTTTGAGTTATGTAGAAGTAGAAGTCACCGGTCCCAACCGCGATTTGCATTCTGGACTTTACGGCGGTGCTGTAGCCAATCCAATAAACGTTTTGGCCAAAATGATTGCTTCTTTACACGACGAGAACAACCACATCACCATTCCGGGATTTTATGATAAAGTTGAGGAACTATCAACCGAAGAAAGAGCCGAAATGGGAAAAGCACCTTTCAACCTAGACGCTTACAAAAAAGCACTCAACCTCAATGATATTTATGGCGAAAAAGGATATGTCACCAATGAGCGCAACTCCATTCGCCCAACGCTAGACGTTAACGGAATTTGGGGCGGCTACATTGGCGAAGGTGCAAAAACCGTCATTGCAAGTCAGGCTTTCGCCAAAATCTCGATGCGATTGGTGCCCAACCAAGATTGGGAGGAAATCACCGAATTGTTTACCAAACACTTCGAAAGCATTGCTCCTGCTGGCGTAACTGTAAAAGTAAAACCACACCATGGCGGTCAGGGTTATGTAACGCCAATCGACAGCATCGGCTACAAAGCAGCGAATATGGCTTATACCGAAACCTTCGGCATCCCAGCGATTCCGGTACGTTCTGGAGGAAGCATTCCGATTGTTGCCTTGTTCGAAAAAGAGCTCAAAAGCAAAACGATATTAATGGGTTTCGGTTTGGATAGCGACGCCATTCACTCACCCAACGAGCATTTTGGAATTTTCAATTACTTAAAAGGCATCGAAACGATTCCGTTGTTTTATAAGTATTTTGTCGAGATGAGTAAGTAGTTGAATCGCAAGTTTCGCAAAGTTGTTCAATTTTAACTTACATAAAACTCAAAATTTCTTTTTTATAAGCATCATATTCTCCTTGTAATATCAAGCCGTTGTCTAATAATTTCTTGTAATTCTGTAATTTCTCGAACAACTCATCTTGAGACAAATCGGCCAAAGATTTTTCTGGTTTTGCGGTTGGCTGCGAAAAATCATGAGATGCCGTTTCGGTAAACTGTGACTGTGCGACAGGAATGATTTCGGCAAAGTTGGTCACTTCTTCGGTTTCAACTTCTTCGATAGCCGTTATTTCGACTTCACCAATTTCAGGAACTTCCTCTGGAACTGTCTCGATAATTGGCATATTTTCAATTGGATTGGTCGCTATTGGTGCAATACCATTTTTCAAAATATCCAATTGCTCTTTGGCAAAAGTGGCGATTTTTCTGGCTTGAATTTTCGGGATGTAATCAATCGAAATTGTCAAATCACTTTTGGTTGCAAACGAAAATTCGGAACCCAAAATGTTTTCTTTCACGAAAGTGGCCGCTATATCATCCCAATCATAATCGATAAAATCCATAGAAAGCCCTAAGTTTTTGGGTTTACACAAAAGGATTCTTTTATTGGTCAAAACAATACTGTCTGGTAACAACGTAATTCCCGGTGTTTTTTGTACAGCTATATATCCAATTTCCTCGTTTTTCATCAGCAAATCACTAAGTTTTGAAGTGATTTTTTCAATAGCTTTAGGATCTTGTTCTTCGTTTAAAAACTTTTTTATTTGGTCTTTCATCTTTTTAAAAATGGGATAAATTGTTAGGAAATGTCTTAATCAGCGTTCCCGAAGTGCAAAAGTAATGCCTATTTTTTAATTGCTTCGACAGTTCGGTATTTTTTTTAGATTGCGTCAAGAATTTCATTCTGAATTTTTTTGCTCAAACTTTTGAAAATCAAATCATAAGAATCATTGATTAAGGCAATAATCATTTTATCCGGAACACTTTTATTGGTTTTAATCGTATTCCAATGTACTTTACTCATATGAAAACCGGGCGTGATGTCGTCAAATTCTGCTCGCAGTGCGATTGCCTTTTCGGGATCACATTTCAAATTGACCGAAGGCATTCCTTTTTCCCAATCTGATAACGAGCTCAATGCAAACATTTTGCCACCTACTTTAAACACTAAAGTATCTTCGTCAAACGGAAAATGTTCGGTTGTTCCTTTTTTGGACAAGCAAAATTCGTAGTAATCTTGTAAGTTCATCGTAATATCAATTTAAAAAACAAAATCATTTAAAGAACAACATTTGAAATCGCATACAATATGGGTTTGCTGGGACTCGCATCATTTTCGAACGATGCAATTTGTAAATTCAAGATATAAGTGCCATCTAAAATGTGATTGTCAACATAAATCATTTCCGTAATAGTAGCGTCCAAACGGGCATCATCATTAAGAATAGTTGTGTTTTTGACATTCCAAAAAGCTTTGTGTGCCAATAGTTTTCCTTCATCCTCTTCACGGTCAACACTAGGCAAATCAATTAACAAATGCTTAATTCCGATGGTTCGGATAAAAACAGCCGCGGCTTCAGACAAATAGGGCGGATTGGTATGTGAATATTTTTTCGACAGTTTGTCGTTTTTATTGGGCAAAGTCCTAATAATTAAAGCTTCCAAATTGTCACTTTTATTATTACCAAGTGCTTCTTTAATTTGCGCAACCGAAATAACCCAATCGTCATTTATATTTATTGGTGCAATCGAAATCAATTCCGCTACAAAAAAGAACTGTTTTAAACATTGGTTTATACTATAAAATTCGCGTGTAATGTGACCCAAACATTCGGTATGTGTACCGTGACCGTGGGGATTAAAAAAAATATTATTGAAATTTGTGGAAGATGTGCCTTCTGAAACTTTTCCGATCCAATCGCCAAAAACAACGGGTGTTATGACTGGCTTTTCAATATACCAAGCAATCGGGTTGTGGTCAGAATCAGACAATGGAATGGAAATATCAATAGGTTTTGATAAGTCGATTTGGAAGTTATTTATTGATGCTACCATAGTTTTTTACCGCAAAGAGCGCAAAGTTTTACGCAACGTTCGCAAAGATATTAAATGTTATTGACTACCCGTTTGATTCCGTTTTTGATTAGATTAACATTAATGCTTTTATAGTTTTTACCGCAAAGAGCGCAAAGTTTTACGCAACGTTCGCAAAGATTTTAAAGATTATTGACTACTCGTTTGATTCCGTTTTTGATTAGATTAACATTGAAATTGATTAACATTCCTAGTTTGCAATCTGTTAATTTCAAATAGGTTAAAAGTTGTGCAAAATGAATATCATTTAACACCTCAACGGATTTTATTTCTAAAATTAGTTTGTTTTCAATAATAATGTCAATTCTATAACCAATATCTAATTTCACTTCTTCATAAATCAATGGCAAAGATTTTTGTCTTTGAATATCAAGTCCTGTTTTCTTTAATTCATAAAATAAACAGGCTTCATATGCGCTTTCTAACAATCCTGGTCCTAAATTTTGATGCACTTTCAAAGCACAATCAAACACTATTTTTGATAACTCGTTTTCTGTCATAATTTTCCTCTGCTTTCATGGCGTAAACTTTGCGCTCCTTGCGGTTGGCTTTCTTTAAATTCAATATAATAAACCTGCTTTTATTAAAACTTCCCTTCGCGTACTTTGCGTAAAACCTTGCGTTCCTTGCGGTTTTTTTACTCCAAATTTGTCAAAAAGAATGTACTTTTTAACCCTTCCCTTCGCGTACTTTGCGTAAAACCTTGCGTTCCTTGCGGTTCTTTTACTCCAAATTTGTCAAAAAATATACTTTTTTAACCCTTCCCTTCGCGTACTTTGCGTAAAACCTTGCGTTCCTTGCGGTTTTTTTACTCCAAATTTGTCAAAAAAAATACTTTTTTACCCTTCCCTTCGCGTACTTTGCGTAAAACCTTGCGTTCCTTGCGGTTCTTTTACTCCAAATTTGTCAAAAAAAATACTTTTTTACCCTTCCCTTCGCGTACTTTGCGTAAAACCTTGCGTTCCTTGCGGTTTTTTTACTCCAAATTTACCAAAAAAAGATCAGCAGCAATTCCATCGCACAAAAACTTTCCTTTGGCTGTCGTTCGCAAAATATTTTCAGCTAAAAAAAGTACATCTTGTGCTATATATTTTTGGGCTTGTTGGTTCAGATAATCCAGATAGGTTTTACCGAATTCGGCGGCAATCTTGTCTAAAGAAACACCCCAAATCGTTCGCAAACCGGTCATAATATATTCATTGAAAGCATCTGTTTTCGATAAAACTTCAATTTCAGAAGGCAGTTTGTTTTCGGCTATTGCCTTTAAAAACAAAGTATTATTGGAAACATTCCAGCTTCTTTTTTGTCCGTCAAAACTGTGTGCGGAAGGACCAATTCCGATGTATTTTTTGCCCAACCAATAAGCCGAATTGTTTTTGGAGAAATAATTTTCTTTACCAAAATTGGACAATTCATAATGAATAAATCCGTTTTGCTCCAACTTGTCTACTAGCAATTGAAAATGTTGATGCGCTACTTCGTCGTCAAGTTTTGGAATTATTCCTTTTTGTATAAAAGTATGTAAAGCCGTTTTTGGTTCAACGGTCAACGCATAACTCGAAATATGAGGAACACCAAAAGACAAAGCTGTTTCAATGTTTTGAAGCCATTTTTCGTTGCTCATTTCTGGCATTCCATAAATCAAATCGATAGAAATATTGTCGAAATATTGGGTGGCCAATTCCAAACTTGCCTTTGCCTCTTCCGAATTATGAGCGCGATTCATCAGCTTTAAATCGTCTTCAAAAAAAGATTGAATTCCGATGGAAAGGCGGTTGATTCCTATTTTTGTGAGTGCTATCAAATAGTCTTCCGACAAATCATCTGGATTGGCTTCGAGTGTAATTTCGGGATTTTCTGCAACACTATAATTTTTATAAATCGAATCAAGCTGTAAACGCAAATCTGCAATTGGCAATCTACTAGGGGTGCCGCCACCAAAGTAAATGGTTTCAATAATTTCATCTCTAAATTCCGCTTTCCTCAGCTCAATTTCTTTGGCCAACGCGAAAACCATCGCGTCTTTGTTTTTCAGTGAAGTCGAAAAATGAAAATCGCAATAATGACAAGCTTGTTTGCAGAAAGGGATGTGGATGTAGATGCCGGACATATTTTATATTATTCAGTGGTCAGATTATATTGCTCAGTAAATTCGTAGCATACATTTTAGTTTTCAGTTTTTGAACCAAATTTTCCAGGATTTAAAATCATATAATTAATTAATCTGCCTACTTCTTGAGATTTAGCAACAATCGCTTCAAATGTTGCCGGTGAAATATATTTACACGCTAATGCATATTCTAACCAACCTTGAGTCTCCGAATTTTCAGCATCAGCATCTGTCAATTTACTATGAAAATATTTTGGATATTCCCTCTTTCTATATGATTCGCAAATAGTTATTGTTACGCTTCTTGAACTTCTTCTTATTTGATCTGTTAAAGCAACTGTTTCTTGTTTTGGAAAGTTTTTTGTAATTTCAAAAATTTCCATTGCAACATCAAATCCCTTATTATAGGCTAATAAATCTTGAAATTTTATCATCATTTTGTCTGAACACTAAAATCTGAACACTATTTTTTTACTCTTTTTTCATTTTCTTTCACAAAAGCATCCCAACCCGAATAACTTTTTTCACCAACTGTTTTACCGGAATTAAAAAAATGACAAACTGCTGCGGCTAAACCATCTGTAGAATCGAGATTTTTTGGTAATTCCTTCAATCCTAAAAGTTGTTGTAACATTTTAGCCACTTGTTCTTTGCTGGCATTTCCGTTTCCGGTGATGGCCATTTTTATTTTTTTTGGTTCATATTCAGTAATAGGAATGTCACGTGAAAGTCCCGCAGCCATTGCAACGCCTTGCGCCCGACCCAATTTGAGCATTGATTGTACGTTTTTACCAAAAAAAGGCGCTTCGATGGCAATTTCATCAGGATGGTGGGTGTCAATGAGTTCGATGGTGCGTTCAAAAATAATTTTTAGTTTTTGATAATGGTTGTCATATTTGGACAATTGCAATTCGTTGAGCTGTATGAATTGCATGTTTTTTCCAATGACTTTTATGAGTCCGAAACCCATAATGGTTGTTCCCGGATCAATTCCTAAAATTATTCGTTCGTTTGGCAATTTTTTGTTTGAAGTTTAAGGTTTAAAGTTTGTTTCTTTGCATCAATGATTTCAATTCCTCACAAAGCTAAACAATTCCTTGTTCTTACACTCAAAGTTTTGATTGTTGCTGGCGCATTTTATTTCATTTACAACCAATTGGCCAACAATGACCATTTGGATTGGCAAAAATTTATCGTGCTATTCAACAAAAACCAATCGGTTTTGGGTATTGCCTTTATTCTTTTTTTGAGTTTTCTGAATCGTTTTTTTGAAATTTTAAAATGGCAAAATCTCGTTGCTCATTTGCATCCAATTGGTTTAAATGAAGCCACAAAACAAGTTTTAGGCGCATTGACCGCCGGGATATTTACGCCAAATGGTTTGGGAGAATACGCCGGAAAAGCTTTGTTTTTTAAAAAAACCGAAACTAAAAAAGTGGTATTTCTGAATTTAATTTGCAACGGTATTCAAATGATTTTGACGGTTATTTTTGGAACAATTGGCTTATGGATTTTAGGTTACTGGCGTTGGAGTTTGCTTTTAGTTTTGTTGATTTTGATTTTCTTGGCTTTGGGATTGCTGATAAAAAGTATTAAAATTAAAACCTTTTCTATCGAGAAGTTAATTGAAAAAATCAATGCAATTTCGAGACCAATTCACCAAAAAAACATCTTTTTGGGTATTTGTAGGTATTTGGTTTTTTCGCATCAATACTACTTTTTGTTTTTGGCATTTGATGTGGATTTGCCTTATTTTACTTTAATGGCAACCGTTGCAACCGTTTATTTTTTAGCTTCGTCGTTGCCTACTTTTCAGTTTTTGGACTTCGCCGTAAAAGGAAGTGTTGCCGTTTATTTTTTCGGAATGCTTGGCGTTAACGAATGGATTGTGGTTTTTGTTACTACTTTAATGTGGTTTTTAAATGTAGTTTTGCCCGTTGTAATCGGAAGCTATTATGTTTTGAATTTTAAAATCAAACAAAAATGATTGTGCTTTATTTGATAATGATTCTTTATTTCTTGGTAATTATTGCCTTGATTTACGGCTTTTCAAAAGTAAAGAAATTTCAAAGTGCTGATATAAGTCCAAAAACAAAATTTTCTATTATTGTGCCTTTTCGGAATGAAGCAGCGCACTTGCCCTTACTTTTAAAAAGTCTTTCGGAATTGCATTATCCGATGCATTTGTTTGAGGTTTTCTTAGTCAATGATGCTTCTACAGATGGATTTGAAATGCCATGTTGCGAATTTAAAACGACGGTTTTAAACAACAGAAGAATTTCAAATGCTCCAAAAAAAGACGCTCTTCTTACTGCAATTCAAGTTATAAAAACCGAATGGATTGTTAGCACCGACGCCGATTGTGTAGTAAATCCAAATTGGCTGAAAACATTGGATTGTTTCATACAAAATAAAAATCCCGAAATGATTGTTGGTGCAGTAACCTACAAAACTGAAGCTTCTTTTTTACATCATTTTCAGCAATTGTATTTGGCAAGTTTGCAAGGCGCAACGATGGGGAGTTTTGGAATAAAAATTCCTTTTATGTGCAACGGAGCCAATTTTGCTTACACCAAATCGCTTTTTGAAAAATTAAACGGATTTGAAGGGAATGCTACCATTGCAAGTGGCGATGACGTATTTTTATTGCAAAAAGCAATTGCCAATTTCCCTGAAAAAGTGTGTTACCTAAAATCCGAAAAAGCAATTGTCGTTACAAAACCTTTGGACAATTGGAACGATTTATGGTTTCAAAGTGTACGTTGGGCATCAAAAACGACTTCATATCAAAGTCGTTATGGCCAATTTTTAGGATTGGTGGTTTTTGGAGGTAACTTTTGTTGGTTGCTCGGTTTGGGATTTTTTTTGTCGGGAATGATTACATTTAAAATTGGTTTCCCATTGTTAATGACCAAATTTTTAATTGATGGTATTTTGATTTATTCCACCAATTTGTTTTTAAAAACACCGACTCGTCATTTAATTTTTGGCAGTTTGTTGTATCCTTTTTTTAGTGTAAGCGTGGCGTTGTATTCGGTTTTTTTTGGAAGTTACGAATGGAAAGGAAGACGGTTTACTAAATAGCAAAATGCCTAGCCCTGATTGGAGGGAAAATCCTTTTTTGCTGGCACCGAAACTTCGGGACGGCAACAAAGATTGGAAGGAAAGCAGGAAGAAGCTTCAAATTGCAACCCTATTCAACTTTGAGAATTACGGGCAGAATAAATTGGGTTTTCACAGGAATGCCGCGCTTTAAAGCAGGATTAATTTTTGGAAAATCGACCAATCGGGCACGCAATATGCTGTCAATTATAATGGTGTCGTAGGCGACCGAATCCTTTGGAAATTGAGGTTCGAATTGCACATCAGAATTAGCAAAAACAGTCACCTTTACTCCTATTGTATCGAGTTCTGGATACAAAATTGTTAACGTATCAAGGTTCAATTTTTGCTGGATGGTTTGTGTGAGAAAATCAAAAAAACACTGTTGTCGCAAAGCTTTATCTTCAATTTTTTCGCACGCTAAAACCGATGGAAACACATCGACTTCGTTCCAATTAATGGCTTTTAGTTCATTTTGTAATAAAAGCTTTTCGGAAGGCACTTGCCTGTCAAAATACTGACAAGATGCCAACGAAAAAAATAAAAATAAAAGCAGTACTTTTTTCAAGGCTTGGTGTTTAAATTAGTTCTTTTTTTTGTTCTCGAATTGCTGTAATCTTCATAACTTTTATTGCGTCATTTTGCATTTGATTTTACCGAAAGTTCTTTTTGGTCTTTAAAAGTCCCAAATACCTCTAATATTTAGCAATTTTGAGTTTAATATCTAAATCGGTGCTTGGTTTTTCTTGTGCAAAAACAGCGACAAACAGACCCAATTTAAAAAGTGTAAAAAACAAAAACTGAACTGTTTTTTTCATGTCAACTAAACAGAACAAATGATTAATTTAGTATTTGAAATACACAATTTTAAAATTCAAATATAATAAAATAAAAGTTATGGACTATTTGCTGTTACTCATTGGTTTTGTCTTTATGATTGTTGGCGTCTTAGGCAGTTTTTTACCTGTTTTACCCGGCCCGACTTTGAGTTGGCTGGGCTTACTTTTGTTGTATTTTACGAATGCCGTTGCGATGAATTATTGGATTTTGGGCATCACTTTGGTTATTGCAATAGTTATTTCTGTTTTGGATTATATTATTCCAGCAAAAGGAACCAAGCGATTTGGAGGCAGCAGTTATGGAGTTTGGGGCACCAATATTGGTTTGATAATTGGGCTTTTTCTCCCGATTCCGTTTGCTTTTTTAATAGGTCCGTTTGTGGGTGCCTTTGTGGGCGAAATGATTTATAATTCAAAAGATGCTCATCGGGCAATGAAAGCAGCCACTGGCTCATTTATTGGTTTTTTGGCCTCCTCATTTATGAAATTTTTAGTTTGTATGGCTTATTTGGGTGCATTTATTGTGATTGTTTGGCAAAATAAATCTGCACTTTTTTAAATTACAACAAACTAAATACTAATTTTAATGGTTTTTAAACTTGGATTTTTTTCTGATTTTAGAAAATAAATACCTTTTGACAAAGAAGCTGGTAAATGATTCTCACCATTGGAAAGCAGAATTGTTGTTAACTTCTTTCCTTGAATGGTAAACAAGCTGAAATCGCTTGGTGCGGAAAGTCCATCTATATTTAAAATGCCTACACTATTTTGAAAATAAGTAAATACTTGCTTTTGAAAAATAGTGGTATCCAAATTCACTTCTTGAAAAAGCCAAAGATAAGCAGCACTGAATTCGCCACTCCAATACGATTCGGTATGTGTTCCGAAGCTATCAATTTTTGTAAAAATATTTGAGGGCGTTACATTTTTTGCTAGAAAATTATTTTTTATATTATTGATATTGGCGACCATAGTAGAAGATTCGTTCAAACCGGCAACAAAATACATTCTCAAATCGGACAAATCGTTGTTTGTGGTACTAATGTTGTTATTGAAATCAGATAATGAAAACCAAAATGCAGGACTAAAAATTCCTATTTTCGAAAAAAATTGGGGATATTTTGTTGCGGTGTAAACCGAAATATTTGCGCCCAAAGAACTTCCAATCAATGCATTAAAATTCGAAGATGTTAAAGTTCTATAGTTGGCATCGACGTAAGGTTTTAGCGTTTCGGCTATGAATTGTGCATACAAATCGCCTTCTCCACCGCCATAATTCGGATTTATCCAAGGTGAATATTCGTCAATTCGGAGGCCGCCACCGTTTTCTATACCGATAACAATTGCGCCAAAATCGCCTTGTGCATGCAAAGTATTTAAAGTTTCGTCAACATGCCATTCACCAGCAAAAGAAGTAGCGTCGTCAAAAAGATTTTGTCCGTCTTGCATGTAAAGCACAGGATAATTTTTTGTGGTCGTATTATAATCTGGCGGCAAATAAATCCAAATTTTCCTGTTTCGATCCAACTGTGGCATATAAAAAGTGCTGTTTAAAACCGATACATTGGCTGCTGCGGTACTATTGTTTGCTGAACCTCCAAGGTCTTCCCACGATTGCACCGTGAGATTGATTGTTTGTGGGTTGCCTGTAAAAGTGAACGACCTATCGGGTAAAAAATTTCCGGTAGCGTTGCCTTCGACGGTTGCCCAACTGCCTCGGGTGAATTTATAGGAAACGGTGCCAACACCTTCTGGAATGACAATTAATTTTGAACCCAATCCGTCGGACTGCATTATAAAATTCGTATTTCCTGGATTCCAATTATTGATAGATCCCGCAAAATAAATTACTGCATCAGATGGCGTATTGGTTGGAAATGAGTTGATTTTTAAAGTAACTTGAGCACTAACAAAAGTGAATAAAAATAAAGCGATTGCAAGTTGTAAGGTTTTCATAACGCAATTTTAATAATCAAATATATTGAAAAATAAAGTACTAAAAAGGTTTTAATGAGAAGTATTGACTTTTAAAACCAAACGTTTTGTAATTGATTATCGTTTTTCGGAACGTTAAAACACCAACTTCCGTAAATCAAAAAAGCCATCCTTAGATTCTGAAATAAACTCAGAATAAATGGAAAGCTTTTCATTGGTCTAACTACTAAACCGCGCTACGGGTTACAAAGCCGCAGCAAAACAACACAACTAATCTTAAATATTTTAGGGCAAAAAAGGTTTTCATTGCTGAAAACCTTTATCCCTATAAGCGGTCTGGACGGGACTCGAACCCGCGACCCCGTGCGTGACAGGCACGTATTCTAACCAACTGAACTACCAAACCTGCGCTTAATTGCGAGTGCAAATATAGGATAGATTTTGTATTCTACAAGCCTTTTTAGAAAAAAAAATAAAGATAATTTTAACCTACTATCCAAAAGTTTGTTTTTCAACCAAATAAGTAGTTATAACTTTTTCAAAATTAGCGCCAACACTTACTGGCACATACTTAATTTTGTTTTGCGCACAAGTTAATGCTAGTTTTTTGAAGTATGCGGCTACTTGTTTTTCGTATTCTTGTTTGACGTTATCGGCAAAAATATTGACTTCTTCGCCCGATTCTAAATCGATGAATTTTCGTGGCGCATTATCAAAATCAAAATTCAGCTCCGTTTTATCATCAATAACGTGAAACAAAACCACTTTGTGTTTGTTGTGCTTTAAATGTTGTAACGCGTTGAACAAAGCGTCATCGCCAGAAGCATTGATTCCCGACTGGAACATATCGGTAAAAAGGACCACCATAGATCGGCGGTGCATTTTTTCGGCAATTTGATGCAAAAAAGTAATGGTATCTGTATTTTTTGTTACTGTTTTATTATCTAAAAGCGCCTCCAATTGATTGATTAACATGCGGTGGTGGCGGTCACTGCCTTTTTCGGGCGCATAATATTCATAAGTATCTGAATAAACGCTTAAGCCAACCGCATCGCGTTGTTTTTTGAGCAAATGCATCAAAACTGCCGACGCCAAAATAGAAAATCCAATTTTACTTTCATAAAATGGCTGTGCTTCTTTGAGTTTTGGATAATGCATGGAAGACGAGTTATCAATAATCAAATGACAACGTAAATTGGTTTCCTCTTCGTAGCGTTTGGTGTACAATCGATCGGTTTTCGCGAACAATTTCCAGTCGATATGCTTGGTACTTTCGCCTGAATTATAGACTTTGTGTTCGGCAAATTCGGCAGAAAATCCATGAAACGGACTTTTATGCATTCCCGAAATAAAACCTTCGACAATTTGACCTGCCAAAAGTTCTAAATGTTGGAAACTCGAAATTTTTTCTATTTGTGATTCAATCTTCATAGCCCAAATGTATAAAAAGATGGAGTGATTTAAAAATTAAAAGATTCTTGAATTATCAAACAAAAAAAAGCCCGACTTTCGCCAGGCTTTTTTATAATTCAATGCTAATTACAAAAGTGCATTCAATGAATCGGCATAGGTTTGTTTTGGTGCCACGCCTACTTGACGGCCAACCACTTCTCCATTTTGAAAAACCAAAACGGTTGGAATGTTTCTTACACCGTATTTTGCAGCAAATTCTTGATTGGCATCAACATCTACTTTTCCTACGACTACTTTTCCTTCGTATTCGGTTGCGATTTCGTCGATAACTGGTCCAACCATTCTGCAAGGTCCGCACCAAGCTGCCCAAAAATCGACCATTACAGGTTTGTCTGATTTTAATACTACTTCTTCAAAAGTTGCATCTGTTATTGCTAAAGCCATATTTTTTATCTTTAATTATTTAATAGCACAAAACTAGGCATTTAATATTAATTTTTTTGTTAATTAAAAATTGGTTTTCATTATGTTGGTATTTGCTGAATTGATTGTGAATTCTTGATGCTACATTTTTGTCGCGGTTTTAAACATTCATTTACATGCCTTTTTGAAAATAAAAGTCCTTTCAACTGCATTTATTTTTATTTAAGCATAGCTATTAAATTTTCAATTTTTTTAATGAATAAATTTATTTTAATTCAAACTAAATTCAACCTTCAAATCGACCAAAGCTTTCAATAACTCATTCGAAATTTTGATTTTTAATTTGCGACTTGGCATGACCAGTTTTGTAATTACTTTTTTTTCCTCGACCTCGATTAAGTCTTCGATGGGTGTTTCTTCAAATACGGGCATCATTGTGTCATCATCTGAAAAAACTTCGATACTTTCTGTAATATTGGTTTCAGCGTCTTCTAATTCAGTACTTTGTGTTGCCACAACATTGGTTATCATTTTTTTAATTTTTTGAATTTCTTCCACTTCAAAAGTCACCGGATTATCGCCTTTATTTTCTTGAAAAATAGTATGTAACTTTTCAATCAAATCATTTTGCAAATCGGCTACGTTGATCGTAATAATTAATTTCTTCGCAAAAGTGGGCAAAACGTCTTGCAAATATTGAACGAGTTGAAACTGTAATCGCGGCTCTCCTTTTTTGCCGGTTTCCTTGTCTGCCCAACCTTCTTTGACCAAAACTTTCAAGTAAGTAAAATTATTCTGAATCAAAAAATGACGAAATTTTAAATACTCTTCGCCAAAAATCCTGAATTCGTAGTTCTCATCATAACCTTCAAGCACAAATGAAGCCCAACCTTTACCATTTTTGGCCACGCGGTGCTGTACATTGGTAATGATTCCGCCAAAAGCCAAGTTCTTATTGACGTGAATTTCTAGATTTTTTAAAGCTTCGAGCTTGTCTTTACAAAAATAATCCATCTCAAATTTATAATCATCAAGCGGATGTCCCGAAATATAAATACCAACAACTTCTTTCTCTTTCGCCAATTTTTCCATCGTACTCCAATCTTCGCAAGGCGGCACAATCGGCTCGGCGATTTGAACTTCGCTGGTTTCGCCAAACATACTTATTTGCGATGAGTTTTCGTTTTCTTGGAACTTGGCGCCATATTTTATTGCTTTTTCTAAAAATGTAATATTATCGCCTTCTTCATGAAAATACTGTGCCCGATGGGTTGCAGAAAAAGAATCAAATCCACCGGCCAAAGCTAAATTTTCAAAGGCTTTTTTATTCGCAGCGCGCAAATCAACGCGTTTTGCCAAATCAAAAATCGATTTGTATTTGCTGTCTTTTCGGTTGGCAACAATGGTTTCAACAGCGCCCATTCCGACGCCTTTAACGGCACCAATTCCAAACCGAACCGCATTATTGGCGTTGACCGTAAATTTATAAAATGACTCGTTGACATCTGGTCCCAAAACTTGAAGTCCCATGCGTTTACATTCTTCCATAAAAAAAGAAACCTGCTTAATATCACTCATATTATTAGACAAAACTGCCGCCATGTATTCAGCGGGATGATTGGCTTTTAAAAATGCTGTTTGGTACGCAATCCAAGCATAACAAGTAGAATGCGATTTGTTAAAAGCATATTCGGCAAAAGCCTCCCAGTCTTTCCAAATTTTTTCAAGTTTATCTTCGGCATGCCCCTTCGCAGCAGCTTGTGCGATGAATTTCGGTTTCATTTTATCGAGCACATCGCGTTGCTTCTTCCCCATCGCTTTTCGCAAAACGTCGGCATCACCTTTTGAAAAATCAGCTAATTTTTGCGACAAAAGCATTACTTGCTCTTGGTAAACTGTAATTCCGTAAGTATCTTTTAGTAACTCTTCGCAAGCTTCGAGGTCGTATTCTATTTTTTCTTCGCCGTTTTTTCGTTTGATAAAACTCGGAATATAGGCAATCGGACCCGGACGGTACAATGCATTCATTGCAATCAAATCGTTAAAAACAGTCGGCTTTAATTCCTTCATGTATTTTTGCATGCCCGCACTTTCATACTGAAAAATACCAACCGTTTCGCCGCGTTGAAATAATTCGTATGTTTTGGTATCATCTATCGGAAAACGATCTGGATCAATATCTTTTCCGGTTCTGTATTTCACTAATTTGACCGTATCTTTTATAAGTGTCAACGTTTTTAAACCCAAGAAATCCATCTTCAACAATCCGGCACTTTCAACAACAGAGTTGTCAAATTGCGTCACATACAATTCAGAATCTTTGGCTGTAGCCACCGGAACAAAATTGGTAATATCGCTTGGTGTAATGATGACACCGCAAGCGTGAATGCCGGTATTTCGGAGATTTCCTTCTAAAATTTGTGCTTGCTGCAAGGTTTCGCCGCCCAAGTCATTGGCTTTTGCTAACGCGATTAGTTCTTTTACTTTCTCTAATTCTTCTGGACGCAAACTGGATTTAAGTTTGGCATCATCGTAAGAAAAAATCTTAGCCAAATTGAGATTAAACGGAATCAGCTTGGCAATTTTATCGGCTTCAAAAAGAGGTAAATCCAAAACACGTGCGGTATCGCGAATGGCGGATTTTGCAGCCATTGTACCATAGGTTATGATTTGCGCCACCTGTTTCGAACCGTATTTATTGATGACATAATCCATGACTTTGCTACGGCCCTCGTCATCAAAATCGATATCAATATCGGGTAATGAAACCCTGTCTGGATTCAAAAATCTTTCAAAAAGCAAATTGTACAAAAGCGGATCTATATTGGTAATTCCCAAACAATAGGCAACGACAGAACCTGCTGCAGAACCACGACCAGGCCCGACAGAAACACCCATATTGCGCGCTTCGGCTATAAAATCTTGTACAATTAAAAAGTAACCTGGATAACCCGAATTTTCGATTGTCAGTAGTTCAAAATCAATTCGCTCTTTGATTTCTTTGGCCTTTTCCGATCCAATGGTCTCATCAGCCATTTCAGGATACCTTCTTTTAGCACCTTGATAAGTAAGAAACCGCAAGAATTTATTTTCTCCACGTTTTCCGGCATCTATATCGTCTTCTTCAACTAAAAAGTCATTTGGAATATCAAATTTTGGAAGCAAAACCTCGCGTGCCAAACTAAATATTTCTATTTTATCAACAATTTCAGCAATATTTGAAATGGCTTCGGGCAAATCGCTAAAAAGTTGTTTCATCTGGTCGCCCGATTTGAAATAATATTCCTGATTGGGCAAACCAAATCGATAACCACGCCCTCGGCCAATTGGCGTTGTTTGTTTTTCGCCATCGCGCACGCAAAGCAAAATATCGTGAGCGTTGGCGTTACTTTTGTCAATATAAAAAGTATTGTTGGTGGCAATAATTTTGACTTCATGCTTTTTGGCGAGTGTTACCAATGAAGAATTTACACGGTTTTCATCTTCTTGATTGTGGCGCATCAACTCAATATAAAAATCAGCTCCGAACTCATTTTTCCACCACAAAAGTGCCTCTTCGGCTTGATTTTCGCCAAGATTTAAAATCTTATTTGGAATTTCGCCATACAAATTACCTGACAAAACAATAAGATCTTCTTTGTATTCTTGTATTATTTTTCTATCTATTCTAGGCACATAATAAAACCCTTTTGTGTAGGCAATTGAAGACATTTTGGCCAAATTGTGATAGCCTTTTTTGGTTTTTGCCAAAAGCACTATTTGATATCCATTGTCTTTTCGGGATTTGTCGGCATGGTCTTCACACACAAAAAACTCGCAACCCACTATAGGTTTCATTGTTACTTCGGTAGCCAACTCCCCTTTCTCAATGGCTTCGTTATTTTTTGCTTCGGCTGCCTTATTATGATTGAGCACATCGCGAACAAAATGAAAAGCGCCCATCAAATTGGCATGATCGGTAATGGCTACGGCCGGCATTTTTTGTTGAGCAGCAGCTTTAACAAGTGCGGCAACACTTATGGTAGATTGCAAAACCGAAAACTGGGTATGGTTGTGCAAATGTGCAAATTGGGTACCCACCAAAGTCTGCTTGTTATCAGAAAGTGCTTGTTTAGAAATTTTTTCAGTTTGTTTTTCGCCAAATTGCTGTCTTATTTTATCAGAAGCGGCTTTAAGATTGATGTGTTGCAATCCGATAAGCTGAATTTCTCGCGGGTTTTTATTCTGAAAATCATTAAAATAATCCGGTGTAACATCTAATTCTTCTTTGGTAAAAATTTCACGACGCACCAATTCAAAAAAACAGCGCGTGGTCGCTTCAACGTCGGCAGTAGCGTTGTGTGCTTCAGAAAAAGGAATATTGAATAAATACTGGTGCAACTCGGTCAAGGTTGGCAATTTAAATTTTCCACCACGACCACCAGGCAATTTTAATAAAGAAGCAGTAACCTCGGTACACGTATCTAAAACGGGCATTGCATTCATATTGGTGGCGATCGCTAAACGATGGAATTCGCAACCCATAATATTGAGATCAAAACCTAAATTTTGACCAACTATAAATTTGGTATTTGATAATGCAACATTAAATTTTGCCAAGACTTCTAATAACGAAATTCCTTCGGCTTGTGCCAATTCGGTCGAAATGCCGTGAATTCTTTCGGCATCATACGGAATATTAAAGCCCTCGGGCTGGATTAAATAATCTTGATGGTCGATGAGTTTCCCCATCGCATCATGAAGTTGCCATGCAATTTGAATACACCTTGGCCAGTTATTGGTATCAGTAATTGGTGCGTCCCAACGTTTTGGAAGGCCGGTGGTTTCGGTATCAAAAATTAAGTACATAACTGAATTTGAAGTATTTATTATTGCATAAAATAGCAAAAAAGCAAAATCAAATTTATGATTTTTTAGCCAAGAATTTGGGATAAGTTATCAACAAAAAACCATCCATCAAATAATGATGAATGGTTTTTTAATGAAGTTTGAAAGTTGATAATTAACCTTAAGACAATACTTTAATAAAGTGGAATGAGTTATTAGTAACCGCCACGGTTTCCTCCGCCACGGTTGTCTCCACCACGACTGTTTCCACCATATCCGCCACCGCCACTGTTGCGATCGCCTCCATAGCTTCCACCTGGACGACTTCCGCCACCACGGTTTCCACCACCGCCACCACCAAAGCTTCTTCTTTCGCCTTCCGGTTTTGGTTCTGATTTATTTACTACAATTGCACGACCTTGAACTGTAGCACCGTTCAATTCGTCAATTGCTTTTTGTGCTTCTTCGTCATTTGGCATTTCAACAAAACCAAATCCTTTACTTCTTCCAGTAAATTTATCACTGATAATTTTAACTGAATCTACTGCTCCGTAAGCCTCGAAAGACTCTCTTAAATCTGCTTCCTCAATACTGAATGGAAGGCTTCCAACAAAAATATTCATATGTACTATTTATTATAATTCAAACAAATGTAATCTTATTTTTTTGTAATCTACTATATATTAGATTATTTCTGCAATAAGAAAAAATAACTTTAACACTAGGCCTCATCTAATTGCCTTTGGCTATTGCAAGAAAATCTTTTGACGTTGTTGATTTTATCTTTTACGTTAATAATGGCGGTATATCCATCTATTATTTTTTTTGACTGTCGGAAGCATGCTGCCGTTGCCAGGCTTTCTAATTAAAACTATAGAAACTAAAATTTCAAAAATATTTACAGTGATTTTCAGTGAACAGACCAATCGATGAACGAGGTGGTTCACCAATAATTGTTTTCCATTTTGTAATATCGTCCGACTCTTATTTTGCCAAAGTATCCAAAAGTAAATAAAGCAAAAAGCCACCCTAAATAGGATGGCTTTTGTTTATGCATACTTTCAATATTAGAAAATCGGGATGTTATAAAAAGCGCCTTCTTGAAAATTTACATTTTCAGGAACCAACGAACTATCGCCTTGGTATTTTGCATTAAATTTAAAAAATCCTGATATTGTTTTTTCAACTGGATCATAAGCATTAACTGTGATTTGTATGTTGCCTTTGTCGATTAAATCTTCATTGAATCCGAAACCGGCTACATATTCTAAAGAAGTAGCGTCTTCAGCATATACATAACTAGCACTAATTTCATCATCAGTACTTGAATCTACGTTATTATAACCATATTGGTATACTAAAGGAGAGAGTTTGTTGATCGGAACTGTCAAATTAAAAGGCAACTTTAAGGTAACAATTTCTAATCCTTTGTTTGCAGTTATGGTCATCACACCATTGTTTGGATCAACCGTTACATCATCAGATTCAAAACCAGCAGCAGTAAGATCTGATCTCCATAAAAAATTATCTTTTCTTGCTTGAAATCCTGGGTCATTAAACTTAACATCGGTTTCACATGCAGAAAAAGCAACCAAAATTATCAATAAGGACAGTAATTTTTTCATTAAATATAAATTTAGAGTTAGGATGTTTTTAAAATAATTAAGTACAAAAATAGTTTTTAAAACGAAATATGCTAAAAAAAATTAAATAAATTCATGCATGTATGCAATATTTAACGAAAAACCGCTTAAACAAAGCATTAAAAATTAACAACAAATTAGTTTGAGTAAAAAAAAGATGTATATTTGCACCCTTAATTAACAGAGGTCGAGTACCTCAATATTTAATCATAAGATTATGCCTGTAAAAATTAGATTACAAAGACACGGAAAAAAAGGAAAACCTTTTTACTGGGTTGTAGCTGCCGATGCGCGCTCGAAAAGAGATGGTAAATACCTTGAAAAAATTGGTACATACAATCCAAACACAAATCCTGCAACTATCGATTTGAATATTGATAGCGCTGTACAATGGTTGCACAATGGTGCGCAACCTACAGATACTGCAAGAGCAATACTTTCTTATAAAGGTGCTTTATTGAAACACCACCTAGATGGAGGCGTTACAAAAGGTGCTCTGACGCAAGAACAAGCAGATGCAAAATTAGCGACATGGTTAGATGAAAAATCTGGTAAAGTAGATGCTAAAAAATTAGGATTGACCAAAGATCAAGCAGACGCTAAAGCGAAAGCTTTTAAAGCAGAACAAGCGGTTAATGCAAAACGTTTGGCTGCTGCTGCACAAGCTGAAGCTGATTTGATTGCTGCCAACACACCAGTTGAAGAGGTTGCTGAAGAAGAAACTATTGAAGAAGAAGTTATTGCCGAAACCGAAGCGGTTGCTGAAACCACTGCAGAGGAAGCCCCTGTTGCTGATGTTGCAGCAGAAGAAAATACTGAAGAAGCACAGGCTTAATTTATACTGCGATAATGCGTAAAGAAGATTGTTTCTATTTAGGTAAAATCGCGAAAAAATTCAGTTTTAAAGGTGAAGTCCTGGCTTATTTAGACACAGACGAACCCGAATTGTACGAAAATTTGGAATCAGTGTTTGTTGAATGCAACAAACACTTGGTTCCTTTTTTTATTGAAACCAGTTCATTGCACAAAAATGATTTTTTACGGATTCGTTTTGAAGATGTAAAAAATGAAGAGGAGGCTGATGCCCTTTTAGGTAACGCCATTTATCTTCCTTTAAAAATGTTACCTAAACTTACGGGAAATAAATTTTATTTTCACGAAGTCATTGGTTTTGAAATTGAAGACCAACGTTTGGGTGTTTTCGGAAAAATTCAAGCCGTAAACGACACTACTGCCCAACCGCTTTTTGAAGTTTTGAAAGGCGAAATCGAAATGTTGATTCCGATGATTGATCTTTTTCTAGTAAAAATCGATCGAGCGAATAAAAAAGTTATTATGAATTTGCCTGAAGGTTTGGTTGAAATGTATCTGTAAAAATAGCATCATTGCTCGTCTAATGCTTTCATTATGGCTGTAATTTCATTTTGAGTACTAGTCCCTTTGTCATGCAAATACCATAATTGCAATTCAGTTTTAGCATTTTCATCAACAACACCAACTTTTTCTTTGTACTCTTTTATTAAATCAGATGCTGCTTTTGGTCTTGGTCCCCAATGATCAAGAAAAAGACCGTTTGCTTTATCGATAATAATTAATTTTGGAATCGATTTTGTTTTATTGGTCAAAAATAAATTCATCAATGCTTCGTTTTCGTCGCGCAAGACGATTTTCATTTCTATGTTTTTATTGGATTCAGCAGCCATTTTATCAAAAATCGGCAATAATTGCGCAGCATCTCCACACCAACCTTCAGAAATTACAATCCATAAATAGTCTTTTTTTAAATCTTTTAGTACCGAAATATTTTCGTTGCTAATAGTGATGGTCTTATCTAAACGATTCATTCTGGTCGTATTCAAACTACTGTATAGCGTTAACTCTTCGGACTGTAATGGTCCTGTTGATTTGCTTTCGAGCAATAAATCACTAATTATTTTTTTGTATTCAAAATAAGAATGACTATTAAATAAAGCTTTGGCGATAATGGTGTTCATGTTTTTTTATTAATGATTAAGACAAAATTAGCTTTTTAAACAAATAAAACAATATCAATTTAATCCTAAATAATTACAAAATTTAATGTTGCTTCGACATCGCATATTTTCATAAAAGAGTATTTCACAAAAAAAGAATATGTATATATTTGCACAACGCAACTAAAAATTAATAAATCAAATAATGAAATACAAAAGAATACTCCTAAAATTAAGCGGCGAAGCATTAATGGGCGAAAGACAATATGGCATTGACCCTGTTCGATTGTCTGAATACGCTGCCGATATCAAGCAAATTCATGACAAAGGAGTAGAAATCGCAATCGTTATTGGTGGTGGAAATATTTTTAGAGGTGTTGCAGGCGCTAGCAATGGGATGGATCGCGTTCAAGGCGATTACATGGGCATGTTGGCAACAGTTATCAACGGAATGGCGTTACAAGGCGCACTCGAAGACAAAGGGATGTTGACCCGTTTGCAAACCGCTTTAAAAATCGAAGCCATTGCAGAACCTTATATTAAAAGAAGGGCAGTTCGCCATTTGGAAAAAGGGAGGATTGTAATTTTTGGCGCAGGAACTGGAAATCCGTATTTCACGACCGACACCGCCGCTGTACTGCGAGGTGTAGAAATTCATGCAGACGTGATTTTGAAAGGTACAAGGGTCGATGGCATTTATACAGCCGATCCCGAAAAAGATCCTTCGGCTAAAAAATTTGACACTATTTCTTTTGAAGATGTCTTAAAAAAAGGGTTGAACGTTATGGATACCACAGCTTTTACTTTGAGTCAAGAAAACAAACTGCCGATTGTGGTTTTTGATATGAACAAAGAAGGTAATTTAATGAAAATCTGCGAAGGCGAAAATATTGGAACATTGGTTAATGTTTAATGATTTATAGCCTTTTATAAAATTTTATAAAAAATATCCCCAATCATTTGGGACTAAAAATCTAAAAAAAATGACTGAAGAAATTGATTTTATATTAGATAGCACCGAAGAAGCGATGAACGGCTCTATTGCGCATCTAGAAAAAGAGTTCTTAAATATCCGTGCTGGAAAAGCTTCGCCAGCAATGTTAGGGAGTGTTTTTGTAGATTATTATGGTGCAGCAACACCGCTTTCACAAGTGTCAAAAATTAGTGTTCCCGATGCCAGAACCATCACGTTGCAACCTTTTGAAAAAAACATGTTGCACACCATCGAAAAAGCGATAATGATTGCCAATATTGGTTTTAATCCAATGAATAATGGTGATGTGGTTATCATTTCAGTGCCACCTTTGACAGAGGAACGCCGTCGTGATCTGGCTAAGCAAGCCAAAGTTGAAGCCGAAGATGCTAAAATCGGAATCAGAAATGTGAGAAAAGAATCCAACTCTGATATCAAAAAATTAGAAAAAGAAGGCACTTCTGAAGATATTTGTAAAAGTGCCGAGGAAGAAGTGCAAAACTTAACCAATACTTTTATCAGAAAAGTGGATGAACTTTTGGCAGTGAAAGAAGCCGAAATAATGAAAGTCTAGCTTTAGTTAATTCAATATTAAATCCGCTTTATGCGGGTTTTTTTATTCTTATTTTTGTAGCAAAAATTGGCGTCAAGCATTATCAATTAGTATTCCGAAAGTTTGTTCAATATTGTATAAAGAAACAGCCATTTTATTTAAACCCGTTTAATGAAGCAATTCGTTGTATTTTTTTTATTCTTTTCGTTTTCCTTGCAAGCACAAATCACTGTAAAAGGAATTGTGAAAAATGCCGAAACCGGCGAAGTACTTCCGTTTGCCAACATCACATCAGGCGATCAAGAGTTTGCAATTACTGATATTGACGGGAAATTTTTGTTGTCAACCAAGTCGAATAAACTTTCTTTTTCCTACATCGGATTTGGGTCGAAAATAATACCAATTTCTAACGACAAAAATTACTATATCGTCTTGCTTTACGCAAAAACACAAAGTCTTAATGAAGTTGTTTTAAATAAGAACAATCCAGCCAACGAAATTATAAAAAAAGTAATCCAACAAAAAAACAACAACAATCCACAAAAAAAACTGTCTACATTTCAGTTCAAGTCGTTTAATAAACTAGTGATTACAGCCCATCCAGATTCTATCAGCAATGCGATTGATTCGGTTTTTACCGAGAATATCAGTGGGGAAAAATTCACCAAATTGGATTCTTCGAATTATAAATTTAAAAAGATAATCGACAAACAGCATTTGTTTCAAACCGAGAAAGTATCGCAATTTCAATTCAGTAACAACAATTTAAAGGAAACGATTTTAGGCACCAAAATGGCTGGTTTTTCGCAACCTGTTTATGAAGTTATTGCTTTTCATTTACAATCATTTTCTGTTTATGACAATAACTATGAACTTTTTGAATCCCAATACAACAGTCCGATCGCAAAAGATGCACTGACCAATTATAGTTTCCAATTATTGGACACCGTTTCGCTTCAAAACCGAAAAACAATATTGCTTTATTTTAAACCAAAAAAGAAGAAAAACAGTGCTGGATTGCGGGGTTTACTTTATATTGACGCCGAAAATTATGCGGTTGCCAAAGCAATCATGCGCATCAAAAGTGTTTTGGATATTACGGGAACGCATGATTTTGAATACCTCGAAAACTACAAAATTTGGTTTCCAAAAGACAAATCATTTAAAATTGTAAAAGGCAAAAACGAAGAAGACATCCGGATTTTGGGCGAAACATTGAAATTTGATGCCGACAGCAATGACAGTATTCCGCAACGAAAAAAACAGGCTTCCGATTTTACTTATTTGCTTTCAAAAACGCATTATTTTGAAGCACAATACAACATTCCGGTCGTTATAAAAAAACCGTCGATAGCGATAGAAATAAAAGACAGCGCGATTAAAAAAGATGATGATTTTTGGAATAAGTACCGCAAAGACAGCACCGACTACCGAAGTGCGCGTACTTATTTAGTATTGGACAGCATTGCCAAAAAGGAAAAAATTGAAAAAAAGATAAGAATTGGTCGAAAAATTCTTAATGGTTATTTACCAATAGGACCTGTTGATATCGATTTGCGGTATTTGTTGAGTTACAACAATTACGAAGGTTTTCGGGCTGGACTGGGTGGTGTGACAAATGAAAAATTATCGCGAATATTCAAAATCGAAGGTTATTCGGCTTACGCCACTAAAGACGGTGCTTTTAAATACAATTTGGGAGCAGCATTTCGGATTGGTAAATTCTCCAACACTTGGATTGGTGGTTCTTATACAGATGATATTCGTGAGATTGCAAGTACATCATTTATTATCGACAAGCGCATTTTTAAATTGTATGATCCGCGGCCGATCAACGTAAGTACATTTTATGGTTATCAAAATTGGAGAGGCTATATCGAAACTAAAATTATTCCGAAAACCGAAAGTATTTGGCAACTGACACAAAGTCGGATTGATCCAAAATTTGAATATACTTTTAACCCAAATAATCAATTTTATTCGGTTTTTAACATCACCACAGCGATGGCATCGTTGCAATGGAATCCGTTTAGCGATTATATGCAAACGCCCACTGGACGTTTAGAAATCGAAAAACGTTTTCCTAAATTTACTTTTCAAATCACACAAGCTTTGCCTGGTGTATTGGACAATGATTTTAAATTTAGCAAATTTGATTTTAGAGTGGAATATGAAAAAAAATACCTCAACGGACAAAAATCTGCTGTTTTAATTGAGGCTGGATATGCCCAAGGTGATGTGCCGCTGACGCATTTATACAATACTTCGCCAAATAACTTGAACAAAGATAAATTGCTCCAACGCATTACCATTGCTGGAAAAAATAGTTTTGAAACCATGTATTTTAATGAGTTTTTCTCTAGTGAATATGCGCTTTTTCAATTGAAACATGGCTTCAAAAGAGTTACTTTATTCAAAAAAGTAAAGCCATCTTTAGTATTGGTCTCTCGAATGGCTTGGGGTAACATGAAAAATCCAGAACAACATGTGGGAATTAGTTATAAAACTTTGGACAAAGGTTATTTTGAATCGGGAATCGAATTGAACCAAATTTTTAAAGGTTTTGGTTTGACTGGTTTTTACCGCTATGGCCCCAATCAGTTAATGCGTTTTGAAGAAAATATTGCAATAAAGTTGAGTTTTGTTTTTAATTTTGGCATTTGATTATTGACTGATTTTCAAATACTTTTGGAATACTTTATTGTTTTAAATTTAAGACTTCATGCCTTTTGATTTACTTACGGCTTAATAATTAAAACCGAAGGAATATTGCTAAGCCAAGTGCTTTGCGAATTGACTAATTTTTTCCAACTTTCAAGACTGATAATCATGATGTCTTGTTTTCTTAAAAAATCTTTTTTGATGATTGGGTTTTCCATCATGGCGATGTAGTTGGGTGTTTTGCTTTCAATAAAATCAATTTTTTCATAAATGCTTTTATTGTCTTTTATTGCGTCGTTGGGGTCAATTAAAGTGATTTTTGAATCATTATTCGCAATTAATTTCTGACCATAATCAATCAAAAACGCATCATCTTGACTAAAAATAGGCATGAAAATATGTTTCAAACTTTTTAAATCTTTATCGACTACAATTCCGACAGGCATTTTGCTTTTAGCAATAATCTGACGTGTTCTTTCGTCGAAAGGAGAATTTTCGAACAATCCTTCTTTGCCAATAAACTTGTCTATTAAACGGTCAGGATTGATGATTCTTGTGGTATATCCCAAAACCTTTCCGAGCAAAGTGCCTTCAAAAATAGATTGTCCCAAACCAACCAAAAGCAAATCATACTCGCCATTATTTGCAATTTCAACAATATCGGTATCGATATCATTTGATGCTTTAAAAAGAGTAACAATTTCTTGATTCAATTGTTCCGATTCTAAAAGCAAAGGTGCAAAACTCTTCTTTTCTTGGTCTTCTAAATCAAACGAATGGAGCTCATTGCTCAAAGTCAGGTGCATCGCCGTTACAACCGCATTGGCATTTTCTTTCTTAACAAACCCATTTGCCAATCGCAATAATGCTTTTCCACGTTCTGAATTTCCAAACGAAATCAATATTTTGAATTTCTTATTCGAAAGCACCTCATCTTCTATAATTACGTCTTTGGTTTTAAAGATAAAGTTGATTAAATCGAGTGCTGGTCCTGTCATAAAAGTAGTAACCAAAGCCATGATGACCATCATTGTAAAAACTTCGGTGGTCAAAACGCCCAAATCCAATCCGATATTGAGCACAATCAATTCCATTAAACCACGCGTATTCATGAGCGCGCCAATAGTCAAACTATCGCGCCAATTTTGACCTACAAATTTTGAAGCCAAAGCACTACCTAAAAATTTTCCGACTACAGCTACAACAATAATCAAACCTGTCATTTGCCATAAATACAGATCATTTAACAATCCGATTTGTGTTCTTAGACCAGTAAAAACAAAAAACAAAGCCAATAATAATTAATTTTTTTCA
>CANKZI010000031.1 GCA_947488595.1 Flavobacteriaceae bacterium
AGCCAAAGCACTCGAAAGGTTAAAACGCTATGAAGAAGCCATCGAAGCTTATAATCAAACCATTGAACTGGATGATCCTACCTCTTATGCGCTATTGCGAATAGGAAAATGCCATGAACGATTAGGAAATAATGCTTTGGCTTTAAAATTTTTCAACAAAACAGTACACGAAGATCCGCTTTTAGACAAAGGTTGGATTGCTATTACTGATTTTTATGTTCGTCAAAAAAACTACCAAAAAGCCTTGTTTTATGTCAATAAAGCATTGAATATTGACAATCAAAATCGTTTGTATTGGAAGCGTTATGCGACCATCAACAAAGAAATGAACTTTTTTGAAGAAGCCGAATTTGGCTACAGAAAAGCAGTAGAATTTGGTGATTTTCAATTGGATACTTGGTTGTTTTGGGTCGATATTTTGCAATTTTTAGGCGAATTCGAAACGGCGGTTCAAACTTTGTTGCAATCGGCAGAATATTTTCCGGAAGCTTACGAAGTAGAATACCGTTTGTCAGGATTGTATTTTATGTTACAAGAAGATACCAAAGCAAAGTTTCACTTGGCCAATGGTTTGCGACTCAATTTTACGAATCATATCCTATTGAAAGAATTATTTCCTGTGATTTGGACACGAAAAATGGTGCAAAATGCCATTAATAAACTCAAGAAATAATACGCTATTCAAAAAATGTCAACTGTAAAGCAATTTGGATTAGTAGGTAAAAATATCAGCTATTCATTTTCAAAAAAGTATTTCACTCAAAAATTTGAAACTGAAAATTTAGCAATTTGTAGTTATGAGAATTTTGATATACCAAACATTTTTGAAATTCACAACATTATCAAAAATAATCCAGATCTGAAAGGATTAAACGTTACCATTCCCTACAAAGAAAGTATAATGCCTTTTTTGGATAAATTGTCTAAAAAAGCAATAGCAATTGGCGCCATAAACACCATAAAAATCACAAAAAAAGGTCACTTAAAAGGCTATAATACCGATTATTATGGCTTTAAAAAATCGCTGAAACCATTGTTAAAACAACACCATAACAAAGCATTAATTTTAGGCACTGGTGGTGCGTCAAAGGCGGTGGCTTATGCATTGGAACAACTCGGAATTGCCTATACTTTTGCCTCTCGCAAAAACGATAATAACCACATAAAATACAACGAAATTACAGAAGATATAATGAATGATTATGGCATCATTATCAATTGCACGCCATTGGGAACGAGTCCAAACACCAATAGCTGCCCCGCAATTCCTTATGATTTTTTTACTCCAGACCACATTGCTTTTGATTTGATTTACAATCCCGAAGCAACTCTTTTTCTTAAAAAAGCCAAACAAAATGGTGCTGTTACCAAAAACGGAATAGAAATGCTCATTTTTCAAGCCGAAAAAGCCTGGGCAATTTGGAATAAATAAGATTTTATATCAATATAGCTGAGTTAGCATTAATCCAAAACTTCAAATTAATCTTTACCGAGCTGCTAAAAAAACCTTGATTTATACAAAATCGCTTTAAATTACAGTTTTACTTTGAATTTAAGTCAGCCTTTACTACCTTTCCGCCTCAAAAATAAGAACCATAAACATTGATCAAATGTTAGAAGAAAAGAATGACAGCCTGCAAGACGCAGATGGAAATGTAGAAAATCTTGCGCAAGAAGCAACGCCAACGCCAATTGATGAAGTCAGCACATCAGAGAATGAGAGTACTGAAATTGTTGAAGCAGCAGCAGTTATTGCTTCAGATGAAGTTGGACCTTCCGAAAATGAGACTACGGAAATTGGTGAAGCAGCAACAGTTAATGCTTCAGATGACGTGGTAGTTTCCGAAAATGATGAAGTCAATACGTCTGAAAATGATAGTGCTGAAATTGCTGAAGAAGCAACAAATATTCCTATCGATGATGTTGTAGTTTCCGATAATGAATCAACTGAAGTTGCAACAATTCATGAAGAAGCAACTATTGAAGCGTCAACGATTTTGCTTACTGAAGCAGAATTGACAAATGATGCTCCTATGATTGAAACATCGCAAGAGGCAGTACACCAAGTCGCAATTGATGCGATTGCCCAAACCAATGCCGAAGAAAGTGAAGATGAAACATTGGCAGCGCGTCATGAAATTCCAACCTTAGATTATGATACTTTGTCGATGGAAGATTTGGTCGCTGAACTCGAAAAGTTGGTTGTTGTTGAAAAAGTAATGTCGGTACGAGATCATGTTGAGCAATTAAAAACGGCTTTCTTAGCAAAATACAATCATTTTATTGAAGAAAAAAAGGATGCCTTTTTAGCAGAACAAAAAGATTCTGACAACGAAAGCAACGAAGAATTTCACTTTCATTTGCCGCTAAAGTCGACTTTTGATCAATTGTATTCGCAGTTTAGAGATAAAAAAAATACCCATTTCAAAAGCTTAGAAAGCAATTTGAAATCCAATTTAGAAACCCGACTCGCTATTGTCGAAGAGTTAAAAAACCTCATCAATCCTCAAGAAAATATAAAAGATACGCTCAAACATTTTAATGATTTACGCGATCGATGGAAAAATGCTGGACCAATTCCGAAAGACAAGTACAACCATGTGTGGAATAATTTTCACTTTCATGTAGAAAATTTTTATGATTACCTTCACCTAGACAGAGAAGCCCGCGATATTGATTTCAAACACAATCTAGAGCAAAAACAAAAAATTATTGCCCGTGTAGAATTATTGGTCAACGAACCAGATATTAACAAAGCGTTTCGTGAATTACAAGATTTACATAAAATCTGGAAAGAAGATATCGGACCAGTATCAAAAGAACATCGCGATACAATTTGGAACGAATTTTCGGCTTTAACCAAACAAATGCATGACAAACGCGAAGTTTTGTTTGAAGCGTTGCGAGCAAAAGAAAATGAAAATTTAGAATTAAAAAAAGAAATTATTGCCCAAATTGAAATTTTAGCACAAGAAAAAATGGCTGCTCATGCTTCTTGGCAAGGTCAAGTTGAAAAAGTAGAAGCGTTACGCAATGCTTTTTTTGCTGTTGGAAAAGTGCCTTCAGAAGTTAATGAAAGTACATGGAGTGCTTTTAAAACGGCCGTTCGCAATTTTAATGTTTTAAAAAATTCATTCTACAAGGACATTAAAAAAGACCAACAAGACAATCTGAATAGAAAAATGGAATTGGTTGCCAGAGCCATTGCGCTGCAAGACAGTGAAGATTTTGCCGCTTCAACACCAATAGTAAAACAGATTCAGGAAGAATGGAAGCAAATTGGTCATGTGCCACGAAAATTTTCTGATAAAATATGGAAAGAATTTAAGGACGCCTGCAACCAATATTTTGAACGTTTAAAAGCGCAAAAATCGGAAGCCAATAGTGAAGAAATTGAAGCATTTGACAAGAAAAAAGCCTATATCGAAATCATCAAAGATTTTGAAATGGTAGGTGATCACAAAACCGATTTGGATGCGATTAAAGCGCATATTGAAGTTTGGAAAGGTTTTGGAAAAGTGCCGTTTTCGAGAAAACATATTGATGGAAAATTCAATAAGATTTTGGATGGCTTATTCGAAAAATTAAGCTTAAGCAAAAAAGATTCTGATATGATGCGTTTTAACAACCGAATCGATCAATTGTCTGATGCTAACGACACCAGAAAATTGGATAACGAAAAAGTATTTTTGATGCGCAAAATTGAAGAAGTGCAATCAGAAATTTTTCAGTTAGAGAATAACATTCAGTTTTTTACCAATACACGCAATGCTAAAAAAGAAAATTCGATTGTTTTAGAAGTTCGCAAAAACATCGAAAAGCACAAAGAAGAATTATTGGTTTTGAAAGACAAACTCAAACAAATAAGGAATTTGAATGTGCAAGAGTAAATTATAAAAAAACCGTTTCGATATTTGAAACGGTTTTTTTTTGTTTTGGTTGGCATTTTTAAATTTGGCTTGAAATGATCAATTGCATGAACTACATAATTCAATTTGTAAAAAAATAGCTTTTATTTTACTACTTCCTTTTTATTCATTACCAAATAATACACTGGAATGCCGAGTGCTACAATACACAAACCCAAACCTGTATTGAAAGTGTCATAAATCAATAATGTACCACAGATTGCTGCTGTAACAACGATATACAGAGCTGGAATTATTGGATAGCCAAAAGCTTTATAAGGTCTGTCGGTCAATGGCTCTTTCTTACGTAAAATAAAAACACCATAAATAGTGAGTATATAAAAAAGCAAAGAGGCAAAAGTAGCATAAGTCAACAAATCGCCATAGCGCCCAGAAACACACAAAACGCAAGCCCAAATACATTGGAACCAAAGTGCTTTTTCGGGAACATCATTTGAGTTCAAATGCCCTGCTTCCTTAAAAAACAAACCATCTTTTGCCATGGCATAAAACAATCTTCCGCCTGAAAGAATCAAACCACTATTGCAACCAAAAGTCGAAACCATAATCAATGCTGCCATGACAAAAACACCAACGTTGCCCATAATCATGCTGGCAGCAGCCGCTCCTACTCGGTCTTGGCTCGAAAACATAATTCCATTTTCGAGTGCAGTTCCAGAACCAGGTGTGCCTTGCATCGGCAAAAGTGCCAAATAAGCGATGTTGGCCAAAATATAAATTATAGTAACAATGAGTGTGCCTAAAAACAAACTTCTCGGTATGTTCTTTTTGGGATCTTTGATTTCGCCCGCGATAAAAGTCACATTATTCCAAGCATCACTCGAAAAAAGCGAGTTAATAATGGTTGCTCCAGCAGCGCCTAAAAGGGCTACCCCTGCTAATTTTGTTATCGTGATTGTGCCGTCTTCATTCAAAACGGTTTTACTTGCATTCCACATATTGGCAAAATTATTTGTAAGCACATCGGTTTTTAGTCCAAAATACAAACCTAAAATGATGATAGCAAACAAAGCAATTAATTTGGCAGAAGTAAAAAACAGTTGTATCGTTTTTCCTGTTTTTACACCTTTTGTATTAATATAAGTAAGCAATACAATACTTATCATGGCCAATATTTGTTTGTTGGAAAACGAAAAACCAGTACCAATTGTAATTAATTTATTTTCTAAAATCGGAAAAAAAACAGCGGTATAATTGGCAAAAGCGACTGCAACAGCGGCAATCACTCCGGTTTGAATGACCGTGAAAACCGTCCATCCGTACAAAAAAGAAATCAGTTTTCCGTAGGCACGTTGGATGTAAACAAATTGTCCACCCGCTTTGGGCATCATTCCGGCCAACTCGCCATAACTCAAAGCGGCCGTCATCGTAAGCAAACCTGTGACAAGCCAAATTACTAAAAGCCAAGCTGCAGAACCAATATCTCTTGCCATTGCCGAAGTGACAATAAAAATTCCGGAACCGATCATCGAGCCGGCGACTAAACTTGTGGCATCAATTAATCCTAATGAACGTTGCAATTCGTGTTTTTCTGACATGGGTTGGTTTTAGATTGTTTTGGTTTGATTTCAAATATAGGATTTTTTTTTGTTGCGAATGACACTCCAAATACAATCTGAAAATTTAAAGTAGTATTAGGACGTACACTTAGGAAATCAAAAGTTAAAATATTGCGTTAAGATCCCCCGTTTCTGGCATCCGAAGTATCAAGTTAGGAATTGCTATTTTTCCTATGCGTTGATTTTAATTGGGTAATTATGATTTTACCTTTTTTAAGAATGTTAAAAAAGTAATAATAAATACTTATTACAAAAGTTTGGCTTCATTCCAAAAAACATCCATTTCGGCCAAAGTCATTTCCATTAATGGTTTTCCGAGTGCGCCAGCTTTACTTTCTAAGTATTGAAAGCGCTTGATGAATTTTTTGTTTGTCCGTTCCAGAGCATCCTCAGGATTGATGTTTAAAAATCGGGCATAATTGATCATGGAGAACAAAACATCACCAAATTCGGCTTCCATTTTTTCTTGATTTCCGGATTGTACTTCTACTTGCAACTCGTTCAATTCTTCTTGTACTTTGTCCCAAACTTGGTGTGGCTCTTCCCAATCAAAACCGACACCTTTAACTTTGTCTTGAATGCGACTGGCTTTAACCAAAGCGGGTAAACTTTTTGGCACACCTTCTAAAACCGATTTTTTACCTTCTTTAAGTTTGAGTTTTTCCCAGTTTTGTTTGACTTCCTCTTCGTCTTTTACTACTGTATCGCTATAAATATGCGGATGACGGTGGATGAGTTTGTCACAGATTTCGTTACAAACATCAGCCATATCAAAAGCATTGGTTTCACTTCCTATTTTGGCATAAAAAACAATATGCAATAATAAATCGCCCAGTTCTTTTTTGACTTCGTTCAGGTCATTATCCAAAATAGCATCGCCCAATTCGTAGGTTTCTTCGATGGTAAGGTGCCGCAAAGTTTGTAAGGTTTGCTTTTTATCCCATGGGCACTTTTCGCGCAAATCGTCCATGATGTTTAAAAGTCTTTCAAATGCTTGAAGTTGGGCTTGTTTGGAATTCATGAGTTGGGGTTTTGTGTAAAAATAAAAAATCCTGTTTAGAAAATACCAAACAGGATTAAAATAGGCTTAAAAAAAGTTATTCTTTTTTGGTTTTTGCTTTTGTTGCTTTTGTTGCAACAACAGTTTGTTCTTCTGTAATTGCATCGGTTGTTGCTTCGGTGGCATCAGCAGCTTTCGGTGCTTCTTTGGTGACCATGCCTTTAGCCTGAAGCATATTGTACCAATGTAGTACTTTTTTAATATCGGAAACATACACACGGTCTTCGTCATAATCTGGTACAACGGTTTTAAAATAGGCTACCAATTTATCATTATCTTCTTTGTGGGAAATGGCTGGACCTTCATTTTCTTTAATTGCAATATTACGCATCACTTCGGCCAATGGTTTTTCTTCGGTATTGGTGTACATAGAAATTTCGGACAACAAACTCACATTGCTTCTTAAACCAACTGTAATTTTTTTTCCATCGATTAAAGATTCAGCTACAAAACCGGTTCGTGTTTGGATTTTTAGCACATACAATCCTGGTTTGCCTGAAATGGCTAATATTTTTTCTAAATTCATTTTTTAAATTTTATAAGGACACAAATATATTTATTGTTTGTATTGAAAAGCAAAAACTACCTGCCTTTTTTAGAGACGAATTTCATTTTATAATCAGGTCGCGCTTTGCCTTCCATGATGTTTTGCAGTTTTTTCTTAATCAATTGCTTCTTTAAGGTTGAAATATGATCGGTAAATAATATGCCTTCGATGTGATCGTATTCGTGTTGGATCACTCGCGCTATCAATCCGTCAAAAACGGCAGTTGTTCTATTGAAATTTTCGTCGTCATATTCGATTGTAATGGTTTCATTGCGATACACATCTTCGCGCACTTCTGGAATGCTTAAGCATCCTTCGTTAAAACCCCACTCTTCGCCTTCTTCTTTTAGCATTTTGGCATTGATAAATACTTTTTTGAAACCATTAAGTTGTTCTTGCTCTGCCTTTTCTAAATCTTCATCATCACTAAAAGGCGTTGTATCGATAACAAACAAACGAATGGGCAAACCCACTTGTGGCGCAGCCAAGCCAACACCATAAGCGTTGTACATGGTTTCGAACATATTGGCAATGGTTTGTTTTAAGTCGGCATAGTCGGGCGCAATTGGGTCGCACATTTTTCTTAAAACTGGATCACCATAACCTATAATTGGTAAAATCATTTTGTAGGAATTAAATTATTGCAAATGTATTTCAAACATTTTGGCGTGCAAAAATAGTGAAAATTTAGACATTGCTGAATGGATGGCTTTTATTTAGGAAATTTTTAAAGTTATTGAGATGTAAATTTTGTTTAAGCAATAAAGCCTGAAATAAAATCAAACTTTTGTCACTAAGTCTTGAATGGTTTTTAATACGCCATTTTCATTGTTATCAAAAAGCGTAATAAATGTTGCCGCTTTTAATATTTCGGGATGTGCATTTTTCATGGCATAACTCCACTTGGCTTTGGTCATCATTTCCAAATCATTGAGATAATCGCCAAAAACTGCAGTTTGATCATATACAATGTCAAGCTGTTCTTGAATTTTTTGAATGGCATTGCCTTTGTTGCAGTCAATGTGATTGATGTCGAGCCAAGAAGTTCCTGAAACCGCAATTCTGAATTGATGCTCAACCGCTTTAAAATACAAATAGCTATTGTTTTGTGCAATTTTAAAGTCGCAAATTGTAATTTTTAAAACCACATCCGGAATTTGAGTCAAATCGGGAACAACTATCACTTTTGCATAATGCTGGTATAAAATGTCTAGGAATTTTGGATCGGTATTTTCGATATAAGCGGCTTTCAAACCTGAAACAACAGTATAAGCATCTTCTATTTTTCGCGCGGTATTAATGAGTTTTCTAATTGCATCCAATGGCAAAGGATGTATTATTATTGCTGTTCCTTTATAAAAAACATAGGCGCCATTGTCAGCGATAAATAACATTCGGTGTTTGATGCGTTCAAAAACTTCATGCAGATTATGAAATTGTCTCCCGCTGGCAATACCAAACAAAATATTGTTTTTGAACAAATCGGCTTCGACTTCCCAAAATGCTGCTGGCAACTGCTTTTTGTCATTCAAAAGCGTTCCGTCCATATCGGAAACAATGAGTTGTAGCATTGGTTTTTGAAGTTTTAGGATGGTGTTTATTTTGACTGAATTATTTTCGAGAAAGGTAATCTTGCAATAAAATGGTTGCTGCAATTTCGTCGATTAAGGCTTTATTTTGACGTTGCTTTTTGTTCAATCCACTATCAATCATGGTTTGAAAAGCCATTTTCGAGGTAAAACGTTCATCGACTCTTACCATCGGCATTTGTGGGAACGTCTTTGAAAACGCAGCCACAAACTGCTCAATAACTTCGGTGCTTTGAGAGGGGAGCCCATTCATTTGTTTGGGTTCGCCGATAAGTACTTTTGCTACATTCTCTTTTTCAAAATAGTTTTTTAAAAAAGTGATGGTAGTTTCGGAGGCGATGGTAGTTAATCCCGAAGCGATGATTTGAAGTTCATCGGTGACGGCAATTCCGGTGCGTTTTTGTCCGTAGTCGATAGCGAGAATTCGTGGCATGTTTTGTATTTTAGGACAAAGATAACTAGAAATTGGCAGCTTGCGTGAGTGATAGTAGCGAAAAGCCCGCAGTTGCCTGAAGTTGCAAACGAAAGCCAACGAGGACTTGTAGCGCATAGCACGACCGCGTTGCAAAAAAGTTGTTGTTATCGCTGTAATTTGCTGCAACGCGGTCACGCCTAAAAGATTTTAGTGACAAAACACAATATTTATTTTTGGTTGTAACTAGCCGTTTTGCTTTTGTTTAAAAAAGTTATATTTGCTAAAAATTCAAATATTATGACCCATTTACAAACGATTATAGAAAATGCGTGGAACAACCGAGCTTTGCTACAAGAGGCGAACACTATTAGCGCAATTCGCGACGTGATTGCTATGTTGGACCAAGGAACGCTGCGTGTAGCCGAACCAAAAGAGTCTGGTTGGCAAGTGAATGAATGGGTAAAAAAAGCGGTAGTTATGTATTTTCCAATTCAGAAAATGGAAACGCTCGAAGCGGGGATTTTTGAATACCACGACAAGATGTTGTTAAAGACGGGTTATGCCGAAAAAGGAATTCGCGTGGTTCCGCCCGCTGTTGCACGTTATGGCGCCTATATTTCAAAAGGTGTGATTCTTATGCCAAGTTACGTTAATATTGGTGCTTATGTCGACGAAGGCACGATGGTCGATACTTGGGCTACGGTGGGAAGCTGCGCTCAAATTGGCAAAAATGTCCATTTGTCTGGCGGTGTCGGAATTGGTGGTGTTTTGGAACCTTTGCAAGCCGCTCCTGTTATTATTGAAGATGGTGCTTTTATCGGCTCACGATGTATTGTTGTCGAAGGTGTTCGCGTTGAAAGCGAAGCGGTTTTGGGTGCGAATGTTTGTTTGACAGCATCTACAAAAATCATCGATGTAACCGGACCAACTCCGATTGAAATAAAAGGCGTTGTTCCAGCAAGATCTGTCGTCATTCCGGGAAGTTATACCAAAAAATTTGCCGCAGGCGATTTTCAAGTGCCTTGTGCGCTTATAATAGGAAAACGAAAACCCTCTACCGATTTGAAAACCAGTTTGAATGAGGCTTTGCGAGAATATGATGTCGCTGTTTAGATCGTTGGATAGTTGGATGGTTGGCGCTTTGGACCTTTGCATTATAAATTTTTAGTTAAATCGCATGAAAATATTGGTGGTACAGCAGAAAATGATTGGCGACGTTTTGGCGACGAGCATTGTTTGCAATAACCTGAAACAAATGTATCCCGATGCCTCGATTGATTATTTGATTTATCCTTTTACGTGCGCTGTTGTTGAAAATAATCCAAATATTAAGCGAATTGTTTTATTTGAAACCGTTTATCGCGAAAGTAAAAAAGCATTATTTCATTTTCTTCTTGGCATTCGAAAAGCAAAATATGATTTGGTAATTGACGCTTATGGAAAACTAGAAAGTAACCTTATTGTTGCTTTTTCGGGTGCCAAAACCAAAATCGGATTTCATAAATCGTACACCAATTTTATCTACACGCATACTGTAAAAGAAATTTCGCAACCCAAAACCAATGCTGGAACGGCCATTGAGAACCGATTGAACTTGCTCGAGTATCTTCGTCCGAAAATAAACCTTGACAACAGACCTCGGATTTTTCTTACGGAAGATGAAATAAAAAATGGCAAGCGCATTTTAGAAGAAAATCATATAGACCCAACCAAAAAAATCTTTATGATTGGCGTTCTCGGAAGCGGCGAAAACAAAACCTATCCTTTGCAGTTTATGGCAACATTATTGGATGCAATTGTTGAAGCGACTGATGCGACATTGCTTTTCAATTACATGCCTTCGCAAAAAAATGAAGCAAAAATCATTTTCGATTTGTGTCTTCCAAAAACGCAAAACCATATTAAAATTGATGTCATTCCCGGAAGTATCAGAGAATTTTTATCGATAACCTATCATTGCGACGCACTGATTGGTAACGAAGGCGGTGCAGTCAATATGGCAAAAGCGATTGACAAACCCACTTTTACTATCTTTTCAACATGGATCAAAAAAGAAGCATGGAATGCTTTTGAAGACGGAACAAACCATGTCTCGGTACATTTGAAAGATTTCAAGCCGGAATTATACGGCAATAAATCACCAAAAGAAAGAAAAGCACAAGCGATTGCACTTTATCATGAATTTACGCCCGACTTGGTTTTGCCTGGCCTATTGCATTATTTAGGAAAATAATTTTTATTCTGGTTTTTCTCCTTTGATGATTCCGAAGGGTGTCCAAACGATTTTCTTGTCTTTTACCTCTTTGCGGATAGCCAAATTTGCAGCCAATGATTCTGGAGTTTTATAGCCACGGGCATGATCCAAATGAAGACATATCGCTTTATGTCGAATCTGCATTCCTTTTACCCCATAATTTTCGAGACGTTCGCCAAATTCACGATCGGGGCCGCCATATTTCATGCGTTCATCATACCCGTTAATCGCAATCATATCATCGCGAAATCCAGAAGAATTACAATTATTAAATGAAGGATTGGTTGGCGTAACCGTATCTAAAATGGTTGCCAAAACACCATCCGTAGATAATTTCAGGGTTTGCGAAAAACCTAGTTTGTCTTTGCTTTTGAGCCATTTCACATCAAAGCATTTTTCTTCCAAAATATCTTCTTTTGTGATTTCTTCGCTCGCTTTCATGCTCAATTTGCAATATCCACCTGATAAAAATCGTCCTTTTTGAGCATTTTCGGCGTGAACGGCAACAAAATCTTTACGCGGAATACAGTCGCCATCAGTCATTAAAATGTATTCGTTGGCAGCTTCAATGATAGCAATATTTAGAATTTCTTGTCTGCGATAACCCAAATCTTCATGCCATAAATGGCGAATCGGAACAGGATAATCAATTGCGTAACTGTCAATTAAGGCTTTTGTCGAAGGTCGAGAACCATCATCGGCAATAATCAATTCAAAGTTTTTATAGGTTTGATTGCTGTAACCAATTAAAACATTTTCGAGCCAATTCTCGGCGTTGTACGTACTAACAATTACAGAAATTTTCATATTTTTTTGAATTAAACCTTTGCAAAAATACTAAATAAATTATATTTGTTGAATATTTAGTATTGAATGGAATTTAAGCCCTGTAAAAACATATCGGTTTTAATCATTACGTTAAACGAAGAGGTTCACATGTACGAACTTTTAAGTGATTTAGATTTTGCCGAAGAGGTAATCGTGGTTGATTCATACAGTAGCGACAAAACCAAGCAAATTTCGAAATCTTTTCCGAATGTACGATTTATCGAACATAAATTTGAAAATTATACTTCCCAAAGAAATTTCGCCATAGATGAAGCCAAAAACGAATGGATTTTGTTTATTGATGCAGATGAGCGATTGACCCCCGAATTGAAAGCCGAAATTATTGAAACTGTAGATAAAAATTCAGACATTAGTGCGTATCTTTTTTATCGTACGTTCTTCTTCAAGAAAAGAGTTTTGCATTTTAGTGGTTGGCAGACCGACAGAATTTTCAGGCTTTTTAAAAAGAGTAAAGCACGTTATACTGCAAAACGATTGGTACATGAGAAGTTAGACGTAGAAGGTCGCATTGGTATTTTCCAAAACAAATTAATCCATTTTTCTTATGCAGACTATAACTCTTACAAAGGAAAAATGATTACTTATGGCAAATTGAAAGCGATGGAAAAGTTTCGAATTGGCTTCAAACCAACCCTGATTCATTATTATGGCCATCCGATATATAATTTTTTATACCAATATTTGGTGCGTCTAGGAATCCTTGACGGCAAAAAAGGAATTATCATTTGCTATCTGAATGCATTAAGTGTTACCGTGCGCTACAAAGAATTAAAACGACTCTACAAAGAAGATTCTTAATTTTCTTGTCTTTTTAAAGCTTCTTTTTAATACAAAAAATTTCCAATCATGAGTATTTCTAGTTTTTTTCAAAGTAAGTTATCTCATTTCAGCAGGAATGCGCAAAAGAAAGAAGTCATCAACCGCATTTTCAACCATCCGAATCAAGAAAACAATGATGTCGTCAACTTGCACCGTTATGATCCTACGAATATCGGCGATTTTTATTGCGGCCCTCAACATTACTTTGAGCAACTAAAAGGAAAGCAACTTGATATTTTTGACTACAAGAGAGAAGACAAAACCATTCGCGACAATTGGTTTGAAAAAATTACACAAAATGCATTAATTATTGGAGGTGGCGGATTGCTCAATCGCGATGGTTTTGACAAACAAATGAAACTCTTTGAACAATTAGGCGAAAAAGGCAAAAAAACTGTTCTATGGGGAGTTGGACACAACTCTAAAAGCAGCCGCACTTATGGAAAAGTTTCAAAATATAACATTGAAACAGCGAAATTTGGTTTGGTTGGCGTTCGCGATTACGGTATGAAAAACGAATGGGTCCCGTGTGTAAGCTGTCTTCATCCTATTTTTGATACACGGTTTGAAGTAACCAATGAAATCGGGATGATTTTTCATAAAAAAACACTCAATAACAAAAGCGTTCTTAAAAAATTTGAACATTTTCCTTCTACTTCCAACGACGCTGTTTTTGAAGAAGTTGTAAAATTTATCGGGGAGACAGATACGGTCCTTACCGACAGCTATCACGCCATGTATTGGAGTCTAATGCTCGGAAAGAAAGTGATGGTTTTTCCTAATTCATCAAAATTCTATAACTTTAAATATCCTCCAGTGATTTCAAGCTTTTCAAATTTTGAAAACGATTTGAAAAAAGTACAATCTTATTCGGGTGTGATGGACGATTGCCGCGAAACCAACTTGCGTTTTGCCGAAAAAACATTTGATTATCTAAACCTCTAAAAATATGTTTGACCACTATTTAATGACGCGGTTCAATTTGAAAAATCCCAAATGGGAATTTACCAAAAACAACGAAACGTTGCTCACCGAAGAATGGATGGAAGACAGAATGGGCTTGTTTGAAAACTTTTGCTTCCCGTCGGTAGTGGCACAAACCAATAAAAATTTTACTTGGCTGCTTTATTTTGACACCACAACACCCGAAAAATATAAGTTGCGCATTTCCAATTTACTTGCGGGTCATTCCAATATAGAGGCTTTTTACATAGACGGAATGACTGCATTTTATCCTGAAATCCAGCAGTTGATTAGTGATAGATCCAAAAGCAAATCACATCTTATCACGTCTCGCATAGACAATGACGATGCTATTCACAGGGATTTTATTGATGAAGTGCAAAAAAAATTCAAATCACAGGATTATCGCGCCATCGATATTATAACAGGTTATTCGCTGCAGGTACAACCTTCGGTAATGCTCGGGAAAAAAGAGCACATTTTCAATCCATTTATAAGTCTTATCGAAAAAAATGATAATCCAAAAACAGTTTGGTTCAACGACCATCATATTTGGAAAAAAGAAACCCGCGTCACACAAGTATATCACAAAAGATTATGGATTGCAGTGATTCATGAAAAGAACAAAGTCAATAATTTTAATGGCTATGACGATATCAAATGGGAAGATTTGCAGGAAGATTTTGTACTTTCTCCAAAGATGAACCATTTTATAATCGACAATCAAATCCCGATGCGAAAGTGGTGGAAATTGAGCCTTAAAAACAAAATTATTGTCAAATATAAAGTATTGGGCAAAGCGTTCAAAAAACTGCTGGGCGTTTACAAATTCAAATAATTATGAGCGATATCAATGCAGAAGTTCACAAAGCGCACGAAGTCATTAGCAATGGCGGAATCATTTTATATCCAACTGATACCGTTTGGGGAATCGGTTGTGATGCTACAAATCCAGAAGCTGTCGCTAAAATATATAAGCTTAAAAAGCGTGCCGAAAGCCAAAGCATGATTGTTTTGATGAATGGCGAAAAAATGATGTACAATGTTTTCAAAGAAATTCCGGAAGTCGCATGGCAATTATTGGATTTATCCGAAAAACCAACCACTTTGATTCTTGATAATCCGAGAAATGTGGCACCCAACATTATTGCCGAAGACAAAAGTCTTGGCGTGCGTATTGTAAAAGAACCTTTTTGCTTCAAACTTTTGGAGCGAATGAAGAAACCTCTAGTGTCAACATCTGCGAACATTTCAGGACAACCAACACCAAAAATTTTTAAAGAAATCAGTCCCGAAATAATAAATGGTGTAGACTATGTTGTAAATTTGCAACACGATAAAATTGCTGGAAAACCATCAACAATTATCAAATTGACGAATGATGCGCAGGTGAAGATTATTCGGAAATAAATTTATAGCCACAGATTCACAGATTAATTATTTCAAAACGATGACAGGATATTTATATGCAGATTTCGTAGTTTTAAATAAAATAATAATAGAAATTAAATCAACAGATGTATTGCATGAAAAACATATTTCACAATGCTTGAATTATCTGCATGTTTCAGGACATCGAATAGCATTATTGGTTAATTTCAACAAAACTTCACTTGAGTACAAAAGAATCATCAAATAATAAAGAGAAAATCTGTGAATCTGTGGCTAAAAATAATTCAAATTACATTCACGCCCTAAAAAATCCAATCTTCGAAATCATCTCAAATGCTTCCCAAGAAATTGGCGTAGAGAGCTACGTTATTGGTGGTTTTGTGCGAGATTTGATGTTGAAAAGAGACTCAAAAAAAGACATTGATATTGTTGCTGTCGGAAGCGGAATCGCACTCGCATTGAAGGTCGCCGACATGCTTCCAAACAAACCAAAAGTCCAGGTTTTTAAAACTTATGGAACGGCGATGCTTAAATTTAAAGACATTGATATAGAATTTGTCGGTGCCCGAAAAGAATCGTATCATTTTGAAAGTCGCAATCCTGTAGTTGAAAATGGTACTTTGGAAGACGACCAAAACCGACGCGATTTTACAATCAATGCTCTGGCTTTGTCATTGAACAAAAGTGACTTTGGCACTTTGCTTGATCCTTTTAATGGATTGGAAGCGTTACACAACAAAACCATCAAAACACCTTTAGATCCAGATGTCACTTTTTCGGATGATCCGTTGCGTATGTTGCGCGCAGTTCGTTTTGCCAGCCAATTGGGATTTCATATCGAACCCGATGCTATAACATCCATTATCAAAAACAAAGAACGCATCAGCATCATTTCGGGTGAACGCATTGTTGACGAATTGAATAAAATACTTGCCACACAAAAGCCATCAATTGGATTTTTATTATTGCATAAAACCGGACTTTTGGATATTATTTTGCCCGAACTGACTGCCCTCAACCAAGTTGAAGAAATTGAAGGTCATACACACAAAAACAACTTTTATCACACGCTAGAAGTAGTCGATAACATTTGTCCTAATAGCGATGATGTTTGGTTGCGATGGTCGGCTTTGTTACACGATATCGGTAAAGCACCAACAAAACGATTCAATAAAAAACAAGGGTGGACCTTTCACGGACACGAATTTTTAGGAGGAAAAATGGTCAAAAAAATATTTGAACGTTTGCACATGCCTTTGAATCAAAAAATGAAATTTGTTCAAAAAATGGTCATAATGAGTTCACGACCCATTGTTTTAGCACAAGATATCGTAACCGATTCGGCAGTGCGCCGTTTGGTTTTTGATGTTGGTGAAGATGTTGACGATTTAATGACGCTTTGCGAAGCAGATATTACCACTAAAAATCCGGCTAAATTCAAAAAATACCACAGCAATTTTGATGTGGTACGCCAAAAAATAATCGAAGTTGAAGCGCGTGACCATGTGCGTAATTTTCAACCACCAATAACTGGCGAATCGATTATGGCGATGTTCAATTTGAAACCATCACGCGAAATTGGTATTTTAAAGGAGGCCATTAAAGAGGCTATTTTAGAAGGCGAAATACCAAATGATTACGATGCCGCTTATGCATTACTGCTAAAAAAAGCAACTAAATTAGGATTGGTCAAAAACGACTAAAATGGCATTTTCAAAAATAAAAAAACAAAAAATAAATTCTTTTATCTTGTCTTAAAAACACTTTATTCGTCGTAATTTTGTGTGAAATTTTACTTATGAAAAAGTATTTTCTGAAAGCTACAAAAGTCGCAGTGGTATTGGTTTATTTGGTCATCGTTGCAGGTGCTTTGGTGCGAATGACTGGTTCTGGAATGGGCTGTCCAGATTGGCCAAAATGCTTTGGATATTATATTCCGCCAACCGATATCAAAGCTTTGATCTGGTCTCCAAATCGTACTTTTGAACAAGGTCAAGTCATTATAAAAGACGAAAAATTACTGGTCGCAAAAGAAGATTTCGCAAGCAAAGCGACTTTCGAAAACAAGGACTGGCGGCTTTATACCAAACATGATTATGCTATTTTTAACCCAACACATACTTGGATCGAATACCTCAATCGATTGATTGGTGCTTTGGCAGGAATTGTTGTTCTACTCATGGCTGTTTTTTCAATTGGATATTGGAGCACCAATAAAAAAATCACGCTATTGTCTTGGTTTACAGTATTGCTAATGGGATTTCAGGGTTGGCTTGGAGCAACGGTGGTCTACTCTGTTCTGAATCCTATAAAAATAACACTACACATGATGGTCGCATTACTTATCGTCGCCATTTTATTGTTTATCATTAAAAAAAGTAGTGCTGTAATTTATAATTTTAAAGAAGACAAACTGTTTAAAAATGTACTTTTTGTAACTTTAACTTTAACGATTGTACAAATCGTTTTAGGAACACAAGTCAGACAATATGTTGATGATCAAGTCAAAAACTTAGGCTATGATCAAATGCATTTGGTACTTCAAAATCCCATGTTGAACTTTTATATACATCGTTCGTTTTCGATTATCATTTTGACGCTGAATGTATTTTTATTTTTAAGAAATCGAAAATTACAATTGGGTTTTAACAAAACCAATGCGGTATTATTTTTAATTGGAATCGAAATACTTTCAGGGATGGCGATGTATTATCTAGATTTTCCTAATGGTTCGCAACCGATACATTTGGTAATTGCCTCGCTATTATTTGGTTTACAATTTTATTTGGTTTTAGAAACAAAAAAACTACGCCTCACTCAGATAAAAACTTTCTAAATTAGGCAATTCGATACTGTCAATAAGTTGTTCCTCTAATAAATTTGCCCAAGTTTTGTAGTAAAGAACGGTATCTGATTTTGAATTTTTGTTTAAAAAACGAACATTGGCTTTGGCTAGAATTTCGGGATTGGACAGCAATTCCAATTGACGCAAATCTTGATTTGTAAATCCAATTTCAATCATTTTTTTTATAATTAAATCCATCGGAAAACCGCTTGTTGGACAATAATCAATCAATTGTTCTGACCAATCACCGCGCTTTTCTAAAGCATATTTTTGAATTTCAGCTCTGGAAAATGTAGTTATTGTTTGCGCCAAATTACCGCAATTGCAACTTCCCATATGGCCCCATTCATAACGGTTTCCATTCTCTAATTGCGTTGCAGTTTTGCGTAAAATATCAATGATTTTGAAAGTTGGATTTGCCATATTATTTCAAATTTTAAAATTATAATCAGCTATTTGGATTAAAAACTTTTAGATTAATTTCGTTAACTTATTTGTTTAACAAAGTAAACAAAATTATAAACAATATTCGGATTTTCCACTAAAAAAAATAATTTAATTACTTTTATTCTTCGACTACAAAGGCCCTACTTTACTTTCTATTTATTGCTGCCCAAACCCACTACTCAGGATAAATCCCATATATTTGTTGTTGTAAATATTAAAATCAACTAAAAAATACTTTTATGAAACTATCAAAGACCCTAATTATAATGCTGTTTATATTTGTTGCGAATCCAATAATGGCACAATCCACTTTTGACAAATGGCCAGAAATAAAAACATTCCATGAAGTGATGTCGCAAACTTTTCATCCATCCGAAGAAGGCAATTTGCAACCCATTAAATCGCGATATGAAGAATTGGCCAGTAAAGCTGAAATGGTTTTTAAAAGCGAAATTCCGGCCGAATTCAAAACCAAATCGATTGTAATTGCTACCGAAAAATTGCAATTAAAAACAAAAGCATTACAGAAAAAAATCATTACAAAAGCGACAGATGCCGAAATCATGACACTTTTGTCCGAAGTACATGATGTTTTTCATGAAATCGTTGGTTTGTGTGCCAACGGGGAACGGTAAATTGTTGTTTGATTGAAAGTAAAAATGCGTTATAAACAAAAAGCCCATCTTACTGATGGGCTTGCTGTTTATAATTATTTATTTTCTGGTACATTCGCTAATATCTCCAACACAAATTTCCAAAATTTTTGTGACGATGAGATGCTTGCTCTTTCGTCTGGACTGTGCGCACCGTGAATGGTTGGTCCAAATGAAATCATGTCCATATTGGGATAATTGGTACCCAATATACCACATTCTAAACCTGCATGACAGGCGACTACTTTTGCCTTTTCACCGTTTTGTTTTTCGTAAATAGCAGTCAAAACATCTAAAATTTCAGATTTAATATTAGGTGTCCAACCCGGATAGCTTCCGCCAAAAGTAACTTCGCAACCAAACAGTTCATATGCCGCACGCAAACCGTTTGCCAAATCCATTTTGGAAGTTTCTACAGAAGAACGCGTTAAATTTTGAATCGAGATTTCTCCCTCTTTCACAATCACTCTCGCAATATTATTGGACGTTTCCACCAAATCTTCCATATCGGCAGACATTCGGTAAACACCATTATGCGCTGCATAAATAGAACGCAACAAACCTTCTTGAACACCCAAATCCATTACCTTAGTAGGCAATTCACATGGAACAATTTCAATAGTTAAATTGGGTTCTGTTGTTCTGAATTCGGTTTTTATGTCGTTGATGATTTCTTGCATATCAAAAACATAAGCTTCGTCATACATCGAAGCCACAATCACTATTGCGACACTTTCTCTCGGAATGGCATTGCGCAAACTTCCGCCATTGATTTCGGCGATTTGCAAACCAAAATTTTCGAAAGCATCAAACAACAAACGGTTCATAATTTTATTGGCATTGCCCAAACCTTTGTGAATGTCCATGCCTGAATGGCCGCCATTGAGTCCGCGAACCGTAATTGCATAGCCCACTGATCCATCTGGTGTTGCTTCTTCATTATAGCTACGGGTGGCGGTTACATCAACACCACCTGCACAACCAATATCAATTTCGTCGTCTTCTTCGGTGTCGAGATTGAGCAAAATTTGTCCTTGCAAAATGCCTCCTTTTAAATTAAGCGCGCCAGTCATTCCGGTTTCTTCATCAATTGTAAATAAAGCTTCAATTGCGGGATGCGGAATGTCTTTGCTTTCTAAAATGGCCATAATAGTTGCGACACCAAGACCATTGTCGGCGCCAAGAGTAGTTCCGCGAGCGCGAACCCAATCGCCGTCAACAAACATGTCAATGCCTTGTGTATCAAAATCAAAAATGGTATCATTGTTTTTTTGGTGCACCATATCCAAATGCCCTTGCATCACAATGGGCTTGCGGTTTTCCATTCCTGTAGTAGCTGGTTTTCTGATGATAACATTGCGAATTTCGTCTTCAAAAGTTTCCAATCCGAGGTTGTTGCCAAAGTTTTTCATGAATTCGATAACGCGTTCTTCTTTTTTTGAAGGTCTTGGCACCGCATTCAAATCGGCAAATTTATTCCAAAGCGCTTTGGGTTCTAGGTTTCTTATTTCTTGGCTCATTGTGTTTTTTAGGTTATAAGTTTCAAAGCCTCAAAGTTACAAAGTTTAAATACTTTTCCGATATTTACGATTAAATTAAAAAGGTGAAAAGGAACTATATTCTGCCCATTTTTCTGTTATTTCAAATTCTCGTCTTGCAGCTGCTGCAATTTTTTCCAGAATTTGTCGAAAAAGTATATAGCAACGGCATTTATCAATGGATTTCGGGTTTTTCAAGGATTGTTCTTGGGAAAATTCCGTTTTCGGCGGGCGATGTGATTTATCTGATTATAATTTTTTCGGGGTTGCCTTGGTTGTACAAAACCCGAAAAGTATGGAAACTGGGTTGGAAAGACCAAGTTTTAAAAATAGTAAGCGTTTTCTCTGTTGCTTATTTCTTGTTCCATTTGCTTTGGGCAACCAATTATTATCGGGTGCCTTTGTATCAAAAAATGAATCTTAAAAAAGAATATGCTGCCACCGATTTGATTGCTTTTACCAAAAAACTGATTATTAAAACCAATGCGATTCATCTTCAAATTGTAAAAAATGAAAGTTTAAAGGTTGTATTTCCATATTCGCAACAGCAAGTTTTTGAAAAAAATGTAATCGGTTACAAAAAGTTGTCGGAGCGATACATTGATTTTAAGTATTCGAATCCAAGTATCAAGCCTTCTTTGTTGAGTGGCGTGCTGACCTATATGGGATTTTCGGGTTATTTGAATCCGTTTTCGGGCGAAGCCCAAGTCAATAGTTGGATGCCAATGTACCAATTTCCGGTGACGGCTTGTCACGAAATGGCGCACCAAATAGGTTATGCCAGCGAAAGCGAATGTAATTTTATTGGTTTTTTGGCGGCAACAAACAACGACGATTTGTATTTTCAATATTCGGGTTACACCATGGCATTGAAATATTGTTTATCGGTATTAGAGCGCATGGAAGACGGAAAAAGCAAACCTTTTTTGTTGCTCATCCATCCTGGTATTTTGAAAAATTTTGACGAAAGTAAGCAGTTTTGGCAAAGTCATGCCACCTTTATTGAAGATGGTTTTAAACTTTTTTATGATGGATTTTTAAAAATGAACCAGCAAAAAGATGGCTTAGAAGGGTACAGTAAATTTTTGGATTTATTGGTGAACTATGACATTCAAAAAAAGCTACTATGAAACAATAAACGTGCTTCAATAGCCCCGATTGCAGCGGAAATCCTTTTGTTGCGAGGCACGAGTAACAAAAGATTGGAACGAAAAGCGGGACGACTGTTATTGTATAAAAAAATGTGGTGCTCCCAAAAAAATTGTAACAAAATAAATGTTTAAACTACTAACCCATTCATGAGTGACGCTTTAGAAAAATCGTTTGTGCAGCAATTGCAGGCCAACCAGAATATCATCCACAAGATTTGTAGGTTGTATACTTCGGGTGAGGACGCGCATAAGGATTTGTTTCAAGAAATTACAATTCAGCTTTGGAAGGCTTTTCCGAAGTTCAGGGGCGACAGCAAATTTTCTACTTGGGCTTATCGTGTAGCTTTGAACACCGCCATTACTTTGTACCGAAAAAGTACGCGTACCGTAGCCACTACAGCATATGATAACACGAAGCATTTTATCAAGGAGGAAGATTATAATTACGAAGAGGAAGAACAAATAAAACTGATGTACCAAGCAGTTTATCAATTGAATGATATAGAAAAAGCGTTGGTTTTTATGTACTTGGAAGATAAAGATTATCAAGAAATTTCGGAGACATTAGGAATTAGCGAGGTCAATGCTAGGGTGAAAATGAATAGAATTAAAGGTAAATTAAAAAAAATATTAAATCCTTAGTGATTATGGAAGAGTTGGATTTATTAAAAAAATCTTGGAAAAAAGACGAACACACTTTTGATCAGGTTTCGGAAGCGGAGCTGTATAAAATGTTGCATAAAAAATCGTCTTCGATAGTGAAGTGGATTTTTATCATAAGTGTTTTGGAGTTCCTATTTGGGATTATGTTAAGTGCTGCTTTATCGTTTACGAAAGGTGATGAAAACAACCTACAGATGATTAAAGATTGGGGATTGTATGATTATTATGTGACTTCTACTTTATTAATTTATGCGATTGTTTTTTATTTTATTTATAGATTTTACTCGATGTACCAAAAGATTTCGGTAATTGATAATACAAAACTCTTAATAACATCAATCCTTAAAACACGAAAAGTTGTCAAACAATATATTGCTTTTAACCTGACGACATTTGCCATAATTTTTATTATTGTTGGTGGTTTTGGATTTTATTATGGCTATACTGAAGGCGCAATAAGCAAGGGGAATTTAAATCCAGAAATGCCCTTAAACGTAATGCTGATAGCCGTTTTAGTACTCATCGTAGTTACAGCCATTTTGACATTTGTTTTTTGGTTGATATACAAGTTGATTTATGGTATTCTATTAAAACGTTTGAATAAAAACTACGAGGAACTTAGAAAAATTGATTTCTAGTTGATGAAAAAATATTTATTACCATTGCTTTTGCTTGTTGGCATTGCGACACATGCGCAAAACTTAGAAAAAGCACTATTATGGAAAATCTCTGGTAACGGTTTGCCTTCGTCTTCTTATTTGTATGGTACGATTCATGCGACTTGCAACTTTACCATTGATGAAAATACCAGCAAGGCTTTAAAAAATACCGAACAACTTTATTTGGAATTGGATATGGATGATCCATCGCTTCAAACATCAATGATTGTTGGGATCAGCATGAAAAATGGCGTTACCATGAACCAATTGGCGAACGAAAAAGACTTGGCAGTTTTGGACCAGTTTTTAAAAGATAATATTGGCGTTGGCGTTGGGGTGGTTAGTAATTTTAAGCCTTTTTTTGTAAGTGCGATGTTACTACCCAAATTATTGGATTGCGAAATCAAATCGGTCGAATCGGAGTTGATGTACCTTATGGCCGAACAAAACGAATCGGTTTTTGGTATTGAAACCGTAGCAGAACAAATGGCCGTTTTTGATGCGATTCCGTACCAAGAACAAATGAATGAATTGGTAAAAACAGCAAAAAAAAACATGGTCAATGACAAAAAAGAGTTCCAAGAAATTTTGGCTTTGTATGCATCCAAAGATATTAGTGGCATGTTAGCTGCTTCGGAAGCATCTGAAAATATGATAAGTTCGAAGTTCGAAAAAGAACTATTGACCAATCGGAACCAAACTTGGATTCCGCGAATGCAAAAAATAATGCTGGACAAAAGCACTTTTTTTGGTGTTGGTGCAGCGCATTTGGCTGGCGAAAATGGCGTCATTCAACTTTTAAGAAAGCAAGGATTTAAGGTTGAAGCGGTGTTTTAATATTGTAACCAGTCTGTCGTATGCTAAGATAGTAACTCTTTTCGAGAGCAATAAAAATGATATTGCGCATAGTGAATTCAATAATCCCGATCCACATTCCATTTTCTCAAGTTATTCAATGCCTCCTGCGCGGCCAATTCCTCAGCTGGAACCACTTTTAAAAACGATGGATGTTGCTCGATAGCATATTCCACTTTTTCGACAACTTGTGCTATGGTATCGTTTTCATAGTCAATGTCAAGTGGTGGTTTGATAATAAAAGACTGCAAAATGCCTTTCTTTTTCATACGCAATCCTTTTTTGTCAAATGAACGACGAAACCCATCAATAACTATGGGTACAACTATGGGTTTATGGGTTTTAATAATATGTGCCGTTCCTTTGCGAACTGGTTTAAATGATTTTGTGGTGCCTTGCGGAAAAGTGATTACCCAACCATCTTCAAGCGCAATCCGAATGTTTTCGGTATCATTGGGATTTACTTCGCGTTGCACCTCTTTGCCTTTGGCACGCCAAGTCCTTTCGACAGTAATGGCACCTACGTAAGCCATAATGCGCGGCAGTAAACCTTCGGTCATCGTTTCTTTGGCGGCAACATAATAAATATTGAGTTTAGGTTGCCACAAATAACCAATGTTCTTTATCGTGTCTTGCCGACCGCTCAAACTGGCATTAAATACATGAAACATCGCCACCACATCGGCAAAATAAGTTTGATGATTGGAGATAAAAAGAACATTATTGTCTGGAAGACTTTTGATGATTTCTGAACCATCTATTTGAAGTTCGTTAAAACCCCTGTAACGACGGTGTGTGATGGCTCCAAAAATTCGGATCAACCATTTTTTTATAAAAAGTATATGCCCAAAAGGATTTCTTTTTAACAATCCCATAAAGTATTTTTTTGAAAAAAAATTGAGCTGCAAACATACGAATACATTTTAAAATAGCCATTGAAAATGTTTCTGTAGTGTTTGATGTTTGAGATAGAAAATGATGTCGAAAACAATATTAAAAATCTTTCTATAGCGCCTACTAAGAAAACACCATCGAAAAAACACCACTGAAGAAAAAGCGTTTCGTTGGGCTATTTTGTATGTTCAATAGTATTCTTTAGGTCTTCATGACCGAATTCAAAACATCTCTCAATTCGCGAAGCATCATGGCCGTTGCACCCCAAACTATATGGTCTTGAATTTTAAACACTGGCAATACAATTTCTTTCATATAAGATGTACTCATTTTTTGAGTCATCAAAATTCGGTCGTCCATAAAATCAGACAAAGGCAATTCGATAATCCCAAAAACTTCCCTGGGGTCAGGAACAAAGACCAATGGCGTAATACTAAAACCTAAAAAAGGATACACCCTAAAATTGCTTGGCGGTATATATACCTCCGAAAATGCTTTGATCACCTGAATATTCGCTTCTGAAATTCCGATTTCTTCCTCGGTTTCGCGTAATGCTGTGTGGGCCAAAGTACGGTCGGTCAGCTCCACTTTTCCACCAGGAAAACCAATTTGTGCCGAATGCACACCTTGATAAGCATTTCGAACAATCAAAACCAAATGCGTCACCGCATCTTTGGGATACAACAACATCATTACTGCGGCTTCGCGCGGTTCAAATGTGTTGATATCATAATTTTTCAATAACTCCAACCGTTCTGGAGGCGACATTTTTTCGTGCGAAACGGCTCCGGTAAGACTTTCAACTTTTATTTTCGGTACATATTGCAAAAAAGTGTCAAAATCCATAATCAAGCATTATTTTTGTACAAATAAAGGTAAGATGGAAATCCCAAATTACCAAACCAAAACCAACAATACCAATACCTTTTCATGTACAGCCGCGAAGAAACACAACGATTAAAACAAGAATTCTGGGTTGCCTTTGCGCAAAAATATCCGCGAAAGTGGGTTTTGTATGACACCAAAATCAAAGATTTCTCTTTTAAATTTTATGTCGATAATAAAAAAGCGCAAGTCATCATTGATATCGAAAACCGCAACGACGAAAAGCGATCCCTTTATTACGAAAAATTAGTAGCGTTAAAAGACATTTTGGAAGACGAATACATCCCTGATTTGGTTTTTGAAAAAAACTTCACGCTCGAAAACGGCAAAACCATAAGCCGAATTTGGGTCGAACAAAGCGGAATGGGCGTCAGCAATCGCAACAACTGGGACAGTATTTTTGACTTTTTCAACGCCAAAATGAGTGCTTTAGAACTGTTTTATCTGGACTATGACACTTTTATCAAAGACATCGAATGATTTTTTGGGCGTGCCCCCATCCACTGCGCACAACTTCAAAAATCATATGTTCCTGATGGGGCCGGGCCATCCGCTCCAAGTCCTCGTGCCTGCGGGCTTTCCGCTGCTGTCCCTCACGCGGCATTTTGCAAATATTTACGTTTGGATTATCATTTAACAACTAGGAAACTTAAAAGTGAGTTCCGGATATACAAACTTATAAGCCCCACCCGATAACCCCCCGATAACTATGGTTTTTGCAAATAAATATTCATAAAAATCATATTAAATTTTAAAGATTTTTTCAATAAATTTGTTGTAGAAAAAACAATAGTTATCGGGGGGAAACTATAACAGTAATGTTGTAGTTTTTTTTTGATTTTTTTAAAGTGTAATTGTTTGCGAGCTCGGACCTTAATTCCAAGCGACGTCCATTTTTGTTTCCAATACGATGGACAAAATGTTGACGCATTGGAAAACAAAATGTTTTAGCATTATAAACAAAATGTTTTAGCATTAGAAACAAAATGTTTTGGCCTTATAAATAAAATGTTTTAGTATTGGAAACCAAAATGTTTTAGTATTGGAAAGCAAAATGTTTTAGCCTTGTAAACAAAATGTTGGTACTGAAAACCCAATAGCTATAAGGCCCCCCCGCTGGCGCGAGCGTCTCGCTCGTGCCCCCTCAATTTAAATCAATTTCCAAAACAGTTTGATCGTCATCCCCATAATTTCTCGCACTACTGAATTTCCAGTCAACAGGGTTTAAAACAAATCCGCTTTCTACAGGATTGTTGTGGATGTAATCTAATTTCTGTTCAAAAACTGTCAACGACCAAATTTCGATTGGCTTATTATTTTGCTGCCAAAACTGCATGTTGGATATGTTACGGTTCTTTTTCCCTGCATGCCTGAACATCCAAAGCAACCATTCCTTTCTGCTTTCTTGTGAATTTTCTGCGATGGCTTTCAATAGCCTTCTCGCAGTAAAACCTTTAAGGTCGCGCATCAGACCAGATGGGTCATTTAACGACGACCTGAATATTAAATGGACATGACTGGGCATAATACAATATCCGTAAAGTTCCATGCCCTTATTTTTTCTGCAATAATCCAACGCTTCGGTAATACAACA
>CANKZI010000032.1 GCA_947488595.1 Flavobacteriaceae bacterium
TGAACGAAACGGCATATAACAGCCGTTTCTCGCAATTGCGAATTTTGCTTAAGCCGGTTGTCGATTTTCCGCTGAAAAATCTTATTTTAGCAGAAAGTACGCAGTTCCGCAGTTCGCAACTGACGCCAAGCGTGGGAACGTTACTGAAATACCGAAAAAATCGAACTACTAAACATATGAAGTGTTCTCCTATCAATCTTATTGAACTTCGTATTCATGACAATTTAGATGTCAATGAGCAGAACATTTTGTTAGAAAAATTATCTAAACAAAAACCGATCGAAAGCAACTTGAAGTTATATTGAAGTGTATTGATATACAGTATTTTATAATTAATCCTAAAATGGAAGAAGATGTTTGGTTGCATAATTATATGAGTTTTGAAATCACTTCCGAAAAATTTCCTAGAAGTAATTTATTGGCGTACTACGAAACGAAAATTGAAAGATAATTAAGAAAAAATCAAATGTTAATTGAAAACACTTTAGTTTTACGTTTTTATAAGAACAGATCACTATGGCTTCAGGATTTTTCGCTTTGTTTGATGATGTTGCGGCACTGCTAGATGATGTCGCTGCGATGAGTAAAATTGCAACCAAAAAAACCGCTGGAATTTTAGGCGACGATTTGGCTGTAAATGCAGAGAAAGCATCGGGCTTTGCTTCTGCACGCGAACTGCCTGTTTTGTGGGCAATATCAAAAGGATCGCTATTAAATAAGATCATAATTTTACCAGTTGCATTTTTATTGAGCGCCTTTTTTCCAACAGCAATTGTGGTAATATTAATTCTTGGAGGTATTTATTTAGCTTACGAAGGAGTAGAAAAAATCTTCGAATTCCTTTTTCATAAAAAAGAAAATACAACTGCCATTTTAAAAAATGATTATTCAGAAAATGAAGTTCTGAATTTCGAGAAAGAAAAAATAAAGTCGGCTATAATAACAGATTTTATTCTTTCAGTCGAAATCGTAATCATTGCTTTAGGAACAGTACTCGAAAAATCATTGCCAATGCAAATAATAGTAGTTTCTGTTATCGCATTGATAGCAACTGTTGGCGTTTACGGAATTGTAGCACTCATCGTTCGAATGGACGAAGCAGGCTTAAAACTAATTCAGCTCAACCCTTCAAAAAAAAGTATTCCTAATTTTATTGGTAGCATTTTAGTTCAGGCGTTACCAATACTTATTAAAAGTTTAGCAGTGGTTGGAACGATAGCATTACTTCTGGTCGCAGGAGGAATTTTTTCTCACAATATTACTATATTTCATCATTTTTTAGAACAATTGCCGAGTTTTATAAAAGATTTTTTACTGGGAATAATTATTGGTAGTTTCGCACTTGGTTTGGTAACAATTTTTAAGAAAGTTTTTAAAAAATAATATTTTTTCTTCAATATTAAAAAAGTCAAAATGACCTATTAAATTCTTTTTTTTAAAGGCGTTCTACAAATAAAAGCTTAATATAAAGAATTTAAAAAATACCTATAATAACGGAAAGATAATTTTTAGTATTTACTATGAAATCTAATTTTCGTGATTCTAAAAACATTTGCACCATATTGCTCAATGAATTCAAACCGGTGGCGCCCTGGTTGTTCTAAAGCAACTATATTTTTAGCACTGATTTCAAAATACATTTTTTCGCCTTCAAACATAAAGCGTTCACCATTGTTTCGGTAAGCAGATCGAGTTAAAACGAATTCGGATAAATTCCAAGTCGTAAAATTGGCATCAAAGTTCTCTATTTTAGAATACAAACCTTCGGTAATTTCGGTTTTGCAACCATAATATTTTTCGATTTGTTCAAAAAAATGAATGATTTTTAAATTGGTTTCTTCGGTCATCGGCTAAAGATAAGTGTTTTTTCTAAAACCAAAAAAAACCGTTTTTAATTGCTAAAAACGGTTTATAAGAGGATGTCAGATCTTGATTCCGGGTGGTAATAAATCCCTGTACATAGTATTTTTTCTGAAAAAAGCAGCAATTTTAGGTAAAATGGGCACTACTTTTAGCTTGCGTTCATAAGCAATTTGCATGATATTTTTGAGTAAATCCGAAATAAAAACTTCGTCGTCAAAACCATCTGGAACATTGATTCGGGTCAAAAAAATCTTTTTTTCTTGAAAAGAATATTCCACCGAAATTAGTTTTCCATCGGCTAGCGTTTCAAATTGTCTCGAAAAACCATTGTCTTTGATTTCCATTATTTCTTAGCTTACTTATGTTCCATTGGCACTTCTACCAAAAGCAATTTTGATTTTTGTTTAAAAATAATCTTAAATCCAGTTGTTGCTGTAATACCCAATGCGTCTTTGTTGTTTAAAGTCGTACCATCTACTTCAATTTCGCCATCTATTAGAAAGAGATAAACACCGTTTTCGGGTATTTTAATACTATAAGTGATGTTGGTATTGCTTTCAAAAATACCCAAACTAAAAAAAGTTTGTTGGTAAACCCAAAGCGCGTTGCCGTCATTTTTATCTTCTGGCGAAACAACGGTTACAAAGGTATTAATTTGGCTTTCTAAATCAAATGATTTTTGGTCATATCTTGGCGCAACATTTTCTTTTTCAGGAAAAACCCAAAGCTGCAATATTTTTGCTTGTTGTGATGCATTGGCATTCATTTCAGAATGCGTAATTCCAGTCCCGGCACTCATAACTTGTACTTCGCCAAAACCGATTATCCCCTCGTTGCCCATACTGTCGCGGTGTTTTAGTCCGCCCTCTAACGGAATAGTAATGATTTCCATGTTCGCGTGCGGATGCGTGCCAAAACCCATTCCGGCCGCAATGGTATCGTCGTTTAAAACACGAAGCATTCCAAATTGTACTTTTTTAGGATTGAAATAATTACCAAATGAGAAAGAAAAATTGGCTTTTAACCAGCCAAAATCTGCTGTACCACGTTCATTAGATGGGTAGAATTGTGTTGTCATAATTTCTTCATAATTTTAAAATAGAAATGGTAAATTATTTCTTCAAAAAAGGTAATTTTAGACAAATTTCGTAATAATTTATTTAATACTGCTGTTAGCGTTGCGTTAAAACAATTGAGATGAGTAAAATTGCAGTTTATTTTATGCCTGGATTGGCAGCAAGTCCGTTGATTTTTGAGCGTATTGCACTTCCTAAAGCCAATTTTGAAATGGTGTTTTTGGAGTGGGAAATCCCATTAGAGAAAGAATCTTTAGCAGGTTATGCGCTGCGTATGTCCAAAAAAATCACTCATAAAAGTGCAGTTTTAATTGGTGTGTCTTTTGGTGGGATTTTGGTCCAAGAAATGTCGAAATTTATAACTGTTAGAAAAGTAATTATTATTTCGAGCGTAAAAAGTAATTTGGAGTTCCCGTTGCGAATGAAATTTGCCAAAACGACCAAAGCTTATAAATTAATTCCGACCAATTTGATATTGAATGTCGAAAATCTTGCGAAATTTTCGTTTGGTGATAAAGTCAATCAACGATTAAAGTTGTACGAAAAGTTCCTTTCAGTTAGAGATATTCATTATTTGGATTGGGCTATTGAGCAAATCATACTTTGGGACAGAACGATTGCCGATGAGAACGTGATTCATATTCACGGTGATGCCGATGATGTTTTTCCGATAAAATATATTAAAAATTGCACCGTTTTAAAAGGAGGAACACACATTATGATTTTGAATAAGTTCAAGTGGCTCAATGAAAATTTACCACGTATTATTTTAGAAAAATAAAAAAGATAAAAATGAAAGCAATAAAAAATTTAACAACATTAGCCGTTGTGATTTTTGTAAGTGGCATGATGATTTATGCAACTTCAAATACCAATAATAATGAGAAAGTTACAAACGTTAAAAGGTATTTTCCAAAGCAGATGAATTTTGCCGACGAGAATACCCCTTTACAAATTGCCGATGTCAAAGAGCGATTTGAAAGAGAATTATTGGTCAACGCCAATTTGGACGCCTCGACATTGTTGATTATCAAACGTGCCAATCGTGCTTTTCCGGTGATTGAACCCATTTTGAAAAAGTACGGAATTCCAGATGATTTTAAATATTTGGCTGTGGCCGAAAGCGCACTGATGAACGCCACTTCATCGGCTGGCGCCAAAGGATTTTGGCAATTTATGCCAGAAACCGCCAAAGAAAAAGGTATGGAAGTCAACGATATTGTTGATGAGCGCTACCATCTCGAAAAATCAACCGAAGCAGCTTGTAAGTATTTGTTGGATGCAAAAAATAAATTTGGTTCTTGGACCTTGGCAGCTGCATCTTATAACGGCGGATTGACTGGCGTTAACAAACAAATTGTATCACAAGGCGTTTCCAATTATTATGATTTGTTACTTACCGAAGAAACGCACCGTTATGTTTTTAGGATTTTAGCACTTAAAGAAATCATGCAAAACCCTGATAAATATGGTTTTATGGTTGTTCCTGAAGAATTATATCAAAACATTCCCACTAGAAAAATAATCATTGATTCTACTATTAGCGATTTGGCTTCATTTGCGAAAGCACAAGGGATTAATTATAAAATTTTGAAAATCCATAATCCTTGGTTACGCGATAAAAAATTGGTAAATATTTCAAAAAAGAGGTACGAAATTGAAATTCCAACTGCGGGTTATTGATTTGCAAAAGTTTCTTTTTTCAATCCAGATTTCAAAAGTAAATTGGTTAAGCCTTCATCATAAATATCAAAATTCATTTTAATGGCTTCTTTTATTGGCGTTCGTTTTGGTGGTTGTGGCGGCGCTCCTTTTTTCATTGCGACTACTTTTAGATTTTCGTCAAGATAATAAGAAGTCAAAAAACCGATGGCATATTTAAGGGTAGCGACTACTTCTTCATCTTTAGAATAATTTTCATTGGCGTAACAAACTTCAATATTAGAAGCGAATTGTGAAGCAACATTTCGTACTATTTGTTTGCGATCCCAAAACACAACAACGATTTTTAGGTCTTTGTTGTATTTTCGAGCCAATTTGTTGAGTGCTGGAATTTCGCCTTTGTTCAAAACACACCATGACGCATAGGTCTGAATGAGTATTGGTTTTTTTATTGTACTCAATTTGAGCTTTCCACCGCGTAATTTTTTAAGTGAATAATCTTGAAATTTCGTACCAACCAACTGATTGTTTACCAAAGTGTCAAACAAAAACTGCCCTTTTTCTATATCGCCCTGTTCATATGCGCGACTGCTGGCCAAATTGTATTTTTTGATATTTTCTTTAACTGCTACTTTAAATGACTTGTCTTGCTCTTGTCCGAAAACAGAGCTAGCAAAGGCTAAAAATAATACTAAAGAAGCTATTTTTTTCATTACGACACCTAAATAACTGACCATCAGTATCAAATTTAATAAAAAAAACATTGCAATCGACAAAGTATATGTTTTTAAATCAAAAAACCACTCAAACAAGGCTTGAGCGGCTTTCAAATTTTAGTTTTGAATTCAAATTGAACTTAAATTTTCTTCATTTGGTCTTTCATCATTTTGATTTGGTCTTTCAAAAGACCTTGTTTGTCTAATCTTTTGGCTTCGTTCAACAGGTTTGTCGCTTCCAACTTTCGTCGTCTTGTCATTGCCACACCAGCCAAATTCAGTTTTGCAATGGCCAAATCGGTATCCATTGACAATCCAAGCGCAATGGCTTTCTTAAAATGCTTTTCGGCTTGCATGATGTTAGTTTGCGAAAGCATCAATCCATGCAAGTATTCAAAATAGCCTTGTTGCTTTGTTACCAAAGCAGTTTGCGGGTTCTTGATGTAGGTCAACCATTTTTGAGCACCAGCAAAATCTTGTTTTCTCAATTTTAAAAACGCCAATAAAATAAATTCGTTTTTAAAATACAAAAAAACGAAGATAAGCGATAGCAATAGTAAGAAAATGCCGTTTCCAATTTCGCCTTCTGTAAATTGCCAAATGCCAGTTGCGATAATTAATCCCGCAATAATAAGTTTAATATTTTTGTGAAACATAGTTTGTTTTTTTATGAGGTTGCAAAGATAGTAAAATCAATTAAAAATATTTTTACAAAACTACTTGCCAGAAAAAAAAGTCTTTGTATATTTGCACTCGGTTTTAAAGCATCGGCAAAAACCCACAGCAATTAAATTAAGATTTTTAAAGATACAAAGCAATGAGCAAAAGAACGTTTCAACCATCGAAAAGAAAAAGAAGAAATAAGCACGGATTTATGGACAGAATGGCTTCTGCAAATGGAAGAAAAGTCCTTGCTCGTCGTAGAGCTAAAGGAAGACATAAATTGACTGTTTCAAGCGAACCTAGACACAAAAAATAATGATTAGTGATAATCAAATAAAGCCGTTACTTTTATTAGTAGCGGCTTTTTTTTATTTAATCGTGAACAACAAAGCCATTTTTTTAAATGTTCATAAATATTAATAATTTTCAATAGCTATTTCCTGCTATTCGCTCCAATCTTTTTATTTTTGAATGATTTGATTTTGAATGACAGATAGTATAAAAAATAAAAAGGATTTCCGCTGCTATCAGGGCTAGGCAATGACTTAAACTTTGAATATTTGTTATTCAAACTTTAAAATGAAGATGTTGTAAGGATGAACTGGGAATTTTAAAATTTTATAATATAGAACATACAACGCACAACAAACTAACCAAAATATGCCAAAAGACAATTCCATAAAATCGGTTTTAATTATAGGTTCAGGTCCAATTGTAATCGGTCAAGCTTGTGAATTTGACTATGCCGGTTCTCAATCCGCACGCTCCATTCGTGAAGAAGGAATTGAGGTAATTTTAATCAATTCGAATCCAGCAACCATTATGACCGATCCTTCAATGGCGGATCATATTTATTTGTTGCCATTAACCACCAAATCAATTATCCAAATTCTAAAAGAACATCCTCAAATTGATGCTGTTTTGCCAACAATGGGCGGACAAACGGCATTGAATTTATGTCTTGAAGCCGATGAAAAAGGGATCTGGAATGATTTTGGGGTAAAATTAATTGGTGTCGATGTGAATGCCATCAATATTACCGAAGATAGGGAGCAATTCAAGCAATTGCTGAAAAAAATCGACGTACCATCTGCACCAGCAGAAATTTGTACGTCATTTCTTCGTGGCAAAGAAATCGCCCAAGAATTTGGCTTCCCACTTGTGATTCGTCCTTCTTTTACTTTAGGCGGAACTGGTGCAGCAATAGTATATAAAAAAGAAGATTTTGCCGAACTTTTAACACGTGGTTTGGAAGCATCTCCGATTCATGAAGTATTAATTGATAAAGCTTTAATGGGTTGGAAAGAATATGAATTAGAGTTGTTGCGCGACAAAAACGATAATGTAGTCATCATTTGTTCTATCGAAAATATGGATCCAATGGGCATTCATACTGGCGATTCTATTACCGTCGCGCCAGCGATGACTTTATCTGACACGACTTTTCAAAAAATGCGGGATTATGCCATTTTAATGATGCGCTCTATCGGTAATTTTGCTGGTGGTTGTAACGTGCAGTTTGCTGTTTCACCAGACGAAAAAGAAGATATTGTTGCCATCGAAATCAATCCAAGGGTTTCTCGTTCATCTGCGTTAGCTTCAAAAGCAACAGGTTATCCAATTGCAAAAATTGCTTCCAAACTGGCTTTGGGTTACCATTTGGATGAATTGCAAAACCAAATAACCAAATCGACTTCGGCACTTTTTGAACCGACTTTGGATTATGTAATCGTAAAAATCCCACGTTGGAACTTTGATAAATTTGAAGGCGCCGATCGAACTTTGGGACTGCAAATGAAATCGGTTGGTGAAGTAATGGGTATCGGACGTTCGTTTCAAGAAGCCTTGCACAAAGCCACACAATCACTTGAAATCAAACGCAATGGTCTAGGAGCAGACGGAAAAGGTTACAAAAACTACGAGCAAATTATTGAGAAATTAACATTTGCCAGTTGGGATCGCGTTTTTGTTATTTATGATGCAATTGCCATGGGAATTCCGTTGTCACGCATCCACGAAATTACCAAAATCGATATGTGGTTTTTGAAGCAATATGAAGAATTGTATAGCTTAGAAAAAGAAATTGCAAATTTTAAAATTGATACTTTACCAAAAGATTTATTGCTCGAAGCCAAACAAAAAGGTTTCGCCGACAGACAAATTGCGCATATGATGGGTTGTTTGGAAAGTCAGGTTTATAAACTCAGAGAAGAGCAAAAAGTCAATCGTGTCTACAAATTAGTAGATACTTGTGCAGCTGAATTCAAAGCACTGACTCCCTATTACTATTCGACTTTTGAGGCTGAAATTGAAACTCCAACTGGCGAAAAATATGTGCACAACGAAAGTATTGTGACGAACAAAAAGAAAGTTGTCGTTTTAGGTTCAGGACCGAATCGAATAGGACAAGGAATTGAGTTTGACTATTCTTGCGTGCATGGTGTTTTGGCAGCCAAAGAATGTGGTTACGAAACCATCATGATCAATTGTAATCCAGAAACGGTTTCAACCGATTTTGATACCGCCGATAAATTGTATTTTGAACCCGTTTTTTGGGAACACATTTACGATATCATTCGACATGAAAAACCCGAAGGTGTTATTGTACAATTGGGTGGACAAACCGCTTTAAAACTAGCAGAAAAATTATCCAAATATGGTATCAAAATTTTAGGAACGTCCTTTGATGCTTTGGATTTGGCCGAAGACAGAGGCCGATTTTCAGAATTATTATCCGAGCTAAAAATCCCGTTTCCACAATTCGGAATTGCCGAGAATGCCGATCAAGCCAGTGCTTTGGCCGATGTTTTAGATTTTCCATTATTGGTGCGACCATCTTATGTTTTGGGGGGACAAGGCATGAAAATCGTGATCAACAAACAAGAATTGGAAGAGCACGTTATCGATTTACTAAAAAATATACCAGGAAATAAACTATTATTGGATCATTATTTGGATGGCGCTATCGAAGCCGAAGCCGATGCCATTTGCGATGGTGAGAATGTATACATCATCGGAATCATGGAACACATTGAGCCTTGTGGTATTCATTCTGGCGATTCTAACGCGACTTTGCCTCCGTTCAATTTGGGCGAATTTGTAATGCAACAAATTAAAGGCCATACTAAAAAAATCGCTTTGGCACTTAGAACAGTTGGATTAATCAATATTCAATTTGCTATAAAAGATGATATTGTTTACATCATCGAAGCCAATCCAAGAGCATCTAGAACCGTTCCGTTTATCGCAAAAGCCTATGGCGAACCTTATGTGAATTATGCCACTAAAGTCATGTTGGGCGTAAACAAGGTAACCGATTTTACTTTCAATCCGCAACTCAAAGGATTTGCGATTAAGCAGCCTGTTTTTTCTTTTAGTAAATTCCACAATGTCAACAAAGCTCTGGGACCAGAAATGAAATCTACGGGCGAGAGTATTTTGTTTATTGACGATTTAAAAGACGATCAGTTTTATGAGTTGTACAGCCGAAGGAAGATGTATTTGAGTAAGTAATAGCTAAAATTTAATGTCTTATTTCATGAAGTAAAAAAAACACTATTACTGTTTTTCGCCTATTTTTTTTAGGATCTGATTAGACTGTCAAGGATTAATTTGTTAGCTAACTTATTTCTTTTAACTGTAAAATCTGCGACAATTTTTTTATAAATATGAAGTGTTTTATAATATGACAAAATATCTTTCTAGTTACTTAGTTCATTTTTTTTAGGATAATTTTTATAAATAAGGGAGCGACTTCTAAATCATTTCAATTTATACAATTTGTAAAAGTGTTATCTCGACTATTCCATAAAAAAAACAAATAAAATGCAATCAACTTAAAAATGTCTCCCAAAGTTCCAATTTTTTATCAAAAGGCATGGTGTTGGCTGGACTTGTCGAAGGCATTTCATAATAAGTAATGCCTTTAATTTGTTTGAATTTTTTTACGAAATACCGATGGCTCTCTTTGCCATTAAAGACAATTTTTTTAATGGAAGGATGGTCTTTCAATAAAGTTTCAAAATCATTTTCTTTCTGATTTTTTATCTGATTGTCAAGGCTTCCGCTTCGTTCACAATGTTGCAAAACATCCCAAAGTCCGATTTTATTTATTTGTAATAAATCTATTTTATCTTCAAAATTTGCTGCAATAGGCATGGCGTCAAAAAGAGTGAAAATAATGCGCCAAAAATGGTTGTGCTTGTAAGCATAATATTCTTGTTGTTCCAATGAGGTTTTTCCTGGCATCGTACCAAGAATCAAAATTGTGGTATCTTGATTGACAATTGGAGTAAAAGAGTGGATTGTATTTGACATAAAAAAAGAACCCGTTTAGAGTTCTTTGGTATTTGTTAATTAATCGTCGTCGTCTTCATCTTGCTCATCGGCGATATCAGTTGCGCTATGATCTTCGTCATCTTCGTCGTCAAATTCTGGTTTATCTAGATTTTCATCTTGTTCATCATCGTCCTCAGCTGCATCCACATCACCCAAATCAATTCCCTTAATGGCTTCTAAAGGCACAACAACATCATCATCTTCATCAAAATTAATAATTCGGTCAGCCAATTTGGTGCTGATTTTTACTAAAAAAATAGTGTCTTCTGTTCGTACTTCCACCGCTTCGATAGTTTCGTTTTTGTGGTTCTTGAAACGGATAATATTTGAATCATCATATCCGTCAGGAAATTTTTCGACCAAAAGGTTCAAAATTTCGTTGGTCAGTTTTGAATAATCAACAATAATTCTTTTCATGTGTAATACTATTTGTCTTTTGGAATTGCTAATGCGAATCTTTAATTTGGATTCTAATTTAATAAAGCTCTATTCGAAATGATTTTTTCTTTTTTATAAATCAAGTAGGTAAGCAAAAATTAATGGGGCTACTATTGTCGCATCCGATTCAATGATAAATTTTGGTGTTTTGATGTCTAATTTTCCCCAAGTGATTTTTTCATTTGGAACCGCACCAGAATAAGAACCATAACTCGTTGTTGAATCAGAAATTTGGCAAAAATAACTCCAAAAGGGCACATCGTGCATTTCCATATCTTGGTACAACATTGGCACAACACATATTGGAAAATCGCCTGCAATTCCGCCGCCTATTTGAAAAAATCCTACACCATTTTTGCTGTTTTTTGGATACCAATCCGAAAGAAATACCATATACTCTATTCCGGATTTCATGGTTGAAGCTTTTAATTCGCCTTTAATCACATAGGATGCGAAAATATTTCCCATCGTGCTGTCTTCCCAACCTGGTACAATAATAGGTAAGTTTTTTTCGGCAGCAGCATACATCCAACTGTCTTTCAAGTCAATTTCATAGTACTCTTCTAAAACGCCAGAAAGCAACATTTTGTACATAAATTCATGTGGAAAATAACGCTCACCTTTGTCGTCGGCATCTTTCCAAATTTTGTAAATGTGTTTTTGCAAACGTCTAAAGGCCTCATGCTCCGGAATGCAAGTGTCAGTTACACGATTCAAGCCGCGCTCCAACAAATCCCATTCTTGTTCGGGAGTTAAATCACGGTAATTGGGCACTCTTTCATAATGCGAATGTGCAACCAAATTCATAATGTCTTCTTCCAAATTGGCACCTGTACACGAAATGATTTGTACTTTATCTTTTCGAATGAATTCGGCAAAAATTTTCCCGATTTCAGCCGTACTCATGGCGCCAGCTAGGGTTACCATCATTTTTGCCCCATTGGCCAATTGTTGTTCATAGCCTTTTGCAGCATCAACTAAAGCAGCCGAATTGAAATGCAGGTAATGTTTTTCGATAAACTGACTGATCGGTCCTTTACTCATTTTTTTTATTTAAGAGCTTAAAATTAACAGCTTGAAATCACTTTTCAAACTACAAATTTTAAAGTTATTTTTATTATTTTTTATTCCACTATTTTTTGTTGTAACCCAATATATCCAGCACTTGCTCTGATGTTTGTTGGTCCGAAAATACTTCGGTAGCCAAAATACCATTTTCGTCACGGTCTATCAAAATATGTTTGGGTTGCGGAATCAAACAGTGGTGCAATCCGCCATAACCTCCTATTGTTTCTTGGTAAGCTCCAGTATTAAAAAAGCCGATATACAATGGTTTTTCTTTGTTGTATTTTGGCAAATAAATGGCATTCATGTTTTGTTCAGAATTGTAATAATCGTCGCTATCGCAGGTCATTCCGCCCAATAAAACGCGTTCATATTGATCGTTCCAGCGGTTAACAGCTAGCATGATAAAACGTTTGTTAATTGCCCAAGTATCTGGTAAAGTAGTAATGAATGACGAATCAATCATGTTCCATTTTTCACGATCATTTTGTTGTTTTTGGTATAAAATCTGATAAATGGCACCACCACTTTCGCCAACAGTAAAAGAACCAAATTCGGTAAAAATATTCGGAACAGCGACTTCGGCTTCTTCACAAGCGATTTTAATTTGATTGATAATTTCGTCAATCATATATTGGTAATCATATTCAAATGCCAATGAATTTTTTATAGGAAAACCTCCGCCAATATTCAAACCGTCGAGCGATGGGCATTCTTTTTTTAAGGCAATATACACTTTGATACATTTTACCAATTCGTTCCAATAATAAGCAGTATCATTGATTCCGGTATTGATAAAAAAGTGTAAAATTTTGAGCTCTAACTTTTTGTTTTCTTGAATTTGTTTTTTGTAAAAGGCTACAATATTTTTATATCCAATGCCTAATCGCGACGTATAAAACTCAAATTTAGGTTCTTCTTCGGCCGCAATTCGAATACCAATTTTAAATTTTCCTTTAATTTCGGCTTGAAGCAAATCCAATTCTTCATAATTATCGATAATCGGAATTGCATTTTTGTGCCCATTATTGATTAATCGTGCAATATTGGTGATGTATTGGTCTCTTTTAAAACCATTGCAAATAATATAAGTGCTTTTGTTGATTTTGCCCGAAGCCAATAAATTTTCGGCAATATTAATGTCGAAAGCAGACGAAGTTTCTAAATGAATGTTGTTTTTAAACGCTTCATTCATTATGTATTCAAAATGCGAGCTTTTGGTGCAATAACAATAATAATATTTGCCTTCATATTTGTTTTTTTCCATTGCATTTCTAAACCAATTTTTAGCTCTTTTAATGTTATTGGAAATCTGTGGCAAATAGGTAAACTTTAAAGGTGTACCATATTGTTCAACCAATTTCATCAAATCGATATTGTGAAATTGAAGGTTGTCTTTGTTGAGCGTAAATTCTTCTTGCGGAAAATAATACGTTTGGTTAATCAGGTCAAAATATTTAGTATTCATTTATTGTACGTTTTTTAAGGATTAAAATAAGGTTTAGTTGCTGCTTATTTTCAAACCCTAATATTCGCATAAATGATAGGTAATTTTTCGTGAAACGTATTGTAATATGGATAAACGTCAAAATTTAAAAAGCCACCAACCTCACAAAAAGGTTTTAATGACTTGTTGCAATAGCAGCAGTTTTCGCTGATGCAAAAAAAAATATATTTGCTATTTTGGGTTCTGTTCATTGAGACAAATGTAAAAAATAAAATAACCGAAATGCAACCCTTTTCATTAAAAAAATTATTAAGATTTATAATCTGTAAACGCACTGATTATCAAATCGTTTTCTACTTCTTGATTGATTTTACTATTTCCAATTCCATCAAGCAGTGAAAATTGAATGTTTCCGTATTCATTTTTCTTGTCATGAATCAATAAATTGATTATGGGATCCAAATCATTTTCTGTAATTATTATTGGTGGGAATATAGCTTTTATTGTTGCTTTAATTTCATCAAATGCCGCAACAGAAATTAGATTTTTTTTCATAGAAATATAACTTTCCAAAACCATTCCAATCGCAATGGCTTCGCCGTGAAGCAAGTTGGATTTAGTTTCATTTTCTAAAAAATAACTCTCAATGGCATGTCCTAAAGTATGACCAAAATTCAATGCTTTTCGAATGCCTTTTTCGGAAGGATCTTGCTGAACGATTTTATTTTTGATGGCTACCGCTTCGCGTATTAAAAGATCAAAATCAGCAAAATCTACTTTGGACAAATCCAGGAACTGCATCCAATATTTTTGGTCAAAAATCAATCCGTGTTTTAGCATTTCGGCCAATCCAGAACGCATTTCGTTTTGTGGTAATGTTTCGAGGTAGTGCGAATCAATCACCACCATTTTTGGGTTAGTAATTGTGCCAATTTGATTTTTAAGGTGATCCAAGTCAATGCCGTTTTTTCCGCCAACCGATGCATCAACCATAGCCAACAAAGTGGTTGGTATATTGATAAAATCGATTCCACGTTTGAAAGTCGCTGCGATAAATCCGCCCAAATCTGTAACTACGCCACCGCCTAAATTAATAATAAGGCTTTTCCGATCGGCACCCAACTCGGTTAAAACCTTCCATATTTCGATACAAGTACTGATGTTTTTGTTGGATTCGCCATGCTCAAATTCAATGATTTCTATGGTCAAATCGGTTTCGAGATACGGCAAAAAAGTAGGTAAACAAATAGTATTCGAATTGGTGTCAACAAGCACAAAAAGCATCGAATAGTTGTTGCTTTTAATATGAAGATTCAAAGCTTCGTAGCCACTTTCGTTAAAATGAATCGTATAATCGTTGGCTTGAATGGGTTGCATTTTATTTTTTAATTGGGAATAAAAGTATAAAAAAATACCAGTTTTGTCTTCATTTCTTTTATAATTTAAAAATTCATTTTGCAAATACTAATTTTTGGTGCAAAACCTATAAACCAAACCCGATTCTCAAGACAAAGATGATTATATTTGCGTTGCAAATTTTAAATATGGAAAAGATATTCAATAATACACAAACAGCTTTTGCGCTAAAAAGCGATACCGAATTGGATCGTGCCTATTTTTTATTCAAATTAATCGACAATCAACCTTTGGTTCGCATTGGAACGGCTGTCACTAATTTTGCAATTAAAGCACATTTACCTGTCGAAGGTTTGATTCGCGCCACGGTTTTTGACCATTTTTGTGGTGGCATTAACGAAAATGATTGCTTATCGGTAGTTGATAAAATGTTTACCAAAGGCGTTTCATCGGTGCTCGATTATTCGGTTGAAGGCAAAGAAGAAGAAAAGCAGTTTGATGCTGCGCTCGAAATGACTTTAAAAACAATTGATTTTGCCCAAGAAAAATTATCGATTCCGTTTGCGGTTTTTAAACCAACGGGTTTCGGACGTTTGGATTTATATACTAAAAAAGGAGTAAATATTGCCTTTACTTCAGAAGAACAAGCGGAATGGAATAGAGTAGAAGCCCGTTTTGATAAAGTTTGCCAAGTGGCGCACGACAAAAATGTGGCTTTATTAATTGATGGAGAAGAGAGTTGGATGCAAGATGCCGCCGATGATTTGGTTGCCAAAATGATGCGCAAGTACAACAAAGAAAAAGCAATTGTATTTAATACGTTGCAATTGTACCGTTGGGATCGACTGGATTATTTAAAAAAGTTGCATGCACAAGCCAAAGCAGAAGGTTTTTTTATTGGCATGAAACTCGTACGTGGCGCCTATATGGAAAAAGAAATCAAACGCGCAGAAGAAAATGGTTATCCTTCGCCAATTTGTGCATCAAAAGAAGCAACAGACGAGAACTATGACGCAGCAGTCGCTTATATGATTGAAAATTTAGATATAATGGCTATTTTTGCAGGAACGCACAATGAGTTGTCTTCTTATAAATTAATGGAACAACTTGAAGTCAAAGGAATTCTTAAAAGCGATGACCGCATTTGGTTTGGACAACTGTACGGGATGAGCGATAATATCAGTTATAATCTGGCCGAGAATGGATATAATGTTGCCAAATACCTCCCGTTTGGCCCAGTTCGAGATGTCATGCCTTATTTGATTCGTCGTGCCGAAGAAAACACTTCGGTTGCGGGACAAACCAGTCGCGAATTGACCTTGATTAAAACAGAGCGCGACAGGAGAAAAGGAAAATAAACGAGTAGCATCTGTAAAAAAAAAACGCTGTAAATTCACAGCGTTTTTTTTGTGGGGAGAGCAGGATTCGAACCTGCGAAGTTCACACAGCAGATTTACAGTCTGCCCTCGTTGGCCGCTTGAGTATCTCCCCAGTATTAGGATCAAGCTTTTGTTTTAACGGTTGCAAATATAGAAAGTGTTTTGGTGTTTCCCAATAAAATCAACACTAAATTTGCATATATTTTTAACCATTTGGTTTTGAAATAACTAAAAAAAATCTCCACAAGGGAGATTTTTTATCAAGCGGTTTTATTATTTACTTTCCTAAAAGCGACAAGACTTTTGCTCTCAATTCAGCACCACGCAAATCTCTTGCGATGATTTTTCCTTGTGCATCCAATATAAACGTTGCTGGAATACTTTTAATATTGTACAACTCGGCAATTGGATCTTGCCAAAATTTAAGATTCGAAACATGTGTCCAAGTCAAATTGTCTTTGGCAATCGCTTCTTTCCATTTTACAGCATCTTTGTCTAAAGAAACACCGATAATATTCAATCCTTTAGTATGAAATTCATTGTAAAGCGCTACTACATTTGGATTTTCTTTGCGGCACGGACCACACCAAGAAGCCCAAAAATCGATAATGGTAATTTTCCCTAATGACGCCTTCAATGATGTCATGGTTCCGTCTGGATTGGGCGCCGAAAAATCGGGTGCTATACCGCCAATCGCAATCGATTTGAAACTGTCAATTTTTGATTGTATCGTTTTTCCGGGTTTTGTATTCTTTAATGAAGCATCAAGATTATTGTACGTTTTCTTGATCTTTTCGATGTCCACTTCGGGATTGTTGAACATATTATCAACCAACAAAACGGAAATAAATGATTTTGGATTATTTCCGAGGAAATTAGTAGATAATGCAACCATTTCTTTTTGCAATTTTCCGAAATCAGCTGTTAATTGATTGATCACAACGGTGTCTTGTTTGCTTTGTGCTTCGGTCATTTTTTGCCTGTTCACAGTTTGAAAATCTTGCATTTTCTTTTGGACTTTCATTGCAACAAAGTTAAAACTCTGAAGGTCTTCATTATTTTTTGTACCTCCAATTTTGCTTTTACCGATGCTGTCTTTATAAAGTATACAATTAATTTTACCTTCTTCTAAAATAAATGCTACTTTACCTTTTACATCGGCTACTTGTATAAAATGAATTGCTGGTTCTAAAGCAGTGCCTTTTAACGTAAATTTTCCGTTTTCGACTATAGCGCTATCAAGCGTGATAATGCCTTTGGTTTCATCTTGTCTTTCTAGTGTGACTTTTTTTCCATTTTCAATTCCAGCAATTGTACCGGTAATAGTAAAATTACCATCAATTATGGCCTTAAAAGAAACCAAACCAAACGTTACAAAAAGAAGCAATATTAATTTTTTCATAATAGTAAAATTTAAATAAAGCGTTGTATTATGCGCCTAAAAGTGAAGCTATTTTTGCTCTCAATTCGGCTCCGCGCAAGTCTTTTGCAATAATTTTCCCATTAGCATCTAAAATATAAGTAGCAGGAATATTTGAAATATTGTATTTTTTTGCAATTACATCTGTTTGCGGATTCAAATTTGCAACTTGTGTCCAAGTCAAACCATCTTTTGCAATCGCTTCTTTCCAAGCGTTGGCATCACTGTCCATAGAAACACCAATAATGTTAAGTCCTTTTGCGTGAAATTCATTGTAAAGTGCCACTACATTTGGATTTTCTTCACGACAAGGTTTGCACCATGAAGCCCAAAAATCAACAATAGTAACTTTTCCTAATGATGCTTTCAAAGTTACTGGTTTGCCTTCAGGATTAGGAGCCGAAAAATCGGGTGCTACACCACCGATTGCTGTTGCTTTTAATGCGTCTAATTTCTTCTGGATTTTTTTTGCTCCCTTTGTATTTTTTAGTGAAGCATCCAAACTATTGAATTGTTTGGTGAATTTAACCATGTCAGTATCTGGTTGTCCTACAAATTGCTCTAAAAAGTAAAGTGACAAATACGATTTTGGGTATTTATCGATATGTGTTTGTGACAAGTTTTTAAATTCTGTTCTAAACGCATCATTTTGTTTCATCAATGCATTCATTGTAACAGTATCATTATTCGTTCTTGCCGCATTGTATTTTTCCATATTGGCTTTTTGAAAAGCCGCCATTTTTTTATTGATTTTATCGTTTTCAGCAGCATACTCAGCCAATCTTTCATTGCTGTATGTTCCGCTAACTTTACTTTTCCCTACAGTATCTTTATCAACAATTACCGCTATTTCTCCTGTTTCAAGTACCAATGGCACGCCACCCTTTAAATCTTTCACTTGAATAAAATGCAAGAAGGGCTCGGTTGTTTTACCTTCAAATTTGAATTTTCCTTCTGCTACTTTAACGGTATCAACTTGCACAATTCCGGTTGAATCTTGTTTTTGTAAAAAAACCATTGTTCCGTTTTTTACACCTTTTGCTTCTCCTTCAATGATAAATTCATTTTCGCCTACTTTGCTACAAGCTAAAATTGTTAATGCAGCAACAAATAATAACACCACTTTCTTCAACATAATAATACTATTTTTTTTGTTTTTCTGAAATTTTGATTCCATTTTTAAATCGTTATTTTAAATTTTAGAGTGCAAAAGTATTTTAAATTTATTTGCCTTAGATATTATTTAACCTAAAATTTGATTTTTATGTTAATTTTTTTACTTTATCGTGGTAGGACACACAAAATTAGACAGTTGAATAGACGTATTTCGGATACCGCTCATGCCTTTTTCGACATTTATTAAATTGTGATTGCCTCGCGATTTTAATATCGAAGCCATAATGACAGAGCGATAACCACCTGCGCAATGCAAATAAAAAGTTTCGTTTTTAGGAACTTCATTAAAATGAGTATTAATAGTATCTAACGGAATGTTTACTGCATTTGGAATGTGTTCAGCAGCAAATTCACTCGGTTTTCTTACATCTACAACTTTGGTTTCTTCCGAAAAACGAGTTGCAAAGGTTTCTGGCAGCACCGATTCGATGCTATCAGTTTCAAAATCGGCCTGTTTCCAAGCTGAAATACCACCGTGCAAAAAGCCGATTACATTATCAAAACCAACGCGTGAGAGTCGTGTAATGGCTTCTTCTTCTTTTCCGTCAGGGCAAACTACCAATAAAGGTTGGTTTACATCCATAATTAAAGCACCAACCCAAGGCGCAAAATTACCTTGCAATCCTATAAATATCGAACCCGGAATATGCGCTTTTACAAAATCATCTTCATGCCGCACGTCCAATATCAATGCTTCATGTTCGATCACACCCTTTTTAAAATCAACCGGAGATAAGCTTTTGTTGCTTTTTTCGATAACCGAATCCAAACTGGCATATCCGTGAATATTCAACATTACATTTTGTGGAAAATAAGCGGGCGGTAATCCCAAACCGTCTAACAATTCGCTTGTAAATTCGGCTTTTGTCATTTCGGCTCGCAGTGCATAATTGGTTTTCTTTTGATTGCCCAAAGTATCTGTAGTTTCTTTGCTCATGTTTTTTCCGCAAGCACTTCCAGCTCCATGACTTGGATATACGATTAAATCATCGGGCAAAGGCATGATTTTATTGCGCAAAGAATCGTACAAATACGAAGCTAATTTTTCTTGGGTCAAATCGTCAACAAAGGCTTGTGCCAAATCGGGACGACCTACATCACCTATAAATAAAGTATCTCCCGTGATGATGCCGTGCGGCTTATTGTTTTCGTCCGACAACAAATAGCAAGTACTTTCCAAAGTATGTCCAGGGGTATGAATCGCTTTTATGGTGCAGCTTCCAACTTTAAACTCTTGATTGTCTGTGGCGATTACGGCATCAAATTCGGGCTTTGCAGTTGGTCCATAAACGATTTTGCCACCTGTTTTTTTCGATAAATCGATGTGTCCTGAAACAAAATCGGCGTGAAAATGGGTTTCAAAGATGTATTTTATTTTGGCATTGTCTTTGTCGGCACGATCAATATAAGGTTGTACTTCGCGCAAAGGGTCAAAAATTGCTGCTTCGCCATTGCTTTCCAAATAATAAGCAGCTTGAGCAATACAACCGGTATAAATTTGTTCGATTTTCATAAATGAAATTTTATAGTGCAAAAATAAATGTATTCATTCGAATAATTAGAAAGATTGGATTTTATTAACAAATGTTTTTTGCATTATGATAAGAAAGAAAACAATGAATTTGCGAATTGCTTTTGGATCAATCATGATATAGCAATTAAAAAAGTGTATAAAAAAGCCAAGTAAATACTTTTTTGAGTTTGCTGCAAGGCGTATTTATTGAATTGTAGATAATCTATTTTTTAACATCATGAAATAAACCGATGCTTCATCACTTTTCAATTTTTAAGTTTTATACTTTTAAACTTTAATCTAAAAACCTACATTTGTTCAAAACAAAATCGAATGGCTGGAAATAGTTACGGAACATTATTTAGAGTTACCACTTTTGGAGAATCGCATGGCGAAGCACTTGGTGGAATAATAGACGGTTGTCCTGCCGGAATTGCTCTCGATTTTGATGCCATACAAAACGAAATGTCCCGTCGAAAACCAGGTCAATCTGCCATCGTTACACAACGCAAAGAATCCGATGAGGTACAGTTTCTATCGGGTATTTTTGAAGGAAAAACCACAGGAACACCCATCGGTTTTGTAATTCCAAATACCAACCAAAAATTAGACGATTATTCGGATATAAAAGACGCTTATCGTCCAAGTCACGCCGATTATGTATATGAAAAGAAATATGGCATTCGCGATTATCGTGGCGGTGGCCGAAGTTCAGCCCGAGAAACCGCAAGTCGAGTAGTGGCGGGAGCAATTGCCAAACAACTGTTGAAAGACATCAAAATCAATGCTTTTGTTTCTTCTGTAGGGACCATTTTTATAGATAAGCCTTACCAAGAATTGGATTTTTCAAAAACCGAAAATAATCCAGTGCGTTGTCCAGATGCCGAAACTGCCAAAAAAATGGAAGCATACATTCGGCAAATCAAAAAAGACGGTGACACGGTTGGCGGCACCATTACTTGCGTCATCCAAAATGTGCCCATCGGTTTGGGCGAACCTGTTTTTGACAAATTGCACGCCGAATTGGGCAAAGTTATGTTGTCTATCAATGCCGTAAAAGGCTTCGAATATGGCAGCGGTTTTTGCGGTGCACAAATGAAAGGCAGCGAACACAACGATTTGCAACACGCAGACGGGACGACCAAATCCAATCTTTCGGGTGGCATTCAAGGTGGCATTTCAAACGGAATGGACATTTATTTCCGTGTCGCTTTTAAACCTGTTGCGACGATTATGCAAAAACAAAATACATTAAACAACCAAGGTGAAATCGTCGAAATGCAAGGCAAAGGCCGTCATGATCCTTGTGTTGTTCCGAGAGCGGTTCCCATTGTCGAAGCAATGGCAGCGATAGTGTTAGCCGATTTTTATTTGATTAATAAAACCTATAATCCCAATTTTTAGAAGCATGTTCCTGCTTTCCGCTGTATCGTTTTATTGCTTATTTCTTCTTGTATTAATTACGAAACTTTCTACAAGCAATAAAAAGGATGCCGCTTCAATCAGGGCTAGGCATTTGAATCATCCATAAACCAAAAAATGACAACAACCGAAACCAAAAAACCAGCGTTCTATTCCAATTTGACATTCCAAATCATGATTGCCATGGTACTCGGAATTCTTTTAGGCATTTTCATCCATCAAAATTATAGTCCCGAAGCGGCAAAAGAATTCAGTGGCTACATCAAAATGTTGGCAACCATTTTTATTCGTTTGGTTCAAATGATCATCTCACCATTGGTTTTTTCTACTTTGGTCGTAGGCATCGCAAAATTAGGCGACATCAAAGCGGTCGGGCGAATAGGAGGAAAGGCAATGGGTTGGTTTTTTACCGCCTCTTTTGTATCACTTTTAATCGGAATGTTTTGGGTTAATATGCTTGAACCTGGCGTTGGACTCAATTTATCGGATATTGATTTGTCAACCGCTACCGAAGTAACTGAAAAAACCCAGAGTTTTTCCGCTCAAAATTTTATCGAACACATCATTCCCAAAAGTCTTTTTGAAGCCATGGCCAATAACGAAATTCTTCAAATCGTTATTTTTTCGATCTTTTTTGGATTGGCAGCTGCGTCCATTGGTGATCATGCGAAACCTGTTGTCAATGCCTTAGATAAAACCTCACATATCATTTTGAAAATGGTGAATTATGTAATGAAGTTTGCTCCAATTGGCGTATTTGGGGCCATTGCTGGCGTGTTTGCAATCAGAGATTTTAATGAATTGTTATTTACCTATGCCAAGTTTTTTGGTTCTTTTATGGTCGGAATTGGTTCACTTTGGATCGTTTTATTGTTGGTAGGTTATGTTTTTCTAAAAAGCCGAATGACAACTTTGTTACAGCGCATTGTCAGTCCCCTTATTATTGCGTTCGGCACTACAAGTAGCGAAGCTGTTTTTCCAAAATTAACCGAAGAATTAGAGCGTTTTGGTGTAAAAGACAAAATCGTTTCGTTTATGTTACCGTTGGGTTATTCTTTTAATTTGGATGGCAGCATGATGTACATGACTTTTGCCAGTATTTTTATCGCACAAGCCTACGGAGTACAACTCGACATGGGAACGCAACTTACCATGTTGTTTGTCTTAATGCTTACCAGCAAAGGTATTGCAGGCGTACCAAGAGCAAGTTTGGTGGTTGTTGCAGCGACTTGCGGCATGTTTAAAATTCCTATTGAAGGCATCGCCTTGATCCTGCCAATTGATCATTTTTGCGATATGTTTCGCAGCGCAACCAATGTTTTGGGCAATGCTTTGGCCACTTCGGTAGTAGGAAAATGGGAAAAAGAAGAATAGCTATCACAAAAACTTAGCCTTCAATTCAGTAGTCGGAATCATACAAGCCTCTTGTTTGCCGTACCATTTGTAACGATTTTTGGCTACAAAGTCATAAATAAGATTGCGCAAACCGGTTGGAATTATTCGAAAAATTGTACTTATTGTAAATATTCCTCCTAGTGTTTTAGCGATTTCTAATGCTGCCGACGACTTATAAAAATAAGCCACGCCTGCTTCGTACAATACAATGCTATCAATATTTTTTGTGTCAATTCCGATGTGTTTTAAAATCGACTGACCCAAATCGGATTGCAAAGCCACAAACCGAAAAACATCTTTTTTGTCATGTTGGATTACATATTGCACCGACGCATTGCACAAATTGCAAACGCCATCAAAAAGAATTATTTTTTTGTTTCTAGGTAAATTTTCCATTTTTTAGATTCATCTATTTTTTGCTTTCCACAAATTCCAGAGCTTCCAAACTCACTGTAGAAGTAAAAACACCATAATTTACTACCGCTTTATTTTTTTCAATTTTGTCAATGCTTCCGATTGCTTTTCCGTCAAACATACGCACGCGATCTCCGACTTTTAATGTTGGTTTTGGTTTTTCGATGACCAAATTGGCTTTTAATTTTTTTTCTTTTTTGGCAACTCGAATGGCTTCTACTTGAACAGTAACTTCTTGAATGACTTCTTTTTCTTTTTCTTTTTTTACCAAAGTTTCTTTCACAGAAGCTTTGCGTCGTTTGGAATTTTCGATTTCAATAATTTTTAAAAACTCACCTAAAAGCTCTTTTTTATTTTTATTGTTGAAATATTTCTCGGCAATATCATCAATTTTTTGACCGATGTAAATGATTTTCTGATTGCTGTCATACAACTCTTGGTAGCTTTCTAACTTTTGCTTGATTTTTACATTAATGGTTTCCATTTTTTTGCCTTCCTCACGTGCCTTTGTTTCTTCTTCTTTCAAGGTTTGCGAGGTTTTTTCCATTTTGGAACGCTCTTTTTGCAAATTGGCAATGGTTTTGTCAAAACGGACTTTTCCAACTTCGATTTTCTTTTTTGCGCGGTTGATAAGGCCATACGGAATTCCATTTTTTTGTGCTACTTCAAACGTAAATGAGCTTCCTGCTTGACCTAAAATCAGTTTGTACAACGGCTCCAAACTTTTTTCATCAAACAACATATTGGCGTTGGTGGCAAAAGGCAATTCGTTGGCTAAAATTTTCAAATTCGAATAATGCGTTGTTATGATGCCAAAAGCTTCACGATGATAAAATTCTTCTAAAAATATTTCTGCCAGAGCACCACCCAATTCTGGATCAGAACCAGTACCGAATTCATCTATCAAAAAAAGCGTTTTTTTATTACACTTTTTCAAAAAATAATTCATGTTTTTCAATCGGTAGCTATAGGTACTCAAATGATTTTCGATTGATTGATTATCGCCAATATCGGTTAAAATTCGGTCAAACAAGAAAGTTTCACTGCGTTCGTGCACCGGAATCAATAGCCCAGATTGGAGCATCAACTGCAATAATCCCACGGTTTTTAACGAAATTGTTTTTCCACCCGCATTTGGTCCCGAAATTACAATGATTCGGTTTTCTTGTCCTAACTCAATGGTTTGCGGATGTGTGATTGCGTTTTTTTCTTTGTTGTTCAAATACAAAATCGGATGAAAAGCATCCTTAAAATACAAACGACGGTTGTTGGTAATTTCGGGTAAAATGCCATTGATTTTTCGTGCATATTTTGCCTTGGCTGCAACTACGTCAATATCACTTAAAAAATCTTGGTATTTAATAATCAAAGGCAAAAAAGGGCGAATGGCGTTGGTCAAATATTTTAGAATTCGCGTTACTTCCTCCTTTTCTTCATATTCCAAATTGCTCAATTCGCGCGAATATTGTAAAGTAGTTTCTGGCTCGATATAGGCGATACTTCCTGTTTTCGAACTTCCTAAAATAGAACCCTTGACTTTGCGTCGGTACATTGCCAAAACCGCTAAAACCCTGCGATTGTTAACAAAACTTTCTTTAATATCATCTAAGTAGCCCAATGCATTGTACTGCGACATAGCGATACCAAAACTTTGGTTCACTTTGCCACGAACGGCATTCATGTCGCGACGAATATTGAGTAAATCAGGCGACGCATTGTCTTTTACTTCGCCATATTTATCGACCACATCATCTACCATATTGATAATGTCTTTGGTCAGTTCGACTTGCGATGCTCTGATATTAAGATTAGGATAATAGTCCTCGAATTTTTTTAAATATGCCAACAAAAAATTAGTCGTTGCCGAAATCGCTGCAATTTTTCTAAAGCTTCCTACTTCTAAAAAGCTGTCTTCGATGGCTAGAAATTTTATTTCATGGTTGATGGTCTCAAAACCATGATTGGGAATTGCATTATTATTATCAAAAGAAGCACGGTATTCTGATGTTTGCCAAAGCGCTTGCATCAAAGTCAGTTCGTCTTTAAAAGGAACAATTTCGAGTGCTTTTTGACTTCCTATTTCCGTATTGCAGCTGGCAGCAATTGTTTCTAAAACGGTTGGGAATTGTAAATCTAATAAGGTTTTATCGGTGATGGATATCATTTATATGCAAAGTAATTTTCTACAAAGTTACAAACTTGTTAAGTTGTAATAATCTAAAACAATCAATTTTTATATTTGAGAAATAAATGGCAAGAATTATTAAAAGTAAATTACATTTTATTGAATTAAATTTGTTTAAAGAAGTAAGAATGCATAGCCTTCATTTAATAAAATGAAAAGTCATTTTAAAATGAATTTGTTGTATTAACTTTCAATTACCCGATTTTGATTTCATGAAAAAGTTGTATTAAAAGTTTTAAAATCAATTCGTTTCTTCGTTTTGAATTTTGGTAAATAAGGTCAAATCGGCCTTCGATTTTGATGGGATTAGTAATATACTTTACTTTTAAATCGAATTTTTTTTGATTTAAATTTAATAAAACACAACCCACCAAAATAAACTTTCTATAAAGGCTATTATTTGTCAATTGTTTTTTTTATTTTTAAATCAGATTATTTCTAAGCCATTCATTTAATATATAAGCCATGCTAGTAAAAATTTTTGGAAGCGCCGTTTTTGGCGTTGAAGCGACCACTATTACAGTCGAAGTCCACATGGACAAAGGAATCGGATACCATTTGGTTGGTCTTCCTGACAATGCCATCAAAGAAAGCAGTTACCGAATTGCCGCCGCGCTCAAAAACAACGGATACAGTCTACCAGGCAAAAAAATCACAATCAATATGGCGCCAGCCGATTTGCGAAAAGAAGGCTCGGCTTATGATTTGACACTGGCCATCGGTATTTTAGTTGCTTCGGGACAAATTCAAGCCGAGGAAGTCGAAAAGTACATTATTATGGGCGAACTTTCGCTCGATGGAAGTCTTCAACCCATTAGAGGTGCTTTGCCCATCGCTATTAAAGCAAAAGAAGAAGGTTTTAAAGGTTTTTTTCTTCCGATTCAAAACGTAAAAGAAGCTGCGATTGTTAGTGGTTTGGATGTTTACGGTATCGAAAATGTACAACAAGTCATTGATTTTCTGGAAGGAAAAGGCATTTTGCAACCTACCATAATTGACACTAGAACGGAATTCAATAAAACACTGGATTTTCCTGAATTTGACTTTTCGGATGTGAAGGGTCAAGAAAGTATCAAACGTTGTATGGAAATTGCAGCTGCTGGCGGTCATAACATCATTAAAATGGGTAACGATAACACAGTGTCAAATAATTTATTGTATTTTTGATTAATAATTTCAATATACGATGAAAGAAAAATGTGCTATTTTGCTTGTACGTGTGAGTACAAATATACAAGATTTAGACCCTCAAATTGAAGATTTACAAAAATATGCTACACTTAAAGGTTATACAAAATTCCATGTTATAGGAACAAAAGAATCTGGGCTAGCAAACTTTCATGATAAAATTGGTACTAATGAGTTATTTGAATTTATAACTGAAAACCCAACATATAATACCGTTTTTGCCACAGAGCTTTCAAGAATCGGCAGAAGAGAAAGTGTTCTGCACACCGTAAAAGAATGGTTAATAAAAAATAAAGTCCAATTTTATTTGAAGGATACTGAATGGAAACTATTCAATGATAATGGTAAAGTTTCATCAGCTGGTGGAATAATGTTTACTTTTTATGGCTATTTTGCTGAATCTGAAATTACTCAAAAAAAAATACGTTTTATTAGAGCTAAGAAAAGCTTAATGGAAAGAGGACTTTCTATTTCTGGTAAAACATTATTTGGATATAAAAAAGTACCTTTTGATTTAAAACGAAATACATTAATTGAAGACGACATAAATGCTGATATTGTTAGAACAATTTTTTCATGGTATAACGATGTAATAGATGGAGTTGAAACAAATCCTTCAATTA
>CANKZI010000033.1 GCA_947488595.1 Flavobacteriaceae bacterium
GTCTTTTACGGTGGGCCGAATCCCGGCCAAATTTTGGATAATTTCGAACTCACAGTTTAAAATGTTTTTTATTTTATCTACCAACTCTTGTTTTCCATCGGCTGTTGGTGTTTGGGTTTTGTCGTGCCAATTGTAAGTAGCGCCAATTTTGAATACATCATTGCCTAATGGCAAGATAAATAAGCTTGTATTGATGATTACATTTAAATCGAGCTGGGGTGCTTTTACGACAAGCAATTCGCCTTTTGTGCCATCGAGCGGTAAATGATTAAAAAATGGATTGGCATGAATGCCAAAACCCTCTGCAAAGATAATGTGCTTGGCTTTTATACCTTTATAAATTATGTTATGCTCGCTAATAACTACATTTTCATATTCAAAGCGTGCTTCTTCAATCCAATCATTATGTTTGAGAAATACTTTATATTTTTGGAGCAATAATGCCGTATCAACATAGCCTGTATGGAGTACTTCGCCAAAATCAAAAGGAGAAGCAATGCCGTTGTAGGTGGTATTTATAATTTTAGTTGAAAGAAAATCAACTAGTCCCGGTTTATCGGCGGCAATATACCAATCATTTTGCTCTTCCACTGAAAAAAACTTACGGAGGATCGGCATTTTATAATCCAACTTGCATTCGAGCTTGAGTTCTAATGCTGCATAAAAAGGCTGCAATAACTCGATTTGCGCCATAGCATCTTGCAACGCACTGAATCTTTTTAGAATAACTGGGTTATACAAACCTGCAGCTATTACCGAAGATTGCTGCGAGTTATCGTTGACAACATAAATACTCTTTTGATTTTTTAAAGCAGTCTCAGCAAAGCAAATACCTGCGAGACCGCTTCCTACAATTAAATAATCTATCATGGTATAAAAATAAAAAACTCTTACCAAACGGTAAGAGTTTTTATAGTATTAGTTCTAACTATTAATAGTTCCACATGTCTTGTTCAAAATTACGAATCTTATCTTTTACACGTTCCGACTCTAACAATTGCATTTGCGAGTTGTCTTTCATATACTCTTCAATAAGACGGTCACCGTAAACATTCTCCTCTTCGTAAATAACAGAGTTGAATCTTCTTGAATTAAGTAAGTGATCAAAGGTAATCGGCATGGCCGAATTTTTGTCATTAAAAGCATAAGCACCATGAAATACATCTCGAGCTGCTGGGAAATAGATCCAAAAAAGCTCAATAACATCGGGATTCTCAGCGCCAACTTGTTTCGCTTCGGGCGCAACAGGACATAAACCTAAAAGCCTGTATTTCATTTCGCCTTGACGTTTATCAAAATACCAATACCCTTTTATCTTATAACCCGAGATATCTTGAGAGGTCAAGAAACGCTCATCAATAAATTCGGCTGACAATACTTTAGTGGCAGCCACAACTTGCTCTGGAACCGCTGCAGAAATGATTTTCCCTTTCTTATTTCTCTTTTCGGGCTGCGCTGCAACCGTTCTTGATCTGTAAGCATCAGGATCATTGTTAATTTCATCACGACCTGCATTTGTTGTATCGCGAAACTTGAAAGTATTCTCTAAATCACCTAAAGTACGTTTGGTATTAAAGTACGGATCCCCATAAACTTCGGTAATTTTACCACTTTTTATACCTTTAATGATTACATCATATAAAGACCTTCTTTCTTTTCCAATATTTGCAGTATCGATAGGATAATACATAGGAAAATTGATTCTTTCATCAAGATCAACAAATTCCCAAACAGTTTTACCCATCATTACATCTCTATCATGAACATATCCGTAAGGAAGTGGCTTATCATTATCAGAATTCAACTGTGCCGCTGTCTTTTTCCCAATTTCGTCAGGTGTTTTAGCATTCAACAAATTAGATTGCGCTACCGAAGCATAGCTTCCTGCGAGCAAAATTACTAATGATAAAAGGTTTTTACAATTCATAGTTATAGTATTCAAAGGGTTTGACATAAAAACGTCAAACAAAATTTATTATTGTATTTCGTAGATAACTGGGCTAGTTAATTTAGGTATAATTGACGAACCTTCAATTTTGGTTTTGATTTCAGAAAACGTAACCTGGTCGCCTCTACTTGTTCTTGCAAGCGCAGCTTTAGCTTGTGCATTCAATTTATTACCATTAACAACAACTGTTGGCTGCCCAGGAACTTTCATACTAAACTGCACTACATTAATTTTAAGTTCAAAATCAAAATCAAGTAATTCAGCAGTAATAGTTGATGCCTCAAGTCGCGATTTGGCTCCTTTGATAATTCCGGTCATCTTTCCAATTGCACCTTGAGGAGCAGGAATGTTTTTAATTCTGAAAACTTTTGTATCAGGAACAACTTTTCCGTCTGGTAACTTTGCACTCACATTAATTTTTACCTCTGTTCCCGATCCAGGAGACATGGTATATTTACCATTACCGACCTTTACTAAACCTGGAGCAGAAGCACTAACATCACTATCAGAAACGCCTGCAAAAGAAATCGTCATTGGATTAACAACGCCGCGGTACACAACGTTCATTTTATCTGCTGAGATAGTAGCCGAATTTGGTCTTGGAACTACGACATAATTACCTTCAAATTTTAGCGGTATGTTTTTTCCGTCTTCTAGAAACGTAAACTGACCGTTGATTTTTTGTTCACCAACTCCACCTGCAGTTAATGAGATTACTGCTTGCCCGTTTTCTAACTTACCAGGTCCTTGAAAAGATGTTGGCTTGGTATTCTTGTCATAACGACCCAAAACTACAGTACCTTTCACATTTTCACCTTGAAAATAAGCATTCTTTTCTAATACCACTATTGCCTGATAATTGCTATAAGATGCAGTTTGAACAGCAGCTTTTCCTAAAGCGGCACTGTAAACATCCGATTCCGCTTTCTTGATGTCACTTTGTGCAGCAGATAACTTTGCAAGGGAAGCGATTGCTGGGAAACCTTTAAAATGATAACTCAAATATTTTAGCTTTAATCCTTCGCTTGTTTTAACATCAGAAATGTCAAATGCTTTGTTCACCTGCGCCAAGATCGGAGAATATTTTTTCTCGGAAAGTGCAGCTGCCATTTCTGACTTATACGTTGTTATTGCAGCAATTACTTCATTACCTCTCTTAGAGTAACCCTCACCGCTAAACCAGCTTTGGTCAAGATTTTCACCTTTGTCCATCTGCTCGTATGGTAATTTTCCATCTTTCTCACGCTCTACTTTTTTCAAAGTTTCCGCTTTACAAGTTTCTACAAAATCGTAAAACTTTTTTGTTGCAGCTTCAACTTTATGAGCAGTTTCAGCAGCGCCAGCAAACTCACCTTTGGCTTCAGTAGCTTTTTGGTCTAATACTTGCAACATTTGCTCGTTCGTCATTTTTGACGCGGCGTTTGTTGCCTCAAATTTCTCGTTCATCAATCCGAAAGCGGAAAGAACTTCTTTGGACATATTTAATGCTAACATCGCGATAAAAACCAGATACATCAGGTTAATCATCTTCTGTCTAGGGGTTAATTTTCCTCCTGCCATTTTTTCTAATTAGTTTGTTTTGTTATTAAGTTTAATATCTAGTTTAAAACTAATTATCCTTTATTACTCATTGCAGAAAGCATACCACCATAAACATTGTTTAATGAAGCAATATTTGCCGTCATCGATTGCATTTGTTCTCTTAATTTATTGGCATTGTCAGCGATTTCTTTATTTGCTTCGGCATTTCTTGAAGCGCTTTCTAATTGTACTTTGTACAAACTGTTTAATGATTCCATTTGAGCAGCTGCCATAGACAATTCTTCACTGTATTTTTTTGTAGCAGCAATTCCGTCAACAGCTGGCGCCATTCCTTTTGCAGCAGATTCGAAATTTTTGATACTATCACCCAAACTTGTCATTAAAGCACTGTCTACTTTGGCTTCTTTAAGCATAGCATCCAATTTTTGTGACAATAATCCTTGTGCATCTTTTGGGTCTTCTTTTTTAGATTTATCTTTTGCTTGTCCACCTGCCAATTCAGGATATACTAATGACCAATCTAATTCGTTGTCAACTGGTTCAAATGCTGAAAGCGCAAAAATTAAAGCTTCTACCATTAATCCAATAGTAAGCATGACGTTACCAGTTAATGGACCAAGTTCAAAGTGAATAATTTTGAATAATGCTCCTACGATTACAACTGCTGCTCCCATACCGTAAGCGAAATTCATTGCTTTTTTGCTTAATAATGCCATAATAATAATTTTTTGTTGTTAATTTAGATAGTTTAAAGTTGGTTTTATTTAATTTTTAGTTGAATTACCAGTATTTTGAATGCCCATGTAATCTTGCACCGTTCTGAATCCAATGTAACTTCTAGCGGTGTCAGCGTATTCAAAATCACGAGTACTTACTTGTAAGTAATAGGAAACATCTTTCCAAGATCCGCCTCGAACTACTTTGCGCATGTTTTTGTTGTCCGGAACATTAGGGTTCATTGACGAAACATATTCATAGGCACCTGGATCATAAGAAGAGTCGGTCCATTCAGAAACATTACCAGCCATGTTGTATAAATTGTAACCATTTGGATCATAAGACCTGGCTTCAACAGTATATAATGCGCCGTCGGCAGCGTAATCACCTCTGTTTGGTTTAAAGTTCGCTAAGAAACAACCTCTATCTGTTTTCGCATAAGGACCTCCCCAAGGATAGGTTGCAGAAGCTAAACCACCTCTTGCAGCATATTCCCATTCTGCTTCTGTAGGCAAACGGAAAGTATTAATCAAATCTTGGCTCTTTTTCTTTGACTTGATGTAAGTATTTTTCTGTAAAGTTCTCCATGCACAAAAAGCTTTAGCTTGTTTCCAACTTACTCCAACTACTGGATAATCGCTGTATGCTTGGTGCCAAAAATAATCATTGTGCATTGGCTCATTGTAAGAATAAGCAAAATCTTTAATCCAAGTAGTAGTATCCGGGTAGACACCAACTTGTTCTGTTTTAATAAACTCTTTTCTTTTGCCCACTTTAGCTTTGGCAGCAGCGCCGATATCCATCCACGAATAACGGAACTTCAATTTTGACACATCAATTGTACGAAGTCCGTTGTATGCTTCGGCTACAGGAATGTACATTGAGTCCATTACTTCCACATAATATTCATCAGGATACTTGGCTGTATTGGTTTGCAATTTTACTTTTCTATTCAATTTACGACCTGCATACATGTCATCTTCTGTACCAACACTGTAATAATTTTCATACATGTATTTATCATAAGCAGTCATTTTTTCGGGGTCAGCAGAACTAAAAGCATAATCGTTAATGCTTCCGCCTGATTTACCTTTACCACCACCTTTTGCCCCTGAATCGCCTGCCGATGGCGCACCGCCACCTACTTCGTCGGCTAAAATCGCTAAACGAACTCTAATTGTAGAATCTTTAACCCATTCTACAAACTGACGGTACTCGCTATTGGTTATTTCTGTTTCGTCCATATAAAAAGAACGAACAGTTACGGTTTTGGTAGGAGCATCACCAATATTGGCCAAATCATCATCTGATTTTCCCATAATAAAAGCGCCTCCAGGAACCAAAGTCATACCATAAGGCTTCTCAGGGTTCCATTTTTTTCCTTTAACACCTACTAATTCTCCTTTGTCGCTAGAGCCGCAGCTAAACAATAGTGATGATAATGCTGCAAATGCAATGAACTTCTTCATATAAACTTGGGTTATAAAATGTTCTTAATTTAAGGCCGTAAACCTATTTATTATTTTTCGAAAAAACAATTTTTTTACTAACAAAAAGCTAAAATTATGTGAAATTGAACATTAATATTCTAATTTCCACAACGATAAGACAATTTAAAGTATGTTTTTTCTTTGTGCTTTCCACCATCGTTCAGGCAATTCTTGGTTGCAAGCACCCAAATAATCGTCATAGGAACATGGTAATAACGTATTTTTTTTTAATTTATTATCGGCATTACCAACAAATGGTATTTCAATCCACCACCGGTCTGTTTTGTCACTTTTATAAAAAACCAATTGCTCTTCGTCTAACGGAACAATATATTTTAGATAATTGTCTTTGGTTCCAAACGGATATTCTTTTGAACGATAATGAAATCCTTCAATAAAATACCAAAGTATTTGGGCTACTATAACGGACTCTTGTATTGTATTATTGTGATTGAAAATGCCAAATAATGACACTTTATCGCTGATTCCTGAATATCTTGATAAGGAACAAATTTCTTTACCGTTAAATCCGTTGGGAGTAAAAGTAATAAAATTACCCGAATCACAAGACTTTATAGATGTTAAATCTAGCGATACCAGGTCGGCATCTCGAAATACTGGTTCGGCAATCGATATATTATTGCTTACTTCTCCCAGACGGTAACTATCAAAGAATAATTTTTCTATTAAATCAATTTCTTCTTGCGAATTGTAATAGGTTTGATAGCCAATATTACTATAATTAAATAAGTTGTTAGGTGTTTCGATGACAATTTTTGAAAGATAGGAAGTGGCCGAAATTGGCGCTTCATATTTACCGAAATCAAATTTATTATCAATGGCGACCAAATTCACCATTTGCTCCAAATTATCGTAAGCACGGTACATCGGATAAGTCAAATCCTGCGAACCACCAATTATAATCGGAATTATTTTCTTCTTAATCAAACTTGCAATTACTTTTTGCAAAGCAAAATAGGTATCTTCAATCGTATTTCCAGCTTGAATGTCGCCTAAATCGGCTATGCCTGCGGACCAGTTTCCTGGAAAAAGTTGGTACAACTCTTTTCTAATTGGTTCCAAATCAACATCTGAAATTTGATTTTCGGCACCTCGATTGTCTAAAACACCGATGACGGCAATACTAATTTTGTCTAAATCTGGAAAATCTTGCTCCGTGTGAAAAGCCACTTTACTACCAAAATGCTGCGATGACAATGCGCTAATGTATGCCATTGTACCTAAATCTACTGGAGAAAGAAAATCAAATTCCATACTCTATTTCTTTTTAGCAATCGCTTTTTTAGCCACTGGTTTTTTTGCTATTGCCTTTTTTGCAGGTGCTTTTTTTGCAGGTGTTTTTTTGGCAATCATCTCTTGTACTTCGGCTAATGTCAATTGGGTTGCGTCAACCTCTTTACTCAATTCAATTTTGATTTTTCCTTTGGTTATTTCAGATCTTCCCCAACGTGCTTTTTGAACCAAAATGCCTTCTGCTTCCCAGTTGTGAATTACTTTATCAATATTTTTTTGAAGTTTGTCTTCAATTAATGCTTCAATATCGTTTTGAGAAAGATGGTCAAAATTGTATTTCTTACTTACATTAATAAAAACACCATTCCATTTGATAAACGGTCCAAAACGACCGGTTCCTTTTTGAACGCCTTCGCCTTTATAAATTGCTACTGGCGCATCGGCAAGCATTTTTTCGTCAATCAAAACCTGAGCTCGTTCTAAATCGACATCCAAAGGTTCTTCGCCTTTAGGCAATGAAATAAATACTTTACCAAATCGAATAAATGGTCCGTAACGGCCAACGCTTACTTCAACTTCTTCACTTTTGTAAGTTCCTAGTGCTTTCGGAAGTAAAAACAAATTCAAAGCTTCTTCTAGCGTAATATTGCCTATGTTTTGCTCTGGTCGCAAACTGGCAAATTTCTTTTCTTCATCGTCTGGATCTCCAATTTGCGCCATGGCACCAAATTTTCCTAAACGAACCAAAACTGTTTTGCCCGATTCTGGATGTTTTCCTAAGATGCGTTCGCCACTTTCTCTGTCAGCGTTGGCTTCAACATCCTTAACATTAGGATGAAATTTATCGTAAAACTCCTGCATCATCCTGGTCCAATTGATATTTCCTTCTGCAATTTCATCAAAATCTTGCTCTACTTTTGCAGTGAAATTATAATCCAAAATGTTCTCGAAATTTTTAACCAAAAAATCGGTTACAATGGTTCCTATGTCGGTCGGCACTAACTTTCCTTTATCAGAACCGGTATTTTCTTTCAATAATTTATTAGCAACTTTTCCAGATTGTAACGTCAATTGCGAATAACTGCGTTCTTGCCCTTCTAAAGTTCCTTTTTCAACATAATTTCTGTTGATGATGGTAGAAATCGTTGGTGCATAGGTTGAAGGACGACCGATACCTAATTCTTCTAATTTTTTAACCAATGACGCTTCTGTATAACGACTTGGCGGACGCGAATACCTTTCGGTTGCAGTGATATAGTTATTGACAAGCTTTTCACTGACTTTCATTGCTGGCAACATGCCTTCTTGTTCGTCGTCGTCGTCGTCATTGCCTTCTAAATAAACTTTTAAGAAACCTTCAAACTTGATTACCTCGCCTGATGCTGCGAAAATATCATTATGATTATCCGCTTCAATTTTTACATTGGTACGTTCCAATTCGGCGTCACTCATTTGCGAAGCTAAGGTTCTTTTCCAAATTAAATCGTATAAACGGGCTTGATCTCTATCAATATCCACCGTGTGACGCGACATATCTGTTGGACGTATGGCCTCGTGCGCTTCTTGTGCACCTTTGCTTTTGTTGACAAAGGTTCTTGGTTTAGAAAACGCTGCACCATATGATTTTATGATTTCGGCTTGAGCAGCGTCCATGGCATCTTTTGAAAGATTGACGCTGTCGGTTCTCATATAAGTAATCAATCCCGCTTCATACAATCGTTGCGCCAATTGCATCGTGATTCCCACCGGAAGATAGAGTTTACGAGCTGCTTCTTGTTGCAACGTAGAAGTTGTAAATGGTCCAGCTGGAAATTTTTTGGTAGGTTTGGTTTCTAAATCAGCTACCGTAAATTTAGAACCTATATTTCTTGCTAAAAAATCTTCTGCTTCTTTTTTTGTATTAAAATTCTTCGGAAGTTTTGCTTTGAAAGCCCTTCCTGCTTCGTTCACAAACTCGGCAACCACCGAATAACTGGCAATAGCTTTAAAATTTTGAATTTCGCGTTCGCGTTCTACAATTAATCTTACCGAAACCGATTGTACACGACCTGCAGAGAGTCCGCCTTTTATTTTTCGCCATAAAACAGGAGATAATTCGTAACCCACCAAACGGTCTAAAACCCTGCGCGCTTGTTGTGCATTCACGAGATTATAATCAATTTCTCTCGGATTATCTATTGCTTTTAGGATGGCGGTTTTTGTAATTTCGTGAAAAACAATGCGCTTGGTTTTGTTTTTATCTAAGTTTAATTCTTCTGATAAATGCCAAGAAATGGCTTCTCCTTCGCGGTCTTCATCGGAAGCCAACCAAACCATATCGGCTTTTTTTGCTAGTCCTTTAAGTTTAGTAACCAACGCTTTTTTATCGGCTGAAACTTCGTATTTGGGTTTAAAACCGTTTTCGACATCAACACCAATTTCTTTAGAAGGCAAATCGGCAATGTGACCATAACTTGATTCAACTTGAAAATCACTGCCAAGAAATTTCTCTATTGTTTTTGCCTTTGCAGGCGATTCCACGATCACTAAATTCTTTGCCATATTGATTTTATTTCTGTCGCAAAAGTAGAAGTTTTTTTTAGATTTTCAGATTTTGATTAAAACTTTAGATTTTTTACTGTTGATTATAAACATGTATTAAGGTATAATTATGATGAATCACTTATTTTATAAAATTTAAAAACAATGATAATTAAAAGAAAACTACCAAATAACAGTTACGATTAGTTGCATTTGAAAAGTCGAAATAAAAGACATACGCTTTTCGCGCAGCAAAAGGCTGAAAAAAAGCGGGAAATAGCTTACACTAAAATATTTGTTAAATCACAACTGCCATCTTGTCATATTCGTTGGGTTTCTATTATATTTGCACTTTGAAAATTACCAATGGAAAAGAGTATTGATGAAAACAAACAAGGCGAAAGTCTCGTTTTAGATTACAAACCCGAAAACACCAAAAAACTTTTTATCGAAAGTTATGGTTGCGCCATGAATTTTTCGGATTCAGAAATTGTTGCATCCATTTTGTCTAATAACGGCTATAATACTACCAATATTCTTGAAGAAGCCGATTTGGTTTTGGTCAATACCTGTTCTATTCGCGACAAAGCCGAGCAAACCATTCGAAAACGTTTGGAGAAATACAATGCCGTTAAAAGAACCAATCCATCAATGAAAGTTGGGGTTTTGGGCTGTATGGCAGAACGTTTGAAAGAAAAATTCTTAGACGAAGAGAAAATTGTGGATATGGTTGTTGGCCCAGATGCTTACAAGGATTTACCCAATTTGCTTGCCGAAGTTGCATCAGGTCGCGATGCCATTAACGTCATTTTATCAAAAGAAGAAACCTACGGCGATATTTCGCCGGTGCGATTAATGAGCAACGGAATAACAGCCTTGGTTTCCATTACGCGTGGTTGCGATAATATGTGTACTTTTTGCGTAGTGCCTTTCACACGTGGTCGTGAAAGAAGTCGAGAACCACAAAGTATTATGAGCGAAATTCAGGATTTATGGGACAACGGGTTTAAAGAAATTACGCTTTTGGGTCAGAATGTAGACAGTTACCTTTGGTATGGTGGTGGCTTGAAAAAAGATTTTGTGAATGCGAGTGCAATGCAAAAAGCAACTTCGGTCGGTTTTGATCAATTATTAGAAATGGTTGCGGTTGGTTTTCCAAAAATGCGCATTCGTTTTTCGACTTCCAATCCGCAAGACATGCACGAAAGTGTGTTGCACGTTATTGCAAAATATCCCAACATTTGCAAGCACATTCACTTGCCGGTGCAATCTGGAAGTAACCGAATTTTAAAAGAAATGAATCGTTTACATACGCGAGAAGAATACATGACGTTGATTGATAAAATCAAAACCATTGTTCCCAACGCATCCATTTCGCAAGATATGATTGCTGGTTTTCCGACAGAAACAGAAGAAGACCATCAAGATACTTTGTCCTTAATGGCGTATGTAAAATATAGTTTTGGCTACATGTACAGTTACTCTGAACGACCAGGAACTTTAGCAGGACGCAAAATGGAAGACGATGTTCCAGAAGCAACAAAAGCCAGACGCTTGCAAGAAATTGTCGATTTGCAACAAAAACACGCTTGGTCGAGAAGTGAAGAATTTATTGGTAAAACGGTAGAAGTCTTGGTAGAAAAATTATCAAAAAAATCGAAAGATGAATTTTCTGGTAGAAATTCACAAAGTATAACGGTCGTTTTTCCTAAAGAAAATTATAAAATTGGTGATTTTGTGAATGTGAAAATTGAAACTTGTACGAGCGGAACTTTAAAAGGCATAGCTGTTGGGTTGAGTGAGATGAATTAATTCACCACAAATTTTCACAAATTGATGAACTAAAAATTATGACTAACGATAATGAATATTATTATAAGAAAGATGAAAACTATACTATTGTTGGATTGTGTATGGACGTCCACCGAATTTTAGGTCCAGGATTACTTGAAATAGTATACAAAGATGCTTTAGAAATTGAATTCAAAAATCACAATATTCCATATGTAAGGGAAAAAAAATATGATGTTGAATACAAAGGATTTATTCTACCTCATAATTTTTATGCTGATTTTGTAGTCTATGATGATTTAATTTTAGAAGTAAAGTCAGTTAAAAAAATAACTAATGAACATCTTTCGAGAACATTGAACTATATGAAACTAGCAAATACAACTATTGGAATAATTGTAAATTTTCAAAACAAGTCGTTAACTCACAAAAGACTAATAAGCAATTAAGTAATTTGTGAAAATTTGTGCAATTTGTGGTAAAAAAATCGCATTGAATGAAAATAAATATGGAAACAGTACAATCAATTAAACAGCGATTTGAAATTATCGGTAACGATCCGAAACTCAATCGTGCGGTCGAAAAAGCCATTCAAGTGGCGCCCACAGACATTTCGGTTTTGGTGGCTGGTGAAAGTGGTGTCGGAAAAGAAAATATTCCAAGAATTATTCATTCGCTTTCGCACCGAAAACACGGAAAATACATTGCAGTAAACTGCGGTGCGATTCCCGAAGGCACCATTGACAGTGAACTTTTTGGTCACGAAAAGGGTGCTTTTACTGGTGCTACAGGCACACGTGAAGGTTATTTTGAAGTGGCCGATGGCGGCACTATATTTTTAGATGAAGTGGGCGAATTACCACTAACGACGCAAGTGCGATTGCTTCGCGTGCTAGAAAACGGTGAATTTATTAAAGTGGGGTCTTCTCAAGTACAAAAAACCAATGTGCGCATTGTGGCCGCAACCAATGTCAATTTATTTGACGCGATTGAAAAAGGTAAATTTCGTGAAGATCTATACTATCGATTGAGCACGGTCGATATTAATTTGCCGCCTTTAAGAGATAGAAAAGATGATATTCATTTACTTTTCAGAAAATTTGCTGCCGATTTTGCCCACAAATACAAAATGCCTCCCATAAAATTAGATGACGCTGCAGTGCAATTGTTGTTAAAATTCCGCTGGAGTGGCAATATTCGACAGTTGCGCAATGCCGCTGAACAAATTTCGGTTTTAGAAACGAACCGTGATATTTCGTTTGCAACTTTACAATCCTATTTACCAATGGAAGGAAGCAATTTACCATCGGTAATCAAAGACAAAAAATCAGAAAGCGATTTTAGCACCGAAAGAGAAATTTTGTACAAAGTACTTTTTGATATGAAAAGTGACTTGAACGATTTGAAAAAATTGACTTTAGAATTAATGAAAAATGGCACTTCTAATGTACAAGAAACCAATCCGAATCTGATACAAAAAATTTATGGCACTGCGAATAACGAAAGCGAAATTGACTTCGAAGAGCAGCATGAACTTTCGGTAATGTCTTCTTCAAAGAAAATCAACAAAAACGAATTTCATGAGGTAGACGACAACAACTATCTTTTTGCCGAAACGGTCGAAGAAGAAGAAACGTTGAGATTGGAACAAAAGGAAATCGAAATGATTAAAAAATCTTTAGAAAAAAACAAAGGCAAACGAAAAGCAGCGGCCGACGAATTAGGTATTTCGGAACGAACGCTTTACCGAAAAATAAAACAATTTGATTTATAAACCAGTATGCACAAAATCAATACCTTTGAATTTTAAATTTCGCATGAGAAAAATATTAAAATATACCGCATTCTTTTTTGCTTTTATAAGTTTGAATAGCTGTTCGGTTTATAATTTTACAGGAACCGGAAAGATTGATGCGAAAACGTATCAAGTGAATTATTTTCAAAATAACTCGGAGCTAGTACAACCTGGTATAGAAAGAACATTTACCAATCGTTTGCAAGATTTGATTCAGAACCAAACCAATTTGACCTTGACCAATGCGGGTGCCGATTTGGTATATGAAGGTGAAATAGTTGATTTTAGAATTTCGCCAATGACAGCAACTGCCGACCAGCGTGCTGCGCAAAATAGAGTGACCATTCGTATTAATGTGCGATTTACAAATAAGAAAAAGGAAGAAGATGATTTTGAAAAACCATTTACCTTTTTCTATGATTATAATGGTAGTGATCAATTGGTAGGCGCAGAATTGACAAAGGCATTGGATGAAATTTTTGAAAGAATTACTCAGGATATTTTTAATGAATCATTAGCAAAATGGTAATGGCCTTTTTTTGTTTCTGATTTTGGTACGGCTTAAAATCCAAAACCATCAATAAATGAACGCAACAGAATATACTTATTTATTAAACAAACCGGATACCTTACAAGAAAGGCACGCGATTGCATTGGAAAAAATCGCAACCGAATTCCCCTATTTTCAAAGTGCAAAAGCATTATATTTGAAAGGTTTGTTCAACCAAGATAGTTTTAAATACAATCAGACATTAAAAATAACTGCAGCACACACGACCGACCGAAGCGTTTTGTTTGATTTTATAACTTCTGGACAGTTTATTGGACTGCAACAGGCTTTTTTGGATGAAAAAGAAGCCCGAATCAATGCCATTTTTGTACATGAAAGCGAAATAATTACCGAAGCAAATTCAATCGTACCAACCAATACACTTGAACAATCAATTTTAACTTCAATAAAAGAAGCCACACCAATAAAAGAAATTTCCGAAATAAATATTGCAACCCAATATGTTGAAGAAAAATTAGCGATAGGAAAACCTTTAGTTTTTTCAAAAGATGAAACGCATTCATTTCAAGAATGGTTGCAATTGGCCAATTTTGGACCGATAACGAGAACAATCGATGCTGTTGAACCTGTTTTCGATTCAGAAAAAAAGAAAAAATTAGATTTGATTGATAAATTTATCGAAAGCAATCCAAAAATAATTTCGATAAAAAACAGTCCACAAACACCGCCCATTATTGAACAAAAGTCGGAAGACACACGTTATTTAATGACCGAAACTTTGGCGAAAGTTTATTTGGAGCAAAAAAAATATCAGAAAGCAATACAAGCTTATGAAATATTAATTTTGAAATATCCAGAAAAAAGTAGTTTATTTGCAGACCGAATTTCGGATATTAAAATATTACAACAAAATAACAATTAATTACAATAGGTATGTTTACAATTTTTTTAGTCCTGATTACGATAGTTTGTTTTTTATTGGTCGTAGTAATTATGGTTCAAAACCCTAAAGGCGGCGGATTATCTTCGACGTTAGGCGGTTCAACACAAATGGGTGGCGTTCAAAAAACAACTGATTTTTTAGATAAAAGTACTTGGACATTAGCAACATTTTTGATTGCTTTGATTTTGTTTTCAAGCATAAGCTTTTATACTGGTGATAAAGCTCCAGAACCAACAATAGAAGACGCTGCGCCAGCAAAAACAGAAACGCCAGCTGCATCAAAACCAGCAAGCGATGCAAAACCTGTATCAACTCCAGCTGAAACTCCTGTAAACGTTCCTGTAAAAAAATAATTTTTTAATACTTTATATCAAAATGCCAGCACAAACAATGCTGGCATTTTTTTTACTGCAAATGTGTCAGTTTACAGTAGGTTGGCATAATTTCTGAAAACCAAGAAACATAAAATTTATTACAACAAATAAACTATACAATTATGGCTTTAAACATCAAACCACTTTCAGACCGCGTTTTAATTGAACCCGTTGCTGCTGAAACAAAAACCGCATCAGGAATTTACATTCCCGATACAGCCAAAGAGAAACCTCAAAAAGGAACTGTGGTCGCTGTAGGAAATGGAAACAAAGACCACGAAATGACCGTAAAAGTTGGCGATGCTGTTCTTTATGGAAAATATGCTGGTACCGAATTAAAATTAGAAGGCAAAGATTATTTGATCATGCGTGAAGACGACATTTTGGCAATAGTATAAGGAATTCGTCGCAATTTGTCTCCAACACAATACTTCCAGAGTAAAATAAAAACAATTTAATAATTAGAAACAGAATGTCTTGTTTCTAGAAAATTTAAAAAAATGGCAAAAGAAATAAAATTTGATATTGAAGCACGTGACGGCTTAAAACGTGGCGTTGACGCATTAGCAAATGCAGTAAAAGTGACACTTGGTCCAAAAGGCCGTAACGTAATTATCGGAAAATCTTTTGGCGGACCAAACGTTACTAAAGATGGTGTTACTGTCGCAAAAGAAATAGAATTGAAAGACCCATTAGAAAATATGGGCGCTCAAATGGTCAAAGAAGTAGCCTCCAAAACCAATGATTTGGCTGGAGACGGAACCACGACTGCCACCGTTTTGGCACAAGCCATCGTAAAAGAAGGTTTAAAAAATGTTGCTGCTGGCGCCAATCCAATGGACCTAAAACGCGGTATAGATAAAGCGGTTGAAGCCATAGTTGCTGATTTGGCAAAACAAGCCAAAGTAGTAGGAAGCGATTCTGAAAAAATCAAACAAATCGCATCAATTTCGGCCAATAATGATGAAGTAATTGGCGAATTGATTGCTATGGCTTTCGCCAAAGTGGGTAAAGAAGGTGTTATCACGGTTGAAGAAGCTAAAGGAACTGAAACTTATGTGGATGTTGTTGAAGGCATGCAGTTTGACAGAGGTTATTTGTCTCCTTATTTTGTGACCAATCCCGAAAAAATGGAAACAGAACTAGAAAATCCATATATTCTTTTGTATGACAAAAAAGTGTCGTCGTTAAAAGAATTATTGCCTGTTTTAGAACCAGTTGCACAATCTGGAAAGCCATTATTAATTATTGCCGAAGATGTAGATGGTGAAGCGTTGTCAACTTTGGTAGTCAATAAATTGCGTGGCGCTTTAAAAATTGCTGCCGTAAAAGCACCAGGTTTTGGCGACAGAAGAAAAGCAATGTTAGAAGACATTGCCATTCTTACTGGTGGAACTGTAATTTCGGAAGAAAGAGGTTATACCCTTGAAGCTGCTACCATAGAAATGCTTGGTACCGCAAAAAGAGTAACAATCGATAAAGACAACACAACGATAGTAAGTGGCGCTGGCGAAACCGAAATGATTAAAAATCGTGTCAACCAAATCAAAGCGCAAATGGAAACAACGACTTCTGATTATGATAAAGAAAAATTGCAAGAACGTTTGGCTAAATTAGCTGGTGGTGTTGCCGTTTTATTTGTTGGAGCAGCTTCGGAAGTTGAAATGAAAGAGAAAAAAGACCGTGTTGACGATGCTTTACATGCCACACGTGCAGCTGTTGAAGAAGGTATTGTAGCTGGTGGTGGCGTCGCTTTGTTGAGAGCGAAAAATGCTTTAAAAGATTTAAAAGCCGACAATGCTGACGAAGCAACAGGAATTCAAATTATTTTTCGTGCAGTAGAATCGCCATTACGTACTATTGTAGAAAATGCAGGACTTGAAGGTTCTGTTGTTGTGGCTAAAGTAGCCGATGGAGAAGGCGATTTTGGTTACAATGCCAAAACCGACGAATATGTTGATATGCTTAAAGCAGGAATTATTGATCCTAAAAAGGTAACGCGCGTAGCTTTAGAAAATGCTGCATCTGTGGCCGGTATGATTCTTACTACCGAGTGCGCTTTGGTCGAAATTAAAGAAGAAAGTGCAGGCGGAAACCCAATGGGCGGTGGTATGCCAGGAATGATGTAATCAAACATCAACAGCAATACAAAGAGGACGTTTAATAAGCGTCCTCTTTTTTTTATGTAAGAAATTCATTCGTATTAGATAAAATTATATATTTAATGCCATATATAAATCTAGAATCTACGCCATAATGAAAACCATGAAAAGCCTTTACTTACTATGCTTTTTGACGCTAATTTGTACTGATCAATCTGTATCCAGTCAAGAATTAACAGCGCAAAAAAAAAACATTACAAAATCTTTTGCCGATTATTTCTTTCTAGAAAGAGAAAATATCCATTTGCATTTGGATAAAAATGTATTCTTGACAAACGAAGAAATTTGGTTTAAAGGTTATGTCTTTCATCGAAAAAATAATCTTCCTTTTTTAATTACATCTAATGTTTATGCGGTTTTGATAGACCAAGAAGGAAAAAAAATGAGCCAAAAATTACTGTTCGCTGACAACGGGACGTTTTCAGGCAATTTTAAACTTGATGCTGCTTTTAAATCGGGCGTTTATCATATTCAGCTTTACACCAATTGGATGAACAACTTTGCTGAAGATGAATCTTCGGTGTATAAAGTCAATATAATTAATGAAGCCACACCCAATTATTTGGATTATACAACTCCGAATTACGAAAAAATATATGTTGATTTTCATCCCGAAGGTGGCAATTTTATTACGGGTGTTTCAAATTCCGTCGGAGTTCAGCTTTCAGATTGTTTCGGAAATCCAATTCCGCTGCAAGCAATTGAAATCAAAGATGCTAAAAATGAAACCATCAGAAATTTTACTGTCAACTCACTAGGTTTTGGAAAATTTGATTTGACTCCAAACAATGAAACTTATACAGCCGTGTTTTTTATCAATGACAAAAAAATCGAAACGGTTTTGCCGAAAGCAGTTTCTAACGGAATTGCATTAGAAGTGAATAATTTTGCCGTTCCTAATAAAACCGTCATCAAAATAAAAACCAATGCGCAAACCATTGCAAGTTTTGCTAAAAAACCCTTACTGCTTGTTTTACAACAAGATGATAAATCGACGATTATCGATGTCAATTTTGAGAACGAAAAAACAGAAAAAGAATTGATTATTTCGAATGATTTATTGTACGAAGGTACCAATACAATCCGGATTATTGATGCCGATTTAAATCAAATGGCCGAGCGTATTATTTTTAAATATCCAAAAGAAACAACCCAACTTGACATTAAAGTTGAAAGCAAAACCGAAAATTCAGTAACGGTTTCAGGGAATCTCAATTTCGCAAATGCCAATTTTAGTGTGGCAATACTTCCCGAAAATTCAAAAGCAAGCAATACTTCTTCGGATATTTATGGCGCTCTTTTATTACAACCTTATCTTTCCAACAATGTGCTCAATGCCAAATATTATTTTACAAACCAATCAAAAGCAAAGCATTATGAATTGGATTTGATGTTGTTGAATCAAAAATCTTCCAAATACAGTTGGCAAAATTTAATGTCAAATCCGCCAAAAATCACACATGAGTTTGATATAGGATTGACTATAAAAGGTGGCATTAATCAAATTATTACCGACAAAAGCAAATACAAAATACAGCTTTACTCGCTTAAAGCGCAATTGAACGAATTGAGCGAAATTAATGCCCAAAACGAATTTTATTTCAAAAACATGGTGGTTGGCGATGGAACATTTGTTGATATTTCCCTTCTAAAATACAACGATCTACAAAAACCGTTACCACTAAAAATGTATGCAAAAATCATTAACGGAAACAGGACTTTTAAATACCTATTTCAACCAAAACCATTTTTATGTGAACCCAAAACTAAAAGTGCATCGGAATTTGAAATGCCCGAATTTCAAAAAAGCATTGTTTATTTAGAAAATGTAGAAGTCGAATCAAAATTCAAATTAAAACGACAAATGCAATTTGGAAATTCGAGTTTACGAGGTTATAAAATTATTGCCGAAAACAACAACCTAACTGTTGTCAATTTTATCCAGCAAAATGGTTTTGATACTTTTAGAGACCGTGGCGAAGTTGGTATTTTTGGAAGATCAAGAACTACTATTAATGGGCAAAGATCATCGCCAGTGGTTTATTTAGACAATGTTTTGTTAATTACTTTTAATGAACTTTGGGATTTACAAATGGAAGATATAGACGAAATTTATATCAACGCCCAAGCGATTGTTCCCTCGGTTACTAATAATATTGGAATTATTAAAATTTATCGCAAAAAATTAAAATCGTCAGATATAAAACCAACAAAAGACGAATCAAAGGAATTAAAGATTGAAAATGGATTTGCCGAAATTTTGCCCTTTAAAAATGCCGAATACAATAATGATGGTGGAGTCGGATTTGATAACTTTGGTCTAATTCATTGGATTCCAACTGTTTTAAGCGAAGAGAATGGCAGTTTTAAATTTCAATTTCCGGCTGGAAATGAAAAAAATAAAAAATTGTTAATTGAGGGATTTACATCCGACGGAAAACTTATTTCAGAAATCATAACACTTTCATTATAAAAAAAGCTGTTCGTACGAACAGCTTTTGTTTTTGTTATTCAATTTCGTCGTCAATCGATTGGATTGATTTTTTACTGAACTTATAAATGACCGGTATTATAGTAATACCAACCAAAGCAATTACGATTAATTCTATGTGTTCTTTTAAATCGATATCATAATTTTCAAGTAAAAATCCGTATAGATAATGTCCTGAAAAAATCAGAGTAAACGACCATAAAAAAGAACTCAAGATATTGTAAAACATAAATTTCTTTTTATCCATAGTAACAATACCGGCTACTATTGGTGCAAAAGTTCTAAATATCGGAAGGAATCTTGCAAAAATAATGGCTTTGCCACCATACCTTTCAAAAAAGTCTTTTGATTGTACCAAATATTTTTTCTTGAACCAAAAACTATCCTTTTTATTGTACAAATAATAACCGCTCTTGGCGCCAAACCAATAACCTACGATATTTCCTAAAATCCCAGCTACGCCTACTAATGTTGACAAAAGCATCACGTTTATAAAATCACTTCCTAAAAAAACAACGTTTTCAACCAACTCGCGGTTGTAAATTCCAGCTAAAAAAAGCAAACTATCACCCGGTAGAAAAAAACCTGCAAAAAGACCCGTTTCCGCAAATACAATAAAAAGCACGATAAACAATCCGACTTTTATTCCGTTAATGTCAAAATGAATATAATAAAGTGGGTCAATTAAATTCTTCCAATCAAAGTCGCTCATTGTTCTATTTTTATGCTTAAATTTCCGAGCGTGAAAGTAAGGATAATTTAGCTTAACAACAATTTATTCAAGCATTTTAAAGTTTTATTAACGGTAAAATCATAGTACCAAACCATAAATTAAGTTTCAAAATTGTATTCTTTTTACTTTCATAAACCAAGGATCTGCATTTACTTTATTTTATAGCGCAATCCTGCATAAAACATTTTTCCAAAAATTGGCGCATAAATTATCGACGTGTCAAAATTAGGTCCAAACGGATCGTTGCTTCCTAAAATGGCCTTTTGCTGTTTATAATCGCCCAAGTTTTCGGCACCAACATACATTTCAAATACCGACGAAAACGTTCTTGTGATTTGAGAATTCAGCAAAGAAAAAGAGGGTGAATATTCAGGAAAACGTTCTTCAATTGGATTCGATGCCGTATTAGGAAGTTTTTGTTGTCCCATCCAATTGTAGGTAAAATCAAATTTCCATTGTTTTCCTTTATCGCCAATATGTGTCGCAAAAGCCAAATTGGTAAAAAAACGGTGCTGCGCTTGCAATGGTCTCTCACTTTTTCCGCTTGAATAATCGGTCTGAATGTCATAATATTTATATGCTGTTCGAATGTCGAAATGTTTGATCAACTCCAAATTGAATTCTACTTGCAAACTATTGGCATAAGATTTTCCGTTCAAATCATAAAAATCAATTTGATTTGGACTTTGGTACCAATCGACTACGACTTGATTTTGAAAATCGATTCTGAAAAAATCAAAACCAATATCAGCAGTTTTCCCAAAAACAGTAAAACCTTGCATGAAACTCAAACCATAATTCCACGCAATTTCTGGGTTAAAACCATAAATTCTTCCGCCAGTTTGCATCAAATTAAAAGTTCTTGAAGTGGCAAAAGCAGATTGGTTTTCGGCAAAAATATTCGCCAACCGTTTTCCTCTGCCAACCGATGCGCGCAAAACTGCTTTTTGCCAAGGATTGTAACGCAAATGAAGTCTCGGTGTTACAAATGCGCCCAAACGATTGTGCTTGTCTGCTCTTGCGCCAGCAACCAAGCTAAAATTGGTGGTATTGTCGTAGGTATATTCAAAAAAAGCACCTATTGAAGTATCGATTCTGTCATAATTTCCAGCAGCATTTGGAACAACAACCCATTCGTTAAAATCATCATAGGCAAAATTCAAACCTGTAGCAAATTTGTGCATGGTATTATCGATAATCGAATTAAAAATCAAATTTGAAAACCCGCTTTTTTGATTGATATTGTATTGGTTCAGTCCAAAATAAGACGTTTGTTTATGACTATTAAAAGCATTTTGAAAACCAATACTTTGGTAAGGCATGTTTGGAAAAACATAGCCAATTTTGGTCGAAATATCAACCCGTTCAGTATTGATTTCTGAACCCCAAAAATTAGTAGTTCCTTTGTCACGATTTTTATCAAAAGCCACTTCACCTGTTTGCTTTTCGTCATTCATATAACGAAAATTTATAAAACTGACCCAGCCTTTTTCGGCATTAGTGTATTGCCAGCGGTTCAAAACGTTGATTTGTTTTGCCAAAGGATTGTCGAGAAAACCATCATTATTAACATCGTTTTTAGCAATTCTGGAATTGCCATGAATAAAAAGACTGTTACTCCATTTATCAGAGATTTTCTTATTGAAGTGTGTATTGATTTCAAACCGTGCGTCGGTTGATCCATAAACGTTCAAAAAAAACGGAATGTCGCTCACGGGTTTAATCAGTTCGGTATTAATCTGTCCCGAGATGCTCTCAAAACCGTTGACGACTGAACCTGCACCTTTTGTTATTTGGATACTTTCAATCCAAGTACCTGGCGTAAAAGACAATCCATATGCCTGAGAAGCGCCACGAACGGCTGGAATGTTTTCTTCGGTAATCATTAGATAAGGACTCGTAAGCCCGAGCATTTTGATTTGTTTTGTTCCCGTTAAGGCATCAGAAAAACTTACATCGATGGACGGATTGGTTTCAAAACTTTCGGCCAAATTACAACAAGCTGCTTTGAGTAGTTCTTTGCTGGTCATCACTGCAGTATTGGCAGTTACGCGGAATGATTTTCGTATACTTTTTGTTTTTCCTTTGATATTTACAGTTTCCAAAGTGTCTTGTGAAAACGAAGCAAACGCAGAAAATACCAATAGAATTAGTAGGATTTGTTTAAGCATAAATTATTATAAATGTTTTAAAATATTATTTTTCGCACAAGCGACTGTTTAAAACAAAAAATTTAGGCGTAAAAAATAAATTGAGAATAAAGTTTAAAGAGTGGTGGTGCATTGGCATCACAAAAATAAAAATATACTGATGTGCCTTTTTGCAAAGTACTTGCATTAAATACCAACTTATTCCATGATGGAATAACCATTGGTATGGCACTTTGAAAAGAAAATGTTTTAACAATTACCTCGTCTGAATTGTCGTCGAGATGAACTACCTTGTCCTTACAACAGGCTTTATGATTGGTTTGCATTGCTTTAGTACAACAAGAGGATCTTGTAGACTGAGATTGGGTTTCGCAAAGTTCTTCGGTATTAAAAACCGATGCAATTGAAGCAATTTTACCTTCGCAATAATGTATCGTAAAAGCAAGACCAATATTGGAAACCAATAATAGTAAGGCCAAAAATAAACTGGTACATTTTTTACAATTCATATTGCAAAATTATTCAAAAAAATAAGCAAACAGCTGCAAAACAAAAAGTTATTTTTTTGACATTCGGTTTTGATAATAAAAAGCAGGAACAAACAATAGTACAAATAAAGGCTGAATTATAAATCTTCTAATATAGAATAGCGTCATACTAGACTTGGTTTCAAGCAAGAAAAGCACCATAAAAAGAGCAATAATCAACAATAAAAAGAAAATAACATACAAAACAGAAGCAAATTTAACCAACGATTTGTCTTTAAAAATCACATAAATAATTACCAACGAAATCAATGTATTCAAAACATACCGAAACAATAAATTAACAAACAATAAAAATCCATCATACATTGGAAGAGGTTTATTGTTGAACTCACTTCTAAAAAAACTCAAGAATGGATCATAAAACAATTCGTTTTCAAAAGCCCTTATACTTGCCAAAAGTAAAACCAAAAAAACAAAAAGTACAACATCAATCTTGTGATCAAGCAGTTTTTTTAGCATACAAAGAAAATTTATTAATCCATATTACCCATAAAACAAAGACAATACCGTATATAAAAAGCGGAAAAACAATATCATGCATTACATGCTCATATTCTGGGATGTACAATAATCCCAAGATTAAAATTACAATTCTGGCGACATTTAGTATATGTATTAAAAAAATACCAGCGACTAAAAACATAATAGTTTTCCATAATTGGCCGCTAAAAGCAATAATAAAGGCGCAAAATAATATCATGACACTAATGGCATTACATCCTTCAACAATACGAACGAACGAAATATTGTCTATAAATAAACGGTACGAAGGTTCAGCTTCATGCGGAGTTATGGCAACTTGATAATCAAAAAACTGCAAAATGCTTTGGGTATTTTTGGCAACTAAGTAGGTAAAACCATCTGGTTCGAATTGTTCGGTATCAAATTGATTCAAATATAACTGGTACAAAAAAGTCAGCACCAAATAGGAAAGCAGAAATTTGCCTAAAAAAAATAAAAACGATCGGTATTTTGTAAAATAATTTTTCAAAAAATAATTTTTAACAAATTTATATAAATTAAAGTTGCGACAAATAAATACTTTTGTAAAAAAACAAAATGACTTTCCAAGAATTACAGCCAAAAGTACTCGATATTTTGCATCAAAACAGCATTTTAATAGACGAAAAACTATTGCAAATTTGCCATTTATTGCACGATAACATTGATCATTATGATTGGGTGGGCTTTTATTTTGCCAACCAACAAACCCAAACTTTGCATTTAGGTCCTTATGTTGGGGCGCCAACCGATCATACTGAAATTCCATTTGGCAAAGGGATTTGCGGACAAGTGGCAGTTTCTAACCAAAATTTTGTGGTTCCCGATGTTCAAGCACAAGACAATTATATCGCTTGCAGCTTTACCGTAAAGTCAGAAATTGTTGTGCCTATTTTTGTAAATGGCGAAAATATTGGACAGATTGACATTGATTCAGAAGTTTTAAATCCTTTTACCGAAGCAGATGAACGCTTCTTGGAATTTGTAAATCACGAGATTGCAAAATTATATAAATATTAAGAATTTAAAAATTTGTGTTCATTTTGATAAAATAATTTTCAGTCTTTTATTCTTTATTTTTAAAAAAAGAGTACATTTGCACTCGAATAAGAAAAACTTGTTCATTACATAATAATCATTTAATACAATATTAGCATGTACTTAACTAAAGAAGTTAAAGAAGAAATCTTCGCTAAACACGGAGGAACAGCCGTAAACACTGGAAAAGCAGAAAGTCAGATTGCCTTGTTTACATTTAGAATCAATCACTTGACTGGACACCTGAAAAAAAATCGTCATGATTTTAATACAGAGCGTTCGTTAGTAAAATTGGTAGGTAAAAGAAGAAGTTTGTTGGATTATTTAAAGAAAACAGAAATCAACAGATACCGTGAGATTATTAAAGAATTGAATATCAGAAAATAATCAATAAAAAAGAGGTGCCCACGCGCCTCTTTTTTTTATTATAAATCTATCGTTTTTTAAACAGTATAGATTTAAGTTTTTAAAAAAAGTTTGGTTTTTCATTGGGTTTTAGGCAATAACTACACTACAACTACAACTACAACACAACTAAAATCCATTGTTTAACCTTGAGAATTAAAAATTTATGATTCCACAATTATTTGTAGAAAGTATCGATTTAGGTGATGGCAGAAGCATCACAATCGAGACAGGTCGTTTGGCAAAACAAGCTGACGGTGCTGTTGTAGTACGTATTGGTAAAACTGTTATTTTAGGAACAGTTGTATCTGCAAGAAAAGCAAGTCCAGGTATCGATTTTTTACCGTTAACGGTAGATTATCGCGAAAAATTTGCAGCTGCAGGACGTTTCCCTGGCGGTTTCTTCAAGAGAGAAGCACGTCCAAGCGACAACGAAGTATTAACTATGAGATTAGTTGACCGCGTATTGCGTCCGCTTTTCCCTAGTGATTACCACGCAGAAGTACAAGTTATGATTCAGTTGATGTCTCATGACGAAGACGTTATGCCAGACGCATTGGCGGGTTTAGCCGCTTCGGCCGCATTGGCTTTGTCAGATATTCCATTTGAAACCTTAATTTCTGAAGCAAGAGTAGGAAGAATTGATGGAAAATTCATCATCAATCCATCACGTGCGCAATTAGAATTGTCTGACATCGACATGATGATTGGTGCTTCAACCGATTCTATCGCAATGGTAGAGGGAGAAATGAAAGAAATTTCAGAAGCAGAAATGGTAGAAGCTATCAAATTTGCACACGAACACATTAAGGTTCAAATTGCTGCTCAAGAAAGATTGGCAAATGCTTTTGGAAAAAAAGAGGTTCGTACTTACGAACAAGAGAAATCTGACGATGCAATTCATGCAAAAGTAAAAGCAGCGGCTTATGATAAAATTTACGCCATTGCAAGTAAAGGTTCGGCTAAGCACGAACGTTCGGCTGCTTTTGACGCTGTAAAAGAAGAAGTAAAAGCCTTGTTTACAGAAGAGGAAATGGCTGAAAACGGAGATTTAGTTGGAAAATATTTTTACAAAGTCAACAAAGAAGCCGTTCGTAATGTAACTTTAGATTTAGGAACCCGTTTGGACGGAAGAAAAACGACCGAAATCAGACCAATTTGGTGTGAAGTAGATTATTTGCCATCAGTTCACGGTTCGGCATTGTTTACACGTGGCGAAACCCAAGCCTTGGCAACTGCAACTTTAGGAACTTCTAGAGAAGCCAACCAAATTGATTCGCCATCAGAACAAGGTGAAGAAAAATTTTATTTACATTATAATTTCCCACCATTTTCTACAGGAGAAGCTCGTCCGTTAAGAGGTACTTCAAGAAGAGAAGTTGGTCACGGAAACTTGGCACAACGCGCTTTAAAAAACATGATTCCTGCAGACTGTCCATATACAATCCGTGTAGTTTCAGAAGTTTTAGAATCTAACGGTTCTTCTTCAATGGCAACGGTTTGTGCTGGAACATTATCATTAATGGATGCAGGAATTCAAATGATCCGTCCTGTTTCTGGAATTGCGATGGGATTGATTACAGATGGTGAGCGTTTTGCCGTTCTATCTGATATTTTAGGAGATGAAGATCATTTAGGAGATATGGATTTCAAGGTAACGGGGACCTCTGAAGGAATTACAGCCTGTCAAATGGACATCAAAATTGACGGATTGAAATACGAAATCATGGAGCAGGCACTAGCACAAGCCCGTGATGGACGTTTGCATATTTTAGGAAAATTAACCGAAGTATTGGCACAACCAAAAGCCGATGTGAAAGTTTATGCTCCAAAAATT
>CANKZI010000034.1 GCA_947488595.1 Flavobacteriaceae bacterium
TTCATAATTTCTTTTTTTGTAAAGGTCGAAATTTAGTTCGGGATTTCCAAATGGCTCATAACTCTCTTATATCCGAATTAAATCTTCTGAAGGAGTACTACGTGGTTCGGATAAGCGAATGTTTTTTGCGTTAGTTGGTTTCGGTTCAAGTACATAATTCGGATCTTGTATTTACAATAATACTAATTTTTTTAATACAATTCGTAGGTTTTGTTGTCGTTCGAATAAATAAATCATAAATCAAACGGATTTTTGATGTTCTGCACCGATCGCTCACTAACATGCGTGTAAATCATGGTCGTTTTTGGACTGTTGTGTCCAAGTAAATTTTGAATGTACCTGATGTCTGTGCCGTTCTCTAACAAATGTGTCGCAAAACTATGTCTTAGACTGTGTAAAGTAATTTTTTTTATAATTCCTGCTCGATTTGCCGCATTCTTTAAAACCATTTGTGCCGATCGCGAGGTATATTGTTCTCCGTATTGGCCTTCAAATAAATAGAGCGAAGGTCTGTAAATCACATAATATTCTCTCAATAAAACCAATACTTTATGCGATAAAAGGGTATAACGGTCCTTCATTCCTTTGGCACTTTTTATGTGGACCAACATGCGCTGACTGTCAATATCCTCTAGTTTTAAATGAAGTACTTCACTGATTCTAAAACCTCCTGAATAAATAAGCGCCAATAAAGTTTTGTGTTTCATGTTCGACGTCATATCTATTATACGCTTTACTTCTTCGATATTCAAGATTACAGGAAGCTTTTTCTCGCGCTTCGGTCGCTCAATTTCATTGACTTCAACATCCAATTTACAGTATTTAAAATATTGTTTTAACGCATTAATCGCTTGATTTTGATAGGAAATGGATTTTTTTGGCGCGACAATAAATTCGTAGTTGAATTGTGATACCGTTTTGGATGTGACTTCGGTGCAATTCCGTTTTTGGATGTATTTTAGAAAGAAAATTAAAATACCAACATACGTTTCTATAGTTGATTCGCTGTAGCGTTTGGTGCGCATCCATCTTTTGAATCTTTCAATTGTGATTGTATGCTTTTGCTCTAAACCAATACCGCCAAGATTATAAATATGACGCTCCATTTTCATGTCCAAAATACTACTGTCAATCAAAGCATGTCCGTGAAAAAGCGTAAAAATTTTATCAATGTTTTCCTCAGAATAGGGGAGGTACCAAATTTTTTTAGTTTGACTCCAAAAGGCCCGAAGTTCGTTTTTTACCAAATGATGCAAATGTGGGTTTCTTTCAAAAGTAAGGCTTAAAATGCTTTGACTTTTATGGGTATTCTTGTTTAAAACAAGGGTAGGTATTTCTGAAATTGGCATAATATAAGATGTTGGCGTGTATGAAGCGAATATACAAAAAAATGATTTCTTATGTAGAAGTTGTGTGGTAGAAATATTTATTTTATGCTTTTTTTGTTGAAAATACTGACACTAATAATGGAAAAAAAATTGAAATGTCTTCATTATACTAAAAGTCTAAATCGCATTAAAGTTTGTTATATTTGAAAGCATTTTTAAACAGTACATTTTGAAAACAATCACTTGGGGAATTATTGGTTGCGGCAATGTTACCGAAAAAAAAAGTGGTCCAGCTTATCAAAAAACAGCGGGTTTTACAATTGGTGCTGTAATGCGTCGCAATGCCGATTTGGCTGCTGATTATGCCAAACGACATCATATTCCTAGGTTTTATACCGATGCTGATGCGCTAATTAATGATCCCGAAATTGATGCAATTTATATAGCCACTCCGCCAGATTCGCATAAATATTATGGATTAAAAGTTGCTCTTGCCGGAAAACCTTGTTGTATCGAAAAACCAATGGCAACCAATTTTCTCGATTGTGTGGCCATTTATGAAGCTTTCGAAAAACGAAATCTTCCATTATTTATAGCCTATTATCGGCGCTCTTTGCCAAGATTCAATCAAATAAAAACATGGATCGACGAAGGAAGTATTGGTGTTGTTCGTCAAATGCGGTGGAATTTGAGTAAACCACCATCCGCCATTGACTTATTGGGAAAGTACAATTGGCGTACCGATAAAAATATTGCTCCAGGTGGCTATTTTGATGATTTGGCGAGTCACGGTATTGATTTGTTTACTTATCTCCTCGGGAATATAAAATCCGCGTCAGGTGCGAGTAGTAACCAGCAAGGTTTGTACGATGCCAAAGACACCATTGCAGCTTGTTGGGCACACGAATCGGGAGTGACAGGAACGGGAAATTGGAATTTTGGCACCCATGAAAGAGAAGATAACGCAGCAATTTATGGCAGCAGCGGCAAAATAGAATTTTCTGTTTTCGACGAAATGCCTTTGGTTTTAAGCAATACTTCTGGTAAAAAAGAAATGTTTATCGAAAATCCAGAAAATATTCAGTTGCACCATATCGAAAACATGCGAGCGCATTTGTTCGAAAATAAAACACATCCATCAACCGGAAAAAGTGGTGCACATACAAGTTGGGTTTTAGACCAAATAATTACGTAATTAATGTTGGTCAAAGCCAATTAGTTATCAGCAACTAATCGTTGTCGCAGTTGTTTTAAAAGTACTTGAAAACGACTTATTGTAATCAAATCTTGGTCATCGACGCTATGATCTAAAATTTCATCAAGCAGTTCATGCGCTTCTATGAGTTTTTGATTGGCTTCTGCTTTTTTATTTTGTGAAATGCAATCAATCACAACTTGAACTTGTTTTTTTAAAGCACTAAATTTTGTTTCCATTATGATTTAAGAATGATCAGCAGCTTTATTTTCGTTGAATTTTTTTATAATCGCGGCACGTTTTTCTTTCAGTTCAACGGCTGCTTTTTTGACCTTATCTTGCGCTTTATGAAGCTTGTCATTGTGTTTTTTTATATTGCGCTCGTTGTTTCGTCCCATTTTTATAGTTTAAGAAGTTTGTCGATTTTCAAATAACCAATGTGCAAAATATCTTCGGTCAGGTTTTCTTTTTTTGAAAATATTAAGCCATATTTTTCTTTAAAAACAATAGGTAGCATGTCTTCCACATTATAAATATCATCGACATCAATGCCAAATTTATCGTCAATATGAGATGCAGCACCCTTAAATCCTACATGTTTGTAAAAGGCAGTCGCTTTTGCTTTTTTTGAAGCTTCAGCTAAACTGCTGCCAATAGAAAGCAATTTATAATGGTATTCTTCAAATTCGTTTTCTTTGTAACCACCAAGATTGATAAAAAATAGTTTTTCGGCACTTGTTGTAGCATAAGATTTTTCAACAATATTAATTGCATAATGGTCAACCACAGTAACTTCGCGCCAAGCGTCGATATGAATTTTGCCTTTTGCTTCGGGCCAAAAAGCGTTCATGGATGGCACAAGTGCTTTGAGAGATTCAGCAATTCCGAAAAAAATATCGTGTTGCTCAGTAAATCGACCTTCGGGTGTAGCGCCAAGCATGATCATAAAAAGTTTCACAGTACGTAATTTAACGATAGCATTGCAAAGTAAATCAAAAAGTATTTAATAAAATTGGGTTAAATATTTTTTTTGGTTTGGTTTTTGGGATACTTTTATAAATCAAAAAAAACTTATTATCATGAAAAAAATATTTTTATTGCTAGCAGTAGTTGGATCCGCAATATTATCAAGTTGCGAAGGGGATCGCGGGCCACAAGGTCCAGCGGGAACGAATATCGAAAGCGAAGTGTTTGAACTTCGAAATGTTGATTTTGCTTTTGATAACACCGAAGGATACATTATCAGAAATGATCTCAATCCACAAATTTTGCTGGCTGATAATATTCTTATTTACAGAATGACGGGTACTATTGATTCGAATACGCCAATTTGGCAACTTATTCCGAGGACTTTGTTTTTACAAGAAGGTGAGTTGGATTATGATTATGACTTTAGCAGAGTTGATTTTACTATTTATGCTGGTGGTACATTCAATTTGGCTTTGACACCTGAATATATTAACAATCAAACGTTTAGAATTGTTATAATTCCTGGTTTTTTATCCAATAAGGGAACAAAAAGTGTAAATACCAATGATTACAATGCGGTAATAAATTATTATGGAATCAATGATAAAAAAATCACAATACTGAATTAGAAAAAAATTAAAAGAGGCTTCGGTCTCTTTTTTTTTGCTAATTTTTTTCGTGTTTCACCATTTTTAAAGAGACTATAATTCCGGTTACTAATGCTAAAGCAATAAAAAGTAAGGAAAGCCACTCTGGGAATTTATAAAGGTCTACTATGAGCATTTTTATACCCACAAAACTCAAAATCGCAATCAGACTGTATTCGAGAAAACTGAATTTTTCGAGCATATTGGCCAAAAAGAAATACATGGATCGCAAGCCTAAAATCGCAAAAATATTGGAACTGAATACTATAAAAGGGTCAGACGTGATGGATAGAATCGCGGGAACGCTATCAATAGCAAACAAAACATCCATCGTTTCAATAACTATTAAAGCGACAAAAAGTGGTGTAGCCGTATTTTTATGATTGTGTTTTATAAAAAAATGTTCATTGTTGATTTCATGGGTGACTGGCATTGTTTTTTTTAACAATCGATACACCAATGATTTCTTTGGATTGAATTCGTGTTCATCTTTTGTGAATAGCATTTTAACTGCGGTGAAAATAAGAAATACGCCAAAAATGTAAGTCATCCAACTGAATTTATGGATGAGAATAACACCAAAAAGAATCATCAATGCCCTAAAAATGATTGCACCAATAATGCCCCAAAACAAAACGCGATGTTGGTATTTACGCGGAATTTTGAAAGCTGAAAAAATCACAGCGATAATAAAAATGTTGTCAATGCTCAATGACAATTCTATCAAATAGCCAGTGATGTATTTTAGCATGGCTTGGCTCGAATTCAAACCATCTGGATTGGCAATGTGATCGCCGCTGTACAACCAATAAATAACACCAGAAAATAAAAAAGAAAGAGTTACCCAAATTGCGGTCCAAATTCCAGCTTCTTTACTACTAATAATATGTGGATTTCGGTTAAAAATACCCAAATCAAGACCTAAAAAAATAAGTACGCTTGTTATAAAAAGAATCCATACTATCATAAAAAAGGTCTTGTATTACTGTGCTTATAAAGTTAAATCATTTTAAATAAAAAACTCTTTTTAGTTATTCAAATTAAATTAGACATTTTATCTTTTCTTTTTTTATAGCTATTGACTTCATTTCCAAAATATTTATGGCTCATTATTCTTGCCATAAGGTAACTAACAGTCGATTCGGCGCCTTGATTTAGATTGACACTATTTTCTTCCAAACCGTCAAAACAGCCGCCGGTACATGGATTATAAATAATTTGTTCTAAATGATTATTACCTAAAAACCAATTAAAGGCCATTTCCATTTTTTCGAGATAAATATTTTCTTTAAAAATATCATGGAATTTTCTCAACGCCAATATCGTGTATGCAACATCAATTGGTTGTTCGCCAAATTTTCCGTTTTCAGTTCCTTTTAATTGCCAAGTTTGGTTTGAAATTACTTTTATGGCGCTCGATGTGAATGTTTTTGAAATCAAAAAATCAAATGATTCTTTGGCAATCGTTTTGTAAGTAACGTTTTCGGTTATTGCAAAACCACATAAAAGCGCTTCTGGAAGCACGCTGTTGGCATAAGTGAGATAACTTTCAAACCATTTCCATTCAGCACTGGCTTCGTGTCGGTACATTTGAACCAAACGGTCACATAAAATAGTTGTTAATTGCAATGTATCTTGATTTTTAAAGGTGCGATTATAATAATACAGTCCTTTAATAATAAAACCCATAGCTCTGGTTGAGTGGGTGTGTTGCGCATGGCGAAATGCATTTTCGATGGTTTCTTTTGCTTTTGTAATGAACTGATTCGGAACAATTTCGGCAAACGAAATCAAATAGCCCAATGCCCAAATCCCTCTTCCGGTCGCATCTTGCATATTCACTTCATTATTTTGAGTTGTAAAATTGTTGTTGAAATCGACATAATTCAAAAATAAATCATCTTGACGCTCGCAATAAATTATAAAATCCAAATAAATTTTGATATATTTTAAATCGGATTTGTCGTGCGTCAGTTTATAATGCTGGCAAATAGCAATCAGAGCACGCGCATTATCATCTAAAGTGTAACCCGAGTTAATGTCGGGAAAATTAAGTTTTGAAAATTGCAACATTCCAAAAGGCGTTGTCATTTTTTTGATATGCGCAAGATTAATATCAGGATTGCGGTAATGCAAGTCAATTTTATTTTTGGAAATCTTTCTGAGAAACCTTGCATGGGCTACCGCTGAATTTTCCCAAGCAGTACAAGTAATTTTTTGCAAACCGTTAGACACAACTGATAAACGCAATTCGATGTCAAATAAAAGACGGTTGATGGCTTCTGCTAAAGCTTGCGAATTGCCAAAATCATACAAAATGCCAGCACCATCCGACAAAACTTCTTTGGCGTGCGGAATTGGTGTCGAAACCACTGGACAGCCACAACTTAAAGCATATGAAAAAGTGCCGCTGACCGCTTGATTTGGATCATTTGACGAGAATACGTAAATATCTGTAAGCTGTAAATATTCTAATAATTCCTCTAAAGGCAAATATTTGTTGATGAATTTGACGTGGTTTTGTAAGTTGAGAGCAATAATTTTTTGTTCTAATTGTTGTCGATAAACTTCGCCTTCCTTTAAAACAACAGTCGGATGCGTTTTTCCGAGAATCAAAAACAGTACTTCGGGTGACGTTTTGATGATGTTAGGCAACGCATCTAAAGTGGTCTCGATATTTTTACCTGAGCTCAAAAGTCCAAAAGTCGAAAGTACTTTGCGATCACGCAACTTGTATTTTTCTTTTAAAATTTTTTTATCCAAATGCGGCACCAAATGGGTTCCATGCGGAATAACGGTAATCTTGGTATTATCAATTACATAATCATTTTTTAAAATATTAGATGCACCATTGGTCATTACTATAATGCCAGCGGCTTTATCAAGTAAATACTGCACCTCTTTTTTAAATGTGGGATTCGGATTGGGTAAAACGGTATGAAAAACAAACACAATCGGTTTGTTTACTGCCGCTACAAAAGTGTTGAAATGTTCTAAACTGTCTGAAAAAAAGCCAAATTCATGCTGTAGCAAAACAATTTTAATAGCATTGTCAGCATTTATGTTTTGCGCTAAGATTACATAGGAATTTGGTTCAGAAGTATTAAGAATGTATTTTATTGGTTCATTATAAGTATGTTTTTCATTTCTATTTTCTAAAGCAACTATTTTAATCGAAAAAGAATAAACGAACTGTTTTTTTAACGCTTTCATTAAATCATAAGAATAGGTCGCTATGCCGCACTCTCTTGGAGGAAAAGAAGTAATGAATAAGATTTCGGGCAAGTTTCTTTTGTCTGCAATTGCATGGTATTCAGAATAGAAGTCATTGCGTTTGCTTGGATTGAATGTTTTGTCTTTAGACAAGTGATTTGGCGTTTTCATGATTTTTTGGTTATTGGATCGGTTTAAAATGATGTAATGGTTTTACTATTTATTCAATTTTATTGTTCAGTAATTCTATTAATAATTCGGATAAGCTTACGGATGCACAAGCGATTCGTTCATCGGCGGCACCATAATAAATATAGAGTTCATCACCGATTAGGACAGTACCTGTTGGAAAACAAACATTATTGATATAACCTTTAAGTTCCCATTCTTCTGCAGGCGCAAATAATGCATAGGGCAATCGGGCAATCTCTTTTTGAGGATTTTTAAGGTCTAACAAAGCGGCACAAGCAGTATAGCAATATCCATTTATGGTATCGTGTACGCCATGATAAATAAGTAGCCACCCGTGTTGGGTTTCGATTGGCGGACAACCGTTTCCGATGTAACTTAATTCGTGGTTGAATTTTGGATCAAGAACAATAAAATCTTCAAGGTTGGTAAGGTATTCTTTCCAAAAATCTTCGGTTAGATCTTCTAAATTACTAATGGAAACAATTTGGATTCCAGGTTTTATCCGATGCAAGAAAATGAATTTACCATCGATTTTTTTAGGAAAAAAAATAACATTTTTATCCCAAATAATGTTGTTTCCCATATTAAAGCTAAAATATTTTGCATTAATCGCATCGCTGCATTTTAGCCACTGTCTGAATTGATCTCCCTCGACTTGCGGAACAATAATTCCTTTCTTTTCAAACGTTTTTAAATCGGTTGAAGTTGCCAAAGCACCAAGAGCATTGATGCCATTATAAGCACAATAAGACAAATAATACAAACCTTCGATATTGACAATTCTAGGATCTTCAACACCATGAGATTCATAATCAAATTCTGGTTTTATTATTGGTTCATTGGCACGCATTGCAACTTTCAACGGATTATCTAACCGCTGTATCCTATTGTTGATCTATTGCCTTTGGCTACAGCCCTATAAAATAGGTGAATGGTATTATTTTCATAAAGGACTGCTGGATTTAAAACCCCTTCCAATTCAAAATCGAGCGGTCTTTTTTCTAAAATTATACCATGTCTTTTTACAGTAACCATTGTGTTAATTTTTAGTAATTAAAATACTTTGCATTAATTATTCTAAAATTATTTAATATATATACTGTTCGGTTTTTAATTATTAAATCTTTAACGTATTTAACTTAACATTAGCAAATCAAAAACGGAATGGGATTTTTATTGAAATAATCTCAAAATATTTTTAAGAATTATATCTAGAAAAAACCTTGTGTGATTTTAGTATTAATATAAAATTAGTGCTTAACCCTATTAAAAATTAGGGTATTAATTTTTTAAAATCAAAAAATTGCTATATTTGCAACAAAATAACAGGGGTCTAACTTTAAAATAAATATTTATGTCAACTTTACGTTTTCAAGCATTAAAAGACGCATCAGGCAGAAAGCCTGTGAAATTTGAAGAAGCCGATAGAAAATCAACTATTTTTGGCGCTAATGTTTTCAATGACAAGGCAATGAAGCAGTTTTTAACTGCGGATGCTTATAAAGGAGTGAAAGATGCTGTACAGCACGGAACAAAAATTGACAGAAAATTAGCCGATTATATTGCAATGGGAATGAAAGAATGGGCTTTGTCTAAAGGCGTAACCCATTACACCCACTGGTTTCAGCCATTAACAGGTACAACAGCCGAAAAACATGATGCTTTTTTTGAAACCTCATATGATGGCAGCGATTCAGTAGAAAAATTTGGTGGTGGACAATTGGTGCAACAAGAACCAGACGCTTCAAGTTTTCCAAATGGAGGCATCAGAAATACTTTCGAAGCCAGAGGATATACTGCTTGGGATCCTACTTCTCCCGCTTTTATTTTTGGTACAACTTTGTGTATTCCTACTGTTTTTATATCCTATACCGGTGAGGCATTAGATTATAAAACGCCTTTACTGCGCGCATTGAATGCCGTTGATGAAGCCGCAACCAATGTTTGCAAATATTTTGATAAGAATGTTAAAAAAGTAACCGCAACTTTGGGTTGGGAACAAGAATATTTTTTGATTGATACGGCTTTGGCCAATTCAAGACCCGACATTGTTATGACAGGGCGCACACTTTTAGGACATACCTCTGCAAAAGGACAACAACTAGACGATCATTATTTTGGTTCAATTCCGACCAGAGCTTTAAATTATATGAGAGAATTAGAACAAGAGTGTATGTACCTTGGTATTCCAGTAAAAACGCGACATAATGAAGTTGCACCCAATCAATTTGAATTGGCTCCGATTTTCGAAGAAACCAATTTGGCAGTAGATCACAACTCTTTATTAATGGATGTGATGCAAAAAGTGGGTGAACGTCATGATTTTAAAGTGTTGTTTCACGAAAAACCATTCAAAGGCGTAAACGGTTCTGGAAAACACAACAATTGGTCGATGGCTACTGATACAGGTGTTAACTTGTTAAGCCCAGGAAAAACACCAATGAGCAACTTGCAGTTTTTATCGTTTTTTATTAATACAATAAAAGCGGTTGATACTTATGAGGAATTGCTTCGTGCTTCGATTGCAACAGCAAGTAATGACCATCGATTGGGTGCTAACGAAGCACCACCAGCCATCATTTCGGTGTTTATCGGACAACAATTGACCAAAGTTTTGGCTGAATTAGAAGGTGTTTCAACCGGAAAATTATCGCCTGAAGAAAAGACAGACTTAAAGCTGAATGTAGTGGGCAAGATTCCGGATGTGTTGTTGGATAATACCGACAGAAATAGAACTTCGCCATTCGCGTTTACTGGAAATAAATTCGAATTCCGTGCCGTTGGTTCTTCTGCCAATTGCGCCAATGCCATGACCACTTTGAATTCTATCGTTGCCAAGCAATTGAAAGATTTTAAGATAGAAGTTGATGCTTTAATTGAAACCAAAGGTTTGAAAAAAGACGAAGCGATTTTTAATGTTTTAAGAGAATACATCAAAACGTCAAAAAATATCCTTTTTGAAGGCGATGGTTATAGCGATGCGTGGGAAAAAGAAGCTAAAAAGAGAGGTTTGAGCAACTTTAAAACCACTCCAATTGCGCTAAAAGCCAAAGTTTCAAAAGCGGCACTGCAGTTGTTTGAAGAATTGAACGTGATGAACCATGTTGAAGTGGAAGCGCGTTATGAAATCGAATTGGAAGAATACACAAAAAAAATCCAAATTGAAGGTCGTGTTTTGGGCGATATTGCCAGAAACCATGTGATTCCAACCGCGATTCGTTATCAAAATACATTGATAGAAAACGTAAAAGGTTTGAAAGAAATTTTCGGTAAAGATTTCGAGAAAATAGGGAAGGAGCAAATTGTTTTAATCAAAGAAATTTCGGCGCACATTGAAGGTATCAATACTAAAGTAGAAGCCATGACCGACGCCCGCAAAAAAGCCAACGCTTTGACCGACGCGCAAAAGATGGCTGAGAAATATTGTGATAATGTAAAACCTTATTTTGACGAAATAAGAGAACATTGCGATAAATTAGAACTTTTGGTTGACGACGAAATTTGGACTTTGGTTAAATACCGAGAATTGTTGTTTACTAAATAATTTGAAAGAATTTTTGTAAAAACTATTTCATTTACATATAATGCCCCCAAAAAGTTAACCGCTATTTGGGGGCATATTTATATAGAGAAAAGTAAAATGTGATTATGCGTTTTAGACCAATTCCTATTACTTGACGATTTAAGTGTGCAAATTCAATACGTTAATTCACTCCAACCTATGAAAAAAAATGAGTAACTTCGTACATCTATTTGGCGCACAATGAAAAAGCTTTTTTTTTATACGTTTGTAATAACTACAATGCTCAAAATTCATGCTCAAGAACGGTTTTCTGTTTTTTTTGAAAGCAATAAATGTGAATTAAATACACAGCAAACCGAACGCTTTAATCAATGGATTCTAAATAACACCAATGCAAAAATTGTTGCTATCGATGGTTTTACGGACGAGGATGGAAGCATTGGTTTTAATGACACTTTGGCAAAAAAAAGAGTCGATTTTATTTATAACTTTGTCAGTAATAAAGTTAAAATCCGAGATGATTTTAAATCGCGAAGTTATGGCGAAGCCAAGCAATCTTCTACCATTAAATCTGAAAACCGAAAAGTAACACTCTATTTTATTCCAGAAAAAGACATTGCGCGTGAAAACGAAATTTTGGGATTGCCAACCGAAATCCCAAGCGAAAAACCAAAAGCTCCTATCGATTTTCCACAAAAAATAGTGATTCAAAATCCAAACGGAACAAAATCAGAATTCCAACTCGATGTCGCTTTTATGAAAACCTTGAGCAATGCCAAAGCAGGTGAAAAACTCAAAGTCGAAAACCTGAATTTTCAAATCAATACTTTTGTTATCGTACCTGAATCCAGAGCTAAATTGTATGAATTGCTATTGGTGATGCAAAACAATCCAGATTTAAAAATCGATATTCAAGGTCATTTGTGTTGTATGCCCAACGACCGATTGAACCTGTCAACGCAACGTGCTAAAGCAATTTATGGTTTTTTGGTAGCCAATAACATTGCGAAAAATCGTTTGTCTTATCAAGGTTTCGGAAGTATGAAAGCTATTTATGCCATTCCCGAAAAAGACGAATCTGAACGTGCGGCCAATCGCCGCGTCGAAATTGAAATTGTAGCCAATTGATTGTCATGTAATGAAAAAATATTTTTTAATATTGCAATTTCTTGCGATTTTTCCGCTTTTTTCACAGCAAAGTTTTGCGGTTTATTTCGATTTTGACCAGTACAATATCAATCCATTTGCAGAACAACAATTGAATGATTGGCTCGAAAAAAATACTGAAATTGAAGTTACAAAAATTTACGGTTATTGCGATTGGAAAGGCGACAACCAATACAATGACAACCTTTCATTACAGCGCGTTGCTTCGGTTCATGCATTTCTGAAAAGTAAAAATATTAGTATTCTCAGCAATTATGAAAGCAAAGGTTTTGGCGAAGATTTTACCCAATCCAAAATACAAGCGGCCAACCGAAAAGTGACTATAGATTATCAAAAAAGGGTTTACGAAAAGCAACATTTACCTGTAATCACAAAAGAGCCATCACTTGCAGAAAGCATAAAAAAAGCAAAACCAGGCGATGTTATCCGATTACAAAATATGAATTTCTTTAATAATTCGGCCGTTATGGTACCCAAATCCAAGCCAGTTTTAACCGATTTGTTATGTATTTTAGAAGAAAATCCAAAACTAAAAATTGAAATCCAAGGCCACATTTGTTGTCAGCGCGGAAAAGACATTAATGGTATTTCTACAGCACGTGCGAGGGCCGTTTATGTGTATTTATTGCGAAATAAAATCGATCGCAAACGGCTTTCTTTCAAAGGATTTGGTATTACAAAACCCATTCATCCCATTCCCGAAAAATCCGAAGCACAAGAAGACGAAAACCGTCGTGTCGAAATAAAAATTATCGAGAATTAAACAAAAAAAACCGCCATTGCTGACGGTTTTATATTGGTATTTTTTTATTTCTCTAAAATCGATTTTTTCTTCTCTAACGGACTCGTTTCTTTTGGTTTCGCAACTACTTCGCCTTTGATTTTTAAGGCAATAATACCATTTTCATAGTTCACCGCATTCGATTCGGACAGTAATTGTTTTTCTAATTGCACCCGGATTCATATTGTATTTTACCTCAATTTTATCTGTTTTTCCCGGCATAATCGGTCCCGATGGTTTGGTGGGAACCGTGCAACCGCAAGTCGACTTTACATTGCTAATAATCAAGGGTGCATCACCAGTATTTTTAAACTCAAAAGTCCTAATTCCATTATCAGTTTCCTTGGAAACCGTGCCGTAATCTATCGTATTGTCCTTTGCAGTAAACTCGATTTTTGGTCCAGCTTGCGAAAATCCGTTGACACTAAAGCTGATAACGGCTAAAAAAAGTAGTAATTTTTTCATTTTAAAAATTTATTTTATTTCGTAAATTTAATTTCTTTTGTTCAATGTACAAATTATTAATTCTTAATTTTTTATACAGCACTATTTATTTACTTTTGTACCGATTGCAAAAACCAGACCAAAATAATGTTGGTGCTTTTTTGAAGCATGTTCCTGCTGTCCGCTGTATCTTTTTATCCTGAACTTGTTTCAGTATATTGAAACAAGTTCAGGATAAAAAGGATGCCGCTTCCATCAGGGCTAAGCAATCAATAAAAAGTTAATAGGTTCACTAATAGTAAACTTTGGGCCTTCGTGCCACTGTAGCAAAAATAATATGACAATTCCTGCACAATTTGATGCCCAAGCCATAGAACAAAAATGGTACGACTACTGGATGAAAAACAATTATTTTCATTCGACTCCAGACCATAGAACGCCTTATACCATTGTAATTCCGCCACCTAACGTAACTGGCGTCTTGCACATGGGGCACATGCTCAACAACACCATTCAAGATGTGCTCATTCGCCGTGCACGTCTTAAAGGTTTTAATGCTTGTTGGGTTCCAGGAACCGATCATGCTTCTATCGCTACCGAAGCCAAAGTCGTTGCTAAACTAAAAGCCGATGGCATCAATAAAAACGATTTATCACGCGATGAATTTTTGGCACATGCTTGGGAATGGACTGACAAATATGGTGGTGTGATTCTAGAACAACTCAAAAAATTAGGGGCCTCTTGCGATTGGGAGCGGACCAAGTTTACTATGGATCCTGATATGTCAGCTTCGGTAATTCGTTCTTTTGTAGATTTATACAACAAAGGACTCATTTATCGTGGTTACCGAATGGTGAATTGGGATCCTGAAGCCAAAACTACCTTATCTGACGAAGAAGTGATTTTTGAAGAGCGTCAAGGCAAGTTGTATTATATCAAGTATGCTATTGTTGAAGATGGTACACTCCAACACCCAACACCCAACACGCAGTACCTAATAATTGCGACCACTCGCCCAGAAACCATTTTTGGAGACACCGCTATTTGCATCAATCCAAACGACGACCGCTTTTTTCATTTAAAAGGAAAAAGCGCCATTGTTCCTATTTGTGGCAGAACCATCCCGATTATTGAAGACGACTACGTCGATATCGCCTTCGGAACAGGATGTTTAAAAGTAACGCCGGCACACGACATCAATGATAAAGCGCTAGGCGAAAAGCATAGCTTAGAAATTATAGATATTTTTAATGACGATGCCACGCTCAATTCTTTTGGTTTGCATTACCATGGCAAAGACCGTTTTATAGTGCGTGAAGCCGTTGCAAAAGAGCTCGAAGCTATTGGCGCATTAGAAAAAACAGAAACACATCTCAATAAAGTGGGCACTTCCGAAAGGACAAAAGCCGTAATCGAACCGCGTTTATCTGACCAGTGGTTTCTAAAAATGGAAGATTTGGTAAAACCAGCCATGCAGTCAGTTTTGGTTGACGATGCCATAAAATTGTATCCAAAAAAGTTCGAAAACACCTATCGCCATTGGCTCGAAAACATCCGTGATTGGAATATTTCGCGTCAATTGTGGTGGGGACAACAAATACCAGCTTATTATTATGGTGACGGTAAAGAAGATTTCGTTGTTGCCGAAACCATTGAAAAAGCACTACAGCTTGCACAACAAAAGACCAATAACCAACAACTAACCACAGGTAATTTGACACAAGATGTTGATGCCCTCGACACTTGGTTTTCTTCGTGGTTGTGGCCAATGGCAGTTTTTGGCGGAATAATGGATCCCGAAAACGAAGATTTCAAATACTATTATCCAACCAACGATTTGGTTACAGGTCCAGATATTTTGTTTTTTTGGGTAGCGCGAATGATTATCGCTGGTTATGAATATACGGGTGAAAAACCATTCACTAATGTGTATTTGACTGGTTTGGTACGAGACAAACAACGCCGAAAAATGTCAAAATCGTTGGGCAATTCGCCAGATCCATTGGATTTAATTTCAAAGTTTGGCGCAGATGGTGTTCGAGTTGGATTGCTTTTAAGTGCTTCGGCAGGCAATGATATTATGTTTGACGAAGAATTGTGCAACCAAGGAAAGGCCTTTTCAAATAAAATTTGGAACGCATTTAAACTCATTAAAGGTTGGGAAGTATCAGCAACAATCGCACAACCAGAATCATCCAAAGTAGGAATTGAGTGGTATGAAGCTAAATTACAACAAACTTTAACAGAGATTGAAGATCATTTTGAAAAATACAGAATTTCAGATGCTTTAATGGCAATTTATAAATTGGTTTGGGACGATTTTTGTTCCTGGTTTCTTGAAATTATCAAACCAGCTTACCAACATCCAATTGACAAGATTACTTTTGATAAAGCCATCGAAATGCTTGAAAATAACTTAAAGTTATTGCATCCTTTTATGCCGTTTTTAACAGAAGAGATTTGGCACATCATTAAAGAAAGAACCTCAAATGAAGCTTTGATAGTTGCTACTTGGCCTGAATTAAAACCTTTTAATACTGATTTAATCGCTCATTTCGAAAATACAATTGATGTAATTTCAGGAATAAGAACGATCAGAAAAGAAAAAAACTTGCCTTTTAAAGAGGCAATCGAATTAAAAGTCATCAACAATGATCAAATTTCAGATTATTTTGATTCGGTTATTACCAAATTGGGTAATATTACATCATTAGATTATGTTGCTGAAAAAGTAGAAACTGCCTTGTCTTTCAGAATAAAATCAAACGAATATTTTATTCCGATTACTGGAGCCATCAACGTGGAAGAAGAATTGGCAAAATTAGAATTAGAACTAAAATATACGCAAGGTTTTTTAAAATCTGTTGAAGCCAAATTAGCAAACGAAAAATTTGTAGCTGGTGCTCCCGAAAAAGTTTTGAACATAGAACGTCAAAAGCTTGCAGATGCTTTGGCAAAAATCGCTACGATTGAACAAAGTTTGGCAAGTTTGAAATAGTTAAAGCAGACACAACGAGACATGAGGTAAGACAAGAAAATAGCAAGTTGAAATTGAAACAAAATTTCGCTTTGCTTTTTTTTTGATTAAGTTACTGCTTTATCGCTTCTTCATAGTTTTCACCTACTTTTTCCCAATTGATGATATTAAAAAAAGCATTGATATAATTCTTTCTTTTGTACTGGTATTGAAGGTAATAGGCATGTTCCCAAACATCCAAAGCCAAAATTGGTTTGCCTGGAACAAGTGCGCCTGGCATCAAAGGATTGTCTTGGTTTGAAGTACTTGCAACCTGTAGTTTTCCTGTTTTATCAACCAACAACCAAGCCCAACCTGAACCAAATTGTTGTGCAGCAGCAGCTTCAAATTGGGTTCTAAAATTATCAAAAGATCCAAAATCAGCAGCAATTGCCAATGCCAATGTATCTTTGGGTTGTCCGCCAGCTTTTGGCCCCATTGATTCCCAAAATAAATTATGATTGTAGTAACCACCAGCATTGTTGCGCAAAACCATATCCTCAGTAGTTGCTTTTTTTAGCAATTCTTCAATAGTCATTTTTTCAAATTCGGTTCCCGCAACAGCTTTATTTAAATTATTGGTGTAAGTTAGATAGTGTTTTGAATAATGTGTTTCCATTGTATAAGCATCTATACTTGGCGAAAGTGCATTATATTGATAAGGTAATTTCACCAATTCAAAAGCACCTTCATCTGCTTTTACATCATCTGGTTCACTCAAAATGGCTTTTACTTCTTTTTCAGGCAACGGTACTTGAACTTCAATAAGTTTTTTTTCGTTGCATGATGAAAATGCGAAAACTAACAATACAATTGTAATCCATTGCGCAGTTCTCATGATCTTGTTTATTTTTTATTGATTGAATTGATAATTTCGATATAACACTCTTTGGCTTCATCAATTGATAGATGGCTGATTTGCATCCAAGCATTGGTTTTAAAAGCATTCCTTAAATCATAATTCGACGCTTGATGATAGTCCATAGTGCCAAAAGTAGCTTGCTTGTAAAAAGCATACAAACGTAATTGCACGTCCTGTGGCAATTCTGACTGCAACATTTCGGCAGCAACCGCTACAGCTTCTATGAATCGTGTATCTAAATCTTTTTCGATCATTAAGATTTTAATGCAATTATGGTTTTGTTTCCGATTGCTTTTTCGCCTAATTTAACATTTATTTTTGTACCAATAGGGAAAAATAAATCAACTCTTGACCCAAATTTTATAAATCCAGCATCTTCTCCTTGCACCACTTTCATGCCTTCTTCGGCATAATTCACAATTCTTCTGGCCAATGCACCTGCAATTTGACGGTATAAAATTTCGCCAAAAACTGCATTCTCAATTACAACTGTGGTTCTTTCGTTTTCTTCACTTGCTTTTGGATGCCAAGCTACTAAAAATTTTCCAGGATGGTATTTGCTAAAATTGATACGTCCACTAGCGGCATATCGCGTAACATGCACATTGATTGGCGACATAAATATGGAGACTTGAAGGCGTTGGTCTTTGAAATATTCACTTTCGAAAACTTCTTCAATGACCACCACTTTTCCGTCGACTGGTGCAGTAATAACATTATTGTTTGCCAATATTTGACGGTTGGGATTTCTGAAAAATTGCAAGATAATAATCAGAAAAACGAGAGCAAAAACTTGAATTGATTTTAATATCCAAAAATTCTGAATCAATTCGTTGGCTCCAATAACTATAGCAACTGTAATAAAACAAGCAATCAGAATAATTTTTGCGCCTTCCTTATGAAAATGTAGCATAATATAAAATTTGATAAAATAAAAATACAAATGGTGCCACAAATATAACACTATCCAGTCGATCTAGAATGCCTCCGTGGCCAGGCATTATGGTTCCGCTGTCTTTTACGGCTGCAATTCTTTTGAATTTTGATTCGATTAAGTCTCCAATTGTGCCAAAAACACTGACGATGAAAGCAATAATGGTCCAAATAAGAACAGATTTTTCTAAATATTTTTCTGAAGGTCTAAAATAAAACTTTGAAATCAAATAACCAGCAATGATCGTAAAAATTATGCCACCAATAAAACCTTCAATGGTTTTTTTTGGCGAAATTTTCTCGTATAATTTATGTTTTCCTATTGATTTTCCTACGATATAGGCAAAAGTATCGTTGGTCCAAATCAAAATAAATATACTGATAATTATTTTTGGATTGTATCCTTTTTCACCAAAAGGAATTTTTGTTAAAAGTACCATCGGCAAAATGATATAACCAATTAAATAAACATATTTGGTAGTGATATCGGCTTTTAGTTTTTTATCCGAAAACAGGAAAAATATCGCTTTTATTGAAACAAATAGGGTAGTACCAAGCAAAATTAAATCATCGTTTCTAGAAAATTTAAGTATGTAAAAGGCGCAATAGGCGAGAATGGCAAAAATAATAGGAAATACTTTTTTGAGGTTTACCAAATCGCAAAATTCAACAACAGCGATAAGCATCAATATACCAAATAAAATAAAAAAACTTTCGGTAGAATGCAGAATTGAAGCAATTAATAATACAATGTAAACAGCTCCTGAAAGTGTTCTTTTGAGTGTTTCATTCATTTTAAAAATCTTCTAGAAGCAATAAATAAAGGCTTTTTGCAACACTGCCATAGTGCAGAAAATCTTCTTCTTTTGCTTTTTCAAAATATTTAATAGTAGTAATATTGGTTGGATAATCCTTTTCGTAACGTTTTTTAATTTCTCTTAAACCGTCACTTTTGTTATCAATGATTTGACTTGTAGTGGCAAAAATAATGATATTGGCGGGTAATTCTTGCGGTTTGTTTTGCTTGATTTGATTGGACGAAAACAATATAGCACCTTCATCAGCAATTAGATTTTCGCAAGTTGCAAACAAAAATTTTGGATTTACAGGCTTGGTGTAGTTCAGTTTGTTTTCTTCTAACATACTGAATAACTTTGGTTCGTAGCATATTACATCGCTTTCAAACCAATCATTCTCTTCAAGAATATCTTCAAAGCGATTTTTTACTTCGGTTAGATTTTCACAAAACAAGAACTTTCCTCCATTTTTTTTGAAATTCAAGCTAAATAGCTCATCAGCACTTGTGTTTTCTGACTGCAAAGCATTGAATTCACTTTCTTTATCCTCATCTGAAGAATCGTTTCCTGCACCAAAAAGTTTTTTAAAAAGACTCATATTAATTATTCAAATGCTCATTTGTAGTTTGAAATCTTTCAAAGATAAAAAAATCTTAATTCAAAAGTTTTTTTGAATTAAGATTTTTATAAAAATAGATGAATTTTTTTTTTATAATGTAGTTTCTTCCTGTAAATTTTTATCAAATGGTCTTTTTCCGAACATCGTTTCCAAATCATCTTTAAAAATTACTTCTTTTTCAATCAGAATATCTGCCAATTGATTTAGCTTGTCTTTGTTTTCTTCAAGAATTTTTATAGCTCTTTGGTACTGGCTTTCAATTAAATCAGAAATTTCTTTATCGATAACGTTTGCTGTCTCTTCGGAGTAAGGTTTTGAAAAATTATACTCATTTTGTCCAGAAGAATCATAATAAGTAACATTTCCAATTTTGTCATTCAATCCATAAATAGTAACCATAGCACGTGCTTGTTTGGTTACTTTTTCCAAATCGCTCAACGCACCAGTCGAAATCCTGTCGAAAGTTACTTTTTCGGCGGCGCGACCGCCCATCGTAGCGCACATTTCGTCTAACATTTGATCAGGTCTAACAATTTGTCGTTCTTCTGGTAAATACCACGCAGCACCCAAACTTTGACCTCGAGGCACAATAGTTACTTTTACAAGAGGTGCCGCATGTTCTAACATCCAACTTACAGTGGCATGTCCAGCTTCATGAATGGCAATGGCTTTCTTTTCTTCGGGAGTTATGATTTTGTTTTTCTTTTCTAGTCCACCAACAATTCGGTCAACAGCATCAAGAAAATCTTGTTTATCTACGGCAGTTTTATTATTACGTGCGGCAATCAGAGCTGCCTCGTTACAAACATTTGCGATATCGGCACCCGAAAATCCAGGTGTTTGTTTGGCAAGAAAATCGGTATCTAAATTTTCTACTTTTTTTAGTGGTGCCAAATGGACTTCAAAAATTTCTTTACGCTCGCGAATGTCTGGTAGGTCGACAAAAATTTGACGGTCAAAACGTCCAGCACGCATGAGAGCTTTGTCTAAAACATCAGCACGATTGGTTGCTGCAAGTACGATTACATTTGAATTCGTTCCAAAACCATCCATCTCAGTCAACAACTGATTCAAAGTGTTTTCGCGTTCATCATTACCACCCGACATGTTGTTTTTACCACGCGCTCGCCCTACAGCATCAATTTCGTCTATAAAAATAATTGCAGGTGATTTTTCTTTGGCTTGTTTAAACAAATCCCTAACACGAGAAGCACCGACACCAACAAACATTTCTACAAAATCGGAACCTGATAGCGAAAAGAATGGCACTTTTGCTTCACCAGCAACAGCTTTTGCCAATAATGTTTTTCCGGTACCGGGAGGACCCACGAGTAATGCTCCTTTAGGAATTTTTCCACCTAAGTTGGTATATTTTTCAGGATTTTTCAAAAATTCAACAATTTCTTGTATTTCTTCTTTTGCACCTTCTAAACCAGCAACATCTTTGAATGTTATTTTAATATCGTTCTTTTCGTCAAAAAGTTTGGCTTTAGATTTTCCGATATTGAAAATCTGTCCACCTCCGCCTCCGCCTCCGCCTGACATTCTACGCATCATAAAAATCCAAAATCCTACTATTAAAATGAAAGGAAGTAACAGTGAAATCAAATCGCTCCAATTGCTTTTCGGAACAAAATTGTATTCTTTTAACTTGTTTTCTGTAACAGCAGTTTCTAATTTTTTCTGAAAGGTTTCGTCGTTGCCAATAGCATCCAAAAAATAATTGGGACCTTTACTTTTGTTACCTAAAACATCTTTTGCTATCGCTTTTTCAAAGGCTGGATTTTTGAGTGCAGCTTCTGTTAAATATACCTCTGCTTCGGTTTTATTGAATACAATGACCTTTTCAACAAAACCTTTATCTAAATAGTCATTGAAAACTGAGGTAGTTATTTTTGAAGGATCTTGGATTGAACTGTTGCCAGAAATATAAACCGAAATCAAGATTGCGCCTACTGCTCCGTAAATCCAAAGTGGATTTAATTTTGATTTATTTTGATTGTTATCTTTCGCCATGAATGTTTAACGCTTTAGTATTTATTTTGAATGGTAGTGATTTTTGCATCTCCCCAAAGGCTTTCAATATTGTAGTATTCTCTAATTTGTTTTTGAAAAACGTGTACCACAATATTGACATAATCCATTAAAACCCATTCGGCATTTTCGGCACCTTCAACGTGCCAAGGCTTGTCTTTGAGTTCTTTTGAAACTGTTTTTTGTACAGAACTGACAATTGCATTGACTTGGGTATTTGAATTTCCGTTGCAAATGATGAAATAGTCACAAGCTGAATTATCAATTTCTCTTAAATCCAAAATATCAATGTCATTGCCTTTTACTTCTTCAATCCCTTTGATGATGTTTGCCAATAAAGCATCATTATTTGTAGTCTTTTTAGCCATTTAATTTTTTAGTATAAGTTTGCAAAGTTATCATTTTTTGTGATTATTTTTGAAACTTAACACAAGATTAAATATTGATAACAATTTGATGCGAATAATCAAACTCGATGCCATAGATTCAACCAACGACTTTTTGAAGTCAATGTCAAATGATCAATTTCTTGAAAACTTTACCGTGGTCACCGCGCAAACTCAAACCAATGGCAAAGGACAAATGGGTTCTCAATGGGTTTCAGAAACAGGTAAAAACCTAATAATGAGTATTTTATTAAAAGAAGTGGTTCCGGATATTCATCAAATTTATACTTTAAATATTGCTGTAGCATTGGCAATTAATTTGGTTTTAGACGACTACAATATTCCGAAACTTTCTATAAAATGGCCTAACGACATTATGTCAGACGACAAGAAGATAGGTGGCATACTTATCGAAAACACTATAAAAAAAGACGGTTCAATTATTTCCATTGTTGGTATTGGACTCAATGTCAACCAAACCAACTTTGAACATTTGCCAAAAGCATCTTCCTTGTCGGTTATCAAAATGATTGAATTTGATACCAACGAATTGTTGCATAAAATTGTGAAAGCTGTAAAGTTTTACATGGACCACATATCTAATCAAGAAACGGTTGATTTGTGGGACCTTTACAATCAAAAATTATTCAAAAAAGGAATCCCAATGCCGTTCAAAATCCAAAATGAACGACCATTTATGGGTATTATTAAGGCGGTTGATCCATTTGGAAAATTACTTTTACAACTTGAAGATGATAGCATTCAAAGTTTTGAAATTAAAGCGATTCAAATGTTGTATTAACAAAAATTGCAACATAATTCACTTTTCGAATGCAACCTTTTAAGATTTATGAAATATGTCCTATAGTTGATCCATGTTTGCTGCCAAAGTTTCGATAAATTTTCCGATTGGTCCTTTGATCATCATGGCCATCATGGCATTGAATTCGCCTTCAAAAAGCAATTGAACATCAGTTGTATTTTCGCTTACGACAGTAAGATCTGCAGTCAATGTAAAAGGTAATTTATCACTAGCAGCCCCCAAAATAATTTTTGAATTGGGCGTCTTTTCTTTCATTTTTAATTTGATTTCCGGCATGCCATTTAAACCAAATATAAAAGCATCTTCTCCAGTAACTTCAAACTTGGCAATGCTCTCGGGCATTAATTTTTCGAAATTTTTTACATCCGATAAGGCTTCAAACAAATATTCAGCCGATTTTTCAACGGTAACTTTTGGGCTTTCTAAATTCATAATATGGGGTTGGTATTGATGGTTTTATAAAGATTTTGAATACAAGGAAATGTTTTTTTATTATACTTCTTGTCCCCACGTTGAAGGACTAATACGCCATTCCATCAACGTTTGCTCTTCTTGTTCAGAAATGTATTTTTTGGAGACTGCCAAAGGCAATAGGTTTTCATAATTGCTTAATGTAAATAAATCTACGTTAGCATTTTTAAAATTCTCACCCCACATCAAATCCGTAACTAAAAATTGCCGCCATTCCTTTGACATTGGCACCTGCTTCGCGCAAGGCTTCAACAGCAAGCAAACTACTGTTTCCTGTGCTAATTAAATCTTCGACAACAATTACATTTTGACCTTTTTGCAAAAAGCCTTCGATTTGATTGAGTCGTCCATGTTTTTTTGGTTCTGGGCGCACATAAACAAAAGGCAACGCCAACGCTTCTGCAACCAGTAAACCAATACCAATTGCACCGGTTGCAACGCCTGCAATCACATCGGGTTTTCCAAATTGTTTTTCAATATTTTTGGAAAATTCTTCTTTAATATAATTTCTTATATTTGGAAATGAGAGTGTTATCCTATTGTCACAATAAATGGGCGATTTCCATCCTGAAGCCCATGTAAAAGGATTTCCTGGATTCAATTTAATTGCATTTATTTGTAAAAGCAATTCGGCTGTTTTGCTGGCTGTATCTTTATTAAATATCATAGTACAAATGTATAAAGTTTTTGTGAACGACAAACCACTTTTTTTAACAAATGAAATCTTCAAAGAAACAGATTTTCAATTGTTTTTGTTGGAAAGTGCTGATATCAAACAAATTATTGTAAAAATATTCCAAAATAAAATTCAGAAAGCTTTTTTGTATCATCCCGATGAAAAAGAAATTCTGAAAACATTAAAAACCAAAATGCCAACTCAAAAAGCGGGCGGCGGATTGGTTTACAACAAAAAAAACCAAGTTTTGTTCATTTTTCGCAACGGAAAATGGGATTTGCCTAAAGGCGGTATCGAAAAAGGCGAAGAAATTGAATATACCGCTTTGCGCGAAGTTGAAGAAGAAACTGGCGTTAACAAATTGGTCATAACTGACAAACTTCAAAAAACGTATCATATTTTCAAGCGCAACGGACTTTATAAACTCAAAATTACACATTGGTTTGAAATGCGTACTAGTTTCGAAGGAACTCCAATTGGACAACTCGAAGAAGGCATTGAAAAAGTGGCTTGGCTCAACCCCGACGAAATTAAAGAGGCTTTGAAAAATTCCTATGAAAACATAAAATTGTTATTCGAAGAAGAAAAACTTTTAAAGTAGGTTACATTTGCAGCATGAACAATCACCATTCCAAGAACATGCTTTTCAATTTAGGTATTGCAAGCTTAAATGAAATGCAAGAAGCGGCGCAAGACGCCATTTTAAACGAAAATAATGTTTTGTTGCTATCGCCAACAGGCTCCGGAAAAACATTGGCTTTTTTATTGCCGATTTTTGAAATGTTACAACCCGAAATTTTATCGGTGCAATGTTTGATTTTGGTTCCATCGCGTGAGTTGGCGCTGCAAATCGAGCAAGTCTGGAAGAAAATGGGTACCGATTACAAAGTCAATGTTTGCTATGGCGGACATGCAATTGACACCGAAATAAAAAACTTGAGTAATCCACCTGCTATTTTGATTGGTACACCGGGTCGTATTGCGGATCATATCGATCGTGGTACTTTTCGTGTCGATAAAATTCAAACTTTAATTCTTGATGAGTTTGATAAATCTTTGCAACTTGGTTTTCACGAGCAAATGTCATTTATTATTGGTCAACTAACCAAATTGAACAAACGGATTTTAGTTTCGGCGACGTCTGATATTGAAATTCCAAAATACACAAGGGTTGTTAACCCAATGATTTTGGATTTTATTCCACAAGTAGCTTTTGAAATGTCGAATAATTTGACTTTGCGCATGGTGATTTCAAAAGAAAAAGATAAAATTGGTACTTTATTTCGTTTGATAGGTTCGCTTAAATCGCAATCGGCTATTATATTTTGCAACCATCGCGAAGCAGCAGAGCGGGTTAGTGATGCACTTTGCGAAAAAGGGATTTATGCCACTTATTATCATGGAGGAATGGACCAAGACGAACGCGAACGTGCCTTGATTCAGTTCAGAAACGGAAGTGTAAGTTATTTGATTACTACAGATTTGGCCGCGAGAGGATTGGATATCCCTGAAATGAAACACGTCATACATTACCATTTGCCTTTAAAAGAAGATGAATTTACGCATCGAAATGGCCGAACAGCCCGAATGTTATCGTCGGGAACTGCTTATATTATTGTGCATGAAACCGAAAAAAAATTGGATTACATTGATTATGGCATGCCAGTTTTAGCACTTGAAAGCACATATGCTTTGCCAAAACCACCTGAATTTCAAACCGTTTATATTAGTGGTGGAAAGAAAAATAAATTGAATAAAATTGATATTGTTGGTTTCTTTTCGCAAAAAGGACAGCTCGAAAAAAGCGATTTGGGATTGATTGAAGTCAAAGATTTTATTTCATTTGCAGCAGTAAAATTCAATAAAGTAAAAGATTTGCTGCATAATATTCGAGATGAGAAAATGAAAGGCAAAAAATTTAAGATTGAAGTGGCGCGTAAAGTGATCAAGAGAGTGGAATAAAAAATAGTTCTGGTTGAAATGAAAAGCCATCTCCTCGGAAATGGCTTTTTTGTTTGAGATTATTACATAAAAAAAATCGTCTAAAAATTACTCTTTAGACGATTTCTTATTTTAACTAATACTTATCTTTTGAAGAATTTCTTCGTTGTAACAGTATTGGTCGTTGGATTAACAAATTTAACTACATAAAGACCGTGAGGCAATCTTGATGTGTTAGTATTAACTGTGTTTTTTCCTTTTTGCAAGTTGTGTTTTTCCTCGCTTACTACGTTTCCGTTGAAAGAGTAAACCACAATCGTTACTTCTGTAGTTGTTTCCGCATTAATGTCAATGTTGAAGTTGCTAGAAGAAGGATTTGGGTACAATTCAGAATAAGTTACTAAATCAGTTTTCACTTCTTGTTCTGCACTTACACCTCTAGTAACACAAGCTTGTTTGGTTAGTGTAACTGACTTACTTGGTCCATTAAC
>CANKZI010000035.1 GCA_947488595.1 Flavobacteriaceae bacterium
TAAAAATAAGGCCCTAGCCCTGATTGCAGCGGTATCTTTTGTTACTGAAAGGTGACAACCTGAAAGGAACAAAAATTTAGCGCAAAGCAGGAATGGCTTCAAAGAAAAAAATCAATCGAACTGAATTGCTTTGACTGGAGTAATCTTTGTAATTATATACGACGGAATCAATAAAACCAACAGACATATAAGTACCGTACCGAGATTTAACAATAAAATATAACCTAAGTTAAAATAAACAGGCGCTTGATTGACATAATAATTTTCGGGATTGAGTTGTATGATTCCGAAGTACTTTTGTGTCAATAGCAAACCGATACCGATAAAATTGCCCCAAAACAAACCCCGCATGATGAGATAAAAGGCATTATACAAAAAAACTTTTCGCACCGACCAGTTATTGGCGCCCAAAGCCTTAAGAATACCAATCATTTGAGTGCGCTCGAGAATGAGCACCAACAAGGCAACCACCATATTAATAGTAGCAACAACAATCATAACAATTAATATGACCAAGATATTGAAATCGAAAAGTTGCATCCATTCAAATATATAAGCATATTTTTCGACTATGGTTTGGGTGTTCAGTGCCGAATTGGTTTGCGCATACACTTCTTCGCCTTTGGTTTGAATGCTATCAAAATCGTCGATATAAACTTCAAAAGCCCCAATTTGGTCGTTTTGCCAACGGTTGATTTTTTGAACGTGACGGATATCGCCTACAATATAGGTCGCATCGAACTCTTGAAAACCAGAATTGTAGATTCCAACCACCTCAAAAACCCTTTTATTTGGCAGTTTATTGGCTTCTTGCTTCATAAAATAGGTAACAAAACGATCTCCAATCTTAAGATTCAAACGCTTGGCGAGGAATTGTGAAATCAAAATCTCTTCGTTAAGTTTGGCTTTCAAATTGGGCAATCGACCAGCAACTGTATATTCTTTAAGGTATTGCCATTCGTAATCTTTTCCGACACCTTTAAAAATAATCCCTTCAAAGGCAGTTGCTGTTCTAATAATTCCGGCTTTTGTGGCCACTGCTTGTACATGATTGATTCCAGCAACCGAAGTAAATTCTGGATAGAAATCCTGACGAAGTGAAATTGGCACAACACTGACTTCAGACTGGTTGTCGTCGAAATTTGATATAATAATATGACCGTTAAAAGCAGCAATTTTTTCGCGAATTTTTTCTTGTAAACCAATACCTGTGGCCACTGACACAATCATCATAATCATTCCAATCGCAATCGCAGCAATCGCAATTTTTATAATTGGTGCAGATATACTACTTTTACGACCTTTTGAGGCGATTAGTCTTTTGGCTATGAAATACTCTAAATTCAATTTAATATCGGATATGAATTGGAATTCAAAAATACAGTTTTAGTGCCTAATATTTGGCTTTACCCGCCATTTTAATTAATATTTGATTCACATTTATGATTTACAATAGCGATTACAGCAAGCATTTCTTTGTTCAATTTGTTGGACAATTTTCTAAATACTTTTTTTTTATCGCTGTTTCGGCTTTAATCTACAGTTGCAAATCGGCAAAAACAGTTCGCGATTTAAACGATTTAAAAACGACTTCCCTAAAATTTGCAAAACAAAAATCGGTGGTTGTTAACAACACAAAAAACATCAATTTTAGTACTGGTGCAGATAATTTTGATGGTTATGCGGCCTTATTACAAAATAAAAAAGTTGGGATTGTGACCAATCAAACTGGCATTTTATCTGACAAAAGTCATTTGGTCGATTTTTTGCTTTCGAAAAATATTCAGCTTATCAAAATTTATGCGCCAGAACATGGATTTAGAGGCACTGCAGATAATGGCGAGTTGATTGTAGACGGAAAAGATACAAAAACAGGATTGCCCATCCTCTCACTTTATGGTGATAATAAAAAACCTAAACCTGAACAACTCGATGGTATTGACGTCTTAGTTTTTGATATACAAGACGTTGGCGCGCGATTTTATACCTATATCTCTTCTTTGCATTATGTCATGGAGGCTTGTGCCGAAAACAATTTGCCTTTGATTTTGCTTGACCGACCCAATCCGAACGGAAGCATCGTTGATGGCCCCACTTTAGAAATCGAGTATTCGAGTTTTGTGGGTATGCATCCGATTCCGCTTTTGCACGGCATGACCATTGGCGAATATGCGCAAATGATTAATGGCGAAAAATGGCTCAAAGACAGTTTGCAGTGCGACTTAAAAGTAATTGCTTGTTCTGCCTATTCGAGAGAGATGCCTTATGGATTGTCGGTAAAACCTTCGCCCAATTTGCCCAATGACCATGCTGTAAATCTTTATGCCAGTTTATGTTTTTTTGAAGGAACCAATGTAAGTTTAGGTCGCGGAACTGAAAAACAATTTCAAATTTACGGTTCTCCTTATTTGCCTAATGTTGATTTTTGCTTTGTTCCGAAACCCAATGTAGGGGCAAAAAATCCGCTTTATAACGGAATTGATTGTTTTGGTGAAGACCTTTCGAATATTTCAAAATTAGATCGACTTGAATTAAAATGGCTCATCAAAGCGTACAATGAAACCAGCGATAAAAGCAAATTTTTTAATTCATTTTTCACAAAACTTGCAGGAACCAAACAATTGCAACAACAAATTGAAGCTGGAATGACTGCTCCAGAAATTCGTGCGAGTTGGGAAAGTAAATTAATAGCATTTAAAGAAATGAGAAAAAAATACCTCATTTATGACAACAGCAATTTTTAAACTTGCTTGCAGTTTGAAATTTTATCAATTTATTAATAAACTACAAAATTGGATTACTTAATTTAGGACAATTATTAAAAACAATTAATTGCTACATTATGAAAAAAGCCGAATTCTTACTATCGTTTATGGATGCCTTACAGGCTTTTGTTGAAAAATTGAATGCGTATATTGACCAAGGACTTCATTATCTCGAAGTTGCCAAAGAATGGGTTCTGAAATTGCTTACTTATATAGAAGAGGGAATCGAAAAATTGGTTGATGCCATTGGCGGAAGAAGTCCGAAAATTGATTTGTTAAAATTTCAAGAAGAAGATTTGTTTGTATAAATCGGAAATTTGAAAATTCGATTTCATAATGGCAGGCGCTTTTTCATTGCTTCGACAATGCGATAACTAGCGGGACAGATTGGTATGTTTTTTAATGTAATATCAGTAATTTGCTGGAACTTTTTTCGGTCTGTATGCGGAAATTCGCGACAAGCTTTTGGTCTTACTTCATAAATCATACAATTATTATCGGCATCCAAAAAATGACAAGGCACAGTTTGTAAAACATAATCTTTATCTTCGTCAACACGTAAGTATTGATCAATAAACTGTTGTGGTTTTTGTTTTAAATACTTTGAAATTCGTTCAATATCTGCCAAAGTAAAAAGTGGTCCAGTTGTTTTGCAACAGTTGGCACATGTCAAGCAATCGGTTTTTTTAAATTCGGCTTCATGCAATTCCTGCATAAGATAATCGAGATTTTTTGGTGTTTTCTTTTTGAGTTTATCAAAATATTTTTTGTTCTCAATATGCTTATCTTTGGCCAGTTTTACTAAATTATTTAAAAAATCTTTCAAATTTAAAGTTTAAATTGTTTTACAAATTTATACAACTTTGAACATTAATCCTCAAACAAAATGTTAGACCTCTTCGGAAAAGCGATTCTTGATTATCAAACCAATGATGCACCAGAAAATTTGATTACTTCGACTACGATTTCTGATGAAGACGAAATGTCGGTTGCTTATTTATTTCGTAACTATTCGGCCATGCCTGCCATCGAACAAAAAGCATTAAAGTTTGCCAAAGGACGGGTTTTAGATGTTGGCTGCGGTGCAGGAAGCCACAGTTTGTATTTACAAAATGAACTAAATATGGAAGTAGTTGCTATAGACATTTCGGCGAATGCCATAAAAACATGCAATCTTCGAGGTATTAAAGACGCAAGAGTACAAGACGTTATGACTTTCGAAAACGAAAAATTCGATACCATTTTGTTGCTCATGAATGGCGCAGGAATGTGTGGAAAATTAAAAAAAATGACTGACTTTCTTTTAAAACTAAAATCAATGTTGCGCCAAGACGGTCAAATTTTGCTTGATAGTTCTGATATTATTTATATGTTTGACGAAGATGATGATGGCGGAAAATGGATTCCTTCGGACAATGCTTATTATGGCGAAGTTGTTTTTAATATTGGTTATAAAAATCAAAAAGAAAAACCTTTTGACTGGATGTACATCGATTTTAATACACTTCAAAATGCGGCAGTTGCCAATGGTTTACAATGCGAATTAGTTCAAGAAGGCAATCACTTTGATTATCTCGCAAGATTATTTAAATAAAAAATCCTACTCTAATAAGAATGGGATTTTAATGAAATAAAAATAAATTTATTACATGTATTTCATTAATAGAGCTTGAATTTCTCCTTGTAGCTCCATCATTGATTCCTGAGATTTTTCAGCAATTATTTCCGATTTTAGTGACATCTTTTTTCCAACTGGACTTTCATAAAAAGCTAACATTGCTTTAATATCATCTTTAGTATATTCTTCCATATAAATTTTTGCTATTCCTTCATAAATTTTTGGCATTATTGCCTCAAATTCTAAAGTAAAAGCAGCATGTTTATCTTTTGGAATCGTGGCTAAAAACTGTTTTTTGGCAGAATTCATTTGGCCAGCAGAACCACTTTTTTCAATTACCTTCATTACTTCCGCTTTAAAAGCAGCATCTTCTTGTGCGAATGCAAATTGTGCTACGGCTATAAATGCGATAGTCAAAATAAGTTTTTTCATTTTTACAGTTTTTTGTTGTTTAGAATTTTCTAAATATATAATTTAAAATTTTGTTGCCAAAAAATTATTTGGTTAATTTAAATTACCACAATTAATAGCACTATACATTTAAATGCGAAATTAACTTCTAAGGAATATTCAAATACTTATGAGTTTGTAACGACACGCGCCATTTTGGATTTTGCATCACATAATCTACAATCAATGGCGTCATTTCTTCTCTTTTGCTCCATTCGGGTTGCAGAAAAAGAATAGCATTTTTATTCACTTTTTCGGCTTGTTCTTCGGCAAAAATAAAATCATGTTTGTTAAAAATGATGACTTTCAGTTCATCGGCATTGTCATAAACGGTCGATGTTGGCAGTTTATTTTTCTTTGGAGAAAGACAAATCCAATCCCAAGTTCCGGTTAAAGGATAAGCACCCGAAGTTTCGATATGCACTTTTCGATTTTGTTCTTTTAATTTTTGGGTAAGCAAAGTCATGTCCCAAGTTAATGGCTCTCCGCCAGTAACTACAACAGTTTCTGAGAATCTACTGGCATTTTGAACAATAGTTTCGACATTTGTAGGCGGATGCAAAGCGGCATTCCAACTTTCTTTGACGTCGCACCAATGGCAACCGACATCGCAGCCACCGATTCTGATAAAATAGGCCGCAGTGCCGGTGTGATAACCTTCGCCTTGAATGGTGTAAAATTCTTCCATTAACGGAAGCATCATTCCTTTTTCGACAGCTGTTTGTATTTGTTTTGTTAGCATTTTTTTGAATAAGCGACAAAGATAGTGAATTTGGAGATTTTAATTCTGTCGTTTGCTGGCGAAGATTATAATTATTGCTTTTGAAAAGAGGTGTTTCTTGCTAGCCCTGATGGAAGCGAAAATCCTTTTGTTTTTTCTTTAAAAACAAAAGATTGCAGCGAACAGCAGGCTTTATGCGTTGATGAAAGCAATGTTGGTAATGCTCCAAAAAAAAACCGACTGTTTCTAGCAATCGGTTCCAGTTTTGTAAAGTATGTATTATTTAAGCAATTTTAGCGTGCTTATAGCAGTTTCATTTTCGGGATCAATAAGCAGTGCTTTTTCAAAACTTTCTTTTGCTTTTGCTTTATCGGTTTTTGCAAAATAAATTCCGATGTTGTTGTAAGCTTCGACAAATTTGTCTTTGTTGGCTTTTTTTGACATTTCGGCGGCACCTTTTTCGGTTACTACTTTAATGTACTCTTCATAATTTTTAACCATTTCGGCTTGAGCAGCTGGGTCTTCTTCGAGCAAACTATTGACGCGGGCTTTATAAACATAGGCATCTTGGGTAGTTGGCGATGCCTTAATTACGTTTCCGAAAGCGACATTTGCTTTTTGGAGTGCAACCGTATCCACTTTTTCCCCTTCGGCTTTATTTGCGTTGTCAAAATAAAGTGCGTAGCCCAAATAGAAATTGTCATATAAGAAATTTCTTGAAATTGGATTGGTGGTCGCTACTTCATATATGGCGGCGGCTTCTTTGTACAATTTCAAATCGAAGAATTTTTTTCCAAAATCGTTCAATTCATTTGCCATTGAAGGATCCAATTCGACACCTTTTTTGATGTCAACAATTCCAGTATCAAACAATACTTTATCAACAACATTGCTAACTGTTGCATCGGCATTCTTGCTCGAAACCAGCGCTTTTTGTGTTTTTGCAAGTCCCAAATAAAGGTAATCACGACCGATAATTTTTGCTTTGTCTTTGGCTAAAAAATCATTCAAAGCCTTGATTGCCGCATCTGGATTGCCGTTTTGATATGCTGAATAACCCAAATACCTTAAAATTCTTGGATTTACTTTGTCTAATTTTTGCATCGCTGCAGCCTCGGCTTCAAGTGCTTTGTAATCTTTTGTGAGTACAAGAAAATCGGCATGTCGCATACGAGAATCCAAAGAGTAGTCGGTTAAATTTAAATACTTTTCGTAATAATCGATAGCTGTTTTGTTGTATTCGGTATATTTTGGCTTGTCGTTTAGTGCCCATAAATAATAGGTTTCTGCTAATTCTCTGTATGCTGGTCCATAATTTGGATTGATTGCTAAAATATTATCGAAAGCCGTTTTGGCCTCAGTAAAAGCTTTAGAACCTTTTGTGATGACACCCAACTGTAATTTTGCTCTTAAAACGGTATTGTCGGCATCAAAAGAGTTGCGATAAGCCGAATAAGCATCGTTTACATTTTTATCACCATACAACGCATCACCTAATGATAACAACACTTGTGCATTGAGTGGCTGGATGGTTTTTGCTTTGTTCAAGTATTCAATTGCTTTTTTGTAATCTGGTTTTACCGGATTCATATAGGCACGACCAATGTATAAAAATTCTTCGAAATCTTTTTTTCTGATGTTGACAATGGCTTTGTCAAAATTGGTAGTTGCAGCGGCAAGATTTCCGTTTTCTAAATCAATCTGACCTAAACCAATAGCATTAAAGTTCGCTTCAGTTTTGGCTAGTAATCCTTTTTGATAGGTTGCAGTAGCAGAATCTTGTAGTTTTTGTATCAGGTATAAATTTCCTAAAATGAAGAAATTTTTTCCGCTTTCTGGTTTGGTTGCGATTAAGCTTTTTAAAATCGTTTTGGCTTTTTCGTATTGTTCAGCATCTATTGCTTTTTTTGCTTGATCTAAATCTTGGGCAAAAGTCCCTATTCCAAATATAAGAAGGGCAAAGCTGAAAATTTTTAATTTGTTCATCTTAAAATAATTTATTTAGTATTTAATATTTCCTTTCGGACAGTAATCGTTCTGGTTGGTATTCTTTCGGGTAGGAGACCAGATTTGAGAATAATTCGCTGCCCAATTTCTCCTGCGACGAACGAGGCAAAACCCATGCCTAAACCTGCTGATCCTTGATAATTTAACATATACAAATCTCTTGTCAAAGGATACAAACCTGCACCAATATTGGATTGGTTTGGCTTATAATACAAATTACTATTAGGCTTGTTTTTAACATTCCGGACCGCCATCACTTCGATATTGTCGGTATATTTTTGCCATTCTGGGTAAGGTTGCACCACAAGATTCAATCCTACCACGCCTATGGCGCCTTTGTTTTCTGAAACGTATTTTAAAACCTCCTCATGGGATTGCAGCGCGTATACATTTTTTTTTGTTCCGTTTTTCAAACCAGCCAATTCATTCATATAACGGAGCGTACTTGAATTGGGATTCTCAAAAACCAATGCTTTTATTTTACTTGGTTTGCCTTGCATTACATTGATTACTTCTTGCAAATCAATAAGCGTATCGTTTCCAGCTTTATTTGCAATAAACGCGATAGCATCTTTTGCAAATTTAGTTATTCTGGGTGTGATTTTTTTGTTTTCAAAGACTTTTGCTTCTTGTGTCGAAAGTGTTCTAGAAAGGACTACAATATTCGCTTTTCCGGTTAATAGTGAATTGATCACTTGGCTTTCGGGTTGGCTGACCAAATTGATTTTGGCTCGGTATTGGTTTTCAAAAACCAACACTTCGTCTTCAATTATCGAAAATACGGTTTCATCAACAAATACGGCAGCGGTGCCTTCGATAATGGTTTGCTTACCATCTTTGCCTTTTGATTCATCTTTACAAGCCATGAAAACCACAAAAACAACGACAGACAAAACTGTAATTCTTAAAAACGAATATTTAAAGGGTACGGTCATTTGCTTTATTTTTTTTGTAAAAGACGAAGAAACCTAAAAAACGAATAAACAATTAAAAGCAAACCAAATGCAACACGGTATTGGTAAGGCAGCTTTATCGGAAACTGTTTCCAAAATATGATTATCAGTCCCAAAACCAAATAAACCATAAAAAACAGTATTCCTATAACGAGAAGAAATCGCCTTTTTAGCGATTTCTGAACTCTCTCATGCGTATTTTGTTCGTTGTACATTAACCTCCAGATTGGATACTAATTGGCAAAGAATATAAAACCCTAACAGGACGACCATTTTGAATACCTGGTTTCCATTTTGGACAACTCTTTAAAAGTCTTATGGCTTCGTTTTTTGTTCCGAAACCTAAATCTCTCAAAACTTTGATATCGGTCAAACTTCCATCTTTCTCGACTACAAACTGAACGATAATTCTACCATTGATTTCTTCTTCTTCTGGCACTTTAAAGTTTTTTTGTACAAAAGAATAAAATTTTGCCATTCCCCCTGGGAAGTCTGGTTTTACCTCAACGGCATTATAAACCGTATTGTCTTCAACAATTTTTGAATCGGCTGGCCCATCTCCTGATGGCTCGTCGATAACAATTTGTCCATCGTCTTTACCTTTGATATCTTTGGCACCAACGTTTTTGTCTTTAAGTTCCTCGATAGTTTTGATTTCCTCAACTACCTTTTCCTTCTCAACAATTTTTGGTTTCACAAATTTTACTTCGTCAATTTTTGGTGCTGGAGGCGGCGGCGGCGGTGGTGGAACCAAAGGTTTGTCTGGCGGTGGCGGAGCCAATTTTGCCATGTCAACCATAGTCACTTTTTCTTGATCATCTTCATCTCCACCTTTGGGCCAAATTACTGGCAAAGCCAATAATGTCGCGAATACTGTGGCTCCAATAAACAGAGCTATTAAAGTAGTTCTTGGGTTTTTTTGACGCAATTCATAAGCACCATAACTTTTGTTACGGCCTTCAAAAACCATATCAAGCCATTTTTGTCTGTATATATCTAATTTCATAATTTAAGTTTTAAGTGGTAATAAGATATATCTTACTTTTCAAATAAAGCATCTTCTTCCTTTGTCATATCGACAATGGCATAAGTAGGTACTTTACAAATCGCCATTTCATCTAAAATGTCAACCAAATTTTTATATTTTGATTTTTTATTTGCTTTAATAAGCACAATCAAACCCTTTTTAGGATCACCCATTGTTACGGGAACAGATTGTACTTTTTCCAAAATATCTTTTCGGATGCCACCTTTACCATAAATTACATCTTTTGGAACTTCGATTGGAGAAGCAAACTGACCCATGTAAACTTTTAGCTTATTGTCTGCCCCAATAAGAACAGTCATGGTTCTTGCATCTGCAATCAATATTGGTGGTTCTTTATCATTAAGATCTGGCATACCCAAATCCATTGATTGGGGTTTGGATAAAGAGGTCGTTAGCATAAAGAATGTAATCAATAAAAACGCCAAATCAACCATTGCTGTTAAGTCAACTTTTGAGTTTTGTTTTTTACTTCTTACTTTTTTGCCTTTGCCACCGCCACCGTCGCCGGTATTTAATTCAGCCATTGTTTTGTATTTTTAATAATTAAAAATTATCGCTTCTTAGACCAGTAACCAAATTAAATTTGTTTACTTCTTGTTTTTGCAAAATATCCATCACTTTTTTAATTTGTGGATATTGTTCTTTAGCATCGCCTTTGATTGCAAAATTCAGCTGCTCACCATTGACTTCGGCATTTGCATTTCTTGCAGCACGAACCCACTCTGCTAATTGGTTATCCACAGAGTCATGAGGAATTCCTTTTTGCAATCCTTCTTGATTTCTTTCTGCAGACCTCATACCAATTAGTACTTTCAATTGATTTATCGGCACACCGAATTCATCTAACAAGCCAAATTTGGTTTTTTCGTCTTCTGTGAACGTCATTTTGTATTTTTCTGAAATTAAATCCAGGGTTTTTCTTCTGACATCAGGTGCTTTAACTCCGAAAAATACTTTACCACTATCACCGATAGTAATGATTGCCAAATCGGTATCAGGCAATTTTACTTGTACAGTTGAATTTGGAGTATCTACTGGTAATGGTTCAGGCTGTTTGGCCGTCGCCGTCAAGATAAAGAAAGTCAGCAAAAGAAAAGCAACATCACACATCGCGGTCATATCGATCGCGGTCATTTTTTTGGACATTTTTACTTTAGCCATTATTTATTTTTTAAGATTTACAGCAACCATAATTATAGATGATTACTAATAAATGTTGTATTAGTTTTTTAAACTTCCTCTGAATCTTCTGTAAGTTCCAACAATTGTAGAACCTGCCTCATCGATAGAATAGGTTAAAGTATCGATTTTAGAAGTAAAGAAATTGTAAACTATAATCGCCAAAGCTGAAGTAGAAATACCAGTCGCCGTGTTGATCAATGCCTCAGAAATACCATTTGCTAATGCTGCTTGATCTGGAGTTCCAGACGTTGCCAAGGCACCAAAAGCAGTAATCATCCCCATTACTGTTCCTAACAAACCAGCTAATGTTCCTAAAGATACTAGAGTAGAAAGAATCGTTAGGTTTTTTTCTAACATTGGCATTTCTAATGAAGTTGCTTCTTCGATTTCTTTTTGAATGGTTTCAGCAGCAGCTTCGCTATCAAAACCTTCTTTTTTAACTTCATTGTATTTAATTAAAGCCGCTTTAATTGCGTTGGCTACTGATCCCTTTTGTTGATCACAATCTGCAATTGCCGCTTCGATGTTGCCTCCGCTGATATTGCTTTGTACACTTTTCATAAATTTATCCAAGCTTCCTGTTCCTGCCGCTTTAGAAATTACAAAAAAACGTTCAATTGAAAACACAACTACCATCAACAATAAACCCATCAAAACAGGTACAATTTTACCTCCTTTGTAAACCATTGCTAAATAATTTCCTGGTAGTGGATGACCTGTATTGTCACCACCTTCAAAATTAGAACCAGCTCCCATTACAAATTTCCAAATAAGCGTACCGATAACAATACAAGCTACAATTACAAGTCCAGAGAATAAATTTCCTCCATTTGAACCACTTTCTTTCTTCGCTACACTAGCGTTTGATGCATTTGCCATTTCTTTAAGTTTTAGTTTTTAAATTTTAAAAGTTTACTACTTTGAATAAATTGTTAAATATTTTTTTTAGAACGACAAATTTATATTTTTAGTGGATATAAAAAAATAAAAAAATACTTTTTATTTACTATTAACATTAAATTCTATAGTTGTTAAAATATCGATTTCGTCCTAACATTAAATTATTTTAAAGATAAGCAGTAATAAGTATAAAAATAAACAAAATTGATAAAATGAAACGCATTTTTCATGATTTTGATGTAAAAAAAGCAACAATGCTTATTTTATTATTCATAACGTCTTTCTTGTCGATTTTATTATGATGACCTTACATTTACGTTCCAATCTTAAAAAAAATTATAATATTCATAATTCCTAATATAAAACTATGCTATTTTTGCTATTAAATTAAAAATCAACCCACTTAATTTTAAGCAAGAGACATTGTTTGATTGCTGGCACCACGGGAACCGATAAAACAAAAACAATTCAGGTACTTTCGTAGCAATAATCCTAATTCGGAATTCCAGTTTTAATGATGGGTATTAAAGGTGATTTTGATGGCATCGCCAAAGCTGTTTGACCGAAAGCGAAATTGCCGCAATCAATTTGCAATCCAAACTAGTAAAAAAATACAGCGAAAACATAGACCGCGAAAGCGCTTATGAAATGCGCAACAAAAAAATAGCAGTCGTAGAACAGGCAAATGCCGAAGCACAACAATCGGCAAATGAAGAAAATGACAATAAAAAATCGGTTGATATAAATGTTGCCGTAACAAAATCAGTTGTGAAAGTATTAATAAGCGCTGCTTTTATTCGAGGTGCTTTTAGTATTTTAACCAAATTACTAAAGAAATGAAAAAATACACGATACAAAAAACACCTTTTATAGTACCCACTAACGATGGCAAACTAATAGAGGAACATCACGGCATCATTGCCACCAACAATTCCGAAATTTCGATTGCACACATGATTGCGCCGCCCAATTGGAGCGAACCTTTTCAAAAACCCGAATTCGACGAATATACATATATCATAAAAGGCAAAAAACAGTTCATCATTGAAGGCGAAACCATCATTCTCGAAGCTGGTCAATCTATAAAAATTGAGAAAAATACACAAGTGCAATACGCCAATCCGTTTGGAATGGCTTGTGAATATATTGCCATTTGCATGCCCGCATTTTCTATAGAAAAAGTGAATAGAGCGCCCGAAAAAGCTTAAAGTTCACTATCTTTGAAAGACAAATTAAAATACTATGCAAACCCAAAAGAGAATTGTAATTGTGGGCGCAGGTTTTGCCGGATTGCGTTTGGCTCAAGATTTAGAAGACACCAATTATGATGTTTTATTGATTGACAAAAACAACTACCATCAGTTCCAACCTTTGATGTACCAAGTAGCCACTGCTCGTTTGGAACCCGCAAGTATTTCTTTTCCGCTTCGAAAAGTTTTCCAACACTCCAAAAATGTACGCATCCGAATTGCTGATGTCCTTAGTGTAGACAATCAAAACAAAGTTTTAAAGACCTCGATAGCCGATTTTGATTATGATTATTTGGTCATTGCTTTTGGCTGTACTACCAATTATTTTGGAAATACTAAAATGGAGAAGTACGCTTTTCCTATGAAATCGGTGCCAGAAGCGATTCAACTACGGAACCGAATTTTACAAACTTTTGAAGATACACTTATCGCACTGCCCGAAGATTTACAAGCATTGATGAACTTTGTCATCGTTGGTGGTGGTCCAACTGGTGTAGAATTGGCTGGCGCTTTGGCCGAAATGAAAAAAAATGTTTTACCCAAAGATTATCCCGATAAAGATTTTTCTAAACTCAATATTTACTTAGTCGAAAACTCCGCCAATGTTTTGGATGTAATGAGCGTTGATTCGCAAAGAATGTCCCGAAAATACCTCGAAGAACTGGGTGTAATTGTAAAGACTGGTAATTTAGTGAGTACTTACGACGGAAAAACAGTTGGCCTTAAAAGCGGCGAAACCATCGAGGCCAAAAATGTGATATGGGCAGCTGGAATTATTGGAAATAAATTAGAAGGCCTTCCCACCGAAATCAGAACCAGAGGCAATCGGTTTTTGGTCAATCGTTGCAATGAAATCCAAGATTTACCAAACGTTTATGCCCTTGGTGACGTCGCGTTTATGGTCACTCCAAAATACCCCAACAGTCATCCCCAAGTCGCAAGTGTTGCCATTGAACAGGCCAGCGTTTTGGCAAAAAATTTCAAATTAAAATTAGAAAACAAATCCCAAATCGAATACGAATACCACGACAAAGGATCAATGGCTACCGTTGGCAAACGAAAAGCGGTTGTCGATTTACCTAAATTTAGTTTCCAAGGTCGATTGGCTTGGTTTACTTGGATGTTTGTTCATTTAATGCTCATCTTGAGTGTAAAAAACAAACTCTCTATTTTTGTCAATTGGATGTTCAGCTATTTTAATAATGATAGTACGTTAAGGATTTTATTAAAACCTGCAGCAAAGAAATAGTGTTTTAGACTTTTGCTTTTAAAAGTTTCAAAATTTCGTCTTCTACCGCTTCACTATCCCAATTTTCTTCAATACGGTCCATTTTTAAAATGGTTTGCATTATTTTGTCTTGGTAATCACCAATCGCCAAAGCCTCGGTATAAGGCCGTGTGCTGAATGTTACTCGGCTGTACAACGGAATCCACTGCTCTGGATATTTATCTGAAAAATGTTTTTCTATTTTTTTCTGCAATAAGAATTGTCCATCAGCAGTTTTAGAGCTCATTTCCATAAAATTCCGATACGATAAATCCGCTATCGCATCGGCATTGGGTTTGCGTGAATTTTCATAGGCCTTAAAAATCGCTTCCCAATCATCGCCATAAAGCGTCATCATTTCGTTTAAAATCGTAATGTCTTCAAAACCTGCATTCATTCCGTGACCGTAAAAAGGTACAATCGCATGAGAAGCATCACCAATCAAAGCCACTTTATCTTTAAAAGTCCACGGAAAGCATTTCATTGTCACTAAAAAACTCGTTGGATTCTTAAAAAAATCTTCAACCAAATCCGGAATTACCGCTTTGGTATCCGGAAAATGGTCGGCAAAAAAAGCTTCTAGCGTTGCTTTGTCTTTTAAACTTTCAAACGAATTAACGCCTTGGTGCGGCATAAACAAAGTACAAGTAAAACTTCCGTCTAAATTGGGCAATGCCATTAGCATGTATTCGCCTCTTGGCCAAATATGTAGCGAATGCACATCGAGTTTGTGGCTGCCATCTGCATTGGCCGGAATATTCAATTCTTTATAACCAACATGAATAAATTCTTGCGAATAATTAAACATACTTTGCCTTTGCATGCGATGGCGTACCCTCGAAAAAGCACCATCTGAACCAAAAATCTTATCGTATTTTAACTCTTCCCATTCGCCTCTTTCTGTCGCACCAATATGCAAAGTCGCATTCGACAAAGTCACATCCCAAATTTTGTGTTCAAAGAAAAATTCGACACCTGCAGCTTCGGCCAAATCAATCATTTTGCGGTTTAAAATGCCTCGCGATAACGAAAAAATAGATTCGCCTTCTTTGCCATAATACTGATAATGGATTGAACTATCAGGCATGTGAATGGCACGTTTGTCAACTGGAATGCCAATTTTTCTGATGGCTTCATCCAAACCAATATCAGCCAAAGCCTTCCATCCGCGATGCGACATCACTAAATTAATAGAACGTCCCGAAAAACTAATTTTTCTAACATCTGGACTTCGGTCATAAACATGAACCGTATGACCTGCTTTTTTAAGATAAATTGCCAAAAGCGAACCTACCAAACCCGAACCTACAACAGCAATTTTTTGTGGCGTTTGCATTAAAAAATAGTAAAGTATAAGTGAACAAAATTAAGTAATAAAAATCCAAAATCTTAAAAAATGATGATTTATTTGGGCGTTTCCTTCGGCCGGGCTATTCGCTTCAATCTGCCATTGCCCTAAAAAAATCACTGCCAAAACACCATTTTGAAGGCAATGTCAGGATTTTTGCTACTATCCCTAACGTTCAAAAAAACAAATAAACTTTTGTTTAATAAATAACCAATTTTATTAAACAAAAACTATCTTTGCGCTTCAATTAAAAAAATGAAACACGTCGCTGCAGCAACCATTTCTAAAATGGATAAAATCAAAAGATTGAATCTTATCAATTCATGTACCGGTTACAAATCGGCCAATTTAATTGCAACAAAAGCAATTGATGGCACATCCAATGTTGCCATTTTTAGCAGCGTTACACATTTAGGCAGCCATCCGGCAATGCTTGGTTTTATCGTAAGACCAACAACTGTTCCCAGAGATACCTATAAAAACATCAAGCAAACCGGTTTTTTTACCGTCAATCATGTTACTTCAAAAACAATTGCAGCAGCGCATCAAACTTCGGCCAATTATGATGTATCTGTTTCCGAGTTCGACAAAACCAATTTAGAAATCGAATACAAAACCGACATTGACATTCCGTTTGTAAAAAACAGTCCGGTACAATTGTACTGCAAATACCTCAACGAATATGCCATTCACGAAAATGGAACCTTGCATATTATTGCAGCAATAGAAGCGATTTTTTATAATGAGAATTTGGAACACGAAGACGGTTGGTTGCAATTGGATAAAGCAGATGTTGTTGCTATTAACGGACTTGACGGCTACTGTCTTCCTAAAATAATTGATCGATTTGATTATGCAAGACCCGAAGTTCCAATACAATCATTATTAAAATAATGGCGCACAAAAAAATAAACCTTCCCGAAAAAATTTGTTTGGTTTGTAAACTTCCTTTTAAATGGAGAAAAAAATGGGAAAAAAATTGGGATGAAGTAAAATTTTGCAGCGAAAAGTGCAGAAGAAACAAATAGTTTACGTTACCTCTTAAATCAAAAAAATGAATAATCTTATCTGGTTCCGCAATGATTTGCGTGTTGAAGACAATACTTCGCTACTTCAAGCCACCAAAAAAAACGGAACTACCATTGGCGTTTACTGTTTTGATCCGCGACATTTTGCCGAAACCCAATACGGATTCAAAAAAACGGCGCAATTCAGAGCAAAATTTTTATTGGAAACGGTAACCGAATTAAAAAATAATCTAGCGCATAAAAATATTTCGCTCTTGGTATTGCATGATTTACCCGAAAATGTGCTGCCAAAAATAATTGAAGAACACGCGATTTCAAACGTTTTTTTCCAAAACGAATGGACTACGGAAGAAACAACTGTGCTTCAAAATTTAAAAAATAAAGCTAGCAACACGAATTGGATTGCAACGTACGATCAATTTTTATTTCATCCAGCAAGCATTCCGTACCAAAACCTGCAGTCAATTCCAGAAGTGTTTACCGAATTCAGAAAGGCCTGTGAAAAACAAGTAGTCGTTCAAAAACCGGTAACAATTCCGACACAATTCACCGAAAATAAGATTCAAAATGCGACAATCTTACCAACAATGCGTGATTTGGGTTTTGATGATTTTGAATCACATCCGTCGAGCGCATTTCCGTTCAAAGGAGGAGAAAATGAAGCACTCAATCGCATGCAATATTATTTTTGGGAAACCAAAAAGATTACCGAATACAAAAAAACCCGAAACGGCTTAATTGGTTTGGATTATAGTTCTAAGCTTTCGGCTTGGTTGGCCAATGGCAGTATTTCTGCGAGAACAATCTACTGGAAAATCATACAATTTGAGAAAGAAATCACCAAAAACGAAGACACTTATTGGCTTATTTTCGAATTGATTTGGCGTGATTATTTCAAGTACATTTCGCTCAAGCACGGCGATGCCATTTTTAAAATCGATGGAATTTTACATAAAAATTACGATTGGAAAACCAACAAAAAAGCACTAAACCAATGGATTCATGGCAATACACCAGATCGTTTTGTAAACGCCAATATGATAGAATTGCAAAAAACAGGTTGGATGAGCAATCGCGGACGTCAAAATGTAGCGAGTTATTGGGCAAAAGAATGGGAACAAGATTGGCGCATCGGTGCGGCATATTTTGAAAGTTTCTTGATTGATTATGATGTGCACAGCAATTATGGCAATTGGATGTACAATTCGGGTGTAGGAAATGACCCGCGAGACCGAAAATTCAATACCAAGCGACAAGCCGAAATGTATGATGGCGATGGAAAATACCAACAATTGTGGTTGCCTTAAATACAACAATTTAACTCATGAAAACATTAAGATTAATTTTAGGCGATCAACTCAATTTGCAACATTCTTGGTTTGAAAAAACCAATGAAAATGTGATTTACGTAATGGCCGAAATGCGGCAGGAAACGGACTACGTCAAACACCATATTCAAAAAGTAGTGGCGTTTTTCTTGGCAATGCGTGATTTTTCAGCAACATTACTGACACAAAACCATCAGGTGGTTTATTTTGAAATTGCTGATCAAAACAATCCACAAAATCTAGAAAAAATAATTGCCTTTTGTATCAAAAAATACCAAATTGAGCATTTTGAATACCAATTGCCAGACGAATTTCGTTTGGATGAACAACTGCAATCGATAGGCGACAATTTAAAAATTACAACTAAAGCTTATGATTCGGAGCATTTTTACACGACGCGATACGAATTAAGCGATTTTTTTGAAGGCAAAAAGTTGTACTTGATGGAAAACTTTTATCGAATGATGCGAAAAAAACACCATTTGTTGATGGATGGCGCGACGCCATTGGGCAAGCAGTGGAACTTTGACCATGACAATCGCAAGAAATATTCAAATCAAGTTTCAATTCCTGAAGAGAAAAATTTTCATAAAAATGTTTCTGAATTACTAATAGATATTAAAAATGCTGGTCTTGAAACTTTTGGGAATATAAAGGAAAATGATTTCTCTTGGCCAACTTCCAGAAAAGAATGTTTGGAAGTGCTGCACTATTTTTGTCAAAATTTACTCCAACATTTTGGCGATTATGAAGATGCCATGCATACCGACGAAAAATTCTTATTTCATTCGCGGTTGTCCTTTGCGATGAATTCAAAAATGCTTTCGCCCAAAGAAGTTCTAGAAACTGTAATAGCTTATTATCATCAAAATGAAACAACCATCACACTTTCGCAAGTCGAAGGATTTGTGCGACAAATTTTAGGATGGCGCGAATACATTAGGGGTATTTATTGGAAAGAAATGCCGCAGTACGCACAGATGAACCATTTAGAAAACCATAATAATTTACCCGATTTCTTTTGGAGCGGCAAAACAAAGATGAACTGTATGCAACATGCGATCAACCAAAGTTTAGATGAAGCTTATGCACATCACATCCAAAGATTGATGATTATTGGCAATTTTAGTTTGCTTACACAAATGCATCCCGATCAGGTTGATAATTGGTATTTAGGTGTTTATATCGATGCGATAGAATGGGTCGAAATGCCCAACACGCGTGGCATGTCACAATACGCAGATGGTGGAATCATAGCAACAAAACCTTATGTTTCGTCAGGAAGTTATATCAATAAAATGAGTAACTATTGCGGCAAATGCCACTACAATGTGAAAGAAAAATTTGGCGATAATGCCTGTCCTTTTAATAGTTTGTATTGGAATTTTTTGGATGAAAAGCGACACTATTTTAAAAACAACCAACGCATGGCGATGATGCTGAATTTACTCAACAAAATGCAACCAGAAGAGTTGTATAAAATAAAAGTAAAAGCCAATGCTATTATAGCCAATTTAGACGACTATTAATTGGGTTCAAACACCAATTTTGTTCCAGTTTTAGTGATTTCATTTTTGTTCAACATCATTTTTCTGAATTTTCCGTCATTATACATTTGAGCTTGATCGCTGTAATGCGGGCTAAAAGGATTTCCGGATTGTCCGGTTGGCAAAATACTCGATGCATTTTCGATATCAGAAAAATCAATAATTCTGCGGGTTGATGGGCCGCCTTTTACTTTGTATTGACCGTCTTCGGCAAAATCAAAAAACTGATTATTGATGACTTCATTACTCCCGTTTATTTTAAAAACACCCACATTAAAAAGTGGCTTCAAAAGTGCAATCGATCCTAGGGGATGTTGGTGTTCAAGTGTATGAACACGTTGCCATTGCCAAGTAAGAACGTCGGTCCCAAGTTGATTTTCTAAACTTAAAATGGCTTCATGATACGACTTTGTGATAATTTGAGATTGGGTTTCTTTTGTATTTATTGTTGCAATATTATCCCACCAAACCGAATTCTTATTACCTATTTGTGGCGCGATTATTTGTTTCATAATATGGGTACCCAAAAAAAGACGAAACCGCTCCTCGCCCATTTCGTCATAGAACGTATTTTTCAAAACCAAATAAACCCATTTATTGTAAATGGTTGGTCCAATTGCCTCTAAATCATTGTTGTGTTTCCATTTCACAAGTGCCGACAAAGCTATTTTTTCAGTTGTAGTAAGCAATTTTACATCCAAACTTCTTATCAAATTTTGAACAACAATTGGCGATACCGCCGAAACATTGTCGTTAATCATGGCACTGACCGATTTTTTATCCCAATCATTTTTCGACTCCAATAGTTGGTCTATTCGTTTGGCGCGGTCTTCTGGAAGATAATAACCCGGATACAAATAACCGTCAATTGGTAAGGGTTGGTTGTTTGCCGAATACACATAATGCCATGGTGGATTGACCGCAGATGGGTTTTTCGAAAAATCTAAAAATTCACTTTGCGTATCGGTTTTGCTGGTTCCGTCTAAAATAAAATTGGTGTTTACCGTTTTGCTTTTTTTGTATAATTTTCCCGAAGCAAACCAAGCCACATTGCCTTTGGCATCGCCATACATGACATTAAGTCCTGGCGCAGCAATTAATCTAACACTTTTTTGAAAATCATCGCGGTTTTTGGCATGTGCAATTCCGTAAACAGCATCCAAAATATGTAATGGCTGTTGGGTATAAATCCATGACATAGCAATGGGATTTTTTTGGTTCAAACCGTCGAGCAAACCATTCATAATTGGTCCGTGTTGTGTTAACTTTATCGGCAAAACGACATCTAAGCTGTCTTTTACTTTGATTGTTTTTTGTTTTGTAATAAAGTCTTTCCAGCCTTCGGTTGTTTTGTATTGATTGGCATTATTAGGATGAGTTACTTCTTTAAAGAAATCAATGTCATCATTTTCGAACATCGTCAAACCATAAGCATATTGGCGGTTGTGGCCTAATAGTGGAAACGGTGTTCCTGCCAAATAAAAGCCATACATTTCGTAATCGGGAGTTACTATATGGGTTTCATACCAAGTGCAGGGTTGCGAAAAAACAATATGTGGGTCATTAGCAAAAATCACTTTGCCATTTTTGGTTTTTTGCGGGGCAATGACCCAACTGTTACTTCCGACAAAAGGTGGCACAACTGATTGATTGAGTAAAGTCGCAATTGATTTTGAAACGGCGATATAATCATCAGATAAACTATTATGACTTTTTAACTTAATGGTATTAAAACGGCCATCAATTCCAAAATCTTCAAGATATTGCATGCCAAATTGGTCGCGGATTGAAGTCAATAACGGATCGGTTTTTTGCGCCATCGCAAAGCTAAACGACATGTATCCGAAAATATTATAGATATCTTTCAGTATGAATTTTTCTTGTTTTATGCCCAGCAATTGCAACTCAATTGGCGTTTTACCTTCTTTAATGTACTGATTAATTCCGTTGAGATAAGCATTTGATAAAATATAACTTTGGCTTGCTGTATCCAATTGGGCTATGGCGTTTTCCGAAGCCTCATTGATACCGATTCCTGCAAAAAAAATATCGCTTTTTAGTGCTTTGGTTCCAAAGATTTCAGATAATTTTCCAGGTGCAATTCTTCGAAGCAATTCCATTTGCCACAAACGGTCTTGTGCGTGAACATAGCCTAAAACGGTCATCGCATCTTGTTGCGACTGGGCATAAATATGTGGAACACCAAAAGCATCAAAATAAACAGTTGTTGTTTTTTGTATATGATTTGAAGTGATTTTACCTTCGTATTTTGGTTTTTGATAATAACTGTAAGCAAAAAATACTGCAACGAACAGTAGTGAAAAAATAACAATAAGAAGAATAATTTTTTTAACTAATTTCATTTGAATCCAATTGAGAAAGGCAAATATAAGTGATTTATGTTTTTAACATTTATAAAATCTGAAAAGCCAAACTTTAAAAATTTGATTTCAAAACAAAAAAGACGAACACTAAGTTCGTCTTTTGGAATAGTATCGTATACTTTATTTGCGAATGAAATTAATTTTTTTGCCTACTTCCATTCCGTTGTTTTTGGCCAAAACGCCACACAAATGATACAACATTCTGGCACCTACATTACCATCCCAATCATCATTTTCTCCAGGTGCGACTTCGACCAGATCAAAACCGATAATCTCTTTACCAGAATCGGCCAATTGGTTGAACAAATAAGTAGCTTGTTCAAACGAAAATCCACCAGGAACTGGCGTGCCTGTATTGGGGCAATACCATGAATACAGACCATCTATATCAAAACTGATGGTGACTTTTTGAGGCAAAGCAGCAATAATCGTTTCACACTGTTGTTGCCAAGTTGTACCTTCAAAACTTTCTTTTTTAAGATCGGCATCGGTGTGCACAATAACACGACCATTTTCTTTAATTACATTATTTACTTCTTGTTCACAAAAATCACGAATTCCGACTTGAACAATTTTTGAAATCTGCTTGATTTGCAAAGCATTGTACATTATAGAAGCGTGAGAATACGTGAAACCTTCGTAAGCAATTCGCAAATCCATGTGGGCATCTAGGTGCAGAATTCCGAAATCGTCATGTTGGGTTGCCAAAGCTTCATAGTAGCCCAATGGTGTCGAATGATCGCCGCCCAAAAGAACCACTTTTTTTCCTTTTTCCATCCAATGCAAAACAGTAGCTTTTACTTCTGAATGCAAACTGCGACATGCGGTATTAATTTTCTCTAAATCCGATAAAAGCAAAGGATATTTTGAAATGTCTTGGCCTTCTTCTAAAGCTTTAATTATTGGTTGTGCTAGTTCTTTATAGTAATCCGAATTGCTTTTCCAAGTTGCTGGACTTTCAAAATAATACATGCCTAGTTTCCATAATTCGGGAAACTCTTGATGGTGCAAATCGACTTGAAAAGAAGCGTCGAGAATTGCTTTAGGGCCTTCTGAAGCTCCGGCACCATAGCTAACTGTGACTTCCCAAGGGACTGGAATGATAATAATATCTGATTGTTCGGCAGAAAATGGCAATCCAAAAATTGTCGCATCCGCCAATCCTGGTTGTGAAGGGTCGAACGAATTTATTATTTCTTGTTTGTTCATAGTATGTTATTTGCTGAGCAATGGTATCAGATAAAAAAGATTTTCGGTTTTATTGTTGATGGATGGCGAGAATACCCTGCTTTAAAATCTGTCCAAAATCATACATGTCTTCATAAGAACAATACAACGGAACAGGCGCCAAACGAATAACATTAGGCTCACGCCAATCTGTAATTACGCCATTTTTCATTAAATAATCAAAAAGTGGCCGGCCTTCGCCATGCAAAAAAACTGATAATTGTGAAGCTCTTTCTGATGGATTTGAAGGCGTTATAATCTCAAAAGTGCTGGTGACTTCTTTGTCTATTTCGTGCAGAATAAATTCAAGATAAGCGGTAATTGTATCTCTTTTCGCAATCAGTTGGTCCATGCCTATTGCATCAAATAATTCGACCGAAGCCAAATAAGGTGCCAATGAAAGTATGGGAAGATTGCTAATTTGCCAGCCATCGGCACCTTGAACGGGATCAAAATCGGGTTCCATTTTAAAGCGTCTGGCTTTGTTATGTCCCCACCAACCCGCAAATCTTGGTAAATCTTTATCATGGTGGTGCTTTTCATGAATGAAACATCCCGAAGCGTTTCCTGGACCAGAGTTCATGTATTTGTAACTGCACCAAGCAGCAAAATCTACGTTCCATTCGTGCAATTGCAATTTAATATTGCCCGCGGCATGCGCTAAATCCCAGCCAACTTTCGCGCCAGCTTTATGACCAGCTTCGGTAATGGTTTTAATGTCGAAAACTTGTCCAGTATAATAATTGACACCGCCAATTAAAACCAATGCTAATTCGTCTCCAACGCTTGCAATGGTTGCCAAAACATCTTCTAAACGAATGTTGTGCTCGCCTTCACGGCGTTTGATTTCGACTATAGTTTCTTTTGGATCAAGACCGTGTGATTGCACTTGACTTTGAAACATGTATTGGTCGGAAGGAAATGCTTTTTCTTCACAAATGATTTTAAAACGGGTTGCGGTTGGCCTGTAAAATGAAACCATAAGCAGGTGCAAATTGACCGTCAAAGTATTCATGACGGTCACTTCGGAAGGTTTGGCACCAACAATTTTGCTTAACGGATTGGCAAATCGCTCATGATAATCCCACCATGGCTTTTGGGCATAAAAATGACCTTCGACAGCAAGATTGCCCCAATCGTTCATGACATCATCTACATATTGCTTTGCGATTTTTGGTTGTAAACCCAATGAATTTCCAGTAAAATAAATAACATTTTTGCCGTTGTGTTGCGGAAAAATAAATTCACTTCTATAGTTTTTAAGGACATCTTTTGCATCAAGTTCTTGAGCAAATGCTTTGGTATTTTTAAAAGTCATGGATTGGTATTTTGGTTGTTAAAAGTAAACAATATTTAATTGCTTAGCAAGTTGAAATATTATCTTGCAATTGTCTTTGTACAAAAAATCCCGCCGTTAAGCAGGATTTATTTTAATTTCTTTACTACAAATTAAATAATTAGCATTGCATCGCCATAAGAATAAAATTTATACTCTTCTTTGATGGCTTCTTCGTAGGCTTTTTTCATCAAATCGTGACCACAAAATGCTGAAATCATCATCATTAAAGTTGATTTTGGCGTATGAAAATTGGTAATCATGCAATCGGCGATACTAAAATCATGCGGTGGAAAAATAAACTTGTTCGTCCATCCGTCAAAAGGATTTAGTGTTCTCGCAGAAGAAACTGAACTTTCTATTGCACGCATCGAAGTAGTTCCAACGGCACAAACCTTAC
>CANKZI010000036.1 GCA_947488595.1 Flavobacteriaceae bacterium
TAGTAGCGGGAACTGGACTCGAACCAGTGACCTTCGGGTTATGAGCCCGACGAGCTACCTACTGCTCTATCCCGCGCTGTTTCAAGTGCAAATATACAATCAATATTGATAAATACAACTAGTTTTTAAAAAAAATATTGGTCAATGCTTATATTTTGTTGGTTTACTCAAAATATATCCCGAATTGAAATACCATTTTTTTTGTTTTTTAAAAAGCTTATTCATTTCAAAAAGAACACTTTTATAATAAAAATTATGAAATTGAAAAATATAACAACCTTACTTAAAGTGTTTAAAGAATTGGAATAACAAATTACGAAAAGCCAATTTTAAGCAAGTGAATCTATAAAATCAATCATTTTTTATCGCTTTGAAGGCGGATCTAACTATGTTGAGAATACCATTCTTTAAAATTTCGCAACAAAAAATAACAAAAAGAGAACACTTGTTGATCGCTAAGGAACAACTTCCGAAGCATTAGCTTGGATCTTTTATGCAAAAAGCTCAAGCCAATCAATAAATTTTTATACAAAAGTCTCGTTACTTTTCATCATTATAAAGCAAATGTGCCAAACGGTTGTCCCGATTGTAAATATCTTCATAAAAGCCAACATCGCCTTTTTCGTCAGCCCAAGCGGTGAAATAAGCGATATAAACCGGAATTTTTCGCTTCAACGAATAGCTTCTTTCTTTACCAGTTTGCATGGCAGCATCAATTTTTTCTGAAGACCAATTTTTATCGTTTTCCAAAATTTTTATTGCCAATTCTCTCGCTTTTTCGACTCGTACACATCCGTGACTGAAAGCACGACTTTCTTTGTTGAACAAGCTTTTTGCAGGTGTATCATGCAGGTAAATATTATTTGAATTGGGAAACATAAACTTAACCAATCCGAGTGAATTGGCATTGCCCGGTTTTTGTCTGATACTGCCATTATTCCATTCCATATTATGTTTTTGCAGGTAATCTTTATTTGCAGCAATGCCCGGTTTGATTTCTTTCTCGATTATACTTCGAGGTACATTCCAGTAAGGACTAAAAACAATATAGCTCATTTGGCCGCTAAAAATAACGGTTTGGTGCATTGTTTTTCCGACCACAACATTTGATGTTAAAACAGGCTTTCCATTACGCAAATACTGAAGCTTATAGGATGGAATATTAACCGCAATCAACTCTTTGGCTTCGGCAATTTCGGGAGCAATCCATCGACAGCGCTCCATGTTGACAATAAGCGTTTTGATACGCTCTTCGACCGAGACATTCAAGTGTTTGACCAAACTTGCATTGATTGTATTGGTGAATTGTAAATTATGCTTTTTTTGGTATTTGTTGATGGCTTCCAATACATCTTTGTCAAAAAGGTTCATTTTTGAGTTTGAAAGTTCGCCTGACAATACCAATCGTTTGCGAATTTGGGTTATAGTTGTTGCGCTATCTCCTACTTTTAAAATTGTTTTTGAAGGTAAAAAAATACTATCCCAGCCGCCATTATTCTGAATATTTCGGTAGAATTGCAATGCTTTTTTAAGCTTGTAATATTGACTTATCATTTCTGATCCATTCTTTTTAATGCGATTTGGATCTTTGATCAAATCGTCAAGATAATCGACATAAGACACTTTTTCACGGGGCAAATACCAACCTAATAACTTGCTTTTTTCAGGATCGACGCCTGCATACACTTTCTTTGTGTAATAAAAATACAGCGACGAAATAAGTAATTCGCTGTTCAAGTCGGCTTTACCAGTTTGCGCTTCCGAAAATAAAACGTCGATTTGTTTTTTATATGGGATTTCGGTAATAACTCCCTCTTTTTTCATTTGATTTGCTTTGTTATAAAGTACTTCGGCAAAATCAATGCGACCAGCATAATCATACCAAATAAAATGGTAATCGTGTTTTTTGTAAAGTAATTTTATTTCTTCTTCAAAAGATTTAAAATCAGGATATTTTGAAAAAAACGGTCCTACTTCTGTACTGTCGAATGTTGTTTTAGTAATTTCTGGTGTTGCTACAACGACTTTGTCTTTTTTGCACGAAACGCATAAAAACAAAAATAGTCCAAGCATTAAAAGATATTTTTTCATCAGTTTTCTTTTTGATTAAATGTAACCCAAAAAAAAGATTGAGTTGTTAAGATTAGTATAAATGTAATTTTTTTTGCTATTTGTTAAAGCACTTTAATAATAAATATTAATGCTTACCTTTGAAAAATGAATAAAGTACTTTTTTCATTTCTCGTAATGTTGTTTTTGGGCTGCTTTTTGTTGCCTTCAACTTCTTATGGTTGCGGCACAAAATCCGAAAAATCGTGTTGCAAAAAGGAAATCACTAAAGCATCTGAAGACAAAGATTGTTGCAAAAAAAAATCTTCAAAAGAAAAAAACAATCCTTGCAACGGAAAATGCGGACATTCAAATTGTACCACATCAGCTGTGAATTATAGTTTGATTTCATTTTTTGAGATTGAATTTAAAAACAATAACTTTGAATTTATTTCAAAAAAGCAAAAGTTTTATCATTCAGAAACCTATATTTCTTCAGGTTTCATTTCAGTTTGGTTGCCACCAAAAATAAAATAATTTCAACCCCTACGAGCCATAATTGGGTCTTATTGGAAGTAAACACTTCACTTAAAATTATTTATTTACAAAATCAATACAGTAAATTGTCATAATTCAAAATCACAAAGATTGATGAAGAATATTGATGTCTTACTCTTTTAAAAATTATTTATATGAATTCAATATCAAAAATATTGTTAGCAATTGTAATGTTGTTATCAATCAATGTGAGCTACTCACAAATAAAAAACGCTAAAACTGAATCCATAAAAATTTATGGCAATTGTGGGATGTGTGAAGCAACCATAGAAAAGGCAGGAAATATTAAAAAAATCGTCAAAGTAGATTGGGATGTCAATACAAAAATCGCTACCATTACTTATGATGCAAAAAAAACCAATGCAGACGAAATTTTAAAACGCATTGCCTTGGCAGGTTATGACAGCGAAAAATTTCAAGCACCAACATCGGTGTACGAAAAATTGCATGGCTGTTGCCAATATGAAAGAGGGCCCAAAATTTTGGATACTATAAAACAATAGTCATGAAAAATCCAAATAGAATGCGATTTACAATTTTAATTTTGTCGCTGTTTTCGATTGGTTTTGGAAACGCACATATCTTAAAAGCCGAAATAATTGCTACCGGACTTACTTGCTCAATGTGCTCAAATGCGATTAATAAACAGTTAAAAAAGATTGCCGAGGTTGATAGTGTTGGCACCGATTTGAACACCAATACTTTTATTGTATATCTGAAAAAAGACCGTAACATTCAACCTAGAATTTTAAAGGAAAGTGTCGAAAATGCTGGTTTTTTTGTAGGTGCGATGGTGCTCACCGTACAATTCAATGATTTGAATTCCGAAAGCAAAGCTCCAGTAAAAATAGACAATTCAACATTGGTTTTTATTGACGATCAACCCAAATTTCCAAATGAAATTACCAAAGTTAAAATCTTCGACAAAGGTTATGTAACGCAAAAAGAATACAAAAAACTATTGAAATCTTTGTCAAAACACCCTACTTATGCACTTGAAAATGAGGATGATTATCATTTAAAAATAATTCAGAAATGAAAGCGTCTTATATAATTGCGGTATTTCTTTGGTCTTTTCAAATCAATGCCCAAGAATTATTCGTAGTCACTGAACCAGCAAGCAATGTTCCTGCTGGTTCCATTGGTGTCAGAATTGGGCAATCTTTGTTTAAAGAACAAATAAAAACAGGTTACAACTACCATTTGTTGCCAGAAATCACTTGGGGAATTAACAAAAATATTATGGTTAGGGCGGTTGCATTTGTTAGCAACAGAAGCAATCAATTGGTTACTGAAGGTGCTGGATTTTATGCAAAATACCGCTTTTTTTCGACCGATGATTTGCACAGTCATTTTCGAATGGCCGCTTTTGGAAGGTACAGCTTGAACAATGCCGATATCCATCAAGAAGAAATTGAACTAATGGGACACAATACGGGATTTGAAACTGGAATCATAGCTACTCAATTGATAAAAAAAGTAGCCATTAGTTCGAGTATCAGTTTTGAAAAAGCACTTGACAACAAACCCGATTATGCTTTTCCGGCAACGCAAAGCGATAACGCAACCAATTATACGTTTTCTGTTGGCAAATTGATGTATCCAAAAAAATATAACAGTTTCAAACAAACAAATATTAATTTGATGCTCGAATTTGAAGGACAAACGTTAAATAAAAACGGAAAATCTTATTTGGATTTTGTGCCTTCGATTCAATTTATAATTAAAAGTCAAGCCCGAATCGATTTTGCTTACAAAAACGAATTGTATGCGTCAATGATTCGTTCTTCTCCCAATGGTTTTTATTTTAATGTGCAATACAATTTTTTTAATGTGACTAAATAATTTACTGTTTAAAATTAAAAAATCATAGTTTGCATTGTTAATTCGACTCTAAAAAACAAATTGGATTAAACTATTACGATTTATGGCTGTCTTAAAAAACATAACTTAAAAAATATGCAATGAAAAAATTATTTGTATTAGCATTATTGGTTGTTGGAATGAACAACTTTGCGCAAGAAAAAATTAGCAAAAGAGAAAAAGCCGAAATGGAGCGATTAAGTCCAGAGCAAAGGCAACAACTACAACTCAAACAACTCACTTTACAACTCGATTTGAACGCTGCGCAACAAAAAGAAATGAGCGTTATTTTAGCCGATGTAAGTAAAAAAAGAGAAGCTGCAAAAGTCGCTTACAAATCTAAAAAAGAAAAAGGTACGCCATTAACCTCTGAAGAACGCTTTGAAATGAAAAATAAAATGTTGGATGAAAAAATTGCACTTAAAGCCAAAGTCAAAAAAGTTTTGAATCCAGAACAAATGATGAAATGGGAAAAAATGCAACAACATAGAAAAGGTGAATTGAAAAAGAGGAAAGCAGAAAAATCAAATAATCCAAAAAACACAATTGAAAAATAATTTTGTAATCTGTTTAATATTAATTAGATTTGACATTATTAAATATTTAAAAATCCCAACATGAAAAATTTAATTACCGCTGTTTGTTTGCTTTTTGCTCTTGGTGCCAGCGCACAGACCAAAAAAATTAACCCAACAAAACAGACAACAGAAGCTCCAGTTTTAAAAGAAAAAATATCTAATGAAGCTGCTGCCAAGAAAAACGTAACGGATCTCAATAATTTTACACCATTAACTCCTGAAAGACAAGCAGTTTTTCAAGAATTATTTACAACAAAATTTAAAATGTTAAACGATAATGGTGATTTATCTCCAGAAAGAAAAGCCTATGTTTCACAAATTATTGCACGCAAAATAGAAGCCAGTCTTGATGGTCCTACTTTTGAAAAAGTAAAAGCCAACACTAAGCTATTTTCGAGTTTGATCAACTAAATTTATCTTTTGATTATTATACAAAACGTCCGAGTAATTTCGGACGTTTTGTATTTTAGAGATTTTTTGATACTTTTTCAACAGCTGCTATTGTAAAATCTAAGTCTTCATAAGTCAAAGCATCAGTAATAAACCAGGTTTCATAAGCCGATGGTGCAATATAGATGCCTTCATTTAGCAATCCATGGAAGAACTTTTTAAAAGTAGCATTATCTCCTTTTGCGGCGGTTTTAAAGTCGATTACTGGTTCCGAATCAAAATGAACCGAAATCATCGAACCAATTGTATTGATTGTAAAATGGATTTTATTTTGCATTAAAACTTCGTGAATTCCTTTGGCCAAATAAGCCGTTTTTTGTTCCAATCGTTCAAATACAGTCTCGTCTTCATTCAGTGCTTTTAGCATCGCCAATCCAGCCGCCATCGCCAATGGATTTCCCGATAATGTTCCAGCTTGATATACTGGTCCAAGCGGTGCCAGATGATTCATGATTTCTGCTCTTGCAGCAAAAGCACCAACAGGTAAACCTCCACCAATCACTTTTCCGAAACAAACAATGTCTGATGTAACGTTTAATAATGCTTGAACACCTCCTTTTGCCAATCGAAATCCGGTCATGACTTCATCAAAAATAAGCAAGATACTATGAGCATCGCACAATGTTCGCAAGCCTTCTAAAAAACCTTTTTGTGGCGGAATACAACCCATATTACCTGCAACTGGTTCAACAATAATCGCCGCAATTGTGTTGGGATTGGCATCGATTAAAGTGACTACACTTTCCAAATCATTATAATTCGCTAACAAAGTGTCTTTGGCAGTTCCAGCTGTAACTCCTGGACTATTTGGTGTTCCAAAAGTGACGGCGCCACTTCCGGCCTGAATTAAAAATGAATCCGAATGGCCATGATAACAACCTGCGAATTTAATAATTTTGTCACGGTGCGTAAATCCTCTCGCCAGTCGAATGGCACTCATACAGGCTTCGGTACCCGAATTTACAAATCGTATTTTATCTATTCCGGGAACCATAGATACTGCCAGAGCAGCAATCTGCGTTTCCAATTCGGTAGGCATTCCAAAAGAAGTACCCAATTTTGCAGTTGTGGTAACCGCTTCGACCACAGGCTCAAAAGCATGACCCAAAATCATTGGTCCCCAAGAGTTAATGTAATCGATAAGTTTATTGCCATCTTCGTCAAACAAATAGGCGCCTTTGGCACTTTTGACAAAAATCGGGTTTCCTCCTACTGCTTTGAAAGCGCGTACTGGTGAATTGACACCACCCGGAATTACTTTTTCTGCTTCTGCAAAAAGCTGACTGCTTCTTTGGTATAACATTTATATTGTTGGGTTTTTTGTTGTTTTAAATTTAAAAAGAAAAATACTTTTATTTGACTTTCAATTTTTGTCCGATTGCAAGCGCATTTTCTGATAAATTATTTCGTTCCTTCAATTCTTCAACTGTCAAACTGAATTTTTTTGAAATCGAATACATTGTATCGCCTTTTTGTACTTCATATAAACCCGCTTCAACATTTCCAAGCGCTACCGTTTTTGAGGTTTGACTTTCGATAGGAACATAAGTTGTACCTAAAACCTGTGCATCGTATTGGTGCAAATTGTACCTTTCTATGTACGAAATTAATTTCTCTGGGTATTTTGGATCGGTTGCATAACCCGCCGAACGCAAGCCTCTTGCCCAAGCTTCATAATCGCCTTTTGGCAGCGAAAACAAGGCAGAATAACGACTTCTTCCGGTTAAAAACAAAGCGTGGTCTTTGTATGATTCTGCTGGATCTTTGTATTTTCGAAAACATTCCTGATCTGAATCATCATCGTGCTTAACGCTTTCACCCGTCCAACCAGTATGACATTTTATGCCAAAATGATTGTTCGCCGATAATGCCAAATCGCCATTTCCTGCACCTGATTCTAAAATACCTTGTGCCAGAATTATACTGGCGGGAATGCCATAACTTTCCATATTGCCCATTGCAATACCTTTATATTCCTGTACATAACCTTCGACAACATTGCTATAAACCACAGTTTTTGACGTAGATTGAATGGTTTCAACCGTACGATTTTTAGTAGCATTTTTTTGCGTACTGTTTGGCGTAATGGCAATTGGTTTGTCTTGAACAGGCTTTTTAACAGTGCGAACCACTTCTTTTTTTGGTCTTGACGGTACTTTTTTTGTTGTTCTTACAACAGGCTGGGTTGTATTACAACCGATTAAGGTAAAAATTGCTAAAATGAGCAGTGTTTTTTTAAACATCGATAAGAGGTAATTGCTTGTTTTGTAATTTTATGTTCATGCCTTTGATTCCTTGAATACCGCCTGTGTGAATCATTAAAATTTTTGAGTGTTCAGGAAAATAATCTTTTTGAATTAAATCCATAACGCCAAAAACCATCTTTGCAGTATAAATTGGATCCAATAGGATTTGATTGCGCCCGAAAAAACCATTCATAAATAATACCAAGTCGGATGTTACTTTTCCATAGCCTCCAAAATGGTAATCATTTATTAAATCCCAATTGCTATTCTCTACAAAATTACGAATTTCATCTCTTAAAAAATAACCTTTTAGTGCCGGAAATCCTAAAATTTTTTGATGAGGCAAAACACTATTGATTAAACCCGAGATGGTGCCACCAGTCCCTATACTGCAACAGATGTAATCAAATTGCGCATCACTTTTGGTTAGTATTTCTTCGCAGCCTTTAATCGCCAAAGCATTGGTTCCGCCTTCGGGAATAATATAAATATCACTCAATTGGTCTTCAAATGCAGTGATGTTTTTGGATTGGTAATCCGATCTTGTAACAAATTCCAACTGCATGCCACAATCCCGTGCCCATTGTAAAGTTGGGTTGTCGCTGACTTTATCAAACAATTCTTCGCCACGGATAATGCCAATTGTTTTAAAACCATTGGCTTTTCCTGCATAAGCAACTGCCGCAATATGATTGGAAAATGCACCTCCAAATGTTAAAATTGTCTTTTTGTTTTCGGCTTTGGCCGCAAGTAAATTGTATTTCAGTTTCCTGAATTTATTCCCACAAACAAAAGGATGTATCAAATCTTCGCGTTTGATTGTCACTTCAATATTTCGGATGGCATCTTTAAAAAAAAACTGATTTTCGGCAATCATCAAGTGGTATATTTTAGAAAATTCCAATAATTTCTTTTCGCTAGATAATTCAAATTGTGTTCATTAGCATAAGCTTCTCTTTCAAAACAAATGTTTCTGTAGGCTGTATTCTTGTTTTTGTGTTTAAAAAACTGAATTCCAAAATCAAAAAGATACCAAATATAAAAAGGTAAAACCAATAATTCTATTTGTTGTCGAATGTGGATTTTTTCGTGGTTGATTAATATTGTATTTCTTTTATCAGAGGCAACAGCAATCAAAATAAAAGGAAAGATCGTTATGCCTCGAATACCTTTCGGAATTAAATATTTGGCAACAATGACATACATTCGTTCTAAAGTTTATAAATTTGCTACTATGAAGGAGCAAAATAACGAAAATAAGTTAATCGAAGGCGAAGATTTTTACTTTACACCCGAAGGTTACAAATGTTTTACCGAAAAACACCACCTCAAACGCGGCTATTGTTGCAAAAGTGGTTGCCGACATTGCCCGTATGGTTTTGATAAAAAAACGGGTAAAATCAAAAAATAGTACATACAATTTTGGGCGTTCGGGCGGGCTATTCGTTACAATCTTTTATTCCGCAAGCGCCATAAAAGGATTTTCACTGCTATCCCTAACGCAAATCCAAAAAATCAAAAAACACTGTAAATTAGCAACCATAAAACCCTGAAAATCAAAAAAATGACATTTCAAGAACACATACGACAAGGAATTCCAAGCGTTTTGCCACAGCCAAAGCCTTACGACGCGAATGTAAATCACGCACCTAATCGAAAAAAAATACTATCCGAAGACGAAAAAAAATTAGCGCTTCGCAATGCCTTACGCTATTTTGACGCTAAACATCATCCTGAATTGATTCAAGAATTTTCGGAAGAATTAGCAACTTACGGCCGTATTTATATGTACCGATTTCGTCCTGACTATACAATTTATGCAAGACCAATCGACGAATATCCCGGAAAGTCAGAACAAGCAAAAGCAATTATGTTGATGATCCACAACAATCTCGATCATGCTGTTGCACAACATCCACACGAATTGATTACTTATGGAGGTAACGGTGCGGTTTTTTCAAACTGGGCACAGTATTTATTGACTTTGCAATATTTGTCAGAAATGACCGACGAGCAAACATTGGCCATGTATTCTGGACATCCAATGGGTCTTTTTCCGTCGCACAAAGACGCACCAAGAGTTGTCGTTACCAATGGCATGGTAATTCCAAATTATTCTAAACCAGACGATTGGGAAAAATTTAATGCACTCGGCGTTTCACAATATGGGCAAATGACCGCCGGAAGCTATATGTATATTGGTCCGCAAGGCATTGTGCACGGAACCACCATTACGGTTTTGAATGGCTTCCGAAAAATTAATAAAAATCCCCAAGGCGGTTTATTTGTAACTTCTGGATTGGGTGGCATGTCTGGTGCACAACCAAAGGCAGGTAATATTGCGGGTTGCATTACGGTCTGCGCCGAAGTAAATCCGAAAATCACACACATTCGTCATTCTCAAGGGTGGATTAATGAAATTATTGAAAACATCGAAGAACTGGTTCCAAGAGTCAAAAAGGCACTAGAAAACAAAGAAGTTGTTTCGATTGCTTATTTAGGAAACATTGTGGATGTCTGGGAGCGTTTCGACCAAGAGCACATTCACATCGATTTGGGTTCCGATCAAACCTCGCTACACAACCCATGGGCAGGCGGCTACTATCCGATGGGATTTGGTTTTGAAGAAGCCAACGAATTAATGGCAAATAATCCTGATCAATTTAAGATCGAAGTCCAAAAAACACTGCGTCGACATACTGAAGCCATCAACAAACATACCGCAAAAGGGACTTATTTTTTTGATTATGGCAACGCTTTTTTATTAGAAGCTTCAAGAGCAAATGCCAATATCATGGCCGAAAATAATATTGATTTTCGCTATCCGAGTTATGTGCAGGACATTATGGGACCCATGTGTTTTGATTTTGGATTTGGACCTTTTAGATGGGTTTGCGCCTCAGGAAAACCTGAAGATTTGGCCAAAACAGACGCAATAGCTTGTACCGTGCTGGAAGAAATGATGAAAAATTCGCCTCCAGAAATACAGCAGCAAATGGCAGACAATATTAAATGGATCAAAGGCGCGCAAGAACATCAACTGGTTGTGGGTTCACAAGCCCGAATTTTATATGCCGATGCCGAAGGCCGAATTAAAATCGCCGAAGCCTTTAACCAAGCGATTGCAAAAGGCGAAATAGGAACCATCATTTTAGGGCGGGATCATCATGATGTTTCAGGAACCGATTCGCCTTACCGAGAGACTTCCAATATTTATGACGGATCGCGCTTTACGGCAGATATGGCCATACAAAATGTAATTGGCGATAGTTTTCGTGGAGCAACTTGGGTTTCTATTCACAATGGCGGTGGCGTAGGTTGGGGCGAAGTAATAAACGGTGGATTTGGCATGGTTCTGGACGGCTCGGCAGACGCTTCAAGACGCTTAGAATCAATGCTTTTTTGGGATGTGAATAATGGCATCGCAAGACGCAATTGGGCACGAAACGACAATGCCGTTTTTGCTATCAAAAGAGCAATGGCAACGCAACCTTTATTAAAAGTGACCATCCCCAATACAGTTGACGATGCACTTTTGAATTTCTAGTATTACAATGAATAAAACAAATAGCATCTCGTTGATCTTTATTGGTTGTGCACTTTTGCCAATTGGTATTTTGGTTGACAACATCTATTTGAAATACCCCATTTTGTTAAGCTCGATTATTTTAAATGTGATTGCCGTTGTAAAAAGTTTTAAAGAAAAAAATCAAAAATAAATTACTCGTTATGAAAACATTAAAATTGGTTGCAGCATTCGTGTTGTTGGTTTTTGCTTCCTGTTCGTCGGTTCAGGTGGCACATGATTATGACAAAAATGTAGATTACGCACAGTACAAAACTTTTGCGTTTTATAAATCCGGAATAGACAAAGTAGAAATTTCTGATTTGGATAAGAAAAGGATTTTAAAAGCCATAGAAACAGCGCTTATTGCCAAAGGATTTACAAAAAGTGAAACACCCGATTTATTGGTAAATATTTTTACCAAATCGAGAGAAGAAGTAAACATCAATCAATTCAATGCAGGTTGGGGCTACGGATGGGGATTTGGCTGGAATCCTTGGGGATTTGGCGGACAAACTTCGGTCACTACTTCTACCGAAGGAACTTTGTTTATTGACCTGATTGATGCCAAGAAAAAAGAACTGGTATGGCAAGGCGAAGGACAAGGTACATTGACCAAAAACACCGCCAAAAAAGAAGAACGCATTCAAGAGTTTGTCGCAAAAGTTTTAGAACAATATCCACCGAAGAAGAAATAAACAGTTTTCATCGGTAGTTACAAAGTGGCAGAAAAAAATAGGACCGCAGCAGCAATGTTGCGGTTTTTTATTATGTTGTAAGGTTTTTTAGAATCTTGCAGGATTTTGGTTTTCTGATAAATATTTATTAAGACTTGTGCCGTAAAGAAAGTGCTAGCGACATTAGCAATCGACTTACTAATACATTCAATATGATTGTTGTACTGCTTTTTTGTAAAGGTTTAGCAACCCTAAGAGCAGCAAAACGATTGGTCTTTTTAAATTAGTACTTATAAACACGGAGCACTTCACGCTTTTATGACCGGAATTTTCTTTACTTTTCCTTTTATTGCCAATGGGATTTTTTATTACACAAAAACAAACAACAACTGCTGACATTTGACTTTAATGATTAATTTTGGGAAATAATCAAAATTAGGTTTGAAAAATTCCATTTCGTTTAAAATTTACGATACCACAAAGCAACTTCCCTCGGATTGGAATGATTTAGCACAAGAAAATATTTTTCTTTCTACAGATTATTTAACGGTTTTAGCACTTTCCGCTCCCGAAAACATGACCTGTCATTTTATTGGCTTTTTTGAAAATCAAAAACTTGTTGGCATTGCCATTGCACAGTTTTTAGACATTAATAAATTAGCATCTTTTGGCGAACGTGACCAATGTATCAAAACCTATGTCCGCAATTTTATCTTCAAACGATTTTGTTCGCATGTATTATTTATCGGAAACAACATGCTTACCGGTCAAAATGCTTGTGCTTTTAAGCCAGAAGTCAATACTGTTGAAGCCCTACAGTCGCTAAAAAACGCAGCATCACAATTACAAACTGAGTATCAAAAAAAAGGAGTAAAAATTCATTTGGTGACGTTCAAAGATTTTGATGTTTCAGCGGTTTCCGATTTTACTTCGGCGGGTTTTCAAAACCATTATCAATTTTCGACCCAACCCAATATGGTTTTTGATATTCCAAAAAACTGGCATTCAGAACAAGATTATATTGGTGCACTGACAAAAAAATACCGAGACCAATACAAACGCACCCGAAAAAAATCGTTGGGAATAGCAAAACGAAAAATGCACCTCGAAGACATCATCGCTTATGAAAACATCATTTATGATTTGTATTTCCATGTGGCCAAAAACGCGCCTTTCAATACTTTCTTTTTAGCCAAAAATCACTTTAGGGTTTTTAAAGAAGTCATGAAAGATAAATTCCTTTTTTACGGTTATTTTATCGACGAAAAACTTATTGGATTCAATACTTTAATAAAAAACGGCAATGCGATGGATACCTATTTCTTGGGTTATGACGAAAGCATACAGCGCGAAAAAATGCTTTATTTGAACATGCTTTATGATATGATTGCGTATTCGATTAACAAAGGTTTTAAGAAAATAATTTTTGCAAGAACTGCGCTCGAAATTAAAAGTTCGGTTGGTGCGCAACCGCAAAAAATGTATGGTTTTATCCAACACAACAATACAATAATCGATAAAAATATGGCGCGCATTTTTGGCTATTTGGAGCCCGAAGTAATTTGGCATGAACGCAATCCGTTTGAGTAAATTGGATTTTTATGAATGCAATCGGTTACGGAATCGCAATTTTCATTTGTTGGTGCAAAATTTTAATATCCAAGTTGGTTTCGGCGCCACAATATTCGCCATCAATCTGAAAACTTACAGGAACATTAGTTTTTATGGTTGCCTGATCGGACGAAATAATCAAAACATCATCTGAATCAATAGGTATATTGCCCGTAATAATTTTTCCGAAAACGATTAAGTCTAGATTTTTAAGAATGACCAACTCAAATTTACCATCATTCATAACGCCATTTGGGTTAATAACAATACCGGTACCGTATTTTTGAGAATTGGCAATAACAATCATGCGCGCCATAGTTTCGACAATTTCATTATTGGCTTTAATCGTAGCGTGAAACGGTTCGTTGGCTTCTTTTAAAGTAGTATAAGCTTGTAAAGCATAACCCCACATGCCACGTGTCTCGCTTTTTTCGTAGTTTTTGATCAAATCAGCATTGAGTCCAATATCGCTCAAATGCAAACTATTTTTGCCATTGATACGAACCATATCCATTTCCATATAATTGTTCCGGAACGCAATATTTAAATTCTCTTCGATGGTTGTTGGCAAATTCAAATCGACCGAAAGGCCGTTGGCGGATCCTGCGGGCAAAATGCCTAAAATCACATCCACATTTTCCATGGCCTCGGCTACCATTTTTATGGTTCCATCGCCACCAGCAATCACAATCCTTTCGGGAAGATGGGTTTTGTATAACGCTTTTATTTTGGCAATATCATCTTGACCAATGGTTTCATAAATCACTAAATTTTTGTTTTCCTTGTCAGCAAACTGCGCTACAGTAGCTGTCATTTCGGCTTTGTCAACGTCGCCAGAAATCGGATTTACAACAAAAAGAATATTCTTTTTCAAAATTTAAGATTTTTATTGATCAAAAATAACTAATTTAAACACATTAAATTTACACAATTAATGAAGCCTGTTTTAAAATTGTACCGCGGTTATGCCAATGAGCAAGAATTAATTGTGATGGGTCACGTTTTTAAACCAACGACCAAGGAAGATTATGATTTTCAGAAACGAAAATTCCAAAATGCTAAATCGGTTATTCGTATGTTTCGTATTAAAACCCATGGCAATGCCGACGTTTATTTGGAGCACAATGGCGAAAAAATTCATACTAGAACTTTAGATGACGGCTATTTTAAATTTTGCATTCCGCTGGGACCATCGTTGGGTTACGGTTGGATTGATTATAAAGTAAGCATTTTTCACAACCAAGAAGCGCTTGTTGTGAAAGGCAGTTTTATCAGACCACATGAAGGCAATTTGGGATTTATATCAGATATTGACGACACCTTTTTGGTTTCGCACACGCGCAATCCATTCAAAAAATTATATATTTTATTGTTTAAAAATGTCAATGACCGGAAATTGTTTGACAATGTAGTGCCGCATTATCAGGCTTTGAGCAGCTCTGGACACAATATCAAAGAAGAGCAAAATGCATTTTTTTATGTTTCGAGTAGCGAATGGAATTTGTACCGATTCATCGTTCAGTTTACCGAGTTGCACCAATTGCCACGTGGCGTATTGTTGCTGAAAGACATCAAAACCAGCTTAACCGATTTTTTTATCACTGGTCGTGGTGACCACAATCATAAATTTGAAAAAATCAAACATATTTTAGAATTTTATCCCAATTTGCGTTATACTTTGCTTGGCGATGATGCCCAAGCCGATCCCTATTTATACGAAAATATCTGTAAAATTTTTCCGGTCAATGTGCAAGCGGTTTACATCCGACAAACGGGTAAACACAAAAAAGAAAAAGCGATTGCCGTAATGAACAACTTGGCGGCTCTAAATGTTGCTGTTTGTTATTTCAGCGACAGCAACGAAGCCATTGCACATTCAAAAAAAATTGGGTTGATTGTGTAAATCTATTTTTTTAATTTTAAAACTAAAGTTTCAATTATTTTTTTGCACAATTAGACCACGTGTTACGTTTTCAATTTTTATGCTTTACTCCTATTCATTACTTTTTACAAAGTTTGATTATAGTTTTTTACTTTTAAAAAAAGGAAGACAAACCGAAAATAAATCCAATTATTGGTTGTCTTTATTTGTGTTTTTATGCTACTTAATTATAAAGCGACTTTCGAAGATGTACAGTAGTTTAATTTTTTTTATGACGCTTTAAGATGCTTATAGGATTTTTTGAGAACATACATTGCATAAAAACCCAAAACCAATTCGCCAAAAGTACCGAGAACAAAAATGGTCGATGGAATTCCATCACTAATAACACTGAATATTCTACCAAATGCCAATCCAAACATAAAAAAGATATTGGATGCTATTGCTGCTTGCCAGTATTTTGAATTGATAATTCCGAGCAGCCAAAGTGAAGCAAAAGCCAAATACAAACCCATAATGGCTTTGAAAATATTATTTTCATCGGTAGATTGTAGCGCTACATCAAAACATAAATTAGGTTGAAAACCATAAATAAAAGCTACAGGAAGCACAATTATTGTTGCAATAATAAGAGGCGCATTTTTAGAAGTACAGTACGCTATCATAAGTTGTTATTTATTGATAAATAGTATTTTAGCTCTGATTTCTTCAGCAGTCGCTTCGGTCGAGTAAGGTGAACAGCCCACGGTTAAAAAAGCCAGTCTTTTAAATAATATATTATCGTCAAATAAAAGTAATTTTAAAGTCGCGTACCTTTTTTGGAAATGCAACGGAAAACAAGAAATTACGCCAAAAACTACAAATTATCAATTTCTTCCTGAACCAATTCCCAATCAAGTAAAAGTTGGTCCAACTCGGCCTTCTTTTTGTTATAGGCTTTGAAAAAATTCGCGTCTTCGATATGTTTGTCATAATTAGAAGCCAACATATTGTCGTCGTGCTGAATGTCTTTTTCCAATTGTTTGATTTGACTTTCTACTTTGCTCAATCGATTTTGCAACGCTTTTCCTTTCTTTTGGTCTTCATAAGAAACTTTTGAATTGGTTGCTGGTGTTGCCTTTTTTTCGACGTCTTTCTTTTCTACTTCGCGCATGTTTTCAAGATTGCGTTGTTCTAAGAAGTAGTTGATGTCGCCCAAATATTCTTTGATTTTCTGGTCTTTGAATTCGTACACCAAATTGGACATGCCTTGCAAGAAATCCCTGTCGTGAGATACCAAAAGTAACGTTCCTTCAAACTTTTGTAATGCTGCTTTAAGTACATTTTTTGATTTAATATCCAAGTGGTTCGTTGGTTCATCCATCAGCAAAACATTGATAGGCTGTAGCAACAACTTGCACAATGCCAATCGATTGCGTTCGCCTCCCGACAAAACTTTTACTTTCTTTTCGACATCATCACCGCGAAACAAAAACGAACCCAACATATCGCGCACTTTAGAACGATTGGTATCGGTTGCGGCATCTTCCATGGTTCTTAGCAAGGTAATTTCGCCATCCAAATACTCGGCTTGGTTTTGTGCAAAATAACCCACTTGCACATTATGACCCATTTTTATGTGGCCTTGGTATTCAAATTCGTTGACAATCGCTTTGATAAAAGTAGATTTTCCTTGGCCGTTTTGACCAACAAAAGCAATTTTACTGCCGCGTTCTACCAACAAATTAATGTCTTTTAAAATCGTTTTGTTACCATATTTTTTGGTCACATGCTCGGCTTCGATTACTACCTTACCTGGCACTTTTGATACTGGAAAAGAGATATTCATCACCGAATTGTCATCTTCATCGACTTCGATGCGCTCGACTTTATCCAACTTTTTGATGAGCGATTGTGCCATAGAAGCCTTAGAAGCTTTGGCCCTAAATTTCTCGATGAGCTTTTCGGTTTCTTCAATTTTTTTGGCTTGATTTTTTTGGGTTGCCAATTGTTTTTCGCGAATTTCGTGACGCAATTCTAAATACTCCGAATAAGGCTTATTGAAATCATAAGCTTTTCCGAGTGAAATTTCGATGGTACGATTCGTCACATTGTCTAAAAACATTTTATCGTGCGAAACGATTACCACAACGCCTGGATAATTTCGGAGGAAACTCTCGAGCCAAATGATACTTTCGATATCCAAATGGTTGGTAGGTTCATCCAAAAGCAAGATGTCGTTGGCTTGTAACAATAGTTTTGCCAATTCGATTCGCATGCGCCAACCTCCAGAAAAAGTCTCGGTTTGGTTGTTGAACACGTCTCTTTTGAAACCCAATCCCAAAAGAATTTTTTCGGTATCACCGACATAATTGTAGCCGCCTAGTAATTCGAAACGATGGGTAAAATCGGATAAATCTTCGATGATTTGAGAATATTCGTCGCTCTCATAATCGGTTCTGGTAACCAATTGGTGGTTGATTGCTTCAAGCTTTTTTTCTACAATTTTTATTTCTGTAAATGCCTCATAAGCTTCTTCGAGTACGGTTCGCCCTTGCTCAAAATCGATATCTTGTCGCAAAAACCCAATGCGGACTTCTTTTTCGGTGGCAATTTGTCCGGAATCGGGTTTGAAATCACCCGCTAAAATTTTGAGCATGGTAGATTTTCCTGCGCCGTTTTTACCGACGAGACCCACGCGGTCGCCTGCACCCATTCTGAAAGTTACTTCTTCGAACAAATAGGTTCCGCCAAAGGAAACCGACAAATTGTGTATGTTAAGCATTGTTAAATGTTTGTTTAAGGTTCAAAGTTTCGGTTAAATGAAATTATAAACCTATAGTAAAGTTGTAAATTTGTGGTGTCAAAATAACGACCAATCAAATTTTTTTGCAAATGTTAAAAAAAGGATCCAAATTATATAGCATTTTAACAGGAAGTTGTCCTAAATGCCAAAATGAGAGCATGTATGTCGACCAAAACCTGCTGCACTTGTCCAAAATTATCAAAATGCACGAAAGATGTAGTCATTGCGGATTGAAATACCAAATCGAGCCTTCCTTTTTTTATGGTGCGATGTATGTCGGTTACGGTTTGAATGTAGCGGTTGGCATTGGTACTTTTTTGATTTCGTATTTTTTCAGTTCGAGTTTAATAGTGGCCTTTATAGCGATTATTGCTGCTATACTACTTTTATTTCCGATTGTGATGCGATTGTCACGAAGCATTTATATCAATATGTTTGTTGATTATGACAAGGGATTTAAGGCTTAAATTATAAGTTTTCAGTCTTCTTTAATAATTTTATATGCAATCAAAATACAGAAAGTAGCGGTATTGGAGCTTACTTCTAAAAAACACCTTTGCACTTTAGAAAAATCATTAACAATCACCTCTGCAACTGCAGTTAGTGATAAAGTCGTATGCTTTTGATTAAAAAAATGTAGATTACACCTTATTCTTATGTTAACAAACCAATAAGCGTCACCGTTTGTTAAACAGTTAACGGTTTTTATTTTACTTTTGGTTAGGCCTCAAATCGTTCTCCTTTACCTTTAAATTGTGCGAAAAATACCTATTATTGGGTATAATTTGGCAGTAAGGCATGGCATAATCTTAACTTTTGATTATTAAATTTGAAAAAAGTTGTACTTCTTTTTGTAGCTGTTCTAATTAATTGGAACGACTTTGCTCAAGCACGAAGTAAGTTCATGTGCAACACTTGGCAAGTGCTCTGTATATTCTAGCTGTATGGATACGGAGAGAAAAAATGGGTTAGTTATTTTATAAACAAGTTAGTACTTTTGAACCCCAATAGTAATGATAGCAGTCGCGACTAGACGGTTATTTAAAATAAAAAGAGGGCAGCCGAAAACTGATTAGAGTAGGCCAAAATTATAAAATCAATATCATGAAAAAAATTACAAATTTAATTCTTCTACTTGCTTGTGCAACAACATTTGCCCAGCCTATTTTAACCGCAGCAGATATAAATACACTGAATTTTGCAAACAACCGTTTCTATACAAATAATACAACTTTAAATCCTGGTCTTGCGGGTGCCAATGTAACTTGGGATTTTTCTTCTTTAACATCGCTCACAGCAGCTGAAGATAACCCATACACAGTAGTAACCGTTGCCTCTGGCCCTTTTTCAAGCAGTTTTCCTACTAGTAATTATGTCTTGCAAATTTATTCAGACACTTATGGGTATTATCTGCTATCATCCGATAAAGTTGAAATTTTAGGATTTTCGTTTAATGACCAAATTGACGGTACTTATACCAATCCAGAAACGCTTTTCGTCTTTCCGTTTAGTTATGGAATGAGTAACGTTGATACTTTTCAGGAAAGTGCGAGCACGCCAATTGTAACTAAAACATCAACTTATGATGCTTATGGAACATTAATAACGCCATTTGGCACTTTTACAGACGTTATGCGCATAAAACAGGAATTTAGTTCGAGTACTTCAGTAAATTATGAGTTTATTAAACTGAACCCCTATCAAGAAATTTTAAGCGTAGAAACATCATTAGGAAATCCTAGTTATTTTAGTTTTTATCAATCTATTCCGCTAGCGGTAGAAGTTTTGAAAAAAAATAATTTAAGCATTTTTCCAAACCCAGCATCTTCGATTGTTTATCTTCAAACACAAAACAACACCATTTTCAATAAAATCGTCATTATAGATTTAACAGGCAAAAAAGTGTTAGAACAAAACAATGCAAATCAAGTTGACATTGCTAATTTAGCTAAGGGATTGTATGTTATTGAAGCTTTTTTTGGAGAAAATAAATTCCAAACCAAATTCATAAAACAATAACAAAAGTCTAATTGTGAAATAAAATCGTACGGCGATCAAGTATTATCTACAACCGAATCCCGTAACGCCGGACCCTAACGACCATTCGGCGAGGGTGCTAAGCAACAAAGTACACGATTTAGAAAGCATAACCAAAGAAATGCTTAAACGCGGCAGCACGGTTACCGAAGCCGATATACTGGTAGTCTAAAAGTGTTTTTTGGTGTAGTAACCGACGAAGTTGCCGAGGGCAATAACGTGAACCTACCGTTAGTAAATCTTCGACAAGGTGTAACGGGGTTTTTACTAGTGCTACCGATAGCTTTGATACTTCGAGACATAGCACAAAAGCCAATTTGTCGGCAGGTATATTGCTGAGCCAAAAAATGAGAAGTCCCCAAGTCGAAAAAGTGATTTTAGCGACAGCTAACTCAGTATTAATTGAGTTTACGGATTTGAACACCCTAAACACCAACTCTATATTGACCTTTGGCGGTATTGGTCAGATTGTGGGCGAAGAGTTGAAGTTTGACCCTACAAATGCTGCCGAAGGCATCTATTTTGTAGCGGCCAAGGGTACCGCCTCCAAAGTTATTGTTGTAGCCAGCAGAACAGAAGGCAAATTGATGTTTGACATCCGGAATTTAGCCGTTGGCACCTGCACCTTAGAGGTGCGCAAAGGCTATGGAACCACGTCGCCTGTGGTGCGCACAGGTATTTTGCAAGACGCACTGGTATTAAAATAAAAATAAAAATTTGAATTGGCTATTTGGTTTAGATGTGCCTTAAAAAGGCGCCGACTTACTTTTTCCAAATCAATAAAAAAAAATTATAAGGCTTAATTTTTTTGTCTTCCAATACTGTAAACAAAAAAATTAAGCATTATAATCATCATGATTATAAGTTATAATTATTTTGATTAGTGGTTGTAAATTTCTTGATTGTAATAAGCAATTTTTTTGTAGCTTGCTACTGATGAAAAACTTTATCGGAATGGATAAGGTAGGAATAAAGTTCCTAGTTAAAAAAATAGAACTCTAAAACACTTACAAAAGATAAATCTTGGAGTAAGATTGCATTGTGAACTAACCTCACTTTTTGGCAAAAAAACGCTTTATATCCACAGCCCTATCTAAAGGCAATCGTGATTCAATATTCTCAAAAAGCATTTTGGCCATATAAGGGCCAAGCATCACGCCACGCGTGCCCAATCCATTTAAAATGTGTACATTTTGATGATTGGGATGGGTTCCAAGCAAAGGTTTTCTGTCTTTTACGGTGGGCCGAATCCCGGCCAAATGTTCGATAATTTCGAACTCACAATTTAAAATGTTTTTTATTTTATCTACCAACTCTTGTTTTCCATCGGCTGTTGGTGTTTGGGTTTTGTCGTGCCAATTGTAAGTAGCGCCAATTTTGAATACATCATTGCCTAATGGCAATATGAATAAGCTTGTATTGATGATTACA
>CANKZI010000037.1 GCA_947488595.1 Flavobacteriaceae bacterium
GGTTTATCCTTTTACCAAATAGCAATTTTTTTGTTTGGCAATGGCTTGCTTTGCTTGAAAAATGCCGTATAAAACTTTACTTTTATGATAAATATCGCTTTCGGGCGAATTGAGGTATTTTGCTGCTTTTTTATCATTGGTCAAAATTCTGCCTCCAAAACCCAAAGTGCGACCAGACATACTCTGGATTGGAAACATCACTCGTGCTTTGAAGCGGTCAAAAGGGCGGTCTTCTCTAGGAATGGTCAAACCTGTGCTTTCTAAAAACTCTAACTTATAACCTTTTCCGAGTGCTTCTTTTGTAAAAGCATCCCACGCTTCGGGTGAATAGCCAAGACTGAATTTTTTGATGGTATCGCTAGAAAATCCTCTTTCTTTAAAATAGGAAAGTCCAATGGCTTTGCCTTCATCAGAATTCAATAATGTATTATGAAAATAGTTTTTTGCAAATTCTGAAACCAAATACATGCTTTCGCGCACATCGGTATTGGCTTTTTCTTCGGCAGTTTGCTCGGTTTCTTCAATTTCGATATTGTATTTTTTGGCCAAATAACGAATGGCTTCTGGATAGGTAAAGTGTTCATGTTCCATCAAGAAAGCGACTGAATTGCCTCCTTTTCCGGAGCTAAAATCTTTCCAGATTTGTTTTACTGGCGAAACCATAAAAGAAGGAGAACGCTCATCTGAAAAAGGACTTAAACCTTTGAAATTACTTCCGGCGCGTTTAAGTTGCACAAAATCGCCAATGACCTCTTCTACTCGAGCAGTTTCGAAAACGGTATCTATGGTGGCTTTTGAAATCATATTTTTTTAAAGTGCAAAGTAGCAAGGTTCAAAGTTACAAAGTTTTGAGTTTAGAAAAAGAAAATTGCTGGATTTTCGGATTGCCTAGCCCTGATTGAAGCGTAAATCCTTTTTGTTTTTGCTTTTAAAAACAAAAAGATTGCAGCGGAAAGCAGGAAGTTGCTGCAAAAAAAAAGCGGCTCTTTCGAAACGCTTTTAGCAAAATAACTAACTAAAAAAATTTTAATTAAAATCGAACCTTACACCAAGTGAAATATTATTTTGTTTTACAGCATTGTTTTTGAACATTGGATTTAAATCGTATTTTAAATACAAACTGTATTCCCTGTAACCTGCGTAAGTGCTTATACCATAATTCCAGTCTGGAACATTCCAATTTCCTTTTTGTCGTTCGTTTATTCTGTAACCATCAACTTCATAAGAAAGAAATTGCTTCGAATTGGTATTATATCCTACAAATCCACCAACTCCAAATCTAAATCCTTGTTCGATTTTAAAAATATTATTTCCGTTTTTATCGACTTGTTTTTTTGAAAAATCAAACTCTAAAAACAATGGCACTGTTATAAAAACATTTTTGAAGTAAGTATCTTTAGTTCTCAAATGAGTTGGATAGGTTGACAATGTTGTTTGTCCGTTATTGTCAACAAAATATCGATTATCGGAAGCATGTAATCTGTTGTAAACTCCAGTCACACCATATTTAAAATGAAATTTATTGTTGTTTTTTAAAATTCTTGTATTCCATGTAATTCCCCATTCCATAAAAGTGGATGAATTGTATTTAAAATCAGAATTTGCAACAGCACCATCAGTAACAAGATTATTAGCACCTACCGCGAATACAGCTTGTGTTGTCGTTCTTTTTTCTGATTTTTGAATCGTGTCATTTTTGTTATTTACTGTAACTCCTCCCGGAATACTAATGGAGTACTTTCGTTGATTGGAGCCAGCTTCATTTATTTCTCCATCTACTTTAGCTTGAACTAAATCTTTCAATTTATCTTGTTCAACGGCAACTCGTGTTTCAATATTTTTGGAACGTGTTTCTGCAAACTTTAATTTCTTCTCATCAGCTTGTTCGTTGGTAATGGTTCCGGATTCTAAAGCTTTGTTAACCGATTCGACTTCTAATTTGAGCGCTGCTTTTTCATCTTTTGCAATGTTCTCAATTTGATCGGCAATTTTTTTTGCTCTCATTTCAAAGGTTTCTTGCGCTATTAATTGGCTTGCAAAAAGGCATAGCGTTAGTGCCAAGTAAATGGTAAAATTTCTCATAATTGTTGGTGTTTAAAATTATTTTGTGTTTGAACTTCAATCAAAATTTGTATCAATAAAATACAAATGTGTTTTTATTGGTTGTTGCGGTTGGACAAAGCGACTTTTACCGTTCGGTAATTTTTGTTTACCGATTGAATGACTTTTTCTCTAAAAGAAAGTTCTAACTCTCCGTCGACTTGCGATAGGAAACTGCTTGGATTTACTTTTATGCTTGTTTGGTTGTCAAAAAGTGGCGCGGCTTTTGGTGATTTTTCGACTGATGCCAATAGTGCGTCTACATTAACATGAATGCTTTTTGGATTTGATAATGTTTCTTTCAAGCTGGATGCCGGTTTTGGACTACTGATTAAATTGTCGGATTGATTGCTTGTTTTTGTTGCGGTAATTGCAACTTGCGTAATTTGATTTTGATTGTTTTTATCGCCATTGACTGGAAGTAATTCTACTTTATAACTATGATTTTTTGGTGTCTTGTTGGAGGTGGCTGTAGTAGCTGTTTCATTTTTTTTACTAGGCAAAAGAACTGGTTGTTGATTGATTGGCAAGGTTATTTTTGGCAAAGTATCGTTTTTAACTTGGTTTTTAACGACAACAGTATTGGGTTGTAAATCAATAAGCGCAGTACTTTGACTAAAAAAAACGGTGGCAATTAATATGAATCCCAAAAAACTGGCTGCAATGTACAACCATCCAAAAGTGGATTTTGTTTTTTTTGCTTCGGCAACAGTAAGCATTGCATCCAATCGGTCCCAAGCCATTTCGGTTGGCTGCATGCTGCGTTGATTGAGTTTGTTTTTAAAATCGTTTTCTAACTTATTCGGTTCCATTGCTGTAATTTTTTAATTTAACAATTTGCTCTTGTAATGCTTTTCGAGCATGAGACAATTGCGATTTTGATGTGCCTTCATTAATTCCTAACATTCCGGCAATTTCTTTGTGTTTGTAGCCTTCGATGGCATATAAATTAAAAACCATTTTATAGCCATCGGGCAAATTGTCTATTAAAAACTGAATGTCTTCGACCGAAAATTTGCTTTCAATGTCATTGAAGCGGTCTTCAAAAAAATTCTCATCCTCAATAAATTGTATTTTTTTTTGAACCCTTAGGAAAGAAATACATTCGTTAACCATTATTCTTCTGATCCAACCTTCAAAACTACCTTTGTGTTCAAAATGCTTTAAGTGTGTAAAAACTTTCATAAAAGCAGTAATCATAATGTCTTCGGCTTGCTGTAGGTCTTTGATATATTGTCGGCAAACACTTAACATTTTGGGAGCAAACAGTGTATAAATCTTTTGCTGCGCATGCCGATTGTTTTCAATAGCCAAAGCGATGGTTTGATGTTGCTCTTGATGCAAGGTGATTACTTTCATTATTTGCTTTGGGATTTAGAATTTGTCGACGACAAAATTCAAAAAACAGATTACTATTAGCATAGACGAACGAAGTTTAAAAATGGTTGCATTAGCAATTTGATAATTAGTTAATTTGATAATCCGATAACGCTAAGTCCTTTAAAAACAAAGGCTTTTGGACTAAAAAAAATAATTATAATTATATCTAATTGACGAATTTTCTAATTATCTAATTGAATGATTACTTTTTCCGTTCAATAACATAATTTACCATCAAAATAAGTGCCTCTTTATAGGTAGAGTCGGGATAATTAACTAGCAATTGAAGCGCTTGTTGCTGAAATTCAACCATCTTTTCTTCGGCGTAAGAAAGGCCATTATTATTTTTCACAAAAGCAATAACCGCTTTGACACGTGCTTTGTCTTTGTTGTGGTTTTTAATCGAATTGATGAGCCAGCTTTTTTCTTTCGCAGTACAGTTGTTCAAAACATGGATCAATGGCAAGGTCATTTTTTGTTCTTTGATATCAATTCCTGTAGGTTTTCCGATTGCCTCTTCAGAATAATCAAATAAGTCGTCTTTGATTTGAAAAGCCATCCCGATTAATTCGCCAAATTTCCGCATGTTTTCGATGCTTGTTTTGTCTTCTGGAATTACAGAACAAGCGCCCAAAGCGCAACATGCGGCGATGAGTGTCGCTGTTTTTTGACGGATAATTTCGTAATAAACGGCTTCGGTAATGTCTAATCTTCGGGCTTTTTCTATCTGCAATAATTCGCCTTCACTCATTTCGCGCACGGCGACAGATATGATTTGAAGCAAATCAAAATCACCATTATCAATAGAAAGCAATAGTCCCTTTGACAATAAATAATCGCCGACAAGCACCGCAATTTTATTTTTCCAAAGCGCATTTATCGAAAAAAATCCACGCCTTCGGTTGCTGTCATCTACAACATCGTCATGGACTAAAGTGGCGGTATGAATCAACTCGATAACCGATGCGCCACGGTAGGTGCGCTCATTTACGGTTCCGTTGGCGACCATTTTTGAAGTCAAAAAAACAAACATTGGTCGCATTTGTTTGCCTTTTCGGTTAACGATATAATAGGTAATTCGGTTGAGCAAAGCCACTTTTGAAGTCATGGCATCGTGAAACTTTTTTTCGAAAAGCTCCATTTCTTGAACAATCGGTTGTTTTATTTGCTCGGTAATTTTCATTGTGGTTAAATTTACGAAATTAGCCGTACATTAGAAGTTTTGATTGAAAAAATCCTCAAGTTTTTTAGTAGCCCCGGTTGAAGGGAAAAGCCTCCCGAAAGGGAGCTTTGGAATGAAAACGGGCACAAGGAGTAAAAAAAGCGCAAGCGATTTGCTTCGCAAATAAATTATGTCTCTTTATTCGCCAATTGCCCACAGGCGGCATCAATGTCTTTTCCACGGCTGTGTCGCACTTTTGCTACAATACCATTGGCTTCTAAAGCGCTGATGTAGGCGTTGATTGCTGCTATTGATGCTTGTTGGAATTCGCCATCATCAATTGGATTGTATTCGATTAAATTGACTTTGCACGGCACATATTTGCAAAATTTGACCAAAGCATCAATCGATTCTTTGTTGTCATTGATATCTTTCCAAACGACATATTCGTAGGTAATTTTACTTTTGGTTTTGGTGTACCAATATTCCAAACTTTCCCTTAAATCAGCCAACGGAAAATTAATCGAAAAAGGCATAATTCGCGCGCGAATCTCTTCGATAGCGGAATGCAAAGAGACAGCGAGTTTGAATTTTACATTATCGTCGGCCAATTTTTTTATCATTTTTGGCACTCCAGAAGTAGAAACGGTAATTCTTTTTGGTGACATTCCCAAACCTTCAGGCGAAACAATCATTTCGATGGCTTTGATAACGTTATTATAATTCATCAAAGGTTCGCCCATTCCCATAAAAACAATATTCGAAAGTGGGTGGTTATAATAAAGTCGGCTTTCTTTGTCGATGGCAATTACTTGATCATAAATCTCGTCTGGATTCAGGTTGCGCATTCTTTTCAATCTTGCCGTGGCACAAAAATTACAATCCAAGCTACAGCCTACTTGACTTGAAACACAAGCGGTGGTACGCGTATTTGTTGGAATGAGCACCGATTCGACAACTAAGCCATCATGCAATCGTACGGCGTTTTTGACTGTTCCGTCGCTACTGCGTTGCATTTGATCGACCTTAATGTGGTTGATAACAAAATTGTTTTCGAGCATCAATCGCGTGCTTTTTGCCACATTGGTCATGTCGTCGAAAGTGTGAGCACCTTTGCTCCAAAGCCATTCATAGACTTGATTGCCACGAAAAGCTTGATCGCCATTGGCTACAAAAAAATCGCGCAATGCTGTTTTGGATAATGCCCTAATGTCTTTTTTTTCGGTTTGCATGGTTCAAAAGTACTAACAATTTTTTGAAAGGAACTTTTATAAGCGCTTTTATAAAAAAAGAGGCTTTCGCCTCCTTATTACTTTTTGATTAATTTTATATTGATGGTTTCGCCAGTAAAGCTGTCGGTAATTTCAATAATATAAATCCCAGCAGCATGTGCGCTCAAATTGATGTTTTGCTCCATGCTTGCATTCCTATTTCCGGTCAAAACAGGTTGCCCTAATAAATTATATACCACATAATCAATTTCAGAAGATTTATTGTTGTTTATCGTAAACCAACCATTTGAAGGATTTGGATAAACCTTTATAACCTTAGCTAGCGTCATGTCATCATTTGATAAATTATCAATCGCTTGAAATGTTTTTGCCTCACCACCACCAAAATCGCCACCTTCGATAATCACTACATTGTCGGCAGTTGTTAGTGCATAACTTCCGTTGCCATAAGCGCAACAAATGCCATCGCCTTCGGTGTCGCTAATGGTAAACGTATAACAATCGTCTTGAGGCAATTGGATGGTTTGTGTATAGGATTGATTATCTGCATAATTTCCTCCTTCGGCAATCGTTGTACCGTTCGAATTTTGAATCATCCAAGAAGTTTCATTGCCATAATCATCGGTTTCGATATTAAACGTTAAAGAAGTCGTTTCATAAGCTTGCGCTGCATTAAATGTAAAAGTGCCCACATTATCAGAATTAAATTGATCGGCGACGCCATTTGGAATCTCAATGTTGGTGTAAAAAGCATTTTCTCCAGAATTAATTGTGATGGTTCCAAAATCAATGTATTCACTTTCGCCAGGCAGTAGATTGCCGGTCCAATTGATTTCGGTCGGGAAGTCGAAATTCACAGCATAAGAGACTAGTGCCGAAGTAAGCACCGCCGATCCGTTATTTATGATTTGCAGCGACGGTGTAATACTAGTTCCGCAAATGATAGATGGAATTCCGATAATTTTACCTTTGGCGTTGACCGCAAATACTTGGTTAGGCGGATACACGTCGGTTGTTGTTGCATTGGTGTTGGTTGGGTCGAGCCAATCCTTTAATCTGGTTGCTGGAGTTGTTCCTGTATTCCAAGAAACATCAAAACGCCCATAATCATCGGAACCTCCATTATCATTAGTACCATTACAAGCTGCAATTCCTCTCCACAATTGTCCAATAATTCTGCCATCACTATTAAAAAAAGGAGAACCTGAAGAACCGCCTTCGGTCACTCCCAACTCCCAATCTTGCACTTGCCAATAATTGCCAGCATCGTTAAGCGATAATGGAGGATTATTATCTAAACAAGCTTTCATAATATCTCCTGCTGGATGGTGGATTCCAAAAGTAAATGGCGAAACGGCAGTACTTTTGTCCCATCCTGCCCATTTTACGTCCCAACTTGCGGGTATTGCTCCATTGATTTGTACCAAACAAAAATCAGAATCTTGTCTTCTGGCTTTTAATGTTGCCCCACTAATAGTTAAAATATCCGAAGTATTGGTGCTTGAACTATTTTGAGCACAAATTGGATTTGGACTGATCCAATTGAATCTAAATGACCAAGCTGCTGGATTAGAATAACAGTGGTTGGCTGTTAAAAAATAAGGCGTTCCATCGTTATTGGTGTTATTGATTAGCGCACCAGTACAATAACCAGAGTTATTCACTACAATAAGAGCAACCGATTTTTTGTTGGTTTCTTTTAAATCATTAATGGAACCCATGTTACAATCGACATCATAATTGCAATTACCGGAACCATTTAAATCATTGTCGGGTGATTTCAAAAAATCATCTGAAGAACGATAACCATGAATGACCTTAAAAATTTCAAGTTTCCCTATGTTTTTTTGCGCAATTGGTTCGTAATATTCTAACCAAATATCGCCGCCTTTGACCAACCACGTTCCTAAAATATGTTCTTCATTATTTTGAATTGAGGTATAAGCACCTAATAAATCAGATTTGTTGTTGTTATAAAGGTATAATGATGCACCTTCGGGCATAAAAAAATCACTAAATAAAAAGTTCATTGTTTTAGCGCCTTTTGAAGCAAATCGAATTCTCCAAACCCTATCGCCATTATCAAGTGTAGTCCATTGTCCTGCATTTTGAAGATTGTAATCTACAATTATTTCTTGACCAAAACGCCACGGAATATCTTTGCGTTGGTCGTTGATTGCATCTTCGTCTTGCAACTTTTTTAAATCGACTTTTGGTAAAATAATTGGGTTTAAAATACTGGATTTTTCCCAGCTCCAACTTTTTGGTTTTCCTTCATTTGTAACTTGAGCGAAGCTAAAAAAACCAATTAGCAAAGCCATTGATAAAGTAAAATTAAATTTCATTTTCTTAGATTTAACAGGCGCGTAAAATTAGGTAAAAAAAATACTAAAAAAACACAAAAAAAGGATATAATTTGATGGCCATTTATTTTTAGGTTAATTGCACTAATGGCTACCTTTGCAAAAAAAAGCATGCACTTTTTATCAGATGATTTAGAAGATTATATCGAAAAACATTCAGAAAACGAACCCGAACTGTTGGCACGTTTGAATAAAGAAACTTACCAAAAAATACTGTTGCCCAGAATGCTGAGCGGTCATTTTCAAGGACGTGTACTAAGCTTATTGTCGAAACTGATTCGGCCTTTGTCGATTTTAGAAATTGGTACTTACACTGGATATTCAACTTTATGCCTTTGCGAAGGCATCCAAGAAAATGGTATTTTGCATACGATTGACATCAAAGAAGAGTTAATTGATTTTCAGCGCAAATATTTTGATCAATCGCCTTGGGGAAAACAAATTGTGCAGCATTTGGGCGAAGGGACAAAAGTTATTCCAACGCTTGACTTAAAATTCGATTTGGTTTTTATTGATGCTGACAAAGAAAATTACATTAATTATTATGAAATGATTGTCCCAAAAATGAACAAAGGCGGAATAATTTTGTCGGATAACGTGCTGTGGAGCGGCAAGGTGGTTGAAGTATTACAGCCGAATGACATTAGTACAAAAACACTTTTGGAATACAATTTATTACTCAAAAATGACCCCCGAGTTGAAACGGTTTTATTGCCTATTCGTGATGGTCTTACCGTTACGAGGATTTTGTAATCAATTGGTTATGGGCTCTGCATTTTTTGGACGGTCGACGTTTTCTTTTTGGTTAGGAAATATTTTATCCCGAATTACGGTATATAATTTCAATATTAATAATGCCATAAGAATTCCCCATACATAACCGCATAAAATATCAAGTGGATAATGCAAGCCCAAATAAATTCGGCTATAAGCAAATACCATTGGCCATAAAAAAATAAAGCCCATAAACTTTAAATAAGGCTTTAAAACTTTAAAAAGAAAAAAAGCCACTGCCATTGAGTTCGAAGCATGACCCGATATAAAACTAAAAGTACTACTAGTTTTTACTGCCCTGATAAGACCGTCAAGCGCAGGATCGCTTCCGGGACGGAGCCGCATAAAGCGGTATTTAAAAAGATGATTGGTGGTTTGGTCTGTCAAAATTAATAGTAAGGTAATCATCCCGATAATAAGCAAAGCATGACGCCATCCGAGATGTTTGAAAACCAAATAAAGTATGATGACAAATATGGGGACCCAGTTGATTTGCTTCGTAATTAACAACCACAATCCATCAAAATAAGCTGATCCTAATCCGTTTAAAAAAACAAAAACCGTTTTATCGAGTTGTAATATTTGGTCTAACATTTATTTTATTCGTTTGATTGGACCAGACAAATCTTCGATATTTTCTTTGGCTTTATTGATTTCTGTGGCAATATCTGATGTAATATCGCTCATCTTCAATGGATTTTCGGACGTATTTTCTGTGATGATATTGTTGAAACCTTGTTTTACTTTATCTATTTCTTCCGAAAAACCGCCTGTTAATGATTTCTTATCAAAACCATTTTGTTCGGCACTTTTTTGAACTTCATTCTTTATTTCGTCAGTTGCATTTTTCAATTGGGCGATGCCTTTCGCTATTGTTCGTGCTACTTCGGGAATATTTTTAGACCCAAAAAGCATAATAGCTACTAAAATTATAAAAAACAATTCGCCTCCTCCAATACCAAACATATTCTTTTTATTACAAATTATAATTTACAAAGCTACAAAGATTTTGATGCTTATTATACCAAATTCTCATTAATCAAATTTTGATTTTTCTTGCGTTTTCGGCCATGAATTATTTGTCGTATCAATATCAGCCGTTTCTAAATTGGGATCAACAACAATTTTAGCAATTATTTTTTTTGTCGCCAATGTTCGGGTAACTTCGGCATCATTAAGACGCCAAATTTGTGCCGGAAAAGTTTGCATTTCTTTTGTTCCATCTTCAAAAGTAATTTCGATAATAATTGGCATTACCAATCCCCCAGGTTTGTTAAAAGTTACTTCATAAAAATACTGTGGCGTTACCAATTTCGCACGCTCTTCTGGAGTGAAATTACTTTTTACAAATTCATCCAAAGCCTTAATTTCTTTAATTTGCAAAGGCTTGTTCATTTCGGGTTTATAATTTTCGCTTCCTTCGGCAATCAAATAAACCATCGGTCCAGAATTGGCCAATCGTCTTCGGCGAGAAGTGGCATTGGCTTTGAATCCTTTTGGCGCGTCGTTGCTAACAAAATAACGTTTTACTTCTTTAATTCCGATATCATTAAAGTCGGTTGTATAAAACCATCCACGAATGAACCAGTCCAAATCGGTTGCCGAAGCATCTTCCATCGTTCTAAAAAAATCTTCGGGTGTAGGGTGTTTGAATTTCCATCGATTCGCATACGTTTTAAACGCAAAATCAAACAATTCACGACCCATAATCGTTTCTCTCAAAATATTCAATCCCGCAGCTGGCTTTCCATAAGCATTATTACCAAACTGGCGAATACTTTCAGAATTGGACATAATGGGTTCTAAATTGCTTTGATCACCACTCATGTAAGGCACAATCAATCTTGCTGGTCCGCGGTCAACGGGAAAATTAGCTTCCCATTCGATTTCTGCCAAATATTCCATAAAAGTATTCAATCCTTCGTCCATCCAAGTCCATTGACGTTCATCGGAATTGACAATCATCGGAAAAAAATTGTGTCCTACTTCATGTATGATAACACCCAGCATACCATATTTTACACGATCCGAATATTTTCCGGTGGAATCTGGACGTCCAAAATTCCAGCAAATCATAGGATATTCCATTCCTTGGTCTTGAGCATTGACCGAAACTGCTTTTGGGTAAGGATAATCGAATGTATGGCTTGAATAACTTTTGATTGTATGTGCAACTGCTCTTGTCGAAAATTCTTCCCACAACGGATTACCCTCTTTTGGATACAATGAAACTGCCATCACCTGTTTTCCACCGAGCTGCACCGCCATCGCATCGTAAATGAATTTTCGCGAAGTCGCAATTCCAAAATCACGAACGTTTTCGGCTTTAAAACGCCAAATTTTCTTTTTATCAGAAAATGATTTTTCTGCCAACGTTGCTTCTGCTTGAGTCACCACTACAACTGGTATATCAAAAGATTTTTCGGCCAATGCGTAACGTTTGAGTTGTTCCGCAGTAAAAACGTCTGAACGGTTTTGCAAAACACCAGTCGCTTCCATAATGTGATCGGCTGGAACGGTGATATTGACTTCAAAATTCCCGAAAGGCAATGCAAATTCGCCACTTCCCCAAAACTGCATGTTTTGCCAACCTTCGACATCGTTATAAACTGCCATTCTAGGATAAAACTGTGCTAAAACATAGAGATTATTGCCATCTATTGGAAAATGCTCATATCCAGAACGGCCTCCATCAAGCATATAGTTATTGATGTTGTACCACCATTTTATCGAAAAAGAAAATTTTTCACCGTGCAACAATGGTTTCGGCAAATCAATGCGCATCATGGTTTCATTTACCGTATAGGGCAATGCTTTTCCTGTTTGGTCTTTGATGTATTCGATCTTAAAACCTCCATCAAATTTTTCTTCCATATATTTTCGAGAAAAACCAGTAACATTGATTGCTGGATCTATTTTCGAATTTTCTACTAAAGGCGATTTAGAAGTTTTGGCACTTTGATTTTGGTCCATCTGGATCCACAAATAATCCAATGATTCTTTGGCATTATTGTGATAGGTAATGGTTTCAACACCATACAGCTTTTGATTTTTATCGTCCAATTCGATGTCCATTTTATAATCGGCTTGCTGCTGATAATATTCGGGACCAGGTGCGCCCGAAGCAGTTCTGTACATATTTGGCGTTGCTAACAAATCATACATTTGTCTGAATTTGTTGACATCTTGTTGTCCTGGCTGCTTTGATTTTGGAGCTTCCTGCGCAAAAATCGAAAACGAAAGTGCTATAAAAAGGAATAAATTTATTTTTTTCATCTTGTTTTGAAAGGCTTGTTTTTTTATAAAAGCTAAAAGTAATTATTTTTATTGAAGCATACCATTTGGTTAAAACTTTAACACAGCAGAAGTAATTTCTTCTTTGAATAAAACGCTTTGCTTTTTTTTGTAAATGGAGGTTTGAATAATGTTTTGTTGTTCGCTATTCCAATGAATTAGAGCGGAATTACTAATTTTTAATGTATTAATTTTTTTGATATTTTGCAACTTAAAATAACAAATTACAACATTTCCGTCAAGTGATTTGCTTAAAAACTGAATGTCTTTTTTTTGATTATTGACTTCGATTGCAAAATGATTTGCAAAGTACTTTCTTAAATATTCGACATCTTGTGTACTCTCATTTTCTTCGCCAACATGGATTTTTGTTTTGAAATTTTGTTCCAAAGCACCATTCAAATCATCAATAAAAATGCGGGCTGTAATATGTATTTCTTTTTTTTCGGCAACATAATCAATTTGATAAATTGACACATAAAACTTATGTAATCCAAACGAAGATAAGCCGATACACATCATAAAAAGCACCAAAAATTTCGCCGTTTTTTTCATTTTTCAAAAGTAGTTATTCTTTTTGAGTGCGGTGGTATTGTTTGCTTTTTTCGATTAAAAAATCAATCAACTCGAATTCTTTTTTTGGATCTAATAATGTTCTTGCTTTGGAATCATTTTCGCAAAAGGAAAGAAAAAGACCAATTTCTTCTTTTTTAAGTTGTAAAGTAACCTTAAAAAAATCGTCTGAAAATTTTTGTTTTACTGCTTCTTGAAAAATTTTCTCAGAAACAAAAACCACTTCTTTTTTTTCTTTTGGGGTTGAAAATAGTTTGATTAATTTTTTTCCTATTGCTGCAAGATCAACCATATAAGTGCCATCCAAATAACCTGGTATCAAAGTGTTTTGAACCGTTGATTGGTTGTCGGCTTCAAAATTGGTTATCAAAGCCGAATTTAGGTCAATCTTTGGCATTTCGGGAATCATGATGTTTTTTTCATCATTTTCTAAATCACCCGTTAGCGAGTACGGACTAATGAATACTTCGTCCAAATTATTGATATAAACATCCAATTTTATTCGCATCACTTTGAGCTTAAAGTCGCCTTTTGATAGTGCCATTTTTTTGGATTGGAAAGCCATATTCGAAAAAATCAAGGTGTCTTTTTCTCGGGCATAAATAGTAAAATAGCCTAAATTGTCGGAAGTTGATGTTTTGTTGGTGTTGCTGTTAAAAATCGTTACATTTTCGATTCCGAGTGTGTCTGCAACGATTTGTCCTTGCAGTATTTCGCGTGGCATTTGTTGCGAAAAAGCAAAATGACACATCATGACTAAAAAAAGCAAGAAAGTAATTTTATTCATGGCTCAAAAAGTTGTACTCGGTTGCCAACAAATTCATCAAAAATCCGGTCATTGTTTTATTTTTAGCAACCAATGTTTGCGCAAATTGCTTGTCTTCTATACAATAATACTTAAATCCAGTAACAAATTGTTTTGGAATTTTTAGTCTTTCAGTATAATATTCGGTTGCATACAGTGCATCTAATTTCTTTAGTAATAGTTCTCTTTTTTCGATTTTCAACTCCGATTTCAATAATTTTGTTCTGCCAGAAATCGCATTGATAATGGGATCAATTGACATGGCACCTCCCATCATGAAACCATAACTTGGAGTAAAATCAAATGAATTTGCAGTCTTTAATCGCCGTTCTGCTGGCGAATATTGTTTTGCTGGTTTTGATAAGATGCCCAAGGCAACAGCATTAATACCTTTGTGTTCTATTATTCTTACTTCGTCCAATTGGTTGATTTTTGAGGTCATGGCAATAGTGAAACTACCAGAATCAAAATCTTGTTGTTCAATAATTTTGCGTTGATAATCCAGATGCACAGCCGAAAAAACCAAAACATCATCTATAGATGCCAAAATACTAAATTGACCTTGCTTGTTGGTTACGGTTTCATTTTCATTGACCAAATTCAAAACAATAATACCTTGAGCAGTAGCATCTTTTATTGTGACTGTGCCGCCAATCATTTTGCTTTTTTGGGAAAAAGAAAATTGGGACAGTATAATAAAAAAAACAAGGCAACTATTGCTTTTCATTTGTAAACATCGCATTATAATTTTCGGCCAATCCTATCAGTAAAAAAGTAATCAAAAAATTATTATTTGTATTGATTGCCTCATTCAATTTTTGATTTTCGGCAGCATAATATCGAAACGCTTTGATGAATTCTTTATTAATTTTTAGTCTTTCGGTATAAAATGTTTCATCATAAAGATCCTCCAACTTTTTCAAAACAAGTTCTTTTTTCTCAATCGCCATGCCGCGTTCTAACATTTTTGTTCGTCCTGATAAATTATTTAAAAGCGCATCAAAAACGGTGCTTTGGGATGTGTATAACCTTCTTTCGGCGGGTGTATATTTTTTTGCTGGTTTGGATAAAATTCCCAAATTCAAAGCATTAATTGTTGGATAATTAATTTCAACTTCGTCCAGTTGATTGATTTTGGAAGTCATCGCGATGTTTATAAATGCAGCTTTATAATCGGTTATTTCAATGATTTTTCGCTGGTAATCCAAATGATCTGAAGCAAAAACCAAAACATCATCTGGTTTTGCTAAAATAATAAATTCACCTTTTTCATTACTGATGGCTTCTTTTTCGTTGACCAAATTAATGATATGAACGCCCATTGGCGTGGCATCTTTAATGATGATTTTTCCGTGAATTATTTTTTCTTCTTGAGCAAATCCAAATACAAATATAAAAAGAAAACAAAACAAAAAAGTAAACCTCTTGGTCATAGGCGATGCAATAAGTTGCGAAGTAAAAGTATTCTAAACCATTCTAAATTAATTATTAACGCCTTGGTAAAATTGTGTTAATTAAAAAAAAGGTGGATTTTTGAGTTGGCGTTAAAAAAAATGATTGTATTTTTTATCTTTAACAACAATATACATAAGTCATAAAGTCGTAAAGTTGAAATTATAAAGGTTTTAAAATCAGTTTATGATATCAATTTTTAGATTTCGTACAGTCGATGCTAAATTGTATTTATCATTCAAATAAACATAAAAAAATGAAAAACCTTATTATCGCGAGCACTTCTACGCTTCATGGCGGTGCTTATTTGGAGTACCTATTACCCCAATTAAAGCAACATTTTAAAGACTGCAAAACTTTGCTTTTTATTCCGTATGCACGCCCTGGCGGGATTTCTCACGATGATTATACACAAAAAGTGGTTTCAGCTTTTGCCAAAATTGGCATTGCTGTAAATGGCATTCATACATTTGAAAATCCAAAAACTGCCATTCAAATTGCCCAAGGAATTTTTGTAGGTGGTGGCAATACCTTTTTGTTGGTGTCACAATTGTATCAATTGGATGTGATGACTACTTTGGCAGAAGTCATAAAAAACGGAACGCCTTATTTGGGCACAAGTGCTGGCAGTAATATTACAGGATTAACGATGCAAACGACCAACGATATGCCGATTCTATATCCGCCGAGTTTTCAAACATTGGGATTGGTTCCATTTAATTTGAATCCGCATTATTTGGATGCCGATTTGCAGTCGAAACACATGGGAGAAACCCGAGAAACGCGAATTAGAGAATTCCATGCGTTCAATTCGGCGCCTGTTTTAGGATTGCGTGAAGGCAGTTGGCTTGATGTAAAAGGAGAAGAAATCATCTTGAAAGGTGATTTATCAGCCCGGCTTTTTCGTCAAAATCAGGAAACTGTTGAAATGGAAGCTGGAAGCGATTTGAGTTCTTTGAAATAGATTTGAAATGGAAACGCGACTGCGTAAGGGGTTGCAGCAAAGTGCCATGCACTGCGAAAAACCCGACCCAAAGGGGCACGCCCAAAAAAATTGAACTTTTTTGTAAATCATTAATTTTTCAAATCGCTAAATGGTTTAAAAACAAAAAAGCCTCAAACAAAAAGTTTAAGGCTTTAGAGCGGAAGACGAGGCTCGAACTCGCGACAACCAGCTTGGAAGGCTGGAGCTCTACCAACTGAGCTACTTCCGCATTATTGAGGTGCAAATATAAGTAATTAGTTTTTTTAGATGCAAGTTTTTTAAGAAAAAAATGATTCTTTTGTATTTAAGTAAGCTTCTCAAAAGTGCGAAGCAGCTAAATCTTTTATAATTAAAATGTTATAGTGCAATCAATCAATATAGAAAACTATGGTAAAAATTAGAACAATTAGCGTTTTAGAAGCAATAACAGTACGTCATCCTGTTTTGAGATTTGGAAAACCGATTGCAACATGTCATTTTGATGGGGATATTGAACCAACTACAACTCATTTTGGGCTTTTTGAAACGGATAATTTGGTTGGCATTATCACGGTTTTAGAAAATAATTTGGATGGTTTTGAGGATAGAAAACAATTCCAATTGCGCGGAATGGCGGTTTTAGAAAGCCATCAAAAAATGGGTTTTGGGTTACAAATGCTTCAATTTACTGAATTGTATATCAAAAACCAAAGCGGCACTTTGATTTGGTGCAATGCGCGATTAGCAGCTGTAGCATTTTATGAAAAAGCTGGCTATATAAAATCAGGTCCTAGTTTTGAAATCCAAGAAATAGGATTGCATTTCAAAATGTTCAAAAAATGTTAGTGCTTTTTAAGACAGTAATCGAGCAGCCGATTTTTTATCTAAAGAAGGATGGTAAATATACAAACACGATTTGCCTTTTATGGCGTTGACGATGGCTTTTGTCATGGCTACCGGAAGTGCTGGACAACCCAAGCTGCGACCCAATCGGTGGTTGTTTTTGATAAACGATTCGGCTACATAATCTGCGCCATGCATCACTACAGCTCTCGTTCTTGCATTGTCATTGATGCCTTTTTCTAGTCCGTCTAATTTTAGTGAGGTACCGTGTTTGCCATTATAAATTTCGCCTGTGGCATAAAAACCCAAACTGCTTTTATAAGATTCGGCTGCATTTGAAAAAGAATTGGCAAATTCGTCACCTGTATTTCTGCCATGTGCTACAAGAGATTGGTATAAGATGGTATTTGATGTCAAATCGATAACCCACAGCCTTTTGGTATTTGATGAAAGACTAAAGTCGATTAAAGTTAATATATCTTTAGACACCAATCCTTTTGCCTTTAGGTCATAAAATCCCACTAAAGCTTTAGAAAAACTATTTAAATTTGGCATTAATAAATCGTTGGAATGCAACTGATTGTAAATATTTTCAACTTTGAGTTCGATGTCAGATTTAACTGAAGTGTACGCGATGGGCTTTGGGTTAGTGGTTTTTATTTCGCGCGGAGAAAAACTGCTCAATAATAAAAAGAAAATGGGGAATAATTTATAAATCATTAAAAATGTATCGGTTAACTTAATTCATTTGGGCTTCAAAAGTAAAAAACACTTTTCCTTTAATCAAACTTAATGCCAAGTTTAACAATTAAACTATTTTAAACGCTTATGAATAATTCAATTAATAAAATTAAATTGTAAACTAAGTGCAAATGGTTGTTAAATTTTTACTTTTGTGAAGCCAATCAAAATCGCTATGAAACCGTTTTTTAAAATCATTTTCTTTTCTTTTCTTTTGCTTTGCACGGTAACATTGGCTCAAAAAAAAGCGTTGGATGCAAAATTTACTTCTGAAAAAGTAACTGTGGACGGAAAAAATAATGAAGCAATTTGGCAGTTTGCGCCTGTTGCTACTGATTTTGTTATGTTCCAACCCGACAATGGTAAAGCCATTGATACCAGTAAAAAAACCGATGTGAGAATTGTTTATGACAATGAGGCCATTTATATTTTTGCCACGATGTTTGACGATGCACCTTCAAAAATTTTAAAAGAAATTACCCAACGAGACAATATTGGTACGGCAGATATCTTTGGTGTTTTTGTAAATGGTTTTAATGACGGACAACAAGATTTTCAGTTTTTTGTCAGTGCTTCTGGGGTTCAAATGGACCGTTTGGCTACCGAAGATGGTGAAGTTGCGCCAAATAATTATAATCAAGATTTTTCGTGGGATGCGATTTGGGATAGCGAAGTTACTATTACGGATTTGGGCTGGACAGTCGAAATGAAAATTCCGTATGCCGCACTTCGGTTTTCAAAAGAATCGGTACAGACTTGGGGAATCAATTTTTTTCGAGGCATCAGGCGTGACCGACAAAGTTATACTTGGAGTGCGATAGACAATAAAATCGAATCTACACGAAACCAAAACGGCGTTTTGCAAGGCATTCAAAATGTAAAAACCCCTACCCGATTGTTCTTCATCCCATATTCTTCTTATTATTATGAAAAAAACGAATCGGGATCGGCCAATAAATTCAAAGCTGGAATGGATATAAAGTATGGCATCAATGATTCGTTTACACTCGATGCAATTTTAGTTCCCGATTTTGGTCAAACCAAATTTGATAATGTCATTTTAAATTTAAGTCCATACGAACAACAATTTAACGAAAACCGTCCTTTTTTTACCGAAGGCACCGATTTGTTTAATAAAGCCAATCTATTATATACCCGAAGAATTGGGGGTGCGCCACGATTTGGTTTTGATGGCAACGCAGAAACGGTGATCGAACCAGCAGCAGTAAATTTATTGAATGCGATAAAAATTTCTGGACGAACTAAAAACGGATTGGGTATTGGTTTTTTAAATGCCATTACCGAAAAAACTACCGGCATCATTCAGAATTTTGCTACTGGAGATAAAAGAAGAGGCGTTGTCGAACCTTTAACCAATTATAATGTATTGGTTTTGGACCAGCGTTTCAATCAAAATTCTTCGGTTACCTTAACGAATACCAATGTTACAAGAAACGGAAATTACCGTGACGCCAATACATCTGCCTTTTTGTTTGATTTAAATAGTAAAGGGAACGATTATAATTTATCGGGCGATTTTAAATACAGTACGATTGACACCAATTCAGAAGGCGATTTTAGCAATGCGTACCAATACATCAATAAGACTAGTGATTATGATGGCTTTAAAACAGCATTAAATTTTGAAAAAACCAGTGGCAAATACCGTTATACCGTTTTTGGAAAATACATTTCGGCCAATTATGACATCAATGATTTGGGGTATGGCGCACAAACTGATTATCACAATGTATATGCCGATTTTAGTTATCGTATTTTGAATCCGACTTCCATTTTCAATACTTTTAGGATGGATGTGAAATCGAGCGTTGAAATACAAAATACAACCGGAAAAATACAAGACCAGTTTTTTAATTTTAGTGTCGAAGGAAATTCAGTAAGTAACGATTATTACAAAGCTTTTTTTCAAATCAATCCTTTGACCACTTTTGATTTTTATCAGCCTAGGGTTTTCGGTCGTTATTCGTATTTGCCCAGAAGTTTTAGTTCTAATTTATTTTTTTCCTCAAATTACAATCGTGCTTTTGCCATTGATTTTCAACCTTCGGTCAAATTTTATGACGAACATAGGCGCATCGATTATGGTTTTTATTTGAGTCCGCGGTACCGAGTGAACGATAAAATTTTGTTGATTTATTCTTTCAATTATTTTAGAAATCTTAATGACCGTGGTTCTATTTATGTCGAAAATCCGTTGAATGACATTTATTACACACAGCGTAATGTAAAAACAATTACCAATGAATTGAGCGGCAAATTGGCAATCAACAATAAAATGACATTTAACCTAACAGCCCGTCATTATTGGCTTGTTTCACAAAACAAACAAAATTTTATTCTCCAGCAAGATGGCTTTTTGACCGACACAGCATTTGTGAATGGCTTAGACGAAAATTTTGGCGCATGGAATTTTGATTTATCCTATTCGTGGTGGTTTGCGCCTGCAAGTCAAATTTCTATATTATACCGAAACAATGCTCAGGATTATAGCAATGTCATCGAACGCAATTTTGCAAAAAACTTCAATAACCTTTTTGAAGACAATCTCAACAATATCTTTTCTATTAGTTTTCGTTATTATATTGACTATAATGCAGCCAAAAATTGGTTTTAATTTGAAAAGAAGTCGCAATTGGTTTCGATTTATTGCCGATTGGCTTTTATAAATAAATTACCTTTGTTACAAAATAAAAAAGCCATGAACAAAAAAGTGATTTTGATGATTTTAGATGGTTGGGGCAAATCCCCTGACCCAAAAGTTTCGGCCATTGACAATGCTAATACTTCTTTTATCAACAGTTTATATACAAAA
>CANKZI010000038.1 GCA_947488595.1 Flavobacteriaceae bacterium
ACAGCAGAACTTATCCCAATTATATTGCTGCCGAAGCGGCTCGTGGCAACGAATTCAATGCTTGGAGCACCGGAAATCCGCCGATGCACGAAACGATTTTACCTTTTACCCGACTTCTGGGTGGTCCAATGGATTACACACCTGGGATTTTCGAAATCAAAATGAATATTTATGATAAAGCCAAAAAAGAGCAAGTGCACACTACTTTGGCCAAACAATTAGCACTGTATGTCACCATGTATTCACCTTTGCAAATGGCTGCCGATTTGGTCGAAAATTATGAAAAATACCCAGATGCTTTTCAATTCATTAAAGATGTGGCAACCGATTGGGACGAAAGCCATTATCTCGAAGCCGAACCAGGCGATTATTTGACGGTAGTCAGAAAAACAAAAGGAAAAAATACTTGGTTTCTGGGAGCGATAACCGACGAAAATGCCAGAAAATCGAAAATCTCTTTAGATTTTCTTCCGCCCAATAAAAAATACAAAGCCATAATTTATCAAGATGGAAAAACGGCCCATTGGGAGAAAAATCCAATTAATTACGAAATAAAAACAATGACGGTGACCTCAAAATCAAAAATCAATATGGTTTTGGCAGCTGGTGGCGGAACGGCAATAAGTTTTGAACCAATAAATTAAATAACAAATGGCACAAATCAATCCTTACTTGACTTTTAACGGTAATTGTGAAGGCGGAAAAATTAGTATGCCGATGGAACAAACATTTTGGGGTGCATATTTCGGAATGTTTACCAGTCAATTTATATTTATTGAATGTTTAATTATGATGCGCCGATCGCCAATTGATTATGGATTTTGCGTGAGTGATTGAGCAATTGTTTGAGCTCTTTTGGGATTTGAAACAAAGTGGAAAATCTCCAAAAAGCGAGTGCGAAAGCACGACCCTTGCGGTCACGCCCCAATAAAAAATTTTATCTTATTGTTTTATGAAATCATCACTTTTATTCCTTTTCATATTTTTTTCAACCGCTATTTTTTCGCAACAAAGAACGTACTGTAATCCAATCAACATTGATTATGGATATTGTCCGATTCCGAATTTTGTAACCCAAGGTAAGCACCGAGCCACTGCCGATCCGGTTATCACTTTTTTTAAAGGCGAATATTTTTTATTTTCGACCAATCAATGGGGTTATTGGCATAGCAAAGACATGTTGGACTGGCAATTTATTTCAAGAAAATTCTTGAGAACAGAGCATAAAGTGTATGACGAATTGTGTGCGCCTTCGGTTTCTTTTGTCAATGATACAATGATAGTTGTTGGTTCTACCCATACCAAAACATTTCCGATTTGGATGAGTACGAATCCCGCGACCGACGATTGGAAAGAATTGGTGCACGAATCGGCAGCTGGAGCTTGGGATCCACAAATATTTTGGGACAAAGAAAAAGACGAAGTTTATGAATATTATGGTTCTAGTAATACCTATCCAATTCACGGCATAAAACTCAATCGAAAAACATTCCAACCCGAAGGCGAAGTTTATGATTTGATTGCACTCAACGATGACGAGCATGGTTGGGAGCGCTTTGGCGAAAACAACGACAATACCTTTTTGCAACCCTTTATGGAGGGTGCTTTTGTTAACAAGCATAATAACAAATATTATTTGCAGTATGGCGCGCCTGGAACCGAATTTAGTGGTTATGGCGATGGCGTTTATGTAAGCAATCATCCGTTGGGTCCTTTTGATTACCAATCACACAATCCGTTTTCTTATAAACCGGGCGGTTTTGCTAGAGGTGCCGGTCATGGCGCCACGTACCAAGATGCAAATGACTATTATTGGCATGTTGGAACCATTACAATTTGTACAAAAAATAATTTTGAACGGCGCATTGGTATTTGGCCAGCAGGATTTGATAAAAATGGCATATTGTATTCGAATACAGCATATGGTGATTATCCCACATTTTTGCCTTCACAAAAGAAAAACCATCTGGATGCTAATTTTTCGGGTTGGATGTTGCTGAACTACAACAAACCTGTCGAAGTGAGTTCGACTTTAGGCGGCTTACAACCCAATTTGTTGGTTGATGAAGACATCAAAACGTTTTGGTCGGCACAATCTGCAAAAAAAGGAGAATATTTGATTAGTGATTTGGGCGAAAAAAGTACTGTTAATGCCATACAAATCAACTATGCCGATCAAGATGTTACGCTGATGGGAAAACCAGAAACAACATTGGGACACCAATATATTTTGTATTATTCGGACGATAAAAAAAACTGGAAAATACTTTTGGATAAAAGCAAAAACACAAAAGATGTGCCGCATGATTATATCGAATTGTCAAATACAATCAAGACAAGGTATATAAAAATGGTCAATTTTGGCATGCCAACCGGAAAGTTTGCGCTTTCGGGCTTTCGGGTTTTTGGTAAGGGTTCAAGTACAAGTCCTGGTGTAGTTCAAAATTTTGTAACGTTGCGTTCTGGTAAGAAAGTCAAAGGCGAGCGCCGCAATGTTTGGTTCAAATGGCAACAAGAGCCCAATGCTGATGGTTATGTAATTTATTTTGGCAAAACGCCCGAAACGCTCTATGGATCGATAATGGTTTATGGTAAAAACGAATATTATTTTAATGGATTGGATAAATCGGATGCCTATTATTTTCAGATTGAAGCTTTTAACAACAACGGAATCGGAGGAAAATCGGAAGTTAAACTGGCTGAATGATGGTTTTAGATGCATAACCTATAATGAAAATAATTTCGTTATCTCAATTCATGTTATTTTGAAATCGATGCTCTTTTAATAATTGTGTGTTTTAGAGTATTAATTTTAAAAAACAAACTTTTTAGCAAACGCAAACGTTGTAATATACCACAGAAAACCACTTTTTTTGTGCAAAGAAATCGATTTCGTTAATAACTAATTCGGCTTTTATATCCTATATTTTCGAATAAATGTATATTTAACAAAAATTAATCGAATTCTATTGTAGGATTCTTTTTTTTTGTTCCTAAAAAAATAGGATTTGATAAAACAATAAACCAAAACAATTTAACCACTTAACCAATTTTTTATGAGTTCAGAAAATGTACAAACCAAATGGGGTCAATTTATTCCGCTTGTAACCGTCTTCTTTTTTTGGGGATTTGTTGCAGCAAGTAACGACATATTGATTCCAGTTTTCAAAAAAGCATTCGATTTAACACAAGGGCAAAGCCAATTGGTATCACTCGCTTTTTATATTGCTTACACTGTTGGATCTTTAATTTATATGGGGATTTCATTTATAATAAAAGGCGATATTGTTAATAAAATTGGTTACAAAAATGCGTTGGCACTCGGATTGACCATTTCGGCATTAGGCACATTATTGTTTTATCCAGCAGCCAATTCAGGTTCATTTGTTTTAATGCTTTCGGGATTGTTTATTGTTGCTTTGGGATTTTCGTTGCAACAAACTGTCGCCAATCCATTGGCCATTGCTTTGGGTCCGATTGCGACTGGATCGCAACGATTGACATTAGCTGGCGGAATTAATAATTTTGGAACTACCATCGGACCGCTTATTGTAAGCTTTGCTATTTTTGGTTCTAGTGCAACTGCTACTACTGAAATGAGTATCGAAAGCGTAAAAATTCCTTACTTGATTCTAGGTTTGGCTTTTCTTTTAGTTGCTGTTTTACTAAAATTTTCTTCCTTACCTGATCGTCCAGAGACCATCGTTGAAGCTGATGAAGATATTAATACTTCAAAAAAATCAGCTTTAGCTTATCCACAATTGGTCTTAGGCATGATTGCTATATTTGTATATGTCGGTGTCGAAGTTTCTACAGCAAGTAATTTGCCTGCTTATATGGAAAATAATTTGGGTTTTTTGACACAAGATATCGCGCCTTATATTTCGTTGTACTGGGCGAGTTTGATGATTGGCCGTTGGACAGGTGCTGTTGAAGCATTTAGCAATGAAATTAGTATGCAAAAAATATTAAAGTTTATCGCGCCTTATTTGGCTTTTGGTGTTTTTCTTGTTGTTAACGCTATTGCCAAACATGATTTGACCCCATTTTATATTTATGGTTTGATTATTTTAGTGCTCATTGGTGCCGATATTTTGAGCAAGGGCAATCCAGCACGAATGCTGCTCATATTCTCTGCGTTGGGTATTATTGCACTTTTAATTGGTATGTTCACTGAAGGAATGGTAAGCGTTTATGCTTTTACCAGTGTCGGTTTGTTTTGTAGTACATTATGGCCATGTATTTTTACTTTAGCTGTTAGCGGACTCGGAAAAAATACCAGTCAGGGTAGTAGTTTTTTAATCATGATGATTATGGGTGGCGGAATTATCAGTTGGCTGCAAGGTTTTGTTTCTGAAAGTATTGGTATCCAAAGCAGCTATATTGTGGGTGTTTTGTGTTTTGCTTATTTGGCGTTTTACGCTTGGAAAGTAAGCAGTATATTAAAAAATCAAGGCATTAGTTTTGATAAAAAATTAGGAGGCGGTCATTAAGGCCTTTTTACCACAAATTATGACCCTTTTAGTTTTTCTAAAAGGGTTTTTTATTACTTTTAAATGCTTTTAATCGCTGCTAAAACATTTTGCATGAAAAATCTTTTGTTATTATTATTGATCACTACAACCGCATCATTTTCGCAAACCAACGACGAACAACAACTCAAAGCAATATACCAACAAGCACTAACCAAATCGAAATGTTATGGTTGGTTGGACCATCTTTCTAACAAAATTGGTTCTCGGCTTTCGGGTTCTGATGGCGCTGCAAAAGCGGTACAGTATACCAAAGCACAACTCGAAACACTCGGATTAGATAAAGTATATCTACAAGAAGTCATGGTGCCCAAATGGGTGCGCGGCGAAAAAGAAGTAGCCTATTTAAAAGTTGGAAATCAAAAATATAAATTCCCGATTTGCGCTTTGGGTTTGTCGGTTGCCACACCAAAAACAGGTATTCAGTCGCAAATTATTGAAGTGCAATCATTAGATGAACTCCAAAAATTAGGAGTTGCTCAGATAAAAGGTAAAATCGTATTTTTTAATCGCCCGATGGATCCAGAGTTTATCGAAACTTTTAAAGCATATGGCAGTTGTGTTGACCAACGTTCTTCTGGCGCACGTGAAGCGGCAAAATTGGGCGCACTAGGTGTTATTGTGCGTTCGATGAACTTGCGTCTCGACGATTTTCCGCATACGGGAATGACCAATTATGGTGATTTACCCGTTGAAAACCGAATTCCAGCTGCCGCCATATCGACCAACGGTGCCGAGCAACTGAGCGCGCTTTTGAAAACCAACCGCAATTCAGATTTCTTTTTCAAACAATCCTGTCAAACGTTAGCCGATGTTTTATCTTATAATGTCGTGGGCGAAATAACGGGTTCAACCCATCCCGAACAAATAATTGTTGTTGGTGGACATCTTGATTCTTGGGATTTGGGCGATGGATCACACGATGATGGTGCGGGTTGCGTGCAGAGCATGGATGTGTTAACGATTTTTAAAAATTTAGGATACCAACCTAAAAATACGATTCGGGTAGTACTTTTTATGAATGAAGAAAACGGTGTTCGTGGTGGTTTGGAATACGAAAAACAGTCGGCTTTGAAAGCAGAGAATCATATTTTCGCCCTCGAAAGTGACTCTGGTGGTTTTACGCCACGGGGTTTTTCTATTGCTGCCGACAGCACTAATTTTGATAAAATTGTAGGATGGAAAAAGCTCTTCGAGCCTTATTTGATTCACCAATTTGTAAAAGGATATGCTGGCGTTGATATTGGCCCGTTACAATCAAAAAAAATTGTGAAAGTAGGCCTTCAACCGGACTCGCAACGCTATTTTGACTACCATCATGCCGCAAATGACACCTTTGATGCGGTCAACAAACGCGAGTTGGAGCTGGGCGCAGCAACAATGACGGCATTAATTTATTTAATTGACCAGTACGGAATAGAGTAAGCAAAACCACTGCCGCAATATTGTAATTTAAAGTGAGTAGCAAGTTTTAAAGTCAAAAGTATAAATAGCAAAAAAAACTAAAGATGAGCTAATTACATCATATCTGTTTTTTGATTTAATTACTTATTATAGCAATTGTTTTAGTAAGTCATCTATTCAAAAACTTTTTCATTGCTACCATCAAAACTGGCAAAAACCATGGTTGGATGAGCATCTTGGTGAAAAATATTTCCGTTTTTATCAATGCCAATAGCGCCTGCAAAACCATCAAAAGGTTTCAATTCATCAAAAGTTTTCTCAAAAGCTGAGGCCAATGAAAAACCATCAGTAACCCGAGTTACAATCTTAGCCGCCACTGCCCCACTCACGATATCTTCTCCAACTCCAGTCAGACTTACACCACAAAAAGTATTGGCATAATTTCCGGCAACGGTAGCCGAATCAGAAATGCGTCCTGGAATTTCAAAACCTTTTCCACCCGTTGAAGTAGCAACAGCAATTTTTCCGCCGTTATCCAACGCCACACAACCTACAGTTCCTACTCCGCTAGACCTTAACTTGGCTTCATATTCTGCTTTTCGTTGCGGAATTTCAGTCGAAAAAGCGTCAAATCCGTGTTGTCTTGCAAACTGAGTTGCGCCACTTCCGCCCAAAATCTTATCGTCAAAATCCAATAAAACTTGTGCTACTTGAATTGGATTTTTAACTGCTTCTATATTGATTACGCCGCTCATTTTTTGTGTAAAACCATCCATTAAAGCAGCACTCATTCTGATTTTTCCATCGCTTTGAATTTGCGAACCAGTTCCGGCGTTAAATAATACATCATCTTCCAAAAGTGAAACTGTATAAACCACCGTTGCTAAAGCTGAATGGGTTTTCAAAAATTCGTAACCTAATTTGACTATTTTTAGCAATGCTTGTTGTTTGGCAATTTTGGTTTCGTGATTCGTCGCCGATTCAGAAAAAAAACCGCCATGGATGATGATTTTCATAAGGTAGGATTAAACAATTTTGCCTTGGTCAATGTCTTCTTGATTGAAACTCAACTTTTCAGCATATTGCGAAGATTGTATGTGCATTTTATGCGTTTCTAAATTAAAAGTGTCGTATTTGCTCATCACGTGGGTAACCAAGTGACTGATAGAAATGGGCTGACCCAATTCAACTTGTGTTAAATTGGTGTCTTTTATTTCGCGTCCGTCAACCAAAATAACAAGTCCAGAACCAATCGCTTCCATTTGTTTGTTATTGGTAATGAGCAAACCAGTGTCTTCGCCCAAACCGATTCCGAGTACTTTTGGATTGCCAACCACCGCTTGAAAAAGCCTTCCGATTCTTCCGCGCTGCACAAAATGTGTATCGATGATAACACCATCTATTAGACCCAAACCGCTAGTGATTTTTACTTCGCCTTTTAACAATGCTTCAGAGCTACTACCTTGATAAATCATGTTGTTAGAAGCCGCTGCTGCACCGGCAGAGGTGCCCGCATAAATAAAATCTTCGTTATGATATTTATCTAACAAAATGTCATGAAAATGTGTACCACCCAAAATCGAGGTCAATCGCAATTGATCGCCACCGGTAAACATAACAACATCAGCTACTTTCAAACGCGCTAAAGTCTCTGGATCACTCGCGTGCTCTCGCTTTTCAATGTGTAAAATGGACACATTATTGGCGCCCAAATAATGGAGTGCTTTTAGGTATTCTGGTCCTATTTCGCGCGGAATTTTTGAAGCAGTCGTAATGACTTCTATTCTTGAATTTTCCTTAAATTTTGATTCATTCAAGATTCTTTTTAGAATACCTGTTTCAAAAAAATTAAGGTTATTGGCTGCATTTTTATCCAAATCAGTTTCAGAAAAACTGCCTTTGTCAACTGCGCCGCCTATTATTATTAATTTTCCTTTTATGTTCATCTTGTAAAAATAACCAAAAAGTCAAAAGGAACAATTTAAGTACAATTTATTTTTAAAAATTTTATGACCAAAAAATATATACTACATTTTAATTGAATAAGTTTTGTTAAGTTGCTAAAAAAATATACTTTAGTTGCATATACCCTAATTTTTTTTTACAAAACAACTAACTTTCAGACCATCTGCTTTTTTTCTTACTAAAGCAAAAATTTAAGCCAGTAGTTATCAAACATCTAAAACAAAAAAAAGAAATTGTCGTGATTTCGAAAACAAACCGTACTTATGAAAATACTTAAAATACAAGCCCTGAGAGGACCAAACATTTGGAGTGTACAGAGAAAAAAATTAATCCAAATGCGCTTGGATTTAGAAGACATGGAAGCCTCGCCTACCAATAAAATTGATGGATTTAGAGAACGTTTGGAAGCCATGTTTCCGTCGATGATAGAACATCGTTGTTCAGAAGGCGTTCGAGGTGGCTTTTTTTCGAGAATAGAGCGCGGCACATGGATGGGTCATGTCATTGAGCATATTGCGTTAGAAATTCAATCGCTGGCTGGAATGGAAACTGGATTTGGCCGAACGCGCGAAACCAAAACGCCCGGAATTTATAATGTTGTTTTTAGTTATACTGAAGAAAATGTTGGCCTTTTCGCCGCCGAATCATCGGTGGCAATTGCCGAAGCATTGATTGCTGGAACCGAATATGATTTTGAAGCCGATATACAAAAAATGCGCGAAATTCGAGAGCGCGTGCGACTTGGACCAAGCACCGGAAGCATTGTCGAAGAAGCAGTTGCCAGAGACATTCCGTGGATTCGTTTGGGAACCAATTCGCTTGTACAATTGGGCTATGGCGTAAACCAAATGCGTTTTCAAGCCACTATGACTTGCAAAACAAGTAACATTGCGGTAGCTATAGCCTGCAACAAAGAAGAAACCAAACGCATGCTCGAATTGGCTTCTATTCCGGTTGCCAGCGGCAGTATCTGCACAGACGAAGAAAATTTAGAAGCTTGTATCAAAAAAATAGGTTATCCCATTGTATTAAAACCTTTGGATGGTAATCACGGAAAAGGCGCTTCAATCAATGTCAACAATTGGGAAGATGCAGTTGCCGGTTTGGCGTTTGCTCAAAATTACAGCCGCAGGGTTATCGTCGAAAAGTTCATCACTGGTTTTGATTTTAGGGTTTTGGTAATTGATAATAAATTGGTTGCTGCCGCAAAACGTATTCCAGCCAATGTAGTCGGAAACGGAAAAGACAGCATACAAAAGTTAATCGAAACCACCAATCTTGACCCGCGCCGTGGCTATGGTCACGAAAATGTGTTGACACAGATCGATGTGGACCGAGATACCACTGATTTGTTAGATAAATTGGGATACACCCTAGAGACAATTCCCAATATTGGTGAAACAGTATACCTAAAATCAACCGCTAATCTGAGTACAGGAGGCACTTCGGTCGATGTTACCGACATGATGCACCCCGAAAATATTTTTCTTTCAGAAAGAATTTCAAGAGTTATCGGACTCGACATTTGTGGCATCGATATCATGGCCGAAAACCTTACGCAACCTTTAAAAGAAAATGGAGGTTGCATTCTTGAAGTCAATGCCGCTCCAGGTTTTAGAATGCACTTGGCACCATCGGAAGGCTTGCCAAGAAATGTCGCTTCACCGGTAATTGATATGTTGTATCCTCCCGGAAAACCGAGCCGCATTCCGATAATTGCCGTTACAGGAACCAACGGAAAAACGACCACTACCCGACTTTTGGCACATATTGTAAAAAATAACGGCTATAAAGTAGGATTTACAACTTCCGACGGGATTTATATCCAAAACCATATGATGGAAAAAGGCGATACCACCGGACCGCTATCTGCCGAATATATATTAAAAGATCCAACGGTAGAATTTGCCGTTCTTGAAACCGCACGTGGTGGTATATTGCGCTCTGGTTTGGGATTCAGCCGTTGCGATATTGCTGTGATTACGAACATTCAAGAAGACCATTTGGGATTGAGTGACATTCATACTTTAGACGACTTGGCGCGTGTAAAAAGCACAGTAGTCAGAAGTGTCAAAAAAGAAGGTTGGGCCATTTTGAATGCCGATGATGCGCAATGTATCAAAATTGGAAGTGATTTAAGTTGCAATGTGGCTTATTTTAGTATGGACGAAGAAAATCCTTTCGTGAAAAAATTAAGTAAAGAAGGGAAAATTGTTGCAGTTTATGAAAATGGCTTTATAACCATCAAAAAAGGAGAATGGAAAATTCGCGTTGAACGCGCTACCCACGTACCATTGACGCTTGGTGGAAAAGCAAAATTCATGATTGCCAATGTGCTGGCCGCAACTTTAGCGAGTTATTTATGGGGATTTAAAACCGAAGACATCAGTTTGTCGCTGCAAACCTTTATCCCAAGTGTGGCGCAGACTCCTGGTCGTATGAATATTTTTGATTTCAAGAAATTCAAAGTACTCATCGATTTTGCACACAATCCTGCCGGATACAAAGGCGTTGAAGATTATTTGAACAGCGTTGTAGCCAACAAAAAAATCGGAATTATTGCTGGTGTTGGTGACCGTCGCGACGAAGACATTAAAGAATGTGCCAAAATCGCTGCCAGAATGTTCAATCACATCATCATCCGTCAAGAAAAATTTTTGAGAGGCAGAACCGAAGAAGAAATCATTAATTTGATTTTGGAAGGCATTGCTGCATCCGGAAAAAATCCAACCTACGAAATTATTCCAAAAGAAACCGAAGCCATCAAACATGCCATCAACAGTGCCGAAGAAGGAACTTATATTACGGCTTTGAGTGATGTCGTGACCAATGCTATCGAAATTGTGCAGCAATATTTAGACAAAGAAAACGAGGACGGATTGATTTGATTTTTCCCGACTGCAACAAAAGATAGTGCTACGAGTACTAATGGTGCTATTGGCATCGCCGTTTAATTTATTTTATAACAACAACTTTTACATCATTATGAAAAAAATCAGTTTGCTAATTTTAAGTTTTTTTATCGCTGTTACCACATTTGGTCAGGCCAGAAAAATAACTTTAGAAGAAAGCGTTTTGCAGCAAAACCGTCAATTTAGAGCCGACAAGCTATTGGGTTTTCAATGGATTCCGAATACCAACAATTATATTTATTTTGAAGAAGGCGGACGAAAACTAATGAAAGCCAATGCCATCGATACAAAAGCCAACGAATTGGTAACGCTGAGCAATCTGAATCAAGTTTTGCAATCGGATTTAAAATCTTTTTTTGGATTGGAATGGACGAACGAAAATACCTTTATTATTGCCAACGGAAGTGATTATTATGAGTACAATTGGCGCACCAAACTCGGAAAAAAAATAGCTTCCTTGCCTGAAGATGCCGAAAATGCCACACTTTCTGCTAACAAAACACTTGTTGCTTATACACAAAAAAACAACCTTTATTTTTTGAATAAAGACAATAAAGAAGTTGTTGTTACCAACGCAACCAACACCAATATCGTTTCGGGACAATCGATAGCGCGGAATGAATTTGGAATTAACAACGGTATTTTCTGGTCACCAAAATCAAATTATTTGGCATTTTATCAAAAAGATGAAACCGATGTAGCCGATTATCCTTTGTTGGATATTACCGAAACACCCGGAAAATTACAGAATATAAAATACCCAATGATTGGTCAAAAGAGTGAAAAACCAAGGGTTGGGATTTATAATTTGAATACTCAAATAATCGTATTTATAACTCCAAAAGGCAATGTTGATGATTATTTGACCAATCTTTCATGGACACCAGACGAAAAATACATTTTGATTGCCGAAGTCAATCGGGCACAAAACGACATGCATTTGAATTTGTATGATGCGCAAACTGGCAATTTTATCCGCACGCTTTTAAACGAAAAAAATCCAAAGTGGGTCGAACCAGAACACGCCGCCTATTTTCCGAATTCGAAATCGAATCATTTTATTTGGTTCAGTGAAAGAGATGGTTTTCAAAACCTTTATTATTATTCGATAGACGGAAAATTGATCAAACAATTGACCAAAAATCGATTCCCAGTTAAAGAAATCTTATCGACCAATATGGCTGGAACTGAAATTTATTTTTCGGCCACAGGAGAAAATGCAACCAATTTACTGGCTTATAAAGTCGATTTGAATGGCAAGCAGACTTTAATTACCAAAGACCAAGGCGTGCATACCGTGGCGGTAAGTAGCGATGGCAATTGGTTTTTTGATGAATATTCAAATCATTCCACGCCATCAAAATCATTGTTGTATGACAAAAAATTAAAATCAAAAACCCTTTTAGAAAGTAAAAACAAATATGATGGTTACGTTATGGGTACTTCAACAGTGGGCAGTATAAAAGCTGCTGATGGTACAACTGATATGTATTACCGATTGATCAAACCGAGTGATTTTGATGCCAATAAAAAATACCCCGTTTTGGTTTATGTATATGGTGGGCCGCATGCGCAATTGGTCAACAATTCGTTTTTAGACGGCGCCAATCTTTGGATGTTTTGGTTGGCAGAGCAAGGCTATTTGGTTTTTACAGTTGACAATCGCGGTTCTGATAACCGTGGATTTGCTTTTGAAAGTGTAATTCATGGCCGATTGGGTGTCAACGAAATGGATGACCAAATCAAAGGTGTTGACTATTTAAAATCGTTGCCTTATGTTGATGCGAATCGTTTGGCTGTTCACGGCTGGAGTTTTGGTGGATTCATGACCACATCACTTATGCTGCGCAAACCTGGCACTTTTAATGTGGGCGTTGCAGGTGGTCCGGTAACCGATTGGAAGTATTATGAAATCATGTATGGCGAACGTTATATGGATACGCCTTCGGAAAACCAAAAGGGATTTGACGAAGCCAACACTTTAAATTATGTGAACAATTTAGAAGGAAAATTGCTTTTGATTCACGGTACAAGTGATGACGTGGTGGTCATGCAACACAATCTTTCGTTGGTTAAAAAGTTTGTAGAAGCAGGCAAACAGGTTGATTTTTTTCCGTATCCCATGCACAAACACAATGTTGGCGGAAAAGACCGCGTACATTTGATGAAAAAAGTGTTGGATTATGTTATGGACAATAATAAATAAAATGAAACAACAAAAAAAGCCAATCACAACTTTTTAAAACGCAGTAGCACGACATCATTCATAATCAACTGCAATATTCTTCCGTCTTTGGATACCAAATAAGTATTGGTTTTTTGTAACGTTTGCATATATACCGGTTCTCCTTGGTTGTCTTTACAAAACATTTTAGTAACTACCATTGGCGCTTTAAAGTCAATGGTATTTTCGTTTATATTCAATGGTCCCGAATAGCTATTACAACTGTTGTTGCCCGACACACGATTCGATTCTAAATCAAAAACAATGTTTGGTTTTTTATTCGGAAACAGACCTGCAAAAGCAATTTTTGAACCTGAAATATAAATTAATTCCCAACTGCCTTGCAACAAATTGGTATTGCTTTTTATCGCTTTATTGGCGTTGCAAGACAACAATAAAATGCAAACAATATAGGTGCTTAAAAAGTATTTTTCTAGCTTCATTGGTTGGATTATTAAACTACATTTTTGCAGTGCTTTAACAAATCTAATACAATTCATTTACATATAATTCCTTTGTGTAAATAATAGAAGCACACCAATTGCAAGTCAGCACCTACTTCACTCCTATTATATGATGTAAACATTTAGCCAAAATCCTACAATTGTAAACTAGGTCCTCTTGATGACATTCCCTCAGTAAAAAGAAATAACAACTGTATTAAACAAAAAAAAAGCCTTCCGATTGCTCGAAAGGCTTTTGTAATGATCTAAATTTAATTAGTAAACTACTTTTTTACTAACTGTTTTATTATCTTCTGATGTAATTTGAACTACCAACACTTGTTTAGCAACATTCAAATTACTGATGTTTGTAGCATAGCATTTACATTATTTCTTTCGAAAAGCAATCTACCACGAATATCAAATATTTTAACCGATTGCATTAAGGTAGTTCCAGCGTTGATATTTAAAACACCATTTTGTTTGAATACGATTACACTATTGCTATCCAAAGTTGGATTTTCGATGCCCAATGGTGCATTTTGATATACAACAGCAAAACGATTATTAAAAGTTCCAGCATTTGAAGCAAAAGTATAAGCCGTTTCTTTAATGTTGTGAGTAACGCCAGTTACGTTATCTTTCAAAAAGATATTTTGTTCACCAGCAAATAAACCGTCAACTTGGTCTAAAGTAATGCTAAAGTTTCCATCGGTCTCTGTTTTGAAACCTAAAGCTACTTCGTCTGTATCTTCAAAAGGCAAAGCTTTACCTTGTATTACATATTCACCATCGTTGATGACACTGTACAGTTTAGAACCTGCAGTTTCAATCAATTTACCATCAAATTTTAAATCCAAATCATTGGTTGCGTTACTAACATAACCAATCAATGTTTGATTTAAGAAACCATCGTTGTTAGCCAAACTCAACCATAAACGGTTTTTCTCGGTAACATTTGCATTTCTAAAAAATTGGTTTGCATGATTGTCGACACGCATGCTATTTAAAAATATAGCATCGGTAGCAGCATTCGTTTTAACTAAAAAACCTTGACCGGTTTGTATTGTTCCGTTTGGAACGGCACCACCCACGGCAGCAGCTGAACCTGTTCCGTTAAATGAGGCATAATTCGCACCCGCAGCCGCTCCTTGTTGCACATGAGCCCAGAAATATAAGGTTCCTATTGCAGAATTTGCCTCTAAAAATTCATTAGCATCAATCGGAGAAGCATAAGGATTTCCGATTAAATTATATCCTTTATTAGTATTGGTTAACGGCGTTGTCTTGCTTCCGTTATTTAGAACTCCAGTAAATTGACCTTCAAAAGTGGCATTAACTGTATTAGAATAGGTATTTGGAGCCCGAATAGAATAACCTTTTCCAGGAATAAAATTAGATGTAGTTAATGCGACAAAAGCATTAGTAGCTTCATTTAATTCATAAAAACGTGTTGTAATAGTCAAAGGAGAAAAAGCCAAAAGATTTTGTCCAGCTACTGGCGCAGACCAATACACATAATCTTGACGTTTCATCGACGCATTTCTAAAAACTTTAGTTGTTCCTGTTCCGCTATTGACACTTGTCTCATTTACTTGCAATAAATTGGCATTGTTTTGAACAACAATTCCATTTTCAACATTGTTAACGATTTCATCATTAACAGTCAATGAAGTTCCAGTCGCTACTGTTAACACTCCCGTGGTTACCGTTAATTTCTTAGCGGTAAAAGTTCCGTTTCCAGTTGGAGTAGTTGCTGTACTATAATTTCCTGTAATATAGGCTTCGTCTAAATTTGTTGGTCCAGTTGTATTTGACCAAGATGTTCCATCCCATTCAATAGCAAGTCTGAATGCCGTTGTATCAAAAGCAGAAATTGTCCCAGCACCTGTGGCTACTGTCCAATTGGCTGGATTATTAACTAGTGTTTTGTAATCATTATATGTCAATTGATTGCTTCTGCTTCCTGTATATTGACCTCTTGAAGCTAAATTCCCAATCGCAATGTTTCCATTGGCAACGTTTAATTCCTCAGGTAAATAAGAAGTACTTGCACTTGCTAATCCTGTAGTTAACCAAGAGTTTACATCACTTGAACCAGAAGCATATAAACCAAACAAAACAGTTCCACTGAAAGTTGTTGGTGATACATTTGAAGAAAAGTCTGGATTAGCACCACTGGTAGCAGTACCTTGATAAGCAAAAATGGCATCTCCAGAAGCAGACAAACCATTTAAATTACCAGAGACAATCAAACCTAAATTTGTAATGGCTGCGCTGGTGTTATCTTTAATCGTAATAACTGTACCTGCAGGAATGATTGAACCATTGTTTTTCCAAATTACAAAATTTTCTCCACCTCTGGCATTGCTTGCTGCATTTGCAGAATTTGCTGCTAAAAAAGCATTGTCTGTAAACTTAATTAAAGTTCCGACAGCCAAATCTACCCAAGTTACAAAAGCAAAAGTATCAGGAGCATTTAACTGAAAACCTAAAATTGACAAATCTCCAACAGCCAGAACAGTAGTGACTCCTGTAATGTCGGCAGTTAATCCAGTAGGTTGTGGGTTAATAACATAATTTGATGCTGAAGCACCCGCTAAAGTCGAAGTAGAAGTGACCTCAATTCCATCTGCGATTGCGGAAGAAGCAAAGGTTCCTGTACCAACAAGCGTTACAGTATCTCCACCAAAAACACCAATTAAATTACCAGTTATAACTGCGTTTGTGTTATCGTCAAAAACTTTGCTTTGTGCTGAAGCATTTGCAATAGTTAAAGATTTCACCGTTACATCAGCAGTAATTCCAAATGGTTGAGCGATTAAATATTTAGAAGCATTATCTCCACTTAAGACAAACGAAGTGGTTACTGGTTTTGCAGTTCCAACATTTGCCGAGTCAAAATTACCATTTCCTGAAAATGTTACTACATCCGAGTTTATAATTCCAAGCAAAGTTGCATTGGTTAAATCTAAAGTTGCTGTTGTAGTAGCATTATAAATTCTCGAATTAGCAATTGCACCACTAACTGTGAGTGTTTTTTGTAAAACAACCAATGGTTGAATTGCATCTACGGCAGCATTATAAGAACTATCTCCAGCTTGAGAAGCAGTTATATTTGTTGTTCCTGGTCCAACGATGGTTACAGTTGAGCCGGTAATTGTCGCCACATTTGTATTTGAACTCACATATGTGATTGTTAAACCAGTCGGATTATTTGAAATATCTTTCGAAACAGCAGTTAAAGATACAGCAGCATCACCATAAGTACTATTAGTTAAAGTACCAAAATCAATGGTTTGATCGGCTAACGCGACTGCAGTAACAACCAAATTACGCGTTTGATTAGTCGCAGCATTATAATCTGAATTGCCAGCTTGAGAAGCAGTGATAATAGCAGTTCCAACACCACCTTCTAAATGAACGGTATTTCCAATTATTGTTGCTATACTAGTATCAGAACTAGAAAATGTGATAGGATTTATACCAGAAGTCGCAGAAGTTGCCACCAAATTAAAATCTGCAGCACCCAAAACTTTTGCAGGAATCAGATTAAATGTAATGTATTGATTGCCTAATTGTATTGTGATTTGTAAAGTTGCAGATCCAGTTCCATAAACATTTGTCGCTTCAATAGTTGCATTAAAAGTACCAGCTGTTGTTGGTGTACCAGAAATTTTTCCAGTTGAAGTATTAATTGTTAACCCATTAGGTAAATCTGATGCATTGAAACTTGTTGGAGCATTTGTACCTGTAATAAAATAATCTGTAAAAACCTCTGCTACAAAACCGTTAGTTGACAATACACTTGTCACAACTGGTGCCTCTGCACATACATTTAAAGGTGCATCTGTCGTTCCATTTATAACAATTGGTGTTGTAGTACTTCCTGTTGGATTAACCGTAGATATTGAACCCGTTGTCCAAATACCATCGGCATCTTTCGCACAACCAACCACTGCGTTTGAAAAGTTTCTTTGTTCAATTCTTTTAACACCATTTGCATTTATATTCGGAATAATGGCATTCCAAGTTCCAGCTGTTGTAGCATAAGCGGAGGGAACAGATGCTATCGCAGCACCAATATTTTCAACAACCGTTGCGCTTAAAGGTCTTCCTGTTCCTGCTTCGTTGTCATACAATAATGCAAAGTTTTTGGCTGTTGCAGAAGAGGTACTTTTTACAAAAGTTCCTGCAGTTGCCGTGTTTGATGTACCAAAAGCCAATACTTTAATACTTAAATTTAAAGCTCTTTTGAGAAGTTCCGTTCCAACGCTATTTCCAATTACAATGATTGGAAAAACATCATTTCCCGCAGTAAATCTTACATTCCCTGTGTTTGCAAATCCAAACCAACCTGTATAATTTCCAGACGCATCGGTTGTAAAACTTTCATAACTCCCAGGAGTAGTTAAATTTGCTCCACTCGAATAGCTGTAAGTAGTTCCATCTGCATTCAACATTAATGGATTGCCAGCTCCTGCATTTGAAGTAAGTAAATCTGACGTTAAAGCTGCGCTAGTGTAAAACCTGTAAACTGTGCTTGGTGTTAATCCAGAAACTGTTGCTCTATAAATGATTGGCATTCTCGTTGCAGTTCCAGATGCCATAAATTGAGGCACTATAACACCCGTAAACTGACTTTGAATCAATTGTGTACTTACAGTTAAAACTTTTATATTATCTGTTGCAGCATTATAATTTGAATCTCCAGCTTGAGAAGCGGTAATGCTACTTGTGCCAAGTCCGACAATCGTAACAACACTACCAGAAGCAGTTGCTACCGCATTGTTAGCACTTGCAAAAGTAATTGGTAAACCCGAAGTAGTTGTTGCACTAGGTGTAAACGGTGCATCGGTTAAAAATTTCGCGAAATTTGCGAAAGTAATAGTTTGGTTTGCTTTTGTGATAGTCCCAGTTAAACCTGTAGGCTGAGTTAAAAAATACTTTGAAGCATTTGCTCCACCCAAAACCAAATTAGCAGTAACAGGTTTTAAAGTTCCAGCATTTGCCGTGTCAAAATTTCCATTTCCTGAAACTGTTACTACATCCGAGTTGATAATTCCAACTAAAGTTGCTCCTGATAAAGTAGCCGTTGTGCTCGTGTTATATGCTCTATCGGTAACAGTAGTCCCTGAAACAGTTAACTCTTTTTGCGTTACTGTTAAAGTTTGAGTAACATTTGGTGCAGCATTGTATCCTGGACCACCTGCTTGAGAAGCCGTAATTATTGTACTTCCAGCACCAACAATTGTTACTGTATTTCCTGAAATTGTTGCTACACTTGTGTTTGAGCTAGTGTAGGCAATTGGTAATCCACTTGGGTTGCTATCGCTTCCTATTGCTTCTGCGTTCAAATTGAAAGCTGCATCTCCGTAAACTTTATCTGCCAAAGCATTGAAAGTGATGGTTTGATCTAAATTAGTTAGAGCAGCAACAGTAAAAGTTTGTGTTACATCTGTTGCGGCAAAATAGTTTGCACTAGCCGCTTGCGAAGCAGTTATCGTAACCGTTCCAGCACCAACAATTGAAACTGTTGCACCAGATATTGTAACAACATTTGTATCCGAACTAACATAAGTAATTGTGTTTGTGCCCGATGTTGGAGAAGTTGCTTCTAAGGCAAAATCAGGATCTCCAAGAATCCTATTTGGTAATGCATTAAATGTAATTGTTTGATTGGCTTTAGCAATTGTAAATACTAAAGTAGCCGTTCCGGTTTCTGATAATGAATTTGTAGCAGAAATGGATACATTGAAAGTACCCACAGCAGTTGGCGTTCCAGAAATAACTCCGGTAGTTGTATTGACAGAAAGTCCAGTTGGCAAATCAGTTGCGTTAAAACTCACAGGAGAATTTGTAGCCGTGATGGTATAATCTGATATTGGCGAATCAAAAGTTGCGCTTGCGGTCAAAGCACTATTAATTGTTGGTGTTGTAGGCAAAGCAGCTGTAGTTCCTCTTAAAATAACATTGTTTTGACTAGTTGCACAGTCAAAACCTCCAGTTCCTCCAGTTCCAGTGGCATCAAACCCATATAATCTAAAAGTGGTAGCCGTTGACAGATCTGATAATCCGGAAATAGATATTGTTTTGAAAGCAGACGTACTCGCTGTCATTGTAATCAATGAACCCAAATCTGCAGTAAAGTTATCCGCAGATGATCTTAGGGTGACGCTTTTTGGACCAGTTCCTGAAAAATCCCAAATAAATTCTAAAGCAGTTGGTGTAAAACTAAAATTGGCATTTGGAGTTACTGTAAATTGAATGTATTTTGCAGTTGAAATAGATCCAACAACCCAATTTGATCCTCCAAAACGATTTGGATTTGATGCGGGAGTAATAGTACTTGCTGTACCACCGCTACCGTAATTCAATGTTGAAGTTCCAATATTGCTATTATTTGAAGTACTTGGTTCTGTCGTTTCTGTTCCTACATTTCCAAATGTATTAAAAGTTAACAATGAAGGCACAATTATATTTGCTGTTAAGCCACTTGGTTGTGTCAAGCTGTAATTTCCAGCATCAACACCTGATAATGTTGAAGTAGAAGTTACTGCGATTGCATTGCCAATTGCTGTACTAGCAAAAGTACCTGTACCATTAAATGTTACTACATCTGGTGAAATAATACCAGACAAAGTACCAGTTATTGTTGCAGCATTAGTACCGTCAAAAACTTTGTTTTGTGCAACTGGAGTGGTTACAGTCAAAGCTTTTGCACTAATATCAGCGGTTAAACCAGCTGGCAATGTTACGGTATATTTAGCAGCATCTGCACCACCCAAAGTTTGGGTCGAAGTAACCGCGATTGCCGTTCCAAAGTTTACTGTCGCAAAAGTACCTGTT
>CANKZI010000039.1 GCA_947488595.1 Flavobacteriaceae bacterium
AGGGTAGAAAGATAGAACTTGTGAGCAATTGCAAGTCCAGATAAATGATAAGGTATTTCTAGCTTGTGTCAGTTTCTGAAACAAGTTCAGAAAGAACAGAATCCGGCTTACAGGTCTGCTTTTTTTTGGTTTAAGCTTTAATACTTCTTTTTAACTAGTTTTACCCGATGTAAAATAAATTAGAATCAACAATGTATTATTGACTTTAATTTGTTTTCAGTTATTAAGAATTGCTATATGTCATTTTTGAAAACCCAAAATACTTATCAACTAATACTGCTCATACCAATTAAATTTTTCATGAATGATTTGCAGTTTCTCATTCTGTAAATACGCTATAAAAGAAAGAGAAACGGGCGAATGCCGCTTTCCTTTTGACCATATTAAGCTCCAAGTTGTTCTAATTGGAAGACCTTTTATAGGGATAATTTGCAACTCATTGTTGTGCAGTTCATTTTTAATTCCAATTAAAGGCATAATCGAATAGCCCAATCCAGCTAGCAAAGCTTGCTTAACGGCTTCATTGGATGTTAATTCCATTTTTTTTAAGACCGTTAAATTATTTCGCTCAATAAATCCTTCCATTGTCTGTCTTGTTCCGGAACCTTTTTCTCTAAATATTAAGGGTAAATCTTTGAACAATTCTTTTTCATTAATATGCTTATCAAATTTTGTTTTGGTACTTCCAACCAAATACAATTTATTTTGCAATAAGTCAAGTTTTTCAATATTTAGGGTTTGTGGTAAAATAGAAACAAGTCCAAAGTCTACTTCATTATTTTCTATACTTTCTATCACTTTATTTTTATTGGTTACATCCATTATTAATTCTATTCCAGCATGTTGTTGCATAAAATCGGCAAGAAAAAATGGCATTACATATTTTCCGGTTGAAACAACAGCAATCTTTAATCTACCTGTTAGTTGCCCTTTATAAGCCAAGGTTTTATAATTAATTGCATGAACTTGATTGATTATATTTTCTGCAGCTATGGCGATTTCTCGACCAAAATCTGTAATATAAATTTTCCGACCTACAACTTCTGTTAAGGGAATATCAAACTGCTCTTGAAAATTTTTTAGCTGAATAGAAACCGCGGGTTGCGTTAAATGCAATTCTTCCGAAGCCTTCGTTACACTCTGCGTTTGTACAATTTTTAAAAATATCTGCAGTTGATTTAACGTATATTTCATAAATTATTTTTATAAATTATATTACAAATATAAATAAAAATATATGTATTTAAGGGTTTAGATTTGCACAATAATTAATACTAAAAAAAAAATATTATGAAAACTAATTATTATTTATCTGTCTTTGCAATTGTTTTTTTGACTAGTTGCGCAATTATAAGACCTGGAGAAGTTGGAGTAAAGCAAAGATTCGGAAAGCTATCTGAAAATATTACAACGCAAGGTGCAATTATTTTCAATCCATTAACTACAAAGATTGTCAAGGCATCTATCCAAACTAATAATTTGGAATTATCATTGAGTTTGCCAAGTAAAGAAGGTTTGAGTATTATTTCTCAAATATCAATTTTGTACCGACTCGACAAAAATCAAGTACCATCAGTAATCAGAAACTTGAGTTTGAATTATGAAACGATTATTTCCAATATTTTTAGATCAGCATCCGCTGATGTTTGTTCACAATATTTTGCGAAAGATATGCATTCTGGAATGAGAACCAATATAGAGAATGCTATTAAAATCAAAATGGACGAACTGTTAAATAAACAAGGGATTTTAATTGAGTCAGTTTTAATGAAAAGTATTAAGCTTCCCGAAGGATTATCTAACTCTATTGAAAGAAAATTACAGGCAGAACAAGATGCTATGAGAATGGAGTTTGTATTACAGGAAGAGAAACTGGAAGCCGAAAGAATTATCATAGAAGCAAAAGGAACCCGAGATGCCCAAAAGATATTAGCTGAAGGATTAACCCAAGAGATTATTAAAATTAGAAGTATTGAGGCATTTAATGAATTAGCAAAATCTCCCAACAGCAAAATAATAATAACCGATGGTAAGGCCCCTTTTCTTATAAATGAATAGATAAATACAAATAGTAAAGATTTAAAAAACCTATCAGTTTTTAGTAAGCACATTAAATATTTAAAACATACACTATGACAAGAATAACAGTTGCAAAAGGCGATGGCATTGGTCCTGAGATAATGGACGCCACATTAGAAATCATTTTAGCGGCAGGTGCCAAAATTGAGATCGATGAAATTGAAGTCGGTGAAAAAGTCTACCTCGCGGGTAATACTTCTGGCATCGCTTCATCTTCTTGGGAAACCATTAGGAAAAACAGGGTTTTTCTTAAAGCGCCAATTACAACGCCACAAGGTGGTGGTTACAAAAGTTTAAATGTTACTACACGTAAATTTCTCGGATTATATTCAAACGTTAGGCCTTGTATGAGTTTGCATCCTTTTGTAAATACCAAGCATCCGGTGATGGATGTTGTTATTGTTCGAGAAAATGAAGAAGATTTATATGCTGGAATCGAACATCAACAAACCGACGAAGTGGTGCAATGCTTAAAGCTAATCAGCAGACCGGGTTGCGAAAAAATTGTTCGATATGCTTTTGAATATGCCAAACAACAAAACCGAAAAAAAGTAAGCTGTTTTACCAAAGACAATATTATGAAACAAACGGATGGACTTTTTCATCAAGTGTTTGACGAAATTGCGAAAGAATATCCAGAAATAGAAAACGAACATTGGATCATTGATATTGGCGCAGCTAAAATGGCAGACACACCAGAAGCTTTTGATGTAATCGTAATGCCAAATTTATATGGAGACGTTTTGAGCGATATTGCTGCTCAAATTACGGGTTCAGTTGGTCTTGCGGGGTCTGCAAACATAGGCGAAACCTGTTCTATGTTTGAAGCCATTCACGGATCGGCGCCAAGAAGAGCAGGACAAAATATGGCCAACCCTTCTGGATTGTTGCAAGGAGCTATAATGATGCTGAATCATATCGGGCAAACCGATGTGGCCGAAAAAGTCCAAAATGCTTGGCTCAAAACACTCGAGGATGGCATTCATACTTATGATATCTATAAAGAAGGAATTAGCAAACAAAAAGTAGGAACAAATGAATTTTCGAAAGCTGTAATCGCTAATATTGGTAATAAACCATCAGTTTTAAAGTCAGTTTCTTATGCGAATAACTCAGCTTTAAATCTGCCAAAATATGTGCGAAAACCTGCCGCAAAAAAAGAGTTGGGTGGTGTTGATATATTTGTTCATTGGAGTGGCAATAATCCGAATGAATTGGCAGATAAAGTAAAAAAAATTGAAAGTAATGAAATGCAACTTTCGATGATTACAAACAGAGGAATCAAAGTCTGGCCAGAGGGATTTGAAGAAACATTTTGTACTGATCATTGGAGATGTCGTTTCAAACCAGTTGATGGCACCGAAATCAATAAATCAGCTATTATAACACTTTTAAATAATGCAATTAATGAAAATATTGACACCATAAAAACCGAAAATCTTTACTCATTTGATGGTAAAACAGGATATTCATTAGGACAAGGGCAGTAATTATAGGATTCACTAAGCAATCAATGCAATGGTACCAAAAAATGAATCGACTTCAAATAATAATTGAATGTCGGCAATCACCAATTCTAAAATTGAATCAGCAACTAAAATTTAAACACTAATGAATTTCACACTTATTAAAACCAGTTTTTATTTGATATTTATGATTGTTCTTCTAATAATGGCTTTAATCACAAATGATGTCTTTCATAGCAAATTATGCTTGTCTGTTTCAATAATAGCAGGGGCTTTAGCATCGCAATCTATCAACTCAAATAAAGAATAAACAATGAACAAAATTGAAAGATTAAACTTAATTGAAGGCAGTTTCACAAATGAAGAAGCTAGCGAAATTTTGATGAACATTTTCTTGACTAAAATTAACTTTCACGAGAAAAAAAACTTTAGCTCTCAAATAAGGTACGGAATTGATGATGAAACTTCAAAAAAAAGAATTCCAGAATTAAAAATGCAGATAGAAAAGCTATTGGAAATCGTTAAAGAAGCCAAATCAAAAAATCAAAAAATGATGATTACTTCAGAAATAAATATTGCACTGTTCGATGATTAACACCAATATTTTCAAAGGAAGGGACTTAGTAATAGCTACCAAACATGAAAAAGAAAAAGTGATTGCTCCAATTTTAGAAAGAGAATTAGGTGTAAATTGCTTTGTCGCCTTGAATTTTGATACCGACGAATTGGGAACTTTTACGGGAGAAATTGAAAGATATCACGACCCTATAACTACTGCAAGAAAAAAATGCCTACTGGCTATGGAATTGAACAATTGTGATCTTGCCATAGCCAGTGAGGGGTCCTTTGGACCTCATCCTTCAATTTGTTTTGTTCCTGCCGATGATGAGTTTTTACTTTTTTTTGATAAAAAAAATGACTTAGAAATTGTAATTAGAGAACTAAGCACAGAAACCAATTTTAACGGGACAGGGATTAAATCAGAAAATGAACTCCAAGCTTTTGCCACTAAAGTAAATTTTCCTTCACATGGTTTGATACTAAAAAAAGCAAATGATGATTTTTCCGAAATTGTAAAAGGAGTTACAAAACCTGATCAGCTCAACGACACTTTTAATTATTTTATTTCCAATTACGGAACTGCTTTTGTGGAAACCGACATGAGAGCGATGTACAACCCAACACGAATGCAGGTGATTGCGAAAGCGACGCAAAAACTGGCAGAAAAAATCAACACTCTTTGTCCAGATTGCAAAACACCAGGCTTCGGAATTACGGGCATAAAACAAGGTCTTCTTTGTGAGTTGTGCAATTTCCCAACAAAAAGTATTTTAAGCCACATCTACTCTTGTCAAAAATGCGCCTGCACTAAAGAAGAAAATTATCCTCACGGAAAATTAAAAGAAGATCCAATGTATTGTGATTTTTGTAATCCATAAAAATTAATTATGATAACCATCGATGTCGACAAAGCCAAAGTAGCGCTAATAAATGATCAAATAGTTGCCATCCCTACCGAAACCGTTTATGGTTTGGCTGGAAATGCTTATTCCGAAAGTGCAATAAAAAAAATATTCCAATTAAAAAACAGACCGTTTTATAACCCATTGATAGTGCATATTAAGGACACCTCTTTTTTAAGTAAAGTAGCCAAAGATGTACCCGATATTGCTTTAAAACTTGCTGAAAAGTTTTGGCCAGGTCCTTTGACTTTAGTATTAAAAAAACAACCACATATTTCAGATTTAGTAACTGCCGGAAAAGCAACTGTTGCGATAAGAGTACCCAATCACCCAGTAACATTATCGCTTTTAGAAAGACTCGAATTTCCTTTAGCAGCACCAAGTGCAAATCCTTTTAGTTCAATAAGTCCAACAACTGCGTTACATGTTGCCAATTATTTTGGAGCTTCTTTAGATGTTATTTTAGATGGTGGCGCATGCGAAAGAGGTGTTGAATCAACTATTATTGGATTTGAAAACAATCAACCGATATTGTTCAGGCATGGCTCAATTCCGTTAGAAGAAATTGAAAAAATTGCCGGAACGATTACAGTTGCTATAAACGATGATAGCAAACCCAATGCGCCTGGAATGCTTTCACGACATTATGCCCCAACGACAGACACCTATCTAACAGATAATGTAACCGATTTAATGCAGTCTTTTGACGGTAAAAAGGTTGGATTATTGCTTTTTAAGAACGAAATTTTAAATAAAAAAAATGCAATTCAAGAAGTATTATCTAAAAATGGAGATTTTAAAGAAGCAACCAAAAATTTATATGCAGCATTACATCGTTTAGATAAAAGAAATTTAGATGTCATTATCGCAGAGAAATTTCCAAATGAAGGCTTAGGGAAAACTATAAATGACCGATTGCAAAGGGCAATAAAGAAATAATTTATGAAAACAATCATTCGTAATGCTACTGTTGTAAATGAAGGCAACCTATTTGTATCAGATATTCTTTTGGTCAATGACCGTATTGAAAAAATTGCGACTTGTATTGAATTAAAAGAAAAAGGCGATTACAAGGAAATTGACGCTGAAGGATTATATTTATTGCCAGGAGTTATTGACGACCAAGTGCACTTTCGTGAACCAGGTTTGACTCATAAAGGAACTATTTACACCGAATCAAGGGCAGCAGTTGCTGGCGGAATAACCTCATTTATGGACATGCCCAACACGATTCCCAATACATTAACCCAAGAATTATTAGAACAAAAGTACATCAAGGCTTCGCAATCTTCTTTGGCAAACTATTCCTTTTTTATGGGAATAAATCAAAACAATTTGGAAGAAGCTTTAAAAACCGATAACGAAAATGTTTGCGGCATCACCGATGACGGACTGTATTTTAATAATGACGAAGGAATTTTAGCCAATTATCCTGAGTTTTTAGAAAAGCTTTTCTCGAGAACAGGTTCTTTGGTTGCACTGCACAGCGAAGATGATACCATCATTAAAAATAACACCAACCACTATCGGAAAAAGTTTGGTGATTCGATTCCATTTGAATTTCATCCAAAAATAAGAAGCGAAGAAGCTTGTTTAACAGCCACAAAACGTGTTTTGGAAATTGCTAACAAACATAATAGTCGGTTACATTTATTTCATATTTCAACTCTTGCAGAAGCCAATTTATTTGATAATAAAAATGCGATCCGAGAAAAACGAATTACAGCAGAAGCATGTGTGCATCATCTGTGGTTTTCAGATAAAGATTATGAAGATTTGGGCGCTAAAATAAAATGGAATCCTGCTATAAAGTCTGAACAAGATCGTGAGGGATTATTAAATGCGCTGCTAGACAACAGTCTTGATATTATTGCTACAGACCATGCGCCACATACTATCGACGAAAAAAATGGCACTTATTTCAAATCGTTGTCAGGCGGACCATTGGTGCAACATGCTTTACCCGCAATGCTTGAATTATTTCATCAAGGCAAAATAAGTATCGAAAAAATAGTAGAAAAAATGTGTCACAACGTAGCCGAAATTTATAGAATTAAGGAGCGAGGCTTTATTAGAGAGGGCTATTTTGCTGATTTAGTTTTAGTCGACTTAAACAGTGAATGGATGGTATCGCCTCAAAATATTCTTTATAAATGCCAATGGTCACCTTTTGAAAACCAAACGTTCAAAAGCAAAATTGTAAACACATTTGTAAATGGAAATTTGGTTTATCATAATGGTAATATCAATGAAATACTGGTTGGAAAAAGACTTAAATTTTCAAAAACAAGATAATAATGGCCAATCAACTTTTTATTGCTTGCCCTTTTTCTTGTGTAGAAAATTTTCTCCAGGATAAGTTTGAGAATACCAATTATTTTCTTAGTTGTTCAGGTGCTGTTTTACATTATCAAGAATTAGCTTCTTCTGTTGCAATTAGAGACTTTATTTTTAACGCGAATATAAAAACCATTTACATAGTAAATGATACTTCTTGCAGATTTATTAATAGTATCATAAAGCGAGACAAGTTATCCGGAGTCCATTCAGAATTGTCAATACAAGCATTGTATATCGAATATTACCTTACTGATTTTAAAGATCAATCTTTATTCGCTCAGCAAAGAAAGTTGGCCGAATTGAATATAAAAAAACAAGCCATCAAAATGGTCAACTCTTCTTTAATTGGAAGTTGCATTGCTGATTTTGATATTGCAATTAAAGGACTAATTACTTCAAAAGAAAACAACTTGTATCAAGAGATAATAATAGAAAACAATATCAAAAAAAAATATGAATTATAATTTACTCATCGAGAACTTAACAAATCCGGCATTACTTTTTTTTGTACTTGGTATTATTGCGGTTTATTTAAAAAGTGATTTGGAAATACCAGAGAACTCATCAAAATTTATTTCATTATACCTACTATTTGCAATCGGCTTTAAGGGCGGACAAGAATTATCTCATGAAACATTTACAATAGAAATTGCGTGGTCAATGTTATTTGGGATTATTATTTCCTTAATGATACCTATTTACACCTTCTTTATATTAAGAAGAAAGTTATCTGTGTTTGATTCTGGTGCAATTGCTGCTGCTTACGGTTCAGTAAGTGCGGTAACATTTGTAACAGCAGTATCTTTCCTAGAAGCCCAACAATTAGTGCTTCACGGACACATGGTAGCAATAATGGCGTTAATGGAGTCACCTGCAATCATTATTGGATTATTATTGATCTCTATATTTAACAAAGATGAAAATGAAAAAATAAGCAAACGAAACGCTATAAAACATTCATTCACTAACGGAAGTGTATTGCTAATTCTCGGAAGTTTAATTATTGGTTTCTTGGCCAGTGCCAAACAAGCAGAAGGGATAAAACCATTTACAAACGACCTTTTTAAAGGTTTTCTTGCTATTTTTTTGTTGGATATGGGCATTACAAGTGGCAAAAAATTAAAGTCATTTTTCTCATTCGGTTGGTTTCCAATGCTATTCGCCATTTTAATTCCGCTTATCAACGGAAGTTTTATTGCCATGTTAAGCTCATTTGTAACCCACGATATCACCAATAGATTCATTTTTGCAATTTTAGCGGCAAGTGCCTCTTATATCGCCGTTCCTGCAGCAATGAAAATATCTGTTCCTAAAGCAAATCCAGGACTTTTTTTACCAATGGCTCTTGCAATAACTTTCCCAATAAATATAACCATTGGAATGCCAATCTATTTTCTAATTATTCAGAATAGTTGATTATAAGATTTCTGCCCTTAACTTGTAGTTCCAAAAAAAGATGAAGCGCAATTACAAATTTTAAAACACAATTCAGAGTAGTAATCAACTTCGATTACTAACTTCTAAACTCTAGTTCGATATTCCTAATGCTTTCAATTTTTATTGTGGCATCGTGGCTTAAATATTTTCTCAACCGACTGATAAACACATCCATACTTCTGCCAGAGAAAAAGTCATCATTTCCCCAAACCGCTTTTAAAATGAGGTCACGTTTTAGTAAACGATTCTTATTGTGAAATAAGAACAGCAACAAAGCCGCTTCCTTTTCGGTCAGTTGTTGCTTATAATCGTCGATTTTAGTTCCGATCGCTTGTAATTAAAAATGTGTTTTTAGAGTGGATTCAAAACCACTAACCTTCTTCGGTAGCTTCCAAATTATCGTCAACGTCTTCGTCATCGGTTGCCATTTCAAAAAACGAAAATATAGAGCCACCATAGCTTTTTTTAAATGAAAAATGTATCAAATGGTCCAATTTGGTGTATTTAGAATGTTCGATAATCATCATGCCGTCATCTTGAAGCAAGTTGCGTTCAAAAATCAAAAGCACTAATTTTTCAAAAGTGGCTTGGTCCAAACCATAAGGTGGATCAGCAAAAATGATGTCGTAAGAAGCTGCATTACGTTCTAAAAATAAAAAAACATCACTTTTAATGGCAGCAATATTGAAATCAAATTCTTGTGCAGTTTGCTTTATGAATTTCACGCATCCCATATCGCCATCAACCGAAGTGATATTGTCACTGCCACGCGACGCAAATTCATAGCTTATATTGCCCGTACCCGAAAATAAATCCAGAACTTTTAGCCCATCAAAAGTAAAATGATTGTTCAAAACATTGAACAACGCTTCTTTACTCATATCTGTAGTTGGACGAACCGGTAGGTTTTTTGGTGCATTGATTCGGCGGCCTTTGTATTTGCCTGAAATAATTCTCACGATTGAAAAAGTATAAAATGCCTCAGATTTTCTGCTTTAGAAAAATCATTGTAGTCTTGTAATCTCGAAACATCCATCAAACTAACGTGTCTGACATAACGGAAAGCTACTTTGAACAAATCACTATTTTCGTCAATTTGCCCCAAAAGCTGTAACCTAAAATGCTCTGGATTGAGCTGCAATTGCTCTGCTGTAAACAACAAATAATAGATAAAATCGGCCGAATTTTTGTATTCAAACGAATTAAAAAGCAATAATCTCTGATTTTGCACTACTACAATTTCAAAATTATCATTCGAAAAATGGACAAAAACCTGCTTGTCATCAATATTTTTGGACAAATCGAGCAATTTAGTTACCAAAATACTATGTGCATGTCGGTATTCAAAAGTGCCAAATTGATCTATCAAATAGTTATTAATATTCGCATACGGAATATAAACATTGTTCATTTCGTAATTTTCTAGAACATCAAAAGCAAAAAAATCGGTTTCAAAAACTTTGGTGTTGTATTGCAAATAACTGCCCAAAAAAGCGTCGTCAAACAAAGCCTTGGGCACAAAACTATTCAGATTATTGTCATGCAAAACCACCACTTCGTCATAAGATTTCGTCAATTCACGATGGTCTAAAAAAGCTTTACAGTACAATTCTTCTACTTTATTCGATTTCGAATACGCACTAAAATCAATAGTTTCAAACGCCTTTATTTGATTTGAAAGCGTATCAAAAACCGCATATGAAAAACCATTCAAATGTACTTGAATCGCTAGTCTTTTGTATTTTTTTTCGGTTATGTTTGTGTTAAACGACATTAAATAGAGCTGATGTTGGCAAACTTACAATTTTTTTAAACGACTGTAATTTTTAGCAGCAAAAACTTCGGGCATTTTTTTAATCGCCGTCCCGCTTTCGCCTTTATCGCTGCACTTTGTTCCGCGGATATCGGCTCAATCGGGGCTAAGTACAAAGGATTGTTTCTTTTTTTGACTTTGGTAAAAGCACCAAACACCACAATCTTTTGTTAACTTTGTGCTAAATTTAAAACCATGGTTGCTGCACAATTTTATTCGCTTTTAAAAAGAAGTTTTCCTTTTGTGCCAACGTTGAAGCAAGATATTTTTTTTCAACAAATAGCAGTTTTTCTTACCAATAACGACCAAAACGAGATTTTCGTACTAAAAGGGTATGCTGGAACCGGAAAAACAACGGTTATTTCGACCATTGTCAACCAACTTATTGCCCTCAATAAAAAATATGTTTTGTTGGCCCCAACCGGTCGTGCAGCAAAAGTCATCGCCAATTATAGCAGCAAACCTGCCTTTACCATTCATAAAAAAATTTATTTTCCCAAAAAATCGAAAGGCGGTGGTGTAAGTTTTACATTGCAACAAAACAAACACAAAAACACCATTTTTATCATCGATGAATCGTCAATGATTTCGGATGCACATTCCGATAATAAAATGTATGAAAATGGTTCTTTGCTCGACGATTTGATTGCTTATGTAGGGGCTGGAACAAACTGCAAAATGATACTTCTTGGCGATACCGCACAATTGCCGCCAGTGAACAAAGATGTTTCGCCTGCATTGGATACCGATTTACTTGCTCGGAATTACGACAAAACCATTCAATCTATAGAACTTGATGAAGTCATGCGGCAGGAAGAAAATTCTGGTATTTTATGGAATGCAACAGCACTTCGCGATTTGCTGAAAGAAGATTTTTATGAGCATTTTCAGTTTCAAATTAAAGGTTACAAAGACATTATTCGGTTAACTGACGGCTACGATATTCAAGACGCCATCAATTCGGCCTACAGCAATTACAGCATCGAAGATACCGCATTTATAGTCCGTTCCAACAAAAGAGCCAACCAATACAACCAACAAATTCGGTCAAAAATTTTAGACAAGGAAAGCGAATTGTCAACAGGTGATTTTTTGATGGTTGTAAAAAACAATTATTTTTGGCTAAAAGAGACTGATGAAGCTGGATTTATAGCCAATGGCGATATCATTGAAGTTTTAGAACTTTTTGGCATTCAAGAGTTGTATGGTTTTAAATTCGCCAAAGTAAAAATACGAATGGTCGATTATCCAAACCAAATTCCGCTTGAGACCGTTTTACTTTTAGATACCATCGTTAGTGAGTCACCTTCTTTGACCTTTGACGAATCAAATCGCCTGTATCAAGAAGTAATGAAGGATTATGAAAGTGAATCAACCAAATACAAAATGTTCCAAAAAGTCAAAGAGAACCTTTATTTCAATGCCTTGCAAGTCAAGTTTTCGTATGCCATAACCTGTCACAAATCGCAAGGAGGGCAATGGAATACGGTTTTTATTGAGCAGCCGTATTTGCCCGACGGCATGAGCAAAGATTATATTCGTTGGCTTTATACCGCCATGACTCGTGCCAAAGACAAATTGTATTTGATTGGTTTTGATGCAAAAAACTTTCCAGATTAATTTGTTATCCCATTTGGAATTTCAATATAAAAATCAAAACTTTGTGAATTAACGCCTTTTATAACCTGTACCATCAATGAAAACAATTGCCGTAATTCCCGCTCGTTATGCATCAACCCGATTTCCAGCCAAATTAATGCAAGATTTGGGAGGCAAAACTGTAATTATTCGCACCTATGAAGCTGCAATTAATTGCCAATTATTTGATGACGTTTTTGTGGTCACCGATTCTGATTTGATATTTAACGAAATCATTGCAAACGGTGGTAAAGCCATAATGAGTATTAAAACGCATGAATCTGGAAGCGATCGTATAGCCGAAGCCGTGGCGCATCTCGATGTAGCTATTGTGGTAAATATACAAGGTGACGAACCTTTTATTGACGCTGAATCTTTGTCGAAATTGATCGAAATTTTTAAGAATGATGCTGATAAAAAAATTGATTTGGCTTCGCTAATGCGCGAAATAAAAACGGAATCTGAAATTAATAATCCCAATAATGTCAAAGTAGTTGTGGACCAAAGCGGTTTTGCTTTGTATTTTTCGCGTGCTGTGATTCCGTATCCAAGGGCAATTGATGTTGGCGTCCGTTATTTTCAACATATTGGCATTTATGCTTTTAGAAAACAAGCATTATTGGATTTTTATGATTTACCAATGCAATCATTAGAAGCATCCGAAAAATTAGAACAATTACGTTATTTAGAATTCGGAAAAAAAATAAAAATGGTCGAAACTTCGCATGTTGGTATCGGCATTGATACGATTGAAGATTTGGAGCAGGCGAGAAGGATGCTTTAATTGATTTTCTCAACGATAATTAACTCGTTGTGCGACTCAATACGCGGAATTGTGGTTACAACAACCTTTTTATTATCAAAAACTGCTACGTAATTTTCGTTTCTCAAGTTATCATTTTCGGTCAAACACATCGTATTAAAAAGCAGGAAACCATGCTTGTTCAATAAAAATAAAACGCGATCGATAAAAAAAGTTTCAAATAAAAAATTAGGCATTGTGGTATCTTGAAAAATATCAATGATAATTAAATCATATTTTTCTTTGGTTTTTAGAACAAATTCAAAAGCATTATCGATAATAATTTCGAGATTTGTAATGGTATTTAATTTGAAATATTCATTTGCGATTTCGATAACGGTGGCGTCAATATCTACGCCTGTAATTTTTTGTTCAAATTGAATTTCATTTACCAAAGTCTTAATTACGCTTCCTCCAGCAACGCCAAGCACCAAAATGTGTTGCATGGATTGTATTTTTTGGAATCCAATTTTTTTTAAACCTTTTCTCAAAATGCGTTGCAAACTACCGTAAGAATAATTGGTGTTGGCAGAATCCAAAACCAACTCGCCATTGTTCCATGTGATTTCTAACGATTGGCCAAATGCAGATTTTTTTTTGAGAATGTTAATTGGGACGATATAACTCAACCACTTTTTTAGCATTGAAAATTTTTATCAAAAATAATAGAATAAGTAGTACTTCAAAACGGTTATTAAAAATCACACATAATATTTTTATGAAAAAATGGAATGATTATTAAAATCAATCGAGAATAAAAAAATGCAATTAAAAAAACTAATCTCATCTTAGAATGTAAATGTAGTAAAGAAAGCAACTTCTCACCTTTGCAATATAAAAATAGATTTTTGTATTTGTTTTATTGGTTAGGAAACCTCAATTCATAACGGATTGGGGTTTTCGTGCTTTCAGAACTAACTGTTTTTATCATTCGGTTGAAAAGCATTAAAACTGCCATCATCATAAAAAATAACAATTTTATAAATCCCGTTCTTTTGATTTTTTGTTGCAATAGGAGTGGGCGCTTCAAAATCGATTTTCGGTTGTTGGTTTGCAGGCATTTCAGATTTTGATGACAATTTTAAATTATCTTCAACAACTAAAGGAAGAACTTCGGTTATTGGTTTTGGAGCATTTTCTAGATTTTTACTTTTCATCATATTGTCTTTTCCAATTAAAATCCAATACAAATCTACTTCGGGAAAGGCTTCGATTATTTTCAAAATAAAATCCAAACTTGGTTTGTTACGACCAGAAAGGAGGTGAGAAATACTGGAACGTTGTACACTAATTTTATCGGCAAATAATGATGCATTGAGACCAAAATAATCCATCAATAGTTCCAATCTTTTTATAAAATCATCTGTGTTTACCATTGTAAATAATGTTTTTCTTATCAAGTGTTACAAATGTAAATAAAACAATCGGATACCGCAAGATTACACTTGTGAATTTAATTCTAAAGGCATTTAATTATAAACAATAAAGTTAAATAAAACTTCTTAATTTATTGGTTTTAAGTTAATTAAATTCGAATAAGTTGATTGTGAAATATTGACTTTACGTTATGAAACATATTGGTTTAAAACAAAACAAATAGTGTTTACAAAAAACAACAATCGACCGCCATTATGTGTTTACATTTGTAAATAAAAAGATGTTTACTTTTGTAAATCAAAAAAATAAGTCATGGATTTTGAAAAACTATTTCATCAAAATAAGGAGCAATCAATCGCTGGCCGTTATGTTAATCTTTCCCATATTGAGCCCTTACTATTGCGATTAAATAAAAATAATGAGGTTGAAATAATTGGAAAATCGGTGCTTGATCAACCTATTTATAGTTATCAAATTGGTGGTGGAAAAACTAAATTATTGCTGTGGTCCCAAATGCATGGTAACGAAAGTACCACAACAAAAGCACTTTTTGATTGTTTCAATTTTTTGAATTCGGATGCGGCATTTGCTACTCTGTTACTCACTGAATTCACCTTTTATTTTATACCGATTTTAAACCCGGACGGCGCCAAAGCATATACGCGTCTCAATGCAAACAACATCGATTTGAATCGTGATGCCCAAGACCTTTCGCAGCCAGAAAGCAAAATTTTGGAGCAAGCTTATAACGATTTTCAGCCGGATTACTGTTATAATTTGCATGATCAGCGGACAATTTTTGCCGTTGGCGATACCAACAAGCCCGCAACAGTTTCGTTTTTAGCGCCTTCTTTCAATGAAGCTCGAGAAATTAATGATACAAGAAGAAAAGCAATAGCCGTGATTGCGGCAATGAATAAGGTGTTACAAGGTCATATACCAGGTCAGATTGGTCGTTTTGACGACGTATTTAATTTGAATTGCATCGGTGATAAGTTCCAGTCCAGGGGAACGCCGACGATTTTATTTGAAGCAGGTCATTTTCAAAACGATTACGAACGCGAAGTCACTCGAAAATATATTTTTATTGCATTATTATCAAGTTTTTATTCAATCTACGACAACGTTATAGTTGATGGTTATTTTGAAGATTATATGAATATTCCGCAAAATAAACCTACTTTTTTTGATTTTGTTTACAAAAACATCAAAATAAATTATGATAGTTCAGAAATAATTACCAATTTTGCAGCGCAATACAAAGAAGAATTAGTAGATAATAAAGTCTTTTTTAACGCTTTTGTTGCTAAAATAGGCGATTTAGATAATTTCTTAGGGCATTTTGAATTAGATGGGGAACAGCAGTTGTATTCAGATAATTATCAAGATATTCCAGAATTAAATCAAATAGCTGATTTTTATTTAGATAAAAAAGTTGAAATTGTTAATGGCTTGGTCAAAAAATGATTAAAGCCAGTTTCATGTTAGAATCTAAACTTTTTGTGTTACCAAGTACAAACAAAATAAATACAATATTATGAGTAAGTTTCGCTTAGATGAAGTTGATCACCAGATTTTAGATATGTTGATTGATAATACGAGAGTTCCTTTTACAGACATCGCAAAAAAACTATTGATTTCTGCCGGAACCGTGCATGTGAGAGTGAAGAAGATGGAAGATGCTGGCATTATAATGGGTTCTTCATTAACACTTGATTACGAAAAATTAGGTTATTCGTTTATTGCTTATGTAGGCGTTTTTTTGAACAATACCTCGCAAACAAAATTTGTTTTAGAGCGCATTAATGACATTCCTTTTGTGACGGTTGCGCATGTTACTACTGGTAAATTCAATATTTTTTGTAAAATCAGAGCCAAAGACACCAAACATGCTAAAGATGTAATCTTTATGATTGATGATATTGAAGGCGTTTACAGAACCGAAACGATGATTTCACTTGAAGAAAGTATCAATGATAAAAAACGTTTGATGCATACGATTTTCAAAAACATGTAACATACAGCAAAACAAAATATTTAAAACCTCAAGTGCCAATTTGAGGTTTTTTTTATTACTTTAAACCAAAATTATATTCCATGTATACTCCCACAAAAATTGAGCGTTTCAACGAAAATGTATTGTCTAAATACCAAATTTACAACAGTGTGTTTATTACTTTGCCTTTTGACGCAGTTGATAATACAGGAGTATTATTGCCTTTGTTTACTGAAATGTGCGAAAACGGATTCAAAAATCAATCGAATCCAAAAGCGATTATGAATCAGTTCGCGCATAAATTTTTAGATGACAAATCAGAAAAAGAGAAAACCGATTTGATGTTTCGTTTCATTCAGTACATAGAACGCCAAATTGTGCTTTTTGACGCGATTGAAGACGCTGCTTTTCCAATTGTAAATAATATGGAAGGTAGAGGTTCTTTGCGTGAAATGAAGGAAAAAGCGGAGGATAAAGACAAAATGGATGAACTCAAAAGTTTTTTGACGCATTTTAATGTAAGAACCGTTTTGACGGCACATCCAACCCAGTTTTATCCAGGTGCAGTGTTGGGCATTATCACCGATTTGACCCAAGCAGTCCGCACGAACGATTTATTGCAAATCAAGCAGCTTTTAGCGCAGCTGGGTAAAACACCATTTATAAAAAAAGAAAAGCCAACGCCATTTGACGAAGCGGTAAGTTTGATATGGTATCTCGAAAATGTATTTTATAAAACAGCGGGAGACATGGTGTATTATTTGCACAAAAATATTTTTAAAAATGAAGATTATAAAAATCCAATCATCAATTTTGGTTTTTGGCCGGGTGGTGACCGCGATGGCAACCCATTTGTAACGTCCGAAATCACTTTGAAAGTAGCCCATCGATTGCGAACTTCAATTTTAAAATGTTATTACACCGATATTCGCAATTTAAAAAGAAAGCTAACTTTTTATAATCTAGTAGGTTTGGTAACCGAAATTGAACTGTTGCTTTACCGTTCTGTTTTTTATTCTACAGGCGAAATTTTTATCACTTTGGAGGTTTTTAAAGAAAAATTAAATTGTATAAAACTGATTATTATTGAAGAACACCAATCGCTATATTTGGATGAACTCAATTTGCTTATCAATAAAGTGAACCTATTTGGTTTCTATTTTGCCACGCTCGACATCAGGCAAAACAGTAAAGTTCATGACCAAGTTTTTTTGGTTTTGGCACAATCTGAAGCCAATAAAAAAGCAAAATTTTTACCAGAAAACTACAGCAGTTTATCCGAAAACGAGAAAATAAACACAATTAAAAACGTACAAGCCAATCTGAATCCCAATGATTTTGAAGATGAAATTACAAAATCTACGTTGGAGTCAATTGCAAGTATGAAGACAATTCAAAAAAGCAATGGCGAGTTTGGTGCCAATCGTTACATTATCAGTAATAACGAAAGTGCATTAAATGTCATTGAAACCTTAACTTTATTCAGATTGTGCGATTGGCAAAATCCTTCGGTAGATATTATCCCGCTTTTTGAAGTTATAGATGATTTACAAAATGCCCATCAAATTATGGAGCAATTGTATTTGGACAATAGTTATTCCGAGCATTTAAAAAGTCGGAACAACAAACAAACCGTGATGTTAGGCTTTTCTGACGGCACCAAAGACGGTGGATATTTGATGGCGAATTGGAGCATTTACAAAGCGAAGGAAGCCATCACTTCTGTTTCAAGAAAGTATGGTGTTAAAGTCATTTTTTTTGATGGTCGCGGTGGTCCTCCTGCGCGCGGCGGTGGAAAAACCCACAAGTTTTACGCATCGCTGGGTGGTGGAATAGAAAACCAAGAAATTCAAGTCACAGTTCAAGGGCAAACCATTAGTTCTAATTTTGGCACTCTGGATTCTTGCCGTTACAATCTCGAAAATTTATTGAGCGCTGGTGTTTCCAATCAAGTTTTTAAAGAAGAAGGAAATATGCTATCAGAAAATGACAAGAGTCTTTTGGATGTTTTGGCAGAAAAGGGATTTGAGAAATATACGAATTTTAAAAGCCACCCCAAATTTATTCCTTATTTGGAAAATAGGAGCACTTTAAAATACTTCGCCAAAGCCAATATAGGCAGTCGTCCATCAAAAAGAAAAGCTGCTGAGCATTTGGATTTTGCCGATTTGCGTGCCATTCCTTTTGTAAGTTCTTGGAGCCAACTCAAGCAAAATGTACCAGGTTTTTTTGGCGTAGGAACGGCATTATCTTATTTCGAGGATTCAGGAAAATGGAATGACATTCAAAATTTATATGATCGGTCATTGTTTTTTAGAACTTTATTAGAAAACAGCATGATGTCACTCGCAAAATCTTTTTTTCCGCTAACAGCTTATATGCGAGATGATCCTGAATTTGGCGATTTTTGGCAAATTATATATGATGAATTTGTAGTAGCCAAACGCTTGTTATTAAAAATAGCTGGACATAACGAGTTAATGGAAAATTATCCTGATGGCAAAGCATCCATACAAATGCGCGAGCATATCGTAATGCCGCTTTTGACCATACAGCAATATGCTTTGTTACGGATTAAAGAACTGAATGCCGAAACGCAAAAAGACAACGCTTTGCTTTTAATTTATGAAAAAATTGTAATGCGATCCCTTTTTGGTAATACGAATGCAAGTAGAAATTCGGCTTAATTTTTTTTAATAAATGAAATTTGAACTCCGAAACAGAATATTGCAATGCAATAAAACCAATCATATTTTTAACACAAGATTCAATTTTAACACCTTTAAAAAAATATAATGAAACTAGACCAATTACCTGTAAATGAATATGCTGATTTTTATGCACGTTATATTCAGGCTTTAGAAAACGTGCAATTGATTGAAGAATTGGAAATTGCTGTTCATGATTTTATCCGATTTGTACAAAATATTCCAATGGATAAATTTGATTATCGCTATGCAGAAGGCAAATGGACAATAAAAGAGATTATCCAACATTTGATTGATTGCGAACGCGTTTTTAGTTACCGCGCGCTTCGCATTTCACGCAATGACAAAACACCTTTGCCTGGTTTTGATGAGGATGCTTATGCTGAGAATACAGAGGGAAATTTAAGAAGTATTCAAGATTTATTGACCGAAATGGCAGTGGTTCGGCAATCTACATTATCACTTTTCAAAAGTTTTTCTCAAGAACAACTTTTGAGAATCGGAACGGCTTCAGACAAAGAAGTTTCAGTTCGCGCCATTGGTTTTATTATTATCGGACATCAAAAACACCATCAAAATATTTTTCAAGAAAGGTATTTATAAGCAATAAGACTTTGTGTACTCAATCGAGAAAATAAAGAAATACATTTTTTTCTTTATTTTAAATAACCAATTCATTTAAAAAAATTCAGCGACAAAGCAAAACCCGACAATAACACAGATTTTGGAACCAATTCCAATAGCTACTGTGACCGTTTTATCAACATCTCATACTTTTAGCGAAGTGATTTATGGAGCAAAATTTGAATTGATTTATGTAGCGAATGAATACCAGACCAAAACCATTTTGTATTTAAACAAACTTAATGCTTATCAAAAAGTGGATTTAACATAAAAAAAACTTTCTTAATAAATACTGGAAAGCTTTTTTTTGAATTTTAAAAATTTATTTCAACAAAAATTCAGTTTTAATACTGATTTTGTTAGATACTTTGCTCTTTACAACCGAAGGAATCTCAATAGCAAAATCGC
>CANKZI010000040.1 GCA_947488595.1 Flavobacteriaceae bacterium
GACGGTTCAAACGTTTAGAAATGATTCTTTCAATCCCGTCAAAAGCACCGCCTGCGATAAACAAAATATTTTGGGTATTGACTTCAACAAATTTCTGATCAGGATGTTTTCGACCTCCTTTTGGTGGCACGTTAACAATCGTTCCTTCTAATAATTTTAGTAATGCCTGCTGCACTCCTTCGCCCGAAACGTCTCTTGTTATAGATGGATTGTCGCTTTTTCGCGCAATTTTATCTATTTCGTCAATAAAAACAATACCTCTTTCGGCTTTTGCCAAATCATAATCAGCAGCTTGCAACAAACGCGTCAAAATGCTTTCGACATCTTCACCCACATAACCTGCTTCGGTCAAAACAGTCGCATCAACAATGGCAAGTGGCACATCGAGCATTTTCGCGATGGTTTTGGCAACCAACGTTTTTCCGGTTCCGGTTTGCCCAACCATGATGATATTGCTTTTTTCGATTTCGACTTCATCGTCTAATTGCTGTTGCATCAATCGCTTGTAGTGGTTGTAAACTGCAACCGACATGACTTTTTTTGTTTGGTCTTGCCCGATTACATATTGGTCAAGAAAAGCGCGAATTTCTTTTGGTTTTTTCAAAATCAAATCGCCTACCAATTTGCTACCGCCTTTTGTTTTTAGTTCTTCTAAAACGATACCATGCGCTTGCTCGATACATTTGTCGCAAATGTGTGCATCAATTCCGGCAATCAATAAATTGGTTTCAGGTTTTTTCCTTCCGCAGAAAGAACATTCTAGGGTCTGTTTTGCCATTTTTTTGGTCTAAAGTCGAAATGTCTAAAGTCTTTTGACCTTTGACTTTCGACAAATTTATCTTCTCAACACTTCATCAATCATTCCGTATTCTTTTGCTTCGTCTGCAATCATCCAATAATCGCGCTCGCTGTCTTTGTGTACTCTTTCAAAAGATTGACCAGAATGTTGGGCTATTATTTGGTACAATTCGTCTTTGAGTTTGAGCATTTCGCGCAAGTTGATTTCCATATCAGTAGCTACGCCTTGTGCGCCTCCCGAAGGTTGGTGAATCATCACGCGTGAATGTGGCAAAGCCGAACGTTTACCAGCGGCACCAGCACAAAGCAAAACGGCGCCCATTGAAGCTGCCATTCCGGTACAAATTGTGGCTACGTCGGGTTTGATGTATTGCATGGTATCATAAATCCCAAGACCTGCATAAACGCTTCCGCCTGGCGAATTGATATAAATTTGAATGTCTTTTGATGCGTCTGCGCTTTCCAAAAACAACAGTTGCGCTTGAACGATATTGGCAATTTGATCATCGATTCCGGTGCCAAGGAAAATGATTCTGTCCATCATTAATCTTGAAAACACGTCGAGTTGCGAAACGTTCAGTTGTCGCTCTTCGATAATATAAGGTGTCATATTGCTAGGTGTCATTGCACCAACAATTTTGTCATAATACATGGCATTAACGCCTTGGTGTTTGGTTGCAAATTTTTTAAATTGCTTTGCCATTTCGAGCGACGCTCTAGGGTCTTTTCCGTAGTTCATTTTTTACAGTTTATGAGTTAATGATTGATGCATAAATTTTTTAACAATCGGTTCAAAGCGAATATTGTACCCCAAAATTTTTTGACCTGTTTTGTCTTATTTTGAGTTCTTAAGTATGACAAAAGTTCCTAAAACGATTTATTTACTTGACTGCCTAGCCCTGATGGCAGTGAAAAGCCTTGAGGAAAAACTACTTGTTTTTTCTTGATGGCAAAGTGCGACCAAAAAAGCACCTTTGCTGGCATTAGAAAAAAAAGTGGTTGACCGAAAGCTTGCAACAAACAGCAGGAGCTTGCTTTGAATAAAAAAGCGCCAAAAATTTTGACGCTCAAATATACTGATTTTTTATAAAAATTTATTCGCCATACATTTCTTTAACGAATTGGGCGTAGGTAACCACTTTGACCGTTGGATTGGCCTTTTGTTGGAACAATTCGAGCATTTTTTGCTTTACGACTTGCTCTGACAAACGTTTTACTTCTTCTTGGTTCGACAAAACGCGGGCAACGATGCCTTCGACTTCTTCGGGGGTTGGATTGGTTTGACCAAATTGTGCCATTTGTTGGCGAATGGCATTGGTGGTGAAAGTTTTTAAATCTTCAAAATTGATTTTGATATCGCTTTGTGCCAATGCTTTGCCTTCGATGAGTTGAAAACGCAGTCCTTTTTCGGAACGTGCATACTCTATTTCGGCTTCTTCTGGTGACAATTGTTTTTCGCCAGCCGATTGCAACCATTTTTTTAGAAACGCAGCAGGCAAATCAAATTTGTTGTTTTCGATTAAAAACTCGGTTACATCGTTCATCAATTGGCTTTCAGATTGCTGTTCGAATTGTTTTTCGACGTCGGCTTTGATGTTGGCTTTTAATTCTTCGAATGAATTTACGGTTCCTGCACCAAAAAGGCGGTCAAACAGTTCTTGGTTCAAATCGGCCAATTCGACACCGTTGATGGCTTCAATGGTAAAATCGACATCGACTGCCAAACCGTGTACTTGGTCGTGGCTTACTTTTAACACGTCCATTAATTGGTGGTCGTCTTCAAAAAGTCCTTTGGTATTAATGGTAACCACATCGCCTACTTTTTTTCCGATGAATTTTGCAGCCGTTGTTGCGTCTGCAAAAATATCTAAAGCAATCGTGGTGGTGTTATTAATATTATTTTCTTCGTTTGTAAAAGTTCCTGTCAAATCGCTATTTGTGGCTACTTCGTCTTGAGGGAATGGTTTTCCAAATTGTTTTTGAATGCGAACTACTTGTTCGTCGATGAATTTGTCATCGGCTACAATGTGGTATTTGGTAATGTTGTTTGGTGCTTCAAGATCCAAATCGAAGCTTGGTGCCAAGCCTATTTCGTATTCAAAAACCAGTTCTTCCTCGTCCCATGAAAAATTTTCATTGTTTTTCGGAAGTGGTGTTCCAAGCATATTGATTCTTTCGGATTGCAAGTAACGGGTTAAAGCCAAGTCAACGACTTTATTCACTTCGTCAATTTTGATATTTCTGCCGTATTGTTTGGCAACCAAATCTTTAGGAACTTGTCCTTTGCGGAAACCTTTTACGGTGGCCAAAGGCATTTTTTCGTTGATTCGTTTTTGTACTTGACCTTTATAATCCATGTGTACCACGTGCACCACTATGGTTTCGTTTACCGCATCAATTGCTACTCTTTTAATATCCATTGCTTCGTTTGATTTACATAATAAAATTGGGTTGCAAAATTATAACATTTTTGCAACCCAACCAAGTTTTTAAGCTATTGTATTTTCGCATTTAAAAAGCGGAATTTCTTGTCTTATTTGTCATCGCTCAACGAAAACAATATCGATTGAGATACTGAAAGAATCAAGCTAAAAAGCAAAGCAGTCAAGAAATTGTGAATGACAAATCCATCAACAATTTTGGTACAAAACCAAATCATTAAGGCATTTATTATCAAAAGAAAAAGTCCTAATGTTATTATGGTTATTGGTAAAGTGAGAATTACTAAAATGGGTTTCACAATAAAATTAAGTAATGCCAATACAATGGCTACAATTATAGAAGTTGTAAAATTGGCTATACTAACACCTGGTAAAAAATGAGCGATGACCAAAACGATCACGGCGGTTAGTAAAATTCGGATTAATAAATTCATTATGTTTTTTTTTAGGCTGTTAAATATATCTATTTGGGATATATTTTATTTAATCATTGATAAATATACTGCATTTTAAAATTTAATTGGTGCTTAAAAACGAAATTGTTTCATTATAAAAATCAACTGGATTTTCGGCATGCAACCAATGCCCGGCATTGGCAATGGTTTTTATTGTTGTGTTGGGAAAATGTTGTTGTATTAAAACGGCATCTTCTGGATTGATGTATTTTGAATTTTCGCCTTTTAAAAACAAAGTAGGCTTATTAAAAATGGCGTTTTTTGAAAGTGCTTCGCCAATGACATCAATATTTTGGTTGAAAACCGATAAATTAAAACGGAATCCAAGTTGTCCAGGTGTCACCCAATAGAGACTTTTCATTAAAAACTGACGGGTTCCAGGATCGGAAATGTACTCAGATAAAGTATTTTCGACTTCTTGTCGGCTTGGTTTTATCGAAAAGTCTACGGCATTGAGTCCCTTTAATATGTCTTGATGATGCGGCTGGTAATATTTTGGTGCAATGTCGGCAACAACTAATTTGTTGATTTTTTCGGGGTGAGTTGTAGCAATAAACATAGCTAATTTGCCACCCATAGAGTGACCAATCAAGTCCATTTGAGCAATATTTTGTTCGGCTGTATAGTCGAGAACATCTTGCATCATGACTTGATAATTAAAACTGTCGCTATGTAAACTTCGGCCATGGTTTCGTAAATCGAGCAAATGGACTTGAAAACCTTGGTTGGCAAATTCCGTTCCGAGGGTTTTCCAGTTGTCGGACATTCCGAGAAATCCGTGAAGGATTAAAAGTGGTTTTCCGGTTCCTTCTATTTTTGAATAAAGCATGAATTTTAAAGTTAATGGTGGCTTTTGAAACTTATTTTTGCATGAGGGATAGTAGTGGAAATCCTGACATTGCTGCACCATTTGTGCTGTGAAATAATTGCGAATAGCAATGGCAGATTGGAACGAATAGCCCGACCGCTTTTGCTGCGGTCATGCCCAAAAACAGTTTACTTTAATTTGTTCAAATACATATTGACCACGTTGTCGAGACCGAGATAAATGGCTTCGGAAATGAGTGCGTGACCGATTGAGACTTCTAGCAGATTGGGAATATTTTGTTTAAAAAATTGAATATTATCAAGACTTAAATCGTGCCCAGCGTTAATGCCAAGGCCACATTCGTTGGCCAAAATTGCCGCTTTGGTGTACGGCTGGATACCGTTTTTATTGCCCAAACTGTAATCGTGCGCAAAGGCTTCGGTGTACAATTCGATTCTTTCGGCACCAATCATTTTTGCGCCTTCGACCATTTTTTCGAAGGGATCTACAAAAATAGAAACGCGAATATTGTTGCGTTGGAATTCATGCACAATATCGGTCAGAAAGGCTTTATTTTTGATGGTATCCCAACCGGCATTCGACGTTATGGCGTCAATGGCGTCGGGCACCAACGTGACTTGCGTGGGTTGAATGGCAAGTACCAAATCGACAAAACTTTTTTCGGGATTGCCTTCAATATTATATTCGGTGTAAACAATTGGCTTTAAATCGCGCGCGTCTTGATAGCGAATATGGCGCTCATCGGGACGTGGATGGATTGTAATTCCCTGACCTCCAAACCGCTGAATGTCTTTTGCAACTTGCAACAAATCAGGCACATTGCCGCCACGGGCATTTCGTAAAGTGGCTATTTTGTTGATATTTACGCTTAATTTTGTCATTGACGAATATTTTTTGTGCTTATTAATGGCAAAAATACAAAGTTAAACAAGGTGTTTTGTGCTAAATTTTGATTATTTTGCATCGATTATTGAGAATTGTTATGACAGAAATAACAGCATATATCAATCGTGATTACAAAGCGATTGACAGCGGTGAAAATATTGCAGCTGTGCAAGACTTTTTTGCGGATGTTTTGTTTTCGCATTTTCCAGTTTTGGAAGATGGTATTTATATTGGAAGTATTGCTGCAGAAGACATTGAAACTTTTGATTTAGACAAAAAAATCACGCATTATCGTTATGCTTTAGAGGGTTTTTATGCGCGCACCAATATGATTTGGCTGGATGTGCTTGAAGTTTTTGCACGCAGCCAAACCAATGTCGTTCCAGTATTGGACGACGCTAATAAATATGCTGGATATTATGAACTTTCGGATATCATTAAATTTTTTAATGAAACGCCTTTTCTAAAAGATTTGGGCGGAATTATCATTGTAGAAAAAGGTATTTTGGACTATTCGATGGGGCAAATTGTTCAGATTGTCGAAAGCAATAACGGTAAAATCCTTGGCGCATTTGTGTCTAAAACAAGCGTAGATACGATTCAAGTGACCATAAAAATTGCTTTAGGAAGCATGAACGAAATCATTCAGACCTTCAGGCGATATGAATACGAAATCATTTCGGAGCACCAAGAAGACAATTATTTGAATAATTTAAAAGAACGTTCGGATTATCTGGACAAATACCTTAATATATAATCAGATAATTTGTCAATGAGATAATTAAATAATGAAAGCAAAACATCTAATTTTCTAATTTTCTATTTTAAACAATGAAAATAGCCATTTACGGACAATATTATCAAAACAGTACAGAACCTATTATTAAAGACATTTTTGTTTTTTTTAATAAGAATAATGTCGAAATGGTAATTGAATCCGAGTTTTTGAAAATACTTTACGAGAAAGAGTTGGTCAAAAAAGAATACAAAACGTTCAGTTCGCACTTAGAGTTGGATAGCAGTTTTGATATGTTGATTAGTATTGGTGGCGACGGAACAATACTAAGAGCGGCGACTTTGGTTCGCAATTCTGGGATTCCAATTTTAGGAATCAATGCGGGTCGATTGGGATTTTTGGCGATGGTGCAAAAAGAAGATGTGGAAACTTTTTTACAATTTGTGATTCTAAAGCAATATTCAATTTCTCCTAGGACGCTTTTGCGTTTAAAGTGTACGCCAAAAAATGACGCCATCGAAGAGATTAATTTTGCGATGAATGAAATTTCGGTCAATCGCAAAGACAGTGCTTCGATGATTACGATTGAAACCCATCTGAATGGCGAATTTTTGAATTCGTATTGGGCTGATGGTTTGATCATTGCCACACCAACAGGCTCTACAGGTTATTCAATGAGTTGTGGTGGACCCATATTAACGCCCGATGTAAAAAGTTTGGTTATTACGCCCATTGCACCACATAATTTGAATGCCCGTCCGCTGGTGATTCCAGATAAAACAGAAATTCGGTTAAAAGTTTCGGGCCGCGAAGAACAGCATTTAGTTTCATTGGATTCGAGAAGTGTTTCGGTAAAAAACGAATCGGTTTTGACCATCAAAAAAACGTCCTTTAATATAAACATGGTCGAAATTCCAAATGAAACTTTTTTGAAAACATTGCGCAACAAATTGCTTTGGGGAGAAGACAAAAGAAATTAGCGCATTTTACTCCTTATAAGATACGATTACGCTATAACTTTTCGTTACGTTTTTATCGAATTCAAAATTCGCTAGCCGACTGAAACCGCTACATGGTCTAAAATTACATTAGATTTAGTACTTTAGAATGTTGATTAGTACACATAATTATTATATTTGCACGCTATTTTAAAACCCATGAATAGGATTTTATCGACTTTTTTATGCTTTTTTATGCTCACATTTATGAATGCACAAATTCATGAAGTAGGCGTTTTTGTTGGCGGGAGCAATTTTATTGGTGATGTAGGGCCAACCAATTATATCAATCCAAATAAATTGGCATTGGGCGTGTTATACAAATGGAATAAAAGCACCCGACATTCATGGCGCGCTTCCTATATACAAAGTACAATTCGTTCTAACGACTTAAGATCAGATGCGCCCAATAGGCTACAACGTGGTTTTTCATTTAAAAACAATATTCAAGAACTATCGGCTGGCGTAGAATTTAATTTTTTTGATTTTGATTTGCATGAATTAACTACAAAAATTACGCCGTACGTATTTACGGGTTTGAATTATTTCAGGTATGATTATCAGTATTTTTCCAATGGAGCGACTGAATTTAGTAAAAAAGAATTTGCATTGGCAATCCCGATGGTTTTGGGAGCAAAATCGAATATTACACCACATTTAATTTTGGGTATAGAAGTTGGCGCCCGTTATACTTTTACCGATAATATTGATGCAAGCAATCCCGATTTGCCCAATGCGCTACAATTCGGAAATATAAACAACAAAGATTGGTATGTTTTTTCGGGGATAACCTTAACTTACACCTTCGGAAATAATCCGTGCTTTTGTCCACAATAATATGAGTTTGATCGATACTATAAACAAAGACAATTTACCCAAACACTTAGCTATCATTATGGATGGAAATGGTCGTTGGGCAAAAAAACAAGGGCTTATGCGGGCTTTTGGGCATGAAAACGGCACCAAATCGGTCCGTAAAATTGTAGAAGTCTGTGCTAAATTGGGTATCGAAAATTTAACTTTGTATGCTTTTTCGACCGAAAACTGGAACCGTCCAAAAATTGAAGTGGACACTTTGATGAAAATCCTAATTAATTCTTTAAAAAATGAATTGATTACACTTCAAAATAACAACATCAAACTGCAAACGATTGGTAATTTAGAGCAACTTCCAAAGACCGCTCAAAAAGAACTTTTAGAAGTAATTAACAAAACAAAAGACAATTCAAAAATGACCTTAACACTTGCATTGAGCTATGGTTCAAGGGAAGAGATTGTTTCGGTAATTAAAAACATTAGTAGTAAAGTTAAAAATAATATAATTTCAATAGACGCTATTGACGAATCGATTATTAATCAGCATCTTTACACGCAAAATTTACCAGATGTAGATTTATTAATAAGAACAAGTGGCGAACATCGTGTCAGTAATTTCTTGCTTTGGCAAATTGCTTACGCAGAATTATATTTTACTGATGTTTTATGGCCTGACTTTACAGAACAAGATTTATATGAGGCTATCATTAGTTATCAAAAAAGAGAACGAAGATTCGGCAAAACAAGTGAACAAATTAAATAATTTTTTAGTGTTAAATAAAAGTATAAAACTATTGTTAACAATAGTGTTTTTTGGAGGTATTGCCGAACTAAAAGCCCAAGATAGAATCCCGTTTGATCAAGGCACACCTTATATCCTAGCCGAAATTAATGTAACAGGAAAAATAAGTTACAACGAACAAACTGTAATCACTTTCGCCGCTCTCGAAAAAGGACAAATGATAACCGTTCCTGGTGAAGAAATTAGCAACGCCATTAAAAAATTAGGTAAATTAGGCCTCTTTAGCGACATTGATTTTTATGTGAACAAAATTGTCGGCGACAGTATTTATTTAGAACTTAACATCAATGAATTACCCAAATTAAGTGAAACCAAAATTGTTGGTGTTAAAAAATCAAAAGCCGAAACTTTAATCAAAGACAACGGACTTACGAAGGGAAAAATTGTCAATGAAAACCTTATTACTACGACAAAAAATTACATCGAAAACAAATATAAAAAAGACGGTTTCTTTAATACCAAAGTAAATATTACTGCCATTCCAGATACTACATCGAGTAATCAAGTAAAAATGTTGGTCAACATTGATAAAGGTGATAAAGTAAAAATTAGCGAAATTATTTTTACAGGAAACAATAAAATGTCTTCCAAAAAACTGCATAGTGCAATGAAAAATACGAAGAAGAAAAATCCGATTCGCATTTTTAAAGCTTCCAAATTTATCAAAGACAAATACGACGAAGATTTAGAAAACATCGTATCAAAATACAAAGAAAAAGGCTACAGAGATGCTAGAATTATTGGTGATAGCGTAACTTATGACAAAGAAAAAAACAAAATTGCTATCAAAATTAATTTGGAAGAAGGCAATAAATACTATTTTGGAAACATCAAATTTTTAGGCAATACCATATATACCGATCAAGGTTTGAGCCGCATGATTGGTATCAAAAAAGGTGATGTTTATAATGGTGTTTTGCTCGAAAAAAGAATTGCCGACAAATCGAGTCCTGACGCAGATGATATTACCAATCTATACCAAAACAACGGATATTTGTTCTCGACCATCAACGCGGTCGAAACCAAAACCTCTAACGATACGATCGATTTTGAAATTCGCATCATGGAAGGACCTTTGGCCTACTTTAATAAAATTACCGTAGTCGGAAATGATAAAACCAACGACAAGGTAATTTATAGAGAACTGAGAACAAAACCGGGTCAAAAATACAGCAAAGAAGCTTTGGTTAGAACCATTCGAGAAATTGGCGCACTTGGCTTTTTTGATCCAGAAGCTATCGACCCTAAGTTCAAAAACGTAGATGCTGCAGCAGGAACCGTTGATATCGAATACAATTTAGTCGAAAAAGGCTCAAGCCAAATCGAACTACAAGGTGGTTATGGTGGTGGTGGATTTATAGGAACATTAGGACTTTCATTCAATAACTTTTCGGCAAGAAATATGTTCAAAAAAGAGGCTTATCGTCCGCTTCCTATGGGTGATGGTCAAAAAGTAGCTTTGCGTTTGCAAGGAAGTGCCTTTTTTCAAACCTATAGTTTATCGTTTTCTGAGCCTTGGTTTGGTGGTAAAAAACCAGTAAGTTTCAGTACTTCGTTGTCTTACAGCAAACAGTTTTTAAATAATTTTACAAGTAACAGCGTTGACAAGACCCGTAGTTTCAATATTGTTTCACTTTCTGTAGGTTTGGCCAAGCAATTGACTGTTCCGGATGATTCATTTGTATTGTCGCAAGCGGTGAGTTTTCAATATTATGACTTGAACAATTACAATACAGGCTTGTTTACTTTTGGAGATGGGTCTTCGCGCAACCTTGCTTATACTGTTGGTTTAACCCGAAACAATAAAGGTGTAAACCCGATTTTCCCAACCTATGGGTCTGAATTTAGTATTTCTGCTAAATTTACACCTCCGTATTCATTATTCAATGGTATTGATTATGCGACATTGGGCGATAAAATTGAAAATAAATTAAAGTATGATCCTGCAATTCATACGCTTAGTTCTTCTCAAGGTCCTGATGGGTCGCAAGTACAAAAGGGCGATTATATATCGAGTGAAATAATTGAAGTGAATGGCTCCAAAACTAGAATCTATACGAAAGTAGATGATCCAGCTGATGCAGATGCAGATGCTTCAAAAGTGGACCAACAGAAATTCAATTGGTTAGAATATTATAAAATTAAATTGAAAGCCGATTGGTACACAAAAATTTATGGTAATTTAGTGCTTCGTTCGCTAGCAGAATTCGGATATTTGGGAAATTATAATAGCGATAGAGGCAATGTGCCATTTGAAAGATTCTTTTTAGGTGGCGATGGATTGGCTAATTTTGCTTTGGATGGCAGAGAAACCATACAATTGCGAGGATACCCAAATCAATCATTGACTCCTATTAATTATAATGATTTAGGACAAGGCTCACAAGATGGCGCTGTAATTTATAACAAATTTTCATTTGAATTAAGATATCCCTTAACTTTGAAAGCTGCAGCATCGATTTATGCATTAGCTTTTTTTGAAGCTGGAGCCGGATATAACAATTTTAAAGAATATAATCCGTTTGTATTGCAACGTTCTGCTGGTTTTGGTTTAAGAGTATTTATGCCAGCCTTTGGTTTGCTAGGTATTGATTTTGGAAACGGTTTTGACGCCATTCCGGGACAAACACAACCCAACGGTTGGGAAACGCATTTTATCATTGGTCAGCAGTTTTAAGAATTTTGGCACGGTATTTTCTAATACAATTTTTGAGTTATGAGAAAACATTTTTTAGTATTGATTTTTTTAATAACTGTATCATTTACAGTTGAAGCACAAAACGCAAGAGGCATTCGCATTGGTTACATTGATATGGAATACATCTTACAAAATGTTCCCGAGTATATCGAAGCCAAAAACCAATTGGAACTAAAAGCCCAAAAGTGGAAGCAAGAAATGGAAGTCAAAAAAAATGACATTACCAAACTACAAGAATCTTTAAAAACCGAAAGAGTCCTTTTGACCAAAGAACTACTCGAAGAAAGAGAAGAAGAAATTACTTTTCTTGAAACTGAATTATCCGATTTTCAACAAAAAAGATTTGGCGCGACAGGCGATTTAATGGTTCAAAAATCAGTGCTTGTAAAACCAATACAAGATCAGATTTTTACCGCGGTTCAAGACATTGCCGAAATCAAAAAATACGATTTTATATTTGATAAATCTTCCGACCTGACCATGCTTTTTGCAGCAAAAAGACACGATATTAGCGATCAAGTCATCCGCTCATTAACAAGAGCTTCAAAAAGAAATCAATTGAGCAAAAAAGAACTTAAAGAAGAGGCCATTAAAGAATATCAAGAAGATGTGCAAGATCAAAATTCGACTTTAGCCGAAAGACAAAAGAAAATTGATGAGAAAAAAGCTGCTCGTGACAAATTAGTAGAAGACCGAAAAGCCGCAGCCGAAGAAAAAAAAGCAGCCACAGCCGCCAAACGAAAACAATTGCAAGACGATAAAGAAGCCAAAAAGAATGCAACCACAATAGCAACCGAAGAAAAAGGAAAAAACACAACAGCTGATGGTGCACAAGCTGATAGTACGCAAACTGCAAAATTAAAAACGACGCCATCAGCAGTGAATAATGATTCGATTGCCATGGCAAAAGAAGCTGGCCGAAAAGCAACCGCCGATGCCAAAGCAAAAACTTTAGAAGAACGCAAAAAAGCACTTGCCGATAAAAAAGCAAAAGCAATTGCCGATAGAGAAGCGGCAAAAAAAATCAAAGAAGAAAAAGCCAAAGGCGAGGCCATAAAGCCAGAAGAATAGAACCAAAACAGTTAAAAACAATAATTTAATTACTTACTTAATATTTTAAACATGATGAAACAATTGAAAACTTTACTAATCGCTGCTGTTCTTTTTTTTGGAACAACCCAATTTGTTAATGCGCAAGCAAAATCAGCTCATATCGATGTTAGTGAATTAATGACAAAAATGCCCGCGTATCTTGATGCGCAAAAACAATTAGAAAAATTAAGCCAGACGTATGATGCTGATTTTAAAATTATGGTTGACGAATACCAAGCAAGATTGAAAAAATACGAGCAAGAAGCCGAAACTGTTTCTGCAAAAATCAATGAAGAACGCGCAAAAGAAGTGCAAGATATGGAAAAAAGAATCCGTGAATTTAGAGAAACTGCTCAAAAAGAGTTGCAAACTAAAGAAGGTGATTTGATGAAACCAATCGAAGAAAAGATAAAAGCAGCCATTCAAAAAGTGGGCAAAGCAAAAGGATTCCAATATGTCTTTAACGCTGCTGGTCTTTTGTTAGCCGACGGTCCAGATTTAACTCCAGACGTAAAAAAAGAATTGGGTTTCTAATCCAATTTAAATAAATATCTAAAACTGCTCTATTCATTTGAGCAGTTTTTTTTTACTTTTGTTTTTATGAACAACAATAATCCTATTGGTCTTTTTGACTCCGGAATCGGCGGGACTTCTATCTGGCAAGCCATTCATCATTTGTTGCCCCACGAAAATACCATTTATCTTGCCGATAGCAAAAATGCACCTTATGGTCAAAAATCAAAAGAAGAAATTATTGCTTTATCCATAAAAAATACCGAATTTTTGCTCGAAATGAATGCCAAAATGATTGTTGTCGCTTGCAATACCGCCACCACAAATGCAATCAAAGAATTACGCGCCAAATATGATGTGCCATTTATCGGAATTGAACCAGCAATAAAACCTGCCGCAACACAATCTAAAACGCAAACCATCGGAATTTTAGCCACGAAAGGGACTTTGAGTAGCGAGTTGTTTAACAAAACTGTAGCAACATACCACGATACAAAAATAATCGAACAGGTAGGCCATGGATTGGTACAATTAATCGAAAATGGCGAAATCCATTCGGCTCAAATGTCACAATTACTCCACGCATATCTCACACCAATGATCCAAGCCAACATCGATTATCTGGTTTTAGGCTGCAGTCATTATCCATATTTGATTCCGCAAATAAAGGCGATACTCCCACAAAACATAAAAATAATAGATTCTGGCGAAGCAGTTGCCAAGCAAACACAAAAAATAATTAACGAAAAAGTCGGTTGCAATGCAGGAGCAAAATCGACACCCGTTTTTTATACAAATACCAATCCAAAAGTACTGCGGGAAATACTCGAAAATCCGGATTACAGCATCATTCAAAAAGATTTTTAAGATGATGCGGGTCAACGCTTCCATTGCTTTACAGCGTTACCAGGCTATCCGCTTTATCTTTTTTGTTAGCAATCATGACATAACAACAACGCGCATCCAAACAAAAAAGGATGACGCTGCTATCCTTACCCGAAATCCATTTTAACAATTGCTTTTTGGATTCAAAATTAGTCTTTCATCCAACTTGAATACATCACATAATTATTTGAAATACGGGCAATTTCTCCCGCAAAATCAGATTGATCAATGTCTTTCACCTTTTTTGCAGGAACTCCTGCATAAATCGCTCCAGACTCAATCACTGTATTTTGTGTTACAACAGCTCCCGCGGCCACAATCGAATTACTATTGACCACACAATTGTCCATTATAATAGCACCCATTCCAATTAAAACATTGTCATAAATTGTGCAACCGTGCACGATGGCATTGTGACCAATAGAAACATTATCACCAATGATTGTTGGATGTTTCTGATAAGTACAATGTACAATTGCACCATCTTGAATATTGACTTTGTTACCGATTTTAATAAAATGCACATCGCCACGCAAAACCGCATTGAACCAAATACTACAAGAATGACCAAAAGTCACATCGCCAACTATGGTTGCGTTTTCGGCAACATAACAATCATCAGGAATTACAGGCGATTTACCATTTACAGCTTTTATTACCATAGTTTACAAAAAAAGAAGTCCCGATAAAAAATCGGGACTGAATTAATAGTAACATTAAAATTAATTAATTGCAGGACAATTACATTCATATTTGTCTCTTTGGCAAAACAAATTGAATCCTAAAGTAATCTGGTGGAATCCACCATCGTCGAACTTAACATCGCCCAATAAATGTGAATAAGTATAAGCAAACATAAAGTTTTTATAATTCACACCTAAAATTGGAGTAACATATTGCAATCTTTGTGTTGCTACACTTCCATTGGTTTCAAATTGTGCAGCATCAAAACTTCTTCTGTAAGAAAGCCCACCCCAAAGTTTACCAAACTCAAAATTTTTATAAGCCTTAAGATTCAAATCTATGGTTTTCTCTTTGGTCTCATCAGTCAATTGAAATAAGAAAGAAGGTTCCCATTGAATGCGCTCGCTATCTCCAAAAACATATCCAGCACTTAATAATAATTTTCTTAGATTATCTGATTCAATATCCGAATAAATATCTCTTTTGCTAGCAAGTGCATTTTTAACCGTCAAATGGGTATAAAATTCTAAATAATTATAAGAAGCACCTATGTCAACATTAAAATAAGAATCTTTTTGTACTATTCCACCAATAACTGGATCATAATCAACAAACTCTGTTTCATCTAGTTCACTTTGCACCAAACCAGCACTCATACCAAAAGACAATTGGTTCAAATCGACCTCGCTTCTAGAAAACATAATATGGTGTGCATAAGTCACTTTGATTCCTTTTTGAGAATGGTAACCATTTTTATCATTAAAAACAATAATACCTGCTCCAGACTGTTCGCCTATTCTTCCGTTAAAACTTAACGTTTGTAATGCCGGGGCATCCTCTTGACCAAACCACTGTTGGCGTGCAGTCAATCTCACTTTAGCGCAATTCGCAGCTCCAGCCATCGATGGATGTATTAGATAATAATTATCTGATAAATAATCAGAATAAACAGCTATACCTTCTTGTGAAAATGAAATCTGCGTTATAAACAATAATAATACTAAATACCTCTTTTTAAAATTCATTTGGTTAACGTTTTAATGAAAAATGTGCTTTAAATTCTTTATTGATTCCTTGTTCAGAATACTTGACTACAAACCAGTAATCATCGGCCAGCATTGGTGCTCCGTTGAAAGTACCGTCCCAGCCTTCTCCACCTGTACTGATCTGTTTGATTAATTTTCCGAATCGGTCAAATATATAAATTTTTGCATTAAGTTGCGAACTTAATGCATAAATATTCCATCGGTCATGAAATCCGTCGCCATTGGGCGTAAAATACTTCGGATAATCAATTATTGTGATGGTTGTTTCTTCTTCGCCACAAGCTTTTAGATCTCTTGCATAGACCGTATGACTGCCTGTTTGCCCATAGTTTAATAACGTGCGAACGCCTTCAAAAGTATTGCTCTCTTGGTAAGGACCATCATCCAATCGGTATTCATAGATTCCCGCAGGGTTAACAGTAATAACAATGGTGGCATTCTCATCAAAATAATTGGTAACTACAGCTGCCGTAATTGTCGCTGGTGGCACTGAACTTATAATTGGCGCAGTATAAGAATGGATACATCCTGTTGCCAAATCAGTAATGGTTACTTTATAATCGCCTACGGTATCTGCAGCATAGCCCGAATCGGTTGCTCCCAGCACCGCCACATCATTCAAAAACCATTGAAAATCATAACTTGTTGGGTCAAGTCCTGTCTCTAAAAGATAAGTCGTTGGTTGTGCACCCAGGCAAATATAACCCTCTTGGTCCAATTTCAAATCAGGCATGGTATTAACTGTTACCACAGCAATTGATTGTGGGCCACCAACTAGTGATGTTGGGCAGGTTGGTAAATCATTTTTGACCACACTCAAAAGTGCATACGTAGCTGTTGCTTCTAGTGTTCCTGTAACCACTGTTGCGCTTCCAGATGGACTCAAAGTAACGGTTTGTGGCGCTGCGTTATTGATGGTATAAGTCACTGTCGCATTGGCTGTTCCCGAGAACAAAACATAGGAAGCGTTGCCTGCACATATTGTTGCGTCTGGTCCGTTGGTAATGGTCGCCTCGGGCAAAGCAATAACATTTATGGTGGCAACATTTGTTGGTTTTTCTGGACATGAAGTACTGCTTACAATACAAACATAATTCCCTGCATTGGAAAAATCTGCTTGGGCGATGCGCAATATATTACTTTGCTCACCCGCAATATCCACATTATTGAACTGCCATTGGTAGGTAATATTGTTTCCTGTAGCGAGTGTTGTGAGCACAATCTCATTTCCAACACAAATATTTTGTGATTCGGGCTGGGTATTAATAATTGGTGCTTGGTTGATAATAACCGTTGCGCCATTAGAGGTCACCGAAGGACAAATACCGCCATTGCCAACTTCGCAAGTATAAACACCTGCTTTGTCAGTTGTGGCATTCGGGATAGACAAGGTACTCGAAGTGGCACCCGCAATGTTAACACCGTCTTGCTTCCATTGGAAGGTAAAATTGGTTCCAGCTGGCGTACCCACACTAAGATTAATGGTTTCGTTGGCACAAATGGTCACAGCAACTGGATCTGCGGTAATACTTGGTGCTTCTTTGATGGTTACTAGCACCGATTGCGAAGTTACGGCTGGGGTACAACTGCCTCTTACAATACAAAAATAAGAGCCACTATCACTCACTAATGAAGCAGCGATAGTAAGTGAATTGCTAGTTGCTCCAAAGATATTAGCTGAATTGCTCACCGGATTGCTCGCGTTATCTTTGTACCACTGGTAAGTAATATTGGAGCCTGTTGCAGTAAGATTGAGTGTTACGGTTTGTCCTGCACAATAATCAGATGCTACTTGTGGCTCTACCGTTATTGCTGGTTTTTCGTTGACTATAAAATCAATATTCGCCGTAGTAACAGGTTGGTTACAGGCATTGTTGACCTTACAGGTATAAGTCCCTGCATCGGTAAGTGTCACATTATCAATAACCAAATGATTGCTTGTTGCACCACTAATTGTAGCATTATCAACAAGCGGGGTGTTGCCTAAAAACCATTGGTAAGTAAGTGCTTGTCCTGTGGCATTGACAGTCAAATCAATCGTGTCGTCTTGACAGATCTGACCTCCTGTTGGAAACGGTGTTACAATAACAATCGGTGCATCTACTCCCAATTGTGCTGTGGCAGAAGTCGCATCGGGCGAACAACCGTTGCTTACTACTACATAATATCCATTCACATCGGCAGCTGTTGGGTTATTGATAACCAAAGTATTACTTGTAGCACCATTGATATGGGTATCGTTTACAAGAGCAAGACCTGCGCCTTTGTACCATTGGTAGACAATATTGCTGCCTGTTGCCACCACGCTAAAAGTAGTCGAAACCTCACCGGGGCATAAAACTTGGTCTTGTGGGTTGGTGGTTGTTGGCAACTCCAAAAGCGTTACTGTAATGGCCGAAGGAAATGGTGGTAAACCTTGACAAGATGGCGTATCACCACTGGCAATAGCGGTAATAGTATAAGTTGAATTAGCAGTTACACTAGTAATTGTAGCACTACCAGAGCCCAAATTGTTTAATAGCACATCTGTAGTAGTGGCGCCATCGCTAAAAGTAACTCTTGAATTGGCTGTTCCGATAAAAGATAGGATTACTGGGTCGTTTGGACAAACCAAGTTGTTATTGACCGTAAAATTAGTAAGACTTGGCAATGGATTGACCGTAATGGTAGTGGTAAGATTTAAAGGTTTTGTACAACTTGAAGTTCCGGTGCTAGTTACATTAGTTAAAGTATAGGTTGTAGTTGAACTCAAATTACCTGTATTTATTGTACCCTCGCCAGTAGTAGCATCCAACACAACAGTGTCTGAACCCGTACCTGCAGCATTTTGAAACGAATAAGCAACACTTGCGCCTTGTGTTCCGCTAACAAGTATGGTGGTGCCTGTGTCTTGGCATATAACTGCTGCGCCAACCGAAGCAATTATCGCATCCGGAAGTCCAACAACTATAGTAATTGCAGAGCCAACCGATCCCGCGGCAATATTTTGAGCACAATTAGGAACAGTATTACCAGCAACACTTACAATCTGAAGTGTTGTGTCTTGAGTAATAGTAAAAGTCAAAGGAAAATTACCAGAACCATCAAGTGTTATTGTATTGTCTGAAACACCATCATTATAAACTACATCCGCACCGGGTGTACCTGTAAAAGTTACCGTAACTGAAGCTCCTGTGCAAGCAGTAGTTGGACCCAAAATAACTACCGATGGAATCGGATGCACAACCAAAGTAAGAGAACTTGGATCGGAAGAGTCACCTCCAAGTGTACCAAAAACCGAATAGGTATAACTTCCGGCAACCGTTGGCGCGATAATTCCATTTAGTTCTGGGACTGTTGTTGTGCCTATTACTCCATTGGCATCAGACCAAGTATAGATTACCCCTGGACCCGAATCAGAGGTTTGAAGATCAAAACTTGTACCAGCGCAAAC
>CANKZI010000041.1 GCA_947488595.1 Flavobacteriaceae bacterium
TTTTTCTTTTTTCGGCAAACGGACAAGAAACCTTGCAGCAATTTACTACCAGTAATTCCCCTTTGCCTAGTAACTCCATCAACGATATTGATATTAATACCACCACTGGCGAAGTTTTTTTTGCTACCACGGGCGGATTGGTTTCGTTTAAAGGCAATGCAATCAAACCGAGCGACAATCTACAAAATGTGATTGTTTATCCTAATCCGGTGCGTCCAGATTTTGAAGGCACCGTAAAAATCGCAGGTCTTTTGAGCAAAGCCAATATTAAAATTACCGATATCGAAGGCAACTTGGTTTATGAAACCATATCGGTTGGTGGTACGATTGAATGGGATACGAAAGCTTTCGGGAAATACAAAGTGGCTTCGGGCGTTTATATGATTTTTATTGCCTCGGATGACGGATTGGAAACCAAAGTCAAAAAGGTGATGATCATTCGCTAAATTTTGTGCTTCGCAACCCATTTTAAACTTCCAAACCGCTGAATCTTTCTAAGACCTCATCAAAAGTTTGAAATATAAAATCAGGATTTTCGCTTGAAACCATTTTCATACGGTGTTCCTTGAAGTTCGGAATGCCTTTAAAGTAATTGGTATAATGACGGCGGGTTTCTAAAATCCCAAGGTGTTGCCCTTTCCAATCCATTGCCCATTGCAAATGGTTTCTTGCTGCTTCAACGCGGTCTTCGAGTGTTGGTTTTGGCAAATGGTTTCCTGTTGCTAAATAATGTTTGATTTCGTTAAAAATCCAAGGATAACCAATGGCGGCACGCCCAATCATGATGCCGTCGACGCCGAATTTGTTTTTGTATTCTAAAGCTTTTTCGGGCGAATCGATATCGCCATTGCCAAAAATGGGCATGGTGATTCTCGGATTATTTTTGACACGCGCAATGTGCGACCAATCAGAATGGCCTTTGTACATTTGCGCTCTTGTCCTGGCATGAATAGACAATGCCTGAACACCAATATCCTGCAATCGCTCGGCTACTTCGTCAATATTGATAGAATCATCGTCCCAACCCAAACGCGTTTTTACAGTAACGGGCAAATTGGTACTTCGGATTACTGCTTTTGTCAATCGCACCATTAAATCAACATCTTTTAGAACGCCAGCACCAGCGCCTTTGCAAACGACTTTTTTAACAGGACATCCAAAATTAATATCAATTATATCGGGATTTACGGTCGAAACGATGGCTGACGAAAGTGCCATTGCTTCTTCGTCGCCGCCAAAAATTTGAATGCCAACAGGGCGTTCATAATCAAAAATGTCTAGTTTTTGTCGGCTTTTTATGGCATCGCGAATCAAACCCTCAGAAGAAATGAATTCAGAATACATCAAATCGGCGCCATGTGTTTTGCATAACCTGCGAAATGGAGGGTCGCTTACGTCTTCCATAGGTGCAAGAAGCAAAGGGAAATCTGGAAGTGCGATGTTGCCGATTTTTGGCATTGTTGTTTTTATTTTTTGCAAAGATAGAAAAATTAGATTTTACAATTTTTAAGTATTAAAATATAAAGGTGCTTTGGTGTTAATTTTCTTAAATCCTTAATGGTTTAAAAAGAATTGGTTTCAAAAGTTTTACCTTATATTTGCAGATTAATTGCCTATTATTGGGATTTGCGTTAGGGATTGTAGTGGAAATCCTTTTGTTTTTTTTCTTTAAAAAACAAAAGATTGCAACGAAAAGCCCGACCGCTTTTTTGCGGTAACGCCCAACCAATGTAACGCCGACTCGTGCGAAGCTAAAAAATTGACAAAAAAACAGCATGAAAAACATAAGAAATTTTTGCATTATAGCGCATATTGACCACGGCAAAAGCACCTTGGCCGACCGACTTTTGGGCGCAACCCAAACCGTAACAGCTCGTGAAGAAAAAGCGCAATTACTTGATAACATGGACTTGGAGCGCGAACGTGGGATTACCATTAAGAGTCACGCCATTCAGATGGAATATACCTATAAAGGTGAAGAATACATTTTGAACTTGATTGACACGCCCGGGCATGTCGATTTTTCGTATGAAGTTTCTCGGTCGATTGCCGCTTGCGAAGGCGCGCTGTTGATTGTTGATGCGGCGCAAAGCATTCAGGCACAAACAATTTCGAATTTGTATTTGGCTTTAGAAAATGATCTGGAAATTATTCCGGTTTTGAATAAAGTGGATTTGCCGAGTGCCAATCCAGAGGAAGTGAGTGATGATATTGTCGATTTGCTCGGATGTAAATTAGAAGAAATTATTCATGCTTCGGGAAAAACTGGTTTTGGAGTCGAAAACATTTTGGCTGCGATTATCGAACGCATTCCGCCACCAAAAGGCGATATTGACGAACCTTTGCAAGCTTTGATTTTTGATTCGCATTACAATCCGTTTCGAGGTATTGAAGTTATTTTTAGGGTCAAAAACGGGCAAATAAAAAAAGGGCAAAAAATTAAATTCATGGCTACTGGCAATGAATATTTTGCGGATGAAATTGGGACATTAAAACTCAATCAAGTGCCCAAACAAGTGATTTCGGCTGGCGATGTGGGTTATTTGATTTCAGGAATTAAAGAAGCCAAAGAAGTAAAGGTAGGTGACACATTAACCGATGCCAAAACGCCAACAACCAATATGATTACCGGTTTTGAAGACGTGAAGCCGATGGTTTTTGCAGGAATTTATCCTGTCGATACCGAAGATTATGAGGAATTGCGCAACTCGATGGAAAAATTACAACTGAACGATGCTTCGTTGGTGTTTTTGCCCGAAAGTTCAGCGGCGTTGGGATTTGGTTTTCGATGTGGATTTTTAGGAATGCTGCACATGGAAATCATCCAAGAACGCTTGGAACGCGAATTCAATATGACTGTAATTACAACAGTTCCCAACGTTTCGTATTTGGCTTACACCAAAAAAGATCCAACTACGCCATTGGTGGTCAATAATCCATCGGATTTGCCAGAACCTTCGCGTTTGGACCATGTGGAAGAACCTTATATCAAAGCCACCATCATTACAAAATCGGACTTTGTGGGCAATGTGATGAGTTTGTGTATTGAGAAACGCGGCTTGATTACAAACCAAACTTATTTGACAACCGAACGTGTAGAATTGACTTTTGACATGCCGTTGGCAGAAATTGTATTTGATTTTTATGACCGATTGAAAACCGTTTCCAAAGGATATGCGTCGTTTGATTATTCGCCAATTGGACTTCGAACTTCCAATTTGGTCAAAGTGGATATTTTATTGAATGCCACAATTGTTGATGCACTTTCGTCTTTGATTCATGTTGACAATGCCTACCATATTGGCAAAAAAATGTGCGAAAAGTTGAAAGAATTGATTCCGCGCCAGCAATTTGACATACCGATCCAGGCGGCGATTGGTGTAAAAGTGATTTCGCGTGAAACCATTAAAGCTTTGCGAAAAGACGTAACCGCCAAATGTTATGGTGGCGATATTTCTAGAAAAAGAAAATTGTTAGAAAAACAGAAAAAAGGTAAAAAACGCATGCGCCAGGTCGGGAATGTTGAAATTCCGCAAGAAGCGTTTATGGCAGTTTTAAAGTTGAATGATTAAAAAGTTACTGAGTTACTGAGCATATAAACTGAACCCAATGACGGAGAGTTGTTGGGTTTTTTTATTGCTGTAAATCTTTAAAAAGCTGTCTCGCCTCTTCCCTTTTAAACAGTTGCGTGCCTTCGTTCATTGTGGCTGCAGACCCGCAAGCTACGCCCCATTGCAAAACTTCTTTCAAAGGTTTGTTTAGTGATAATGCCCAAACCATGCCACCCACCATGCTGTCGCCCGCGCCCACCGTACTTTTTCGGATTATTTTGGGTGCTTTTATCAAATGGATTTCGTCTTTTGTAATTAAAATTGCGCCATTTGCACCGAGCGAAACGACTACAATTTCGGCATTTTGGTTATCAATGAGCTTTTTGGCAGCAATTTCAATGTCCTTCTCCGCTAATTTTTCGACACCTAATAACTTCGCCAGTTCGCCAATATTGGGTTTTACCAAATAAATACCTGTTTCGAGTACTTTTTGCAGCGGTGCTCCCGAAGTATCTACAATTACTTTGGTACCATTTTTTTTGGCTATTGTTGCAATTTCTTGATAAAAGTTGGTTGGTAAATTTTCGTTCAAACTGCCGCTAATGACCAAATAGTTGCATTTTAGCGCAGCGATGGTTTTGATTATTTTTCGTTTTTCAAGTTCAGAAATGGGATTTCCAGGAAAACCGAAACGGTATTGTAAATTGGATTTTTTATCGAAAGCGATAAAATTTTCACGTGTCCAGTTTTTAGTTTTTATTACATTGCTTTCTAAATTTTCTTTTGCGATTAAGTTTTCCAACATTTCACCCGAAGAGCCGCCAGATGTAAAAATACACGTTGATTTTCCTCCCAACTTCGCGATTGCTTTAGAAACATTGATTCCGCCACCACCTGCGTCATATCGCGGTGCTTCACAACGTATTTTTTGTTCGGCAATCAATCCGGCGAAATTCGTTGATTTATCTAATGATGGATTTATGGTGAGTGTTATAATTTCGGGGGTTTTCATATAGAAGTTAATTACTATAAAGATGCGAAAAATCTGTGAATCTCTGGCTAAAAAACTTTGTACCTTTGCAACCTAAAAACTTTGCAACTAAAATAATGATAGAAGACAAAACACCGCAACGCACTTCCATTTCGCAATTGGGCGAGTTTGGATTGATTGATCATTTGACAAAAAATTTTGAAATCACTCAGCCTTCTACTTTAAAAGGCATTGGTGATGACGCTGCGGTTTTGGATTTTGGGGATAAAAAAGCAGTTGTTTCGACCGATTTGTTGATTGAAGGTGTACATTTTGATTTGGCGTACATGCCATTGAAGCATTTGGGCTATAAAGCGGTCGTGGCGAATGTTTCCGATATTTGTGCGATGAACGCCAAGGCAACACAGATTACCGTTTCGGTAGCGGTTTCTAATCGTTTTCCGTTGGAAGCGCTAGAGGAACTTTTTGCCGGAATTACGCTTGCCGCAAACGAATATAAAGTAGATGTAATTGGTGGCGACACCACTTCTTCACAAAAAGGATTAATCATCAGCATTACGGCGATTGGCGTAGCTGATGAAAATGAAATTGTGTACCGAAACGGCGCCAAACAAACCGATTTGCTCGTAGTTAGTGGCGATATTGGCGCGGCTTACATGGGATTACAGGTTTTAGAACGCGAAAAACAGGTGTTTCAGGTCAATCCCAATTCGCAACCCGACTTGGATGCTTATACCTATTTAATCGAACGACAATTGAAGCCTGAAGCCCGAAAAGATGTGAGAACTTTATTGCATGCATTGGAAATAAAACCAACTTCGATGATTGATATTTCTGACGGATTGTCGTCTGAAATCATTCATTTGTGCAAACAATCAAAAGTGGGTTGTAACTTATATGAAGATAAATTGCCTTTGGATCCGCAGTTGATTACAACTTGCGAAGAGTTTAATATTGATTCAACTACCGTAGCTATAAATGGCGGAGAAGATTATGAACTTTTATTTACGATTGCGATGGAAGATTTTGAAAAAATAAAAGGCAATCCTAATTTTTCAATCATCGGTCACATGACCCAAGAAAGTGAGGGCATTCATTTGATTACGCGTGCCAATACCAAAATCGAATTGAGAGCCCGAGGCTGGAATGCTTTGGAAGAATAATCAGTGAAATATCCTATGTACTTTAAATATTTTCTTCTTCCATCATTTTCAAAACGGTCTCACTGTAGTAGGTTTCGCCAGCAATAATTTTTTCAAACGCAATCAGTAATTCTTCAAAAGTGAGGTCATTTTTTACAACCAAGCCTTCGGGTTTTACGGTTTCTTTAAAATATTTGAATTTTAATTTTTCGTTGTGCATGGTTAACAAAACGATTTTGCAGTTGGGCATTTTTTCTCTTAATAATAGTGCCAAATCGATTCCTGAATGTATGTTTTTTTCCGCGTAAATCGGAATACTAATATCGAGAAAAGCCACATCAAAGTCAAAAGTGCTATTGGCAATAGCTTCATAACCCGTTTTTGCTGAATCAGCATCGGTATTAATAATTTCAAATTCGTCTGCTTTGAACCGTTCCAAGGTGTTTTTGTAAGCCTGTAAAATAAACGGATGGTCATCGACCATTAACAACTGGATTGTCTTTTTCATTTGGAATTAGGTTAATCGTTTGTATTGCGATGAGGGGTAGTTCAAATTTTAGTAATGTACCACAGCCGATTTCAGTTACAATTTGCATATTCCCTCCTGAATTAGTAATTCTGGAGTTCATGTTTTGCAATCCGATACCTTTCTTTTTACGGGCATAATTAAATCCAACACCATCATCTTTGATGTCGAGTTGGATAAGATCATTTACTTTTATAAACGTTGCACTCACATTGTGGGCATTGGCATGTTTGTTTATGTTTTGAAAAGCCTCTTGCAAAATACGATAAAAATTGATTTTAGCCATGTTATCTACCCAATTCCATTCGATTTTTGGATCGATAGCAAAAGTGATGGCTGCAGTGCAAACGGTTTTTTGTGTTTCGAAAAAATTAGTAACCATAACCACAAAGTTATTAAAAACGGCGGTTTTCTCGGAGTTCAAATCGTGCGATATTTCGCGAATTTCCTGCTCGAGGGTTTTGAGTTCGTCAATAAAAACCACGCGACTGGCGACTGCTTTTTCATCATTTTTATTGTTAAGAACGCCTAGATTCATGCGGGTTCCAAAAAGTTTACCCAACACACCATCGTGGAGTTCTTGCGCGATACGTTTCTTTTCGGATTGGCGTACTTCCTCAATTTTATTTTGTTGGTTGAGCATGAGTTGGTAGATCTCCTCATTGGCTTTTTGCTGTTCTTGCACAAGCAAAAGCTCTCTGTTTTTTGCTGCTTGAAAGCGAATAACGAAGATAAAAACACCAATTAAAAAAACACCCAAACCAATATAAATCATGGTTTTTTGTTGTTCTTGGAGCTTTTCTTTTTCGATGGTGATTTCTTCGGTTTCGAATTCGATGCGGGCGAATTTGTTTCGGGTTTTGTTTTCTGCGATTTTTAAGCTATCGTTTATTTTGAAATACTCTGCAGAATATTTAGCTGCATTTTTACTATCCGTATTCGAAAGTTGTTTTAAAGCATCTAAAAGGGCTCTCTTTTCGTTATTTTCATTTGCAACTTTATAGGCTTCATTTGCAAAACGAATTGATTTAAAGGTGTCTTTCTTAAAGGCATAATATTCAGAAAGATGAATTTTGTTTACTATAATTCCTGGAACAATTTTCAGACTGTCGCGTATTTTCAATGCTTTAAAAAACAATTCTGGCAAATCAGTAAAATCACCTTTTTTAAATTTTGAGTAAGCTAAATTGTCAATTAATGTAGCATATACATTTGGTCTGTCTTTAAAGATGTTTTGCTCTTTTATTGCGATTGAATATTGCACAATTGCATCTTTATCTCTATTTAGATTTCTATACAACTGCCCCAAATTATTTAATGTGATGGCTTTAAGATGTGAGTCAGGAGGGATACTATTTTTTTCAGTAATTGTTAATGCTTTTAAATAATATTCTTTTGATAGTTTGTATTCCTCAAGCTCTCCATATACAATACCTAAAAAGTTATATGCTTCATAAATCATTATATCATCATCTGTATATCTCAATTTTTTTAAAGCATCAAAAACAGTTCTTTCACAACCTAAAAGATCACTTTCATTATGTTGCATTACTGCTTTATTCAATAAAGCCCTAGCAATATTAAGATTGTCATTTATAGATGTATATAGCTTTTCTGCTTTAGAGATATAAGTATAGGCACTGTCAGACATGAATTTCTTAATGTAATAATCAGACATATAATTATAAGCTTTCGCAAGACTTGCAGTATCTCTCGCGATTTTGGATCTATAAATTATTAACTGTGTATTTTTCTTGTACTCTTCGAACGCACTCATATTAAAATATCGATTTGATATTTTAAAATAGTTTACTCGGTTAAGGGAATCATTTTCATCATTAGCAATTAAAGCAAAAGCTTTTTTTGTGTAATTTTTCCTTTTTTCATTTGATAGGGAGTCGTTGTTTGCAAATTCTAAATAAACAGAAAGACTATCTAAAGGGTTATTCTGTTGAATATCCTTTTTAATGGAATTTTGACAGCCCCCTAAAAGAAAAATGAGAAACAGGAATATTGGAAGTTTTCTAATCAAAATAGCTAAATAGTTGATCCAAAAATACTAAAACTATTAACATAAAAAAAGGCCATCTGAAAAGATGGCCTATAAATATATTTTAAATTATTTAATCTCTTTTTTTAGCACCTGCATTATTAAGTGTCCCTCCAGTTTTCAACTCAGCAATCAAGTTTCCGTTCCCATTATCTTTTTTCTTATCACTTCCATTATAAGAGGTCAAACCTACTAATGCCACTACTATTACTGCTACAATTAAGATTACTTTTTTCATGATGTTTTACAATTTGAGGTTGTTATTTTTATGTTTTTGTTTCTTGTTTATCAGAGATTGTTTCTGTTTGATGCCGTAAAACTACTACGACAAAACCGGACAATCTAAAAATTGCAGCCCTAAATTGTAGATACGCTTTGTATAATAGTGCATGAATAGCGGGTGAGAGATTTTTGACTTTTATACCAAGACGAAATTGAGCAAATTGCTCCTAGAGGTTGGAATTCAGAAAATTGAATGAATATTCACAGATTGGTTGGCTGTAAAAACTACTTTGCAAAAATAATGTTTAAAATTAAACAATCCATATAATTAACAAATACGGTTTATCCATAAAAAACCTTAAAATAATTGCAAGTTGTTTTTCAATCAATATTTTTAATCATTCAAATCATCAAGATTCAGGAAAATGTTTTTCAACTCCCGATTTTCATTACTCGTAATCAAATTGATAATCATATCGACATTTTTTTTGTACGATTTAGAAAACGGCAACTGAATTTTACTGTTTTTGATGTAGCAAGTACTGTTCCCCAAATGAATTCGTGACACATAATTCATGTTAATGATATAACTGTTGTGGATTCGTACAAACTCGTTGGGCAAAGTATTTTCAAAATGCTTCATGGTTTTAAAAGCCGTAATCATATCGCCGTTGTTCATAAAAATATCGGTCGAATTGTTATCGGCTTTCGCATAAACGATGTCTTCGGTATCAATAAAACGGTAATCGCCGTACGATTTGATACAAATGGTTGTCGGAATTTCCTCTGTATTTCTTTCAAATTTAATGATGGTTTTGCGCAGTTCAAAAAGACTTATTGGCTTTACCAAATAATCAAAAATTTCATGCTTAATGGCTTCATAGGCCAGCTCTTTGCCTGTGGTCAACACCACAATTTTTGGCATGACCTTCACAAACCGAAACAATTCGTTGATGATGGCCAACGATAAATTGCTTTTCTTATTTTTGGGATTGATTTCCAAAACAATCAATTTTGGTTTGTGCTCTAATACCAAATTGACCGCATCATCATAATTGTTGGCAGTTCCCAATAAAAAATAGTTCGAAAACTCGTCAAAAAGCGACTGGGTTTTCAAAATACTTGCGTTGTCATCGTCTATGATAATATAGGGATATTTCATTACCCGCTAAAATATCGCTAATTCTATGATGATTTTGGGCTTGCTATTTGATTTTACCAAAAAGTTATCAAACGTTTTTCGGAAATTAATTGACACAAAAAACAAATAGCAATATTCGAATTATAAGCTAAAAAGACTTTATTAAAAGTTTTCTTAAAATTATGGTTGAAGTAAAAATGGCTGACTTTTTATACCATAAAAAATTTTCAAAAGACTGTAAATAAATCGTTATGTTCGAGCTATATAATTTTATAAGCTACGAATTCACAAATTTGAAGTAATAGTTTGTTATTAATTTGTGAATTCGTGGCAAAGAAATTTCTTATTAATGTACAAAATACTTTAGGAAAATATTATAAGTTAAAAGAAGCACCAATATTAAGAACAAATTGATTGTTATAATCAACGTCGCTTTTGTCATATTTAGCGATTGGAATGCCCGCTTCGGTATAAACACCAAAACCAGATGTAAAAAAATACCTGAATCCAAGATGCGCTCCAAAATTCTTTAAACTTAAATCCAAACCTGGATAAAGATCCATTTTTTCATTCAACTTTAACACATTTCCGATATTGGCATTAAATCGCGCTTTCACATCAAAACGATCCATGAATTTTACTTCACTTATATCAACGTTGTTAGTACCTAGTATAAAAGAAGTAGCAAATCCATAAGATATATTTTCACCTACACCAAAATCAGAAGTAAATTGAATCCCTGTTCCGTCATTTTGAAAATTGGCACCAACTTGGCCTTTAATATCTCCTTTCCCTTTGTAAGCTTGGGCATTTGCGAAACTAACGAGACATAAAAATAAAAGTGTGATAATTTTTTTCATAATTGACATTGGTTTTAGGTAAAAAGCAAAAATAGCTAAAAAATGTAAAACCTTAATTTTTTGTAGTAATAATTAACTTTTGGAACAATCGATTTGTTTATAACCCATTAGTTGTCCAATGGATAAAGTTACTTACCACATAGATTACAAAATAAATTAATTCCGCCCTTTTTCGTTCGGATACAACTGCGGTAAAGGTTCGCTTTGCCAAAATTCTTTTGAATCCACATCTAAAATCGTAAGTGGTCCTTTAAAAGCAGCACCAGTATCAACATTCCAAACACAGGCTTTTTGTACCGGCACCGTGCTTCCAATTCGAGTAACAGGCGTGTGACCAATAAAAATTTCTTTGTATAAAGTGAATCTTTTTGGATACAAAACATCCTTTGATTTAAGCTCTTTATCCAATGCCAAGGCGGTTTCCCAAAGCGTGCGTTCCCAATAAAACATTTTTGGAAAATATTCAAAAGCAACGCCGTTCAAATTGGTAAAACCTGCGTGAACAAAGAGCCGATTTTTGTCGTCGAGATGGTAATTTTGTAAATTTTTCAAAAAAGCAATATGTTCTTGCTTAACGCTATTGCTCACGTTTTTATAAGCCATAACGGTAGCTTCGCCGCCATGATGGTACCACAACAGATTGTCTTTGCTCTCGTTAAGCCAGTCAGCGAGCAATTCGTCGTGGTTGCCGCGCATAAATAGGCAATTATGGGTTTTTTGCAATTGGATTAAAAAATCGAGCACTTGAGGCGATTCGCTCCAACCATCAACATAATCACCCAAAAAAATCAATTGATCGGCGGTAGTAATGGCTGCCCGTTCTAAAACTTGGTGCAAAGCCCGAAGCCCGCCGTGAATATCGCCAATTACAAATGTTTTCATTGAGGTTGCAGCAAGATGAATGGCAAAAATAAACCAAACTTTTAACTTTTATTACGGGAAAACCGTAATAGTTTTTTAAAATACTTGTTAAATTTACGAAAGAACTATTTTAGTATTTTAGTATTTTTGAATATAAACTCACCATTTTGATAAAAAACTACTCCCTCTGTTTTATTTTGTGTCTCCTCATTTTTTCTTGTAATAATAAAAAAATGACGGAGCAACAAAAAATGCAACGCGACAGTTTAGAACTGTATTTTAAAATCGCCGATGACAATTATGTGCCATACCAACAGCGGCTTGACAATACCGAAAAAGCATTGGCTATCGTGCAGCAGCAAGAAAAGGATACCATGTATAGAGTGAATTTGTTTAAGGTGGCGAATCGGTATTGGAATATTCAAGAATTGGAAAAGTATAAAGAGATTTCTGATAATCTATTAAGTGATGCTTTAAAAGAAAAAGATACATTCAATCTAGCCAAATCTTATAGTTATTTAGGGGATTATTATATGGAAAAGTCAATTTCAGATAGTAGTTATTTTTATTTTTCAAAGTCAGAAATTTTATCTAAAAAAATAAATGATATTAATCAGCAATTTAAAACACTTCGCAGTAAAGCAGTTTTATTATATACTCAAAAAGATTTTATTGGATCCGAAAAATTACTTTTTGATTGTTTGAAACTTTCAAACAAGCTCGATTTTAAAAATCAAAATTTTATTTGCGATATTTATAGTCTTTTAGGTATAATTTATTGTGATTTATATGAATTTGATAAAGCAATATTTTACCATAATAAAGCATTAGAATTTATTGGGACTTTAACTTTAATGGATAAATCTATTCAAAAATCTGCTGTATATAATAACATAGGATTAGTTTACGCGAAAAATGAAGATTATACTAAAGCTGTCGAATTTTTCAAAAAAGCTTTAGATGTTAATGTTTTAATTAAGAATAATACTTTAAGGAATCTGACAATAAATTGTAATTTATCTTATTATCAGTTTAAATTGAGTGATTCAAAATTATTTCCAAAATTATTCTTTGAAAATTACAGAATTATAAATAGTCTGAATAAATCTAAGAACTTACAAACTTCAAAAAATGAAACACTAATTTTACTGGGACTTTCTGAATATTATGCATTTAAAAAAGACAGTATTAGAGCAATAGACTTCGCTAACAAATCTTTTAATATTGCAAAATCAATAAAATATCCAATTCGAATGTTAATAGATTTAAAGCAACTTCTAATCATCGACCCAAAAAATGCCTCAAAATACGCCTCAGAATACATCAAAATCAACGACTCCCTCCAACTCGCAGAACGCAAAAACCGCAACAAATTTGCCCGCATCGAATACGAAACCGAAGAGTTAGAAATTGAGAAAGCAAATTTACAAACCCAAAGGATATACATTGTGTACACTGCGGTTGCTTTGCTTTTATTACTCATCGCCATTATTATCATTCGCTACCAACGCTCCAAAAACCGCGAACTCCAATACAACCAGCAGCAACAAAAAGCCAATAGCGAGATTTACAAGTTGATGCTCGACCAACAACAAAAAATAGAGGAAGGCAAACAAATCGAAAAGAAAAGAATCTCCAAAGAACTGCACGATGGCGTTATGGGCAGACTCACCAGCATCAGGCTCAATTTGTTTATTTTGAGCAAAAAAACCGATAAAGAAACCATCGACAAATGCCTGCATCACATCAGCGAAATTCAAAATATTGAAAAAGAAATTAGAAATATAGCCTACGATTTGGGTATAAATATTTTTTCAGACAACATCAATTTTGAAACCGTCGTACGAAATCTTTTTGCAGAGATTGAAAGTCATTCTGAAATTCAATTTATATTGAAAACCGATGAACAAATCGATTGGGAAGCAGTGCATATTAACATTAAAATGCAGATTTATAGGGTTTTGCAAGAAGCACTACAAAACATCGATAAATATGCACAAGCCAAAAATGTAATTATCAATATGCGAAAAGTGGGCAGTGACATCAATGTTATTATTACCGATGACGGCATCGGATTTGAAAAAAGTAAAATCAAAAAAGGTTTTGGTCTCAACAACATGAAAGACCGCATCAAAACAATCAATGGCAAAATCACCATTCGTTCGGCAGTTGGCGAAGGAACAACTATCAATGTCATTGTGCCCGTTCCCGAAGATTATTTTGTAGCCGTTTAAAACAGAAATCATGAAAAAAGTAGTCAGCATTTTAATGATAGACGATCATCCTTCGCAAATTGAGGGATATAAAGTTATTTTACATTACAACAAGTCGGGTTTTGAAATCGATACGACGGCGATTTTTAACAGCCACCGCGCGTATGATGTAATCACAAATGACAAATATTCCTCTTCTTTTGACGTGTGCTTTTTAGACCGAAGCTTACCAATTTATGCCGAAAAAAACATCAAAAGCGGCGAAGATTTGGCGGTACTCCTAAAAAAACACATGCCCAAAACAAAAATTGTAATGCTCACGTCGCATTCTGAGGCTTTTGTTTTGTACCATATTGTAAAAAAATTGGAGCCAGCGGGACTTTTAGTAAAATGCGATTTTACTGCCGAAGAGTTATTGATAGCTTTTGATAAAATCATGAAAGGCGAAACCTATCACAGCGAAACGGTCAAAGAAAGCATGCGCGATTTGTTGTCCAAAGAAGAGTATTTGGATGCCTACAACCGTCAGATCATTATGCTGTTGTCGCAAGGCATTAAAACCAAAAATATTCCAGAACACTTGAACCTTTCACAAAGCACAGTCGAAAAACGCAAAGTGCAAATCAAAAATTATTTCTGTATCGAAAAAGGCACCGATGAAGACATAGTCAAAGAAGCCAAACGAATGGGATTCATCTAATTTTAACAATTCATGAGGAAAAACCATAAGGTTTATAGCGTTCATAATCATAGTTTTACGATATCAAATGGTTCGAGAACAATTTGAAAAATGAATGTAAAACTTTTAAAATTTATTTATTATGAAAAAATTAATTTTCGCCTTAATTGCCACTGTAGTGTTCGGATTTGTTGGTATTGCGCAATTTGATATAAAAAGTGCAGCACCTCTTTTAGCTAAAGATAAAAACTTTATTACATTTATTAACAACATAAGTAAAATACCAAATGAAACAAATATTAAAAATTATAAAAGTATCATTGAGAAACAGGAATTTAATTCAGAAGATTTAATAAATTTAGTAATTGCTTTTGGATTTAGAAATCTTGATGAGGCACAAAAATTTGATTCACAAAATTCACCATTATTAAAAAAACTTATGTTAGATCATTCATTGAAAGATTTAAATTCTAACGAGCTAGAGAATTTCGTTGAAACAGCCATAATTTTGATTCCAGAAGACCAGCAGCCTTTGGCAAATAAAAATTGCAATGACAGAAAAACTAATTGTGTCATTGCATCAGTTGCAATTTACACTCTTGAAGCTGCTGGTTGTATTTCAGCAGGTGTTGGTCTTGGCGGTGTAACTTTTTGGTGTGGCGGATGTTTAGGAGCAGCTGTCGGTTCGGTCTGTGTTGCTGCAGCGTCAGTCCATTATTATTCGATGTTTCAAGATTGCAATTTTGCTTATGAAGATTGTGTTAGCAAATAAATATTAATAAACTAAATATTTTAGTAACAGATGGAAAAATTTTCTGTTTTTTTTGATCAAATAACCTACCTTGATGTTATTGTAGTTTTATCAATAACGATTCCTATCTATCTTACTGCAAGGTTTACTCGGCTTACAAAAGAAAATTATAAGATAACAGTAAAAGATAAAGTAGTATTTTGTGCATCAATTATACTGTTTTTTCTATTATTTATTTTTAATGCACTTTCAAAGATTGAGTAAGATAGATTTTTTTTTAATTATATAATAGATGATTATGAGTTTTTTGGGGAAAACAAAATTGTAAAGTAGTGGATATTGGAAATAAACTCATTGCACTACTTCTCTTACTTTCAATAGAAATACAAGCCCAATCTAATCTTGACAAAGTATTAAAAAGAGGAGGAATAATTGTAAATGGATTAACTTTCTTAAAAGGCACCGACGAAGAAATCGTCAAAGAAGCAAAACGAATGGGATTCATTTAATTTTAACAATTCAAGAGGAAAAACCATAAGGTTTATAGCGTTCATAATCATAGTTTTACGATATCAAATGGTTCGAGAACAATTTTAAAATTGAATGTAAAACTTTTAAAATTTATTTATTATGAAAAAATTAATTTTAAGCCTTATCGCTCTAATTACTTTATCAACTGCCACATTTGCTCAAGATTTCAACACAATTGTCAAAGACAAAATTTTTCAAGATTATCTTAAAGAGTTGGTTGCAGAAAAAAACCTTCCTAAAGATATAACTACAATAAGAGCCTACAATGCAGACGGTGTAATTAGCAATGCCGAATCCGAAAATATGTACAAAATCCTTGGCTACAAGACAAATGATGAGTATATTGCAAGTTTAACAAGACAAGTTGGTAGACTCAAAACATTAGAAGGTAAATATCGTTTGTCCACATTAAGTGTGACAAATATGGCACTTTTGCTTGACCAAGGATTTACCGAAATCAGAGTCCCATTGACACCGCCAGGAGAAAACACAACTTCGGTCGACAATTGCGCAAGACGTTATAATAATTGTGTTGTTATTGTTACCGCAACTGCCATTTTAGGACATGTTGCTTGTATACCTGCAGATGTTACGATTTTGGGTGGTATATTGTGTCACGGTGCGGTTGTTGCGGCTCAATATGCAATGCTAGATAATTGCCAACTTGATTACCAAGATTGTGTAGCAAAATAAAACTTAAAAACTAAATTATGAAAAAATCAATTTCCACTATTCCTAGTTTTTGTTTCATTGGCATTATTCTTATAACGGCTAGCGATAGACAGCGGTATTCCACATCTACATTTGTGATTATCGCAGCGTTGCTAGTACTTTCTATAGGTTCTGTCGTTTATAATTATTTTAATATTACAGATGAAAGTCAGAAAAAGAATTTTAATAAAAGATTAATAATAATGGGAATTACCATAGTTTTATCTATTATTTTAAGTGTTTATGGGTATTTGCAAGTTAACCCATAGTTGAAATAAATTTTACGTATCTCTATTTAACAACAAAGCTGTCCCAATCGGGCAGCTTTTCTTAAATCAAAAATCATGAAGACATTACTATATCTCGCAATATTTTTATTGCCATTGCTCTCTAGTGCCCAATCCGATCTGCTCAAAGGTGGTGAGCTCATTCTCAATGGAATATCTTTTTTAAAAGGCACCGATAAAGACATCGTCAAAGAAGCCAAACGAAAGGGATTCATTTAATTTTAACAATTCATGAGGAAAAACCGCAAGGTTTATAGCGTTCATAATCATAGTTTTACGATATCAAATGGTTCGAGAACAATTTTAAAATTGAATGTAAAACTTTTAAAATTTATTTATTATGAAAAAATTAATTTTCGGCTAAATTGGCACTGTGATGTTCGGATTTGTTGGTATTGCGCAATTTGATATAAAAAGTGCAGCACCTCTTTTAGCTAAAGATAAAAACTTTATTACATTTATTAACAACATAAGTAAAATACCAAATGAAACAAATATTAAAAA
>CANKZI010000042.1 GCA_947488595.1 Flavobacteriaceae bacterium
TCGACTTTTTCGATAATTATACCTCTAAATTTGGCATTATCTGGCATTATAGCACCAGCCATAAAAGCACCAAATAAGGCGTGAACACCAATAATTTCGGTAGTATACGCTGATATAATTAAGGTTAAAAGAAAAATAGCCACAACAGGTTTGCTTAAGCTTTGTCTTGAATTTTTGAGTTCGCCAACACGATCCAAAAATGGCCTTACTACTTTTAGCATCAAAAAAACATAAGCAATCGCCATTCCAATTACATAAAGTGAACTTACAAACGAACCCGCTTTTACAATGGCAATAACGGTCGCCAAAATACACCAGGCCGTAATATCGTCGGCGGCAGCACAAGTAATGACAATAGTGCCTAATTTGGTTTTGTGAATGCCTCGTTCTTGCACGATTCTTGCTAAAACCGGAAAGGCTGTTATGCTCATCGCAATTCCTAAAAACAGTGCAAAAGAGGCAAATTCGACACCTGCCGGAGCAAATTGATGGTAAATAAAATAAGCCAATCCGACACCTAAACTAAATGGGAAAATAATACTTACGTGACTAATTACAACTGCGTCATTGGCTTTGTTTTTTAAAGCTTTTAAATCGAGTTCCATACCAATTACAAACATAAAAAGTATCAATCCGATTTGGCTCAAAAACTTTAAATTCGCTAAGGAAGCCGCTGGAAAAAGATTTTGAAAAAATTCAGGAAAATACATGCCTACCAAAGACGGACCAAGTACAATTCCGGCAATCATTTCGCCAATTACCGATGGTTGCCCTATTTTTCTAAAAATCCATCCAAAAAAACGAGCAACAAGAATTATGGTTATAATTTGAAGTAATAAAATGGCTAATGGCTCTTGCAGACTGTGCAACATTGAAGTAATAAACTCCTCCCATTGGTCTTTTGCTGAAGTCGCTTTTATAATTTCGCGATTGGTTTCCAGCAGTTTGCCTTTGGTAAGAATCCAATAAATTAAAGCCGAAAAACCGCCAGTAATTATAATATAAAAAACAGAATTCTTAAAATGCTTCATGCTAATGGTGTATCAACTTTTTATATAATTGGCTTACAAAGATGCGAAACCAAATATATAAATTTTAACTTCAAAAAAAATGGTAATACAAATTTAATCTGAAGTGCTATTAATCCTATTTTTTACGCGAATAAAACTAAAAAAGTATTTGCGTTTCTTTACCAAAGTACTGTAAATTCCTAATGACAAATTTTTGAACTTCAAAGTTGAAATTCCATAGTAGAAATCGTCATTTCGAATAAAGAAGCCGGGATTGGCGAAAATAAAGTTTTAGAAAAATCGTATAAATTTAACTTTAAAAACACATCCGAAAGCTAAACTTTATTTGGTTTTATATAACTTTGCGTTCAAATTTTTTGGGAATGATCAAATGGTTTAGCTTAGGCTTTTGGGAATTAATTGCGCGTGTCGTTCTTCGAAATAAAGTACTCATGTTGTCAATCATAGTATTGATTACAGTTTTGCTTTCCTTGCAATGGAAAAACATCCATTTCACTAACACCGAAGCAAATTTATTACCAGACGACAATAGCGTCAATATCGAATACAATGCTTTTCTTGAAAAATTTGGCGAAGAAGGCAATCTTGTAATAATCGGTGTAAAAGACGGCGCTATTTTTACGCCAAAAGTCTATGCCGCTTGGACGAAATTGATGAACAAATTGCAGGACAGCAAAGAAGTCGATTTGGTCATTTCGGTCAATAACCTCAAACAACTTCAAAAAAACGATAGTACACAAAGTTTTGAATTGGTGCCGTTTGTCGATCAAAACAAAACCGTCAATAAATCCTATCTTGACACTATTAAAAAAGCGCTTTTTAACGATTTGCCGTTTTATGAAGGCCTTCTTTTTAATAAAAAATCAGGTAGTATTCGTTCGGCGATTTACCTTGATAAAAAGATTGTAAATACACCCATTCGAAAAGCGTTCATTCTCAATCAACTTGTTCCGGCCATAAATAACTTTGAAGCTACGACAAAAATTGACTTGCGCGTATCGGGAATGCCATATATCCGAACGCTGAATGCCCAAACCATTTTGAGTGAAATCGGCATTTTTATTGGTGCGGCCTTGTTGGTCACTTCTTTGCTTTTCTTTTTCTTTTTCAGAAGTTTTCGCGCCACCTTAATTTCGGTTAGTATTGTCATTATTGGCGTTATGTGGTCGTTTGGCGTCTTGGGATTGTTGCATTATGAAATTACGATTTTGACCGCTTTGGTGCCTTCACTAATTATCGTGATCGGAATTCCGAATTGCATTTTTCTGACCAACAAATACCATCAGGAATACAAAGTGCATCGCAATAAAGCCAAAGCGTTACAGCGGGTGACAACCAAAGTTGGCATGGCTACGTTGATGACCAACCTGACTACAGCAATTGGTTTTGCAACATTTGTGGCTTCCAACAATCAGTTACTGCTCGAATTTGGCGTAGTAACTTCTATCAATATTATGGGGTTGTTTTTCTTATGCTTGATTGTCATTCCGATTTTTCACAGTTATATTCCGCCACCAAAAGACCGCCATTTGGAACATTTGGATTCAAACGCGGTAACTTCGTTTATGAATTGGATTCTAAAAACCGTAAAATACAATCGTTTTTCTATTTATGTAGTGGCTGTTGTGCTTTTGGTTGTAAGTATTATCGGAATTTATCAAATGCGAATTTCTGGAAGCATCATTGAAGACATGCCCAAAAAAGCGGCTTTTTTCGAAGATATTTTGTTTTTCGAAAAAGAATTCGATGGTGTTATGCCACTCGAAATTATGATTGATACCAAACGCAAAAAAGGCGTGATGAAATTGTCAACCCTTCGACGCATGGACGAATTGGAGGAAGCGATTGCTCATATTAAAGGACTTTCAAAACCATTATCCGTTGTTAATCTCGTCAAATATTCTAAACAAGCTTATTACAACGGAAATCCTGAGTTTTATGATTTGCCTACGGCGCAAGAACAAGGATTTATTTTGTCGTATGCCAAAAATGCAACCAAAAACAGCAAAGACAATTTAATGAAAAGCTATGTTGATGCAACTGGACAATTTGCAAGAATTACCACTTTTATGCGTGACGAAAATGGTGATCAAATGCCAAAAATTGAAGCGGAAATCCGAAAAGAAGTTGACAAAATTTTTCCGAAATCCAATTTCAATGTGACCATTACCGGAAAAGCTTATGTTTTTCAAAAAGGAACTGGTTATTTGTTAAACAATTTGCTGTCCTCGCTTGTTTTTGCCTTTTTCTTGACTTTACTTTTGGTCGGTTTTATGTTTCGTTCGATAAAAATGGTATTGGTATCACTCATCCCTAATTTATTGCCACTTTTACTTACTGCTGGTATAATGGGCTTTATGGATATTCCGTTAAAACCGTCAACAATTTTGGTATTCGGAATCGCATTTGGTCTTTCGGTCGATGATACGATTCGGTTTTTAGCGCAATACCGCGAAGAATTAAAAAAGAACAATTGGAAAATTAGAAAATCGGTTTACGCTACTTTTAACGATGCCGGATTGAGCATGTTTTATACCTCAATCGTACTGTTTTTTGGCTTTTCGGTGTTCATGCTTTCGAGTTTTGGTGGAACGATTGCTTTGGGCGGATTGGTTTCAATCACCTTATTTTTCGGCATGTTATCCAACTTGATGTTGCTGCCAGCTTTGGTTTTGACTTTAAATAAAACTTTGGCCAATGAACAAGAATTTAAAGAACCTAAAATCAATGTTATCGAACGCAGCGATGAAGAAATTGATCAATTGGAGCAAAAAAAATGATGGTTTTTGTGCGATTTGCAAAGCAGGTTTTTAATATGTTTTAATATACTTGTTGCGCTAACTGTCTATAGCCGCGATTGCAGTGGAAATACTTGTGTAGCGCAAGGCTTATTTTTTTACAAAAAAAGAGCGACCAACGGAAGCTCGTTTTTTTGTTTAAAAAAATAGCATTGTTGGCACAAGATTAAAGCGAAAAGCGGGAAATAGCTTCTGAATAGACTAATTTGCGACCTGTTTTCAAAACAAATCAATTATATTTGCACATCAAATTTAGTGAAAGTAATTACGACCTAAATTTTCAAAATCTTTATTCTAAAATGAAACATACAAAAATCATCGATTTATTAAATAGTACCCAAACGCTTGCGCAAATTAACGCCAAAGGTTGGGTTAGAACATTCAGAAACAATCAATTTATAGCGTTGAATGATGGTTCAACCATCAATAATATTCAGTGTGTAGTGGATTTTGAGCACACCGCCGAAGCCACTTTAAAGAGAATTACGACCGGTGCCGCCATTTCGGTGACTGGTGCTTTGGTCGAAAGCCAAGGTGCTGGACAAAAATATGAAATTCAGGTGACGCAACTAGAGATTTTGGGCGACTCGGATGCCGAGAAATTCCCGATGCAACCCAAGAAACATTCGTTAGAATTTTTGCGCGAAAATGCGCATTTGCGTGTGCGAACCAATGCTTTTGGTGCCATTATGCGTGTGCGTTCGGTGTTGTCGTTTGCTGTGCATCAGTATTTTCAGGAAAAGGGATTTGTTTATGTGAATACGCCAATTATTACAGGCTCTGATGCCGAGGGTGCTGGCGAAATGTTTAAAGTTACGGCGCTGCCTTTTGATCAAACACCAAGAACCGACGACGGAAAAATTGATTATAAAAAAGATTTTTTCGGAAAAGAAACCAATTTAACGGTTTCGGGACAATTGGAAGGCGAGACTTTTGCGATGGCATTAGGACAGATTTATACTTTTGGACCAACATTTAGGGCTGAAAATTCGAATACTTCGCGTCATTTGGCTGAATTTTGGATGATTGAACCCGAGGTAGCTTTCAATGATTTGAATGACAATATGGATTTGGCCGAAGATTTTATTCAGTATGTGATCAAATATACTTTGAACAAATGCCAAGATGATTTGAAATTTTTGGAAAGTCGATTGCTTGATGAAGAAAAACAAAAACCACAGGCGGAACGAAGCGAAATGGCTTTGCTTGAAAAATTAAATTTTGTTCTCGAAAATAATTTTAAACGTGTTTCGTATACCGAAGCGATTGACATTTTAAGAGATTCTACACCGAATAAAAAGAAAAAATTCAATTATATTATTGACGAATGGGGTGCTGATTTACAATCTGAACACGAGCGTTTTTTAGTCGAAAAACATTTTAAATGTCCCGTGATTTTATTTGATTATCCAGCCAATATAAAAGCTTTTTATATGCGCTTGAACGAAGATGGCAAAACGGTGCGCGCCATGGACATTCTTTTTCCTGGTATTGGCGAAATTGTTGGAGGTTCGCAACGAGAGGAACGTTATGATGTTTTAGTCGAAAAGATGCAAGTTTTAGGCATAGACGAAGAAGAATTGTGGTGGTATTTGGATACCCGAAGATTTGGAAGTGCTGTACATTCGGGTTTTGGATTGGGTTTCGAACGATTGGTATTGTTTGTAACAGGAATGACAAATATTCGCGACGTGATTCCGTTTCCGAGAACACCAGGAAGTGCAGAATTTTAAAAAAATGCTATAATTATTGGGTCAAAAGACGCAACAAACAAAAAATTGAAACCTTAAATTATTTCTCGATTTCGCGCATGCTGTCCATTTTTTTGTGTGCTAAAAACCCTTTGATGTCTTCAAAATGTTCTTTGACGCGTTTGTTGCCAAATTCAAAAACTTTGGTTGCCAATCCGTCAAGAAAATCCCTATCGTGCGAAACCAAAATCAAAGTCCCATCAAATTCGCGCAACGCCTCTTTGATAATGTCTTTGGTTTTCATGTCCAAATGGTTGGATGGTTCATCAAGAATCAACAAATTGACAGGTTCTAACAACAATTTTATCATGGCCAGACGGGTCTTTTCGCCACCCGAAAGCACTTTTACTTTTTTGGTAACGTCATCGCCATGGAACATAAACGCGCCTAAAATGTCTTTAATTTTGGTACGCACATCGCCAACAGCAATATCATCAATGGTTTCAAAAATGGTAGCATTTTCATTCAATAACGAAGCTTGGTTCTGAGCGAAATAACCAATTTGTGCATTGTGGCCAATTTCTAAACTGCCCGAATTGATTTCGATTTCTTTCATAATAGCTTTGATCATGGTCGATTTTCCTTCGCCGTTTTTGCCCACAAAAGCTACTTTTTCGCCACGTTCAATAACGATATTCGCATCTTTAAAAATCACATTTTCGCCATAAGATTTTCCCAAATCTTTGACAATTACTGGATATTGACCAGAACGCACTGCAGGTGGAAATTTGAGTTTTAAAGCCGAAGTATCAATTTCGTCAATTTGAACAGGCACGATTTTTTCGAGCATTTTTACGCGTGATTGTACCGATAAAGTTTTAGAAAAAGTGCCTTTAAAACGATCAATAAATTCTTGATTGTCGGCAATCATGCGCTGTTGCTCGTCGTAGGCTTTTTGCTGGTGCATACGGCGGTCTTTTCGCAACTCCAAATAATGTGAATATTTGGCTTTGTAATCATAAATTCTTCCCATCGTTACTTCGATAGTGCGATTCGTAATATTGTCGACAAATGCCCTATCGTGCGAAATCACAACCACAGCTTTCGCCGAATTGATTAAAAAATCTTCGAGCCATTGGATGCTTTCGATATCCATGTGATTGGTCGGCTCATCAAGAAGAATCAAATCGGGTTTTTGCAAAAGGATTTTAGCGAGTTCAATTCGCATGCGCCAACCACCAGAAAACTCAGAAGTTTGACGTGAAAAATCTGTTCTTAAAAATCCTAAACCTGTTAATATTTTCTCGACTTCGGCTTCATAATTGATTTCTTCGATGGCATAAAATTTTTCGCTCAAATCGGAAACCCGCTCAATCAACTTCATGTATTCGTCACTTTCATAATCGGTACGAATGGTCAATTGCTCGTTAATCGCATCGATATCTGCTTTCATTTTAAAGATTTCACCAAAAGCTTTTGAAGCTTCCTCCATTACAGTAGCGCCATCGGTAGTCAATAAATGCTGTGGAAGATAAGCAACGATAGCATCTTTTGGAGCCGAAATATTACCAGTAGAAGGTTTGGCTTGGCCAGCTATTATTTTTAAAAGCGTCGATTTTCCAGCGCCATTTTTCCCCATAAGGGCAATCTTGTCGTTTTCGTTGATGGCAAAAGAAACATCGCTAAAAAGCGTGGTTCCGCCAAATTGAACAGAAATATCATTAACTGTAATCATTTGGGTATCGGGTATTGGATGTTAAATGTTAGATGTTAGGTGCTAACTTAGAACCATTTTTTTAAGGTGCAAAGATAGAGTTTACTATTAAAGATTTAGAATTAGTGTAAAAGATTTATATTTGAAAAAAACTACTTCATCAGAAGCAACCTTTAGCATAATGTAAAATACAAATAACAATAAAAAATTAGAAAATTATGAAAAATCTACTCCTTGCATTCTCGCTTGTGGTATTATTTAATTCTTGCAATACTGATGATAAAAGACCCGCCTCAATTGATTATGAAGGCAAATGGAACTTAACCAGAATGTCAAGTTCTAGTTTTTCCAGTGATATAAAAACTGGTGACGCGATGGATTGGCAAGAATTTTATATTTTAAAGAATAATGGAACTTTTACGAAATCCAGACAACAAGACGGGGAATTAACATCAATTGAAGGCACTTACATTGTTTCATACGCTGCAGATTATAATGTAATAACACTTACATATACATCAGAAAATGCTATTATAGGGAGTTGCATTCCATTATCTGAACAACTTTTGGTGATGTCTAATAATTTAGTAAAAAGCGCTTGGCAAGCTTGCGATGGCCCAATTTTAGAATATGAAAAGGTCAATTAATTGCTTTTTTGCAATCGTTTTTACATTACAGATTTGGTGCAGCGCTATTTGTTGCTAGATACTCATCCTAAAATCTTCGATTACAGGATTGGCTTTGCCGAAATCGACTTCTTGAATAAAAAGTTCTAATGCCAAATCTGATGTGCCAAATCCAGCCAATCTGCCCGATTGAATGTTGTCTTTTGCCACTACATTTATGCCAATTGCTTCTATTTTTTCTTTCAATGCCAAAGCTAGAATTTCGCTTCCTGAAAATATTTTTATTAATCCCATGGTGAGTTAAAGGTTTTGTTTTTGTGAAATTAATCGATTTCAAATAAAAAAGGTTCCAACATCATTTTTTCGGCTAAGACTTCGATTCTTTCAGTTAGGTTTTCAGAAAAAATAATGCGCTGTGTTTTGGATATACTATTCGAAATGCGCATGATTTTGGTTTCATGTCGCAATTTTAAAATGGGATCTGCATCATCTAAAACAAACATTTTGAGGCGATTGACATTGTAGCCTGCCGTAGTAAACATTTCGTTTAATTTATTAGGGGTGCCAATTAACACATCGATTCCGGTAGAAATATAATTTTTATCGTATTCGGTATCGCCTTTATCGTGCACACCATACACTCTTAAATTGGTGTAATTGCCGAGTTGTTCAAACAGGGTTTCCATTTCTAAAACTTTGGCTTTGTCTTCAACAATTATCAGTGCGCGAGGTGACTCTTCTCCTTCGGCAACCAATTGCTGGATTACATTTAGAACAATAGTAGTAGATTTTCCGCTGCCTTTTGCCGCAATAATAATACAATCGACTCCACTTTTTAGCGCTGAAAATGTCTCTTGCTGCAAGGCATTGGCTTCAATTAAATTGTTTTCGATTAAAGCTTTTTGAAGGTTTTCGTTTATTTTTTTAAGTATCATTTTTTTGGATCAACAATAGAGCGCAAAGATAAAAGAAGATTGTCGAAGCGTAGGTCTAAATCAGAAGTATTTCGACTATTGGTTTTCGCATTTGTATTATTCTTACTTGATTTTAGGTATATTACTTACTAGCAAATAACTTTACATCATTTTCTGAAATTTCGGTACCACCAAGTATAATCAAGCGTTCGACAACATTGCGCAATTCGCGAATATTTCCGGTCCAGTCGTAAGCTTGCAATAATTGAATGGCTTGGTTAGAAAAATGTTTTTCTGCATTGCCTTGTTCTGATGCAATTTTTTCGGAAAAATGGGCGATTAAAAGCGGAATATCGTCTCTTCGGTCGTTTAAAGCGGGTACTTTAATCAAAATTACAGCCAATCGGTGGTACAAATCTTCTCTAAAACGACCTTCGGCTATTTCGGTTTTTAGATCTTTGTTGGTGGCAGCAACCACGCGCACATTGACTTTGATGTCTTTGTCGGCACCTACGCGTTGTATTAAACTTTCTTGCAGCGCACGCAGCACTTTTGCTTGAGCTGCCAAGCTCATATCGCCAATTTCGTCTAAAAAAATGGTACCGCCATCGGCAGCTTCAAATTTTCCCGCACGGTCTTTGACGGCCGACGTAAAAGCACCTTTTACGTGTCCGAATAACTCACTTTCAATCAGTTCACTCGGAATGGCAGCACAGTTGACTTCGATTAGCGGAAAATTGGCACGTTCACTTTTTTCATGCAATTGGTGGGCTACCAGTTCTTTTCCGGTGCCATTGGGTCCAGTAATTAAAACGCGCGCCTCGGTTTTTGCCACTTTTTCGACCATTAATTTGATGTGATTGATGGGATCGCTTTCGCCAATCATTTCGTAGTTTTTGCTGACTTTCTTTTTTAGGATTTTATTCTCGACCACGAGTTGCTTTTTGTCCAAAGCATTGCGAACTGTGTTCAATAATCGGTTCAAATCAGGTGGCTTTGAAATATAATCGAAAGCGCCCAAACGCATGGTTTGAATGGCGGTTTCCATATCACCATGACCAGAAATCATGACCATTGGAATTTCGGGTTTGATTTTTTTTACGGCTTCAAGCACTTCTACGCCATCCATTTTTGGCATTTTAATGTCGCACAAAACCAAGTCATAATCGTTGTTTTTTATTTTTTCGAAACCAGAAATGCCATCCTCTGCTTCTTCGACTTGGTAAGCGTTGTTTTCTTCGGAAAGTATTTTAGTTAAAACGCGGCGTATGGAGGACTCGTCTTCTATGATGAGTATTTTTGACATATTTTTTATTTTAAAAAACTAAATTTAATGAAAAAATAACTGCTTAGCCCCGATTGTAGCGGCATCCTTTTTTTGCTTTCTTTAAGCAGAAAAAGATACAGCGAAAAGCGGGATAAAGCTTCAAAAAAATGAAAAAATTGTATTTTTAATATTTGAGCCATTTGTATAATTCTTTCCATGTTGGTTTTTTGCCATACATCAAGATTCCGACGCGGTATATTTTTGCTGCAAACCAAACAACAAGGAAGAATGTCGCAAATAAAATTAGTATAGAAATGACTAGTTGCCACCATGGAACGCCAAACGGAATACGCATGAGCATGACAATTGGCGAGGTTAACGGAATCATTGAAAATGTGGTGGCTACGGTGCCGTGTGGGTCGTTCATAACGGTGAAAAAACCAATATAAACCCCTAAAATTAATGGCATTATAATGGGCAAAAGGAATTGTTGCGAATCGGTTTCGTTGTCGACTGCGGCACCAATTGCGGCATAAAATGAGCTGTATAAAAAGTAGCCCCCTATGAAATAAACGACAAAACAAATGAGCATTGTTGCGATGGGCAGGTTCCATAATTCTTTGATATAGAGTTGCACCGAACTCATTTCTTGTTGAGCTGCTGCCATCATTTCGGGCGAAAGTTTTGCGGTTGGCGACACATTAACGCCAAAGAAAATAGAGGCTACTAACATGATAGTGAGTCCGATAATTGCCCAAATGAAAAATTGTAAAACTCCAGCAAGTGAGGTCCCGATGATTTTTCCCATCATTAATTGAAAAGGTTTTACCGATGAAATGATGATTTCGATGATGCGATTTGTTTTTTCTTCGATGACGCTGCGCATGACCATATTGCCATAAATCACAATAAACATCATGATCAAGTAGCCAAAGGTACCGCCGATGATTATTTTGATCCAGTTGAGTCCTTTAAGTGCATTTTCGCCTGAAGATTTTTTGAGCTTGATATTGACTTCGGCAGCAGCATTATTGATCACTGTTGCATCAAGTCCCTGCTTTTGGTAGTTGTCTTTCGTAATTTTGACAGCAATGACACTTTCTAAATCCTGAATAAAATCGAGACTTGGGCTGTCATTAGAGATGTACTCAATTTGCTTTTGAAGCTGTTGGTTGGTATTTGCTTTTGGAATGAACAAAATACCTTCGTAGCTTTCTCTGATAATACTGTCTTTGAGTATCTTTAATTCGATTTTTGAAAAGTCGAGGTATTTGTATTCTTGATTGCTTTTTAAATCATTAAAAAACAATCCGGTTTGATCATGTACTGCTATAATTTTTTGATCGGCTTTGAGTGTGCTGAGATAACCTACAAAACCGGCGATAGCGACAAAAAGCAATGGACTTAAAAAAGTCATTACGATGAAGGATTTATTGCGCACTTTGGCAATAAATTCTCTTTTTATGATAAGTTTTAAAATACTCATTTTTGCTTTGAGATTAAGTTTTGATTTTTGAAACAGGATTTAAACCAGATGGTGCTTAGGTAGCAATTCATTTTTTGAAATCGCTTGGCTTGATATGGTTTCGCTTTTATTTTGGTTCGTAACTTTTTAATAATGTTTGTTGTAGGTAAAAATTATAACTTTCAACTTCTAATACTACTTGCTTACCGTTTTTATAAAAATATCGTTGACACTTGGAATTTTTTCTACAAAATGCGTTACTTGTCCACGTTGGGTTAAGAGGTGTAAAAGTTCGTTTGAAGTAGCGGTACCAAGTTGAATTTCGAGTTTTAATTCGTCATTTAGTGATTTGAAATCGGCTTGTGAAACTGTGAATTTTTGGGTTAAATCGTACATCAAACCTTCGACGTTATTAGTCAAAATACCTATTTCGAAGCTATTGGTGCGAAATTCTTTTTTTACATCTGCCAATCGTCCTTCGATTAGTTTATTGGATTTGTGAATCAGCGCAATATCATCGCAAAGTTCTTCTACGCTTTCCATTCGATGGGTCGAAAAAATAATTGTTGCGCCTTTGGCTTTCAAAGCCAGAATTTCGTCTTTAATGATATTGGCATTCACTGGGTCAAAACCAGAAAAAGGTTCGTCGAAAATAAGGAGTTTTGGTTGGTGCAATACACAAACAACGAATTGAATTTTTTGCGCCATTCCTTTAGAAAGTTCCTCTATTTTTTTGTTCCACCAGCCTTGAATTTCGAAACGATCAAACCAAAAATCGAGTTGTTTTTTTGCTTCTGCTTTTGACAATCCTTTCATTTGAGCAAGATACAAGCATTGTTCTCCTACTTTCATCGACTTGTACAATCCTCTTTCTTCTGGCAAATAACCAATATGTTGCACGTGTTTTGGTTGTAGCGGTTCACCATCTAAAATGATTTGACCACTATCTGGCAATGTAATTTGGTTGATGATGCGTATGAGCGATGTTTTTCCGGCTCCATTGGGACCTAGAAGTCCATAAATACTGCCTTTGGGGACATTCAATGACACTTCATTTAATGCAACATGGTCACCATAACTTTTAACTACTTTTCTTACTTCAAGAATATTGTTCATTTTCATTTTGAATTAACTGCCTAAATATGGTCTAAAACCGTGATTGTAAATGTAGCCAATTAGTAATAAAACAGCGACTAATGTTACAAAAAAAACCCACCCTTATTTGCACAAGGATGGGAAAAATTGCTATGAAAAAGAAATTACTAGTTAACTAGTAAAGTCCAAATATAAATAATTTTTGAATATTATGAAAACATATCTTTAACTTTTTCAAAAAAAGATTTGTCTGATTTTTCAGGGTTTGGAATAAAATTCACATCTGTAAGAGATTTCTCAAAAAACTGTTTTTGTTCTTTTGAAATATTTTTTGGTGTCCAAACATTAATGTGCACTAACAAATCGCCATTTCCGTAACCATTGATACTCGGAATTCCTTTGCCTTTGAGGCGCAGAATTTTACCGGATTGTATGCCTTCTTCGAGTTTGATTCTGACTTTTCCGTTTACTGCATCAATATCTTTTGAAACACCGAGAATGGCTTCGGCAAAACTTATGTACAAATCCAAATGCAGATTCTCACCTTCTCTTTTTAGTGTTTCGTGTTCCAATTCTTCGATGGCGACAATCAAATCGCCTGGAATTCCGTTTCCTGGAGCATCATTGCCTTTGTTGGCTACTTTGAGCTGCATGCCATCAACAACGCCTGCTGGAATTTTTATAGATACGGTTTCATCTTCAATAAGCATCCCTTGTGCATCGGCATTACTTGGTTTGCTTTCTATGGCTTGACCAGCACCGCCACAAGTCGGACAAGTAGCCGCCGATTGCATGCGACCCAATATGGTGTTGGTAACCCGCATCACTTGACCTTGACCGTTACAAGTTGAACATGTTTTATATTTTATACCAGATGCTTGCACTTTGCGTTTTACTTTTACTTTTTTCTCAACACCATTGGCAATCTCTTCGAGTGTTAATTTTACTTTGATTCGAAGATTGCTTCCTTTTACACGACGCTGACCGCCGCCGCCAAATCCGTTAAAACCACCGCCACCGCCAAAAGCGCTGCCGAAGATATCTCCAAATTGACTAAAGATATCATCCATGTTCATACCGCCACCTTGGAAACCACCGCCGCCTGCACCTTCAAATGCTTGATGCCCAAATTGGTCATATTTCGCTTTCTTTTGTGGGTCACTTAGAATTTCATAAGCTTCGGCAGCTTTTTTGAAATTCTCTTCCGCAACGGCGTCACCTGGATTTTTATCAGGATGGAACTCAATTGCTTTTTTTCGGTATGCTTTTTTAATTTCGGCCGCATCGGCACCTTTTGAAATGCCTAATACTTCGTAAAAATCTTTTTTCATCTTAATTGCCTATAACTACTTTTGGAAAACGGATAATTTTATCGCCTAGCTTGTATCCTTTTTCAAGAATATCGACTACTTTTCCTTTTAAATTGGGAGACGGAGCAGGAATTTGGGTAATGGCTTCTGCAAAATCAGCATTAAAAATATCGCCAATTTTCACTTCGACCTCTTCCAAGCCCTTAGCAATCAACGTGTTTTTTAGTTTTTCATGAATCAATTCAACGCCTTTAGATAGCGATACGTCCTCGGCTTTTCGTATTTCGATAATCGCCCTATCAAAATCATCAACAACAGGTAACATGGCTTGCAAAACTTCTTGATTAGCGGTTTTGAACAAATCCAAACGCTCTTTTGAAGTTCTTCTTTTGTAATTTTCAAATTCGGCAAAAAGACGCAGGAACTTATCTTTTTCGGTAGCCAAATCTTTGGTCAATTGTTCTTCAATACTTAATTCTTCTACAATTAGTTCTTCGCCGTTGGCATTATTTTCGAGTGTAGCGTCGTCTAATTCTTTGTCTATTTCAGTATTTTCGGTAGTCATTTTTGTCTTATTTTTAAATATATCCTTAAAATCCATTTTTTTTATTGCTTTCTTTCGGTTAGCAAAAGTATTGCCAAACGAAGCTTTTGTGTCAAAT
>CANKZI010000043.1 GCA_947488595.1 Flavobacteriaceae bacterium
TTTTGACCGCTTCAAAGCACGAGTGATGTTTCCAATCCAGAGTATGTCTGGTCGCACTTTGGGTTTTGGAGGCAGAATTTTGACCAATGATAAAAAAGCAGCAAAATACCTCAATTCGCCCGAAAGTGATATTTACCATAAAAGTAAAGTTTTATACGGCATTTTTCAAGCAAAGCAAGCCATTGCCAAACAAAACAATTGCTATTTGGTAGAAGGATATACCGATGTAATTCAGTTCAACCAGGCCGGAATCGAAAATGTAGTAGCATCTTCTGGCACCGCATTGACCCCTGATCAAATTAGACTCATCAATCGACTGACCAAAAACATTACGGTGCTTTTTGATGGAGATGCTGCGGGACTTAGGGCTTCTATTCGAGGTATCGATTTGATTTTGGAAGAAGGCATGAATGTTAAAGTTTGCACATTTCCTGATGGCGATGATCCGGATAGTTTTGCCAAAAAAACACCATATGAAGATTTGGTGCTTTATTTGGAAGAAAACGCCAAAGATTTTATTCAGTTCAAAGCCTCACTTTTGATGAATGAAGCCAAGAATGATCCTATCAAAAAAGCCGATTTGATTCGGGATATGGTGACCAGTATTTCAAAAATTCCGGATCGCATCCAACGCGAGATTTATATCCAAGAATGTTCTCGTATTATGGACATTTCGGAACAGGTTTTGGTTAGCACTCTGGCGCAATTGGTTCAAAAAGACATCGCTGAAGTCGGAAAAAAAATCAAGCAAGAACAAAAAGCATTTGAGATTGTAAAAAATGACAATCCAGTTGCTGTGGAAAAAGTAGATATTTTATATGGTCTTGAACGAAAAATCATAGAGATTTTGCTGCTTTATGGCAATATGGAGGAGCAGTTCGAAGATGTTCTATTAAGAACAAATGAAGAAGGCGAAATTGAAAATGTAATCGAAAAAAACAATTATAAAGTTTACCAGCGCATTTATTTAAGCCTTCAAGAAGACGAAGTAGAATTAGCAAATCCTTTGTTTAGAGCGATATACAAAGATCTTATTGCTTATTTTCATCAAAGCGAAGATTTTAATACCGAACAGTATCTCATGCAGTTGCAACCTGAATTTGCGCAAGAAGTGACCGATATTTTAATGGAGGACGAAAGAGTAGTTTTGCACAATTGGGAAGCGCAAAATATTATCGTAAAGCAAAAAAGCAATTCAATCACCCAATATGTTTCAGAAACCATCTTGACTTTAAGATGGTTTTTGGTCGATAAAATTATCGAAGAATTAAAATCAGAAATAACCACAGAACCCGAAGCAGACAATTCAGAAGTTTTGTCAATGGCGATGGATTATTACAAACTCATACATTCGTTTTCAACAAAACTAGGTCGAGTCATGTCGCGTTATCATTAAACAATATCTAAGGTTTTGGCTTTATTGACCAAATCGACTAAATTATTGACATTCAATTTATTAAGTAATCTCAATTTATAAGTGCTAATTGTTTTTTCGTTGAGAGCCAATAGTTTAGCAATTTCGTTATTTTTTTTGCCATCACTCAAATAACGCAATACTTCTATCTCCCTTGATGAAAGTTTTCTGTACAATCTTTCGCCTTTATTTTGTTTGGAGATTAAATCCAATTTTTTTCTAACATCTTCACTAAAAATAATTTGTCCGTCATGTACTTTTAAAATCGCTGACTCTAATGTTGCTAACGTATTTGTTTTGTGCACATAAGCAGAAACGCCGGCTTTTAAAGCATTTGGCATGTAAACAAATTCTGACAAATTGCTAAATATTAATACTTTAGTCTTCGGAAAATCTTTAATAAGCGATTTAACTAAATTAATGCTGTTTAAACCATCAAGCTCTAAATCTAAAACCAAAACATCGGTATTTTTATTTTTTAAATCATCTAAAACCGAAGAAAAATCATCAAAATGATCTGTGATACTTATTTTAGAATGATGATTAAAATACGATTTTATTCCAAAATATACAACTGGTTGGTTGTCTGCAATGCATACTCTTATCATGATATGACGTTTTAAGAAATGTTCATTTGCGGGGGATGTAAATTTAGTAAAAAAAACATATAATAGTATTGGTTCGAAAAAAAATTATTGTTTCAATAATTCTGGTACAAAACAAACCGGAATCGGTTGCATTTTGTGTTGGTTGTTTTTGTTCAATCGACTATAAATTTCAAGAACTTCTAGCTCACGAGGCGAATAATTGGCATCGCTATTTTTACTTTCTTTGGCCAACATCGCCCATTCCAATTCGTCGTAACTCGCACCCAACTGCTCTTCATCTGTTCGGTCATCCCCAAATAATCCATCCGTTGGCGCTGCATTCAAAATAGAATCTGGAATTTTTAAAAAACGACCCAACGCATACACATCCGACTTCATTAAATCGGCAATCGGACTCAAATCAACACCGCCATCACCATATTTTGTGTAAAATCCAACTCCAAAATCCTCTACTTTATTGCCAGTTCCAGCGACCAACAAGCCATCAATTCCTGCAAAATAATACAAAGTCATCATGCGCAGTCGCGCTCGAGTATTGGCCAATGACAAGTGTACTTTTACAGCATCAGCATCAATCGGCACTTGGCTTTTAAAATTTTCAAATACCGAGGTTAAGTCAGCCACCGTATTTCGAACATTCGAAAATCTTTTTTTTAACTGTGCAATGTGCTCCTTGCCGCGATTGACCTGATTTTTTGCCTGATGAATTGGCATTTCAACACATAAAACAGCCAAACCTGTTTGCGCACAAAGCGTCGAAGTTACCGCCGAATCTACGCCGCCAGAAATTCCCACAACAAAACCATTCACTTTTGCGTTAATAGCATACAATCGTAGCCAATTTACAATGTGTTCATTCACTTTTTCAACCTGAATTGTACTATTTTTTGCCATTCTTTTTGCAGTATTTAAAAAACCGTAATGTATATTTGCATCTTATTTTTAATAGCTATAAAAATAGAAAAAACTATTCAATTTTAGGACGCAAATTTCTATTTTCTGAAGCTATTCCTGCTATTCGCTCTATCTTTTTAACCTTTTCAGGGTTTTGAAACCCTAAAAAAGTTAAAAAGGATGCCGCTGCTATCAGGGCTAAAAACAAATCCATGAAAAAAACACTTATTGTATTCTTATTGGCGCTCATTTTTACAAGTTGCGACAAAAAATCTAAAATCGAAAAACAAGTCGAAGCCATTCCAGTCGATATAAAAGTAGTGCGTTTTGACAAAGCATTTTTTGAAACGCCAACTAACGATTTGAAAAAACTCAAGCTACAATTTCCTGGCTTTTTTCCGCCACAAGTCGAAGATTCAGTTTGGACCAACAAAATGAATAATTCACTTTGGCGCGAATTGTATTCCGAAGTACAAAAAAAATACAGCAATTTTGAACCCGAAAAGCAAAAAATAGCAACGCTTTTTAAGCACATAAAATATTATTTTCCACTTACCAAAACGCCAAAAGTAATCACCTTGATTTATGAAATGGATTATAATACCAAGGCCATTTATGCTGATAGTTTGGTCTTAGTTTCACTAGAAATGTACCTCGGAAAAAACCATAAATTTTATGAATTTCCCGATTATCAAAAGCAAAATTTCGAGCCCAATCAGATACTTCCGGATATTGTAAGTAGCTTTTCGGCAACCAAAATTCCAAATCCAACCGACAAATCACTGCTTTCGCAAATGGTTTTTGCCGGCAAAGAGTTGTACCTCAAGGATGTTTTGTTGCCAGAGTATGCCGACAACGAAAAAATAGGTTATACGCCGGAACAATTGCTTTTTTGTAACGAAAACGAAAGTTATGTTTGGCGTTATTTTATTGAAGAAAAGTTATTGTACAGCACCGATTCAAAATTAGCCAACCGATTTATCAATCCAGCGCCATTTTCTAAATTTTATCTCGAAATTGACAACGAAACGCCAGGCCGAATCGGTACTTGGATTGGCTGGCAAATTGTGCGTGCGTACATGAAAAACAACTCGGTTTCTGTACAACAAATGCTTACTTTAGACGCTACCGAAATTTTTAACAAATCAAAATACAAACCAAAAAAATAATGGATAATACCATCACTTCCGAAATAAAATTTGTTGTCGAACTCGATCAAAATCGCGTGCCAGAAAAGTTACTTTGGTCGGCACAAGATGGCGGCATCAATCAAGAGGAAGCCAAAGCCATGATGCTGTCGGTATGGGATAGCAAAGCACAAGAAACACTGCGCATCGATTTATGGACCAAAGACATGCCAGTAGACGAAATGAAATTGTTTTTTCATCAAACTTTAGTGGCCATGACCGATACTTTTCAACGGGCTACTAACGATGAAAAAATGGCCGATACCATGAAAGATTTTTGCGATTATTTTGCAGAAAAATTAGAGTTGAAGTAGAATTTTTTTTGAAAGCGAATATTTTTTTGTCACTATTTTAAACTTATTAATAAAAAGAAATGAAAAAACTAGGATTTTTGTTACTTACACTTTCAATACTTGCATGTACTTCAAACGATGAAGGCATCGCAATAAACCAAGAAAATCTTATTGGCAAATGGTATTTCGCTGGAGAAAAAGTCAATAGTGAACCTTATTTTGAATATCAAAATTTGTGCGGAACCGCACGCGATTACATGGAATTGACCGCTGATGGAGGAATTATTTTCGAATACAAAGCCGATTGTACCGAAAGCAATTTGAACGAACCTGCCGAATGGAGTATTAATGGTATGGCATTTACATTTACGGATTATGACCCAGCTGCGTCGTTTGAAGGTTTTTTCAAAATAATCCAAGTAACACAAAACAAGCTTACTTTGCAACAAAGAATCGAATATTTAGATGGCGAAGTGCAAATTGTGACTACCTATTTTACTAAGATTTAATTTCTAAAAAAAATTATACTTTAGAAAAATACCAATAACAAAAAATGTTCAGTATTACTTTATATAGCAATTCGTTTCATTTCTTAAGGAAAAAAGAGTGGTATTGTCGTATTGTTATTTTAGAAATTATTAATTCAAACTAATATAAAATCCTGCTGAAAAGTCAGGATTTTTTTTGCTTATTGATAGAAACACGATAAAAATTTCCAAATGCAAATACTTTCTCAGTCGATTTTGTAGACGCTTTATGTTGTAAAAAAATGAAATTATTACCATAGTATTTATTTTTGGAAGCATGAGCAAAGGTACTATTCGTTTGTCATTATGCGTTTCAGAAGTTAAATTCAAGAAGTGATGGAGCGAATTAAAAATTAAACAATTGGTTTTTACTAAATTTACACAACATAAAAAAGCTATGACTATTACAACAGAAAACAAAAAATGGTTGGACGATTTTAAATTGTCGCATCCATTGGTAATTGCCGGTCCTTGTAGTGCCGAAACCGAAGAACAAGTTTTGAAAATCGCACACGAACTCAAAAATTCTGACGTTTCGATTTACCGTGCTGGTATCTGGAAGCCGCGCACGCGACCGGGAGGATTTGAAGGTGTAGGTGCTATCGGGCTCAAATGGCTGCAAAAAGCCAAAGCCGAAACCGGACTTTTAATGGCTACCGAAGTTGCCAATGCAACGCATGTAAAATTGGCTTTGGAGCACGATATTGATGTTCTTTGGATTGGCGCGCGAACCACTGTAAACCCTTTTGCGGTTCAAGAAATTGCAGATACATTACAAAATACTGATAAAATTGTATTAGTAAAAAATCCTGTAAATCCGGATTTGGCATTGTGGATAGGCGGCGTTGAGCGCTTTTATAACGCTGGAATTAAAAAACTCGGTGTGATTCACCGCGGATTTTCAACTTACGAAAAAACCAAATACAGAAACATTCCCGAATGGCAAATTGCGATTGAATTGCAAAGTCGTTTTCCAGATTTGGTTTTGATTTGTGATCCTTCACATATTACTGGTCGTCGCGATATGATTCAGGAAGTAGCGCAACAAGCGCTCGATTTGAATTACGATGGATTGATTATAGAAACGCACACTGATCCAGATAATGCGTGGAGCGACGCCGCTCAACAAGTAACGCCAACGGTTTTGAAGCAGATTTTTACGAATCTTAAAGTCAAAAAAATCACAACCGAAGAAGACGATTATAACACTGAAATGATAAAATTGCGAGCCAACATAGATATTGCAGATAGCAAATTATTAGAAATTTTGGGCAACCGAATGAAAGTAGCCGAACAAATTGGCGCTTTAAAGAAAGCAAAAAATGTAGCTGTTTTGCAAAACAAACGCTGGAACGAAATTTTAGGGAAAATGATATTGGATGGAGAGGAAAAGGGATTAAGCGAGGAGTTTGTTTTAAAATTATTCAAAGCCATTCATCAAGAAAGTATTAGCCATCAAGAGAAGATTATTAATGGTTAATATTAATGTAATTTTTTTCTTATTTTTTTCATTATTGTTATTTTTAAAAAAATAATATATGTAACATTGCAGCACAAACAAAACAAAATATCAAAATGAAAAAAATTATTTTAGTTCTCACAGTTTTATTAACTGCTAATTTTGCGGTTGCCCAAGTTGATCTAATTACCAAGCACAGCGGTGAAGTGGTTAAAGGAAAGGTTATTAAGATTGAAGAGTACACCGTTATTTACAAGTATGATGGTGAAGATGCCGAGAATACTTTGAGTAAATATGCAATCGAAAAAATTGTATATGGAAAAAGTGGTAGAGTAGAAGAAGTTACCGAAAAAATTATTGTTAATGGCGAGGATGACTGGGAAAAAGTAGTAATACTTGAGGACAAAGCTTTTATTTCGGGTTTGAAAAAAGGAGAAGAAGTTAGAGGAAAAACCGGCTTAATAAATTACCATACTGGTAATACTGGGGATAAAAAAGCAGAAAAAAAATTAAAAATGGCTGCAGCAGCGTTGGGTTGTCCATTTATCCTTCAAACTGCTGATAAATCGACGGTTGGTTCAAGCTCAAATAGTTTGGGAGGCTCGCAGGCTATTAAAAAAGGAGTTAGTTACAAGTATTAAATCCAAAAAACTATATAATCTAGGCTGTCTTTTAAGGCAGCCTTTTTTTATTGTCAAAACCTAGTTGTTTGTCGCAATAGAAACTTAAAAATTTATATTTTAATTTACCAAATGGAAGGAACAGTCTTTAAATGTAACGGAAGTTGGCGCGCTCCGTTCAAGAAGTGCAAGGTCATTTTATAGCGTCACTATGAAAATAAAGTCTCGTATTTGTCGCATAAAAAACACAAACCCTATCTCGGTATTTGAAGACAAACGATGGAATAAAATTTTAGGAAAAATGAGATAGGATGTTGATGAAAAAGGATGAAGCGAAGATTTTTTTTAAATTATGCAAAACCATTCAACATTAAAGTTTATCAAATCACGCGACAGTTATTAGTGGTTAAATCATCATTACAATCGTATTTTTGATTCAGTTTTTTTAACTAATTCTTGAACTTTTTTAGGCGCCTTAAAACGATAGCCTACAAAGAACTGTAATGCATTATAGGTAGTTATTTGATTAATTGTGGTATTGTTGTCTTCTTTATTAGAACGATACGCAACAATCTCAAAACCGCCAAAAAAACGTTCAGAATTAAAACCCAAACCACTTTTACCATTAATTCGATATATTGCCGTACAAGAATTAGTGTGAATGTAATCATCTGGCAATCTTGTGAGTAGGTCAGTATAATTATAGCCAATACTTGGTGAAACTCCCAAAGCAATGTACCAACTTTTATTTAAAACAAAAGTGTGATAATAACCAAAATTTGCCAAAATTTCATAATTGTTTGACCTTTGGCTTGAGCTTTGATTACTGGCACTACTCTTATTATCGATAATAAAATAACTGTAGATTAATCCAGGAATGAAACTTCCGGTACTTTTTACCTGAATCTCGGTTTGAGTACTAATTGCTTTTAGGGAAAAATTGGAATTAAATTTATAAGATGTTGCACCTCGAACAGAAGTTACTTTTAATTCGGGAAATTGAATAAATGGAGTTGTGCCTTCAATCCAGGGAGTTACATAATCTGGAGAATTTTCAAGATAAAAACCTGTAACTTTTCCATACTTTAATTCCTGAACCCAATGTTTGAAGTTTAAATTAAGACCAAAACTAGAACCTTTTGTTTTCCCTTTTAAATCATTATCATTATTTCCGGGAAAAAATTTAGGAAGGTAACTTAAGCTAAATGAGATAAACGAATAGTTAACAGAAACTCGGCTTATAGTGGATACATTAGGTCTAATATCATAATCAAAATCTCCACCTTTTATTTCAAATCGTTCGTTATTACTTTCTAAATCAAATTTAATATTGATATAATCCAGGACACTTTTATAATATAAATTTTTGAATTCTAATTTATTGTCGATAGTATCTTGTACTGTTTGTGAAACAGAAATGAAGTAACTAAATAGACCCAAAATGGAAAGTGAGATTTTAATTTTTTTCATAAGACACTACCTTTTAATAAAAAAAAATTAAATAATGTTGTTAAAAGTAATAAAAAAACTAATCTCATAAACCTATAAACTTCTAAACTCCTTTTTTTACCTTTGTCAAAATCGTAATTCGTAATTTGAATTTCGTAATTTTAAAATATGACAGGAACTGTATATAAATCTACCGGAAGTTGGTACACCGTTCAATCCGTGCAAGGCGATTTTATGGAGTGCCGAATCAAAGGCAAATTTCGAATCAAAGGCATAAAAAGCACCAATCCGATTGCCGTTGGCGATATTGTGGATTACGATTTAGACCAAACTTCCGATGTGACCACAGGAACCATTACCAAAATACACGAAAGAAAAAATTATATCGTCAGAAAATCGGTCAATCTTTCACATCAAATGCACATTATTGCATCAAATTTAGATTATGTTTTTTTGCTTATCACCATAAATAATCCGCCAACAACTACTAATTTTATAGACCGTTTTTTGGTTACCGCCGAAGCTTATGGGATCGAAACCATTTTGGTTTTCAATAAAATTGATACTTATGACAAAGCCACAACCGACGAACAATTGTACATGCAATATGTATATGAACAAATTGGCTACCAATGTTTGCGTGTTTCCTCGACACAAAATATTGGCATTGACGCCTTAAAACAAATGATGATTGGAAAAGTTACCATGTTTTCGGGTCATTCGGGAGTTGGAAAATCGACGCTCGTCAATGCAATGGAACCGGCTTTGGATTTAAAAACCAAAACCATTTCTGAACAAAGCAAACAAGGACAACATACCACCACTTTTGCCGAAATGTACAATTTGTCTTTTGGCGCCAAAATTATCGATACGCCCGGCATAAAAGGATTCGGAATTGTTGATATGGAAAAAGAGGAAATTAGCGGCTATTTTCCAGAATTTTTTAAGCTAAAAGACCAATGCAAATTCAATAATTGCCTGCACAAAGAAGAGCCGCATTGTGCCATCAAAAAAGCTTTAGAAAACAATGAAATTTCATGGTCACGCTACGAAAGTTACCTTAAAATTTTGGACGGCGATGACGAAAATTACCGTACTGATATTTATAATGATGACCGAATTGCGAGTGACGAAACCAGGAATAAATAAGTTTAATGTCATAATTTCAGAATGGTTAAAGTGTTAAAGTGCTTTCTTTCTGATAATTAAATCTAAAAAAATGAAAGCCGTAATCCAAAGAGTAGCGCAAGCTTCGGTAACCATTGCTTCACAAAAAGTTGCCGAAATCGACAACGGACTCTTGGTTTTATTAGGAATTGAGACAGCCGACAAGCAAGAGGATATTGATTGGTTGGTTGCAAAAATTATCCAGCTGCGAATTTTTTCTGACGAAAATGGGATTATGAATTTATCGGTAAAAGAAACCAATGGCGGCATCATTGTGGTTAGTCAGTTTACACTGCATGCTTCAACCAAAAAAGGCAATCGCCCTTCTTATATCAAAGCGGCAAAACCCGAAATTGCTATTCCTTTATACGAAAAATTTATCTTGGCTATGACTTTTGAATTAGGTAAGAAAATTCAAACCGGAATTTTTGGTGCTGATATGCAAGTAAGTCTCATTAACGATGGTCCTGTAACAATAATAATTGATACTAAAAACAAGCAGTAAGTGATAATTGTTTCAAAAAAAATGTAAAATGGAAATAAAAAATGCGCAACTTGAAGTCGATAACTGGATAAAAGCCCATGGTGTTCGCTATTTTAATGAACTTACTAATATGGCGCAACTGACAGAAGAGGTGGGCGAAGTAGCCCGAATTATCGCACGTCGTTATGGCGAACAATCCGAGAAAGAATCCGATAAAAATAAAGATCTTGGCGAAGAATTGGCCGATGTCGTTTTTGTGGTTTTATGTCTTGCCAATCAAACGGGTATCGATTTGCAAACCGCTTTTGATAAAAAAATGGAGTTGAAATCCGAAAGAGACAAAGACCGACACAAAAACAATCAGAAGTTAAAATAAACACAGGATAGCTGCATTTTAATGAAGTACATTTATATAAGTACATTGAATTAAAAGTGCACTCAACCTTAAACAGCCAGAACAGTCAATGTCTTTAGTTCCATTTTTAGTCCGAATTTTTGAATCTCTGTGATAAAAACCAAAATGAACCTACTTCTACAACAATCAACTGTCAGTCTAAAAAGTACCATTGCAATTACAGGTTCCAAATCAGAAACCAATAGGCTATTGTTGTTGCAAGCATTATATCCCAATATCATTATCGAAAATGCCTCAGTATCGGATGACGCTGAGGTAATGCAAAAAGCACTCGCATCCAACAACCAAATTATTGATATTCATCACGCTGGAACAGCCATGCGATTTTTGACGGCTTATTTTGCAATTCAAGAAGGAAATACCGTAATTTTAACGGGCTCTTCACGAATGAAACAACGCCCGATACAAATTTTAGTGACGGCCTTATTGCAACTTGGTGCACAAATCGAATACCTCGAAATGGATGGTTTTCCGCCGATCAAAATCACGGGAAAAAAATTAATTCACAACAAGGTTGCACTTCCAGCCAATGTGAGCAGTCAATACATTTCGGCACTTTTGTTAATTGCGCCAAAACTTCAAAGCGGAATCGAACTGACATTGGTCGGCCAAATCACTTCAGTTCCATACATTAAAATGACATTGGAATTGCTCAAAAGAATTGGAGCGACAACCAGTTTTAAAGAAAATACAATTGTAGTATTACCACCCCCACATCCCGATAGCTATCGGGACGCAACACCCAACACCCAATCCGTAGAATCCGATTGGTCTTCGGCATCTTATTATTATTCGATTGTGGCTTTATCTAAAATTGGAACTCAAATTACACTTTCTAATTACAAAGCAAAAAGCTTGCAAGGCGATGCAAGGTTAGTAACAATCTATAAAAAATTTGGAGTTGCGACGGTTTTCAACAGTGATAATTCAATAACCATTACAAAAACTCAAAATCTTGAAGTTGCTACTTTAAAATTCGCGCTAAACACTGCACCAGATATCGCTCAAACCATTGCTGTTACTTGCTTCGGATTAGGCTTTGGCTGTCGTTTAACAGGTTTACACACTTTAAAAATTAAAGAAACCGATAGGTTAGAAGCATTAAAAAATGAACTTTCAAAACTAGGCGCTTCCATTTCGGTTTCCAATGATAGCTTAACTTTAGCACCATCATCAAAAATAAACGAAAAAGTAACCATAAAAACCTATCAAGACCACAGAATGGCGATGGCTTTTGCACCTTTGGCATTAAAAACAAAAATAATTATTGAACATGCTGAGGTTGTTTCAAAATCATATCCCACTTTTTGGAAGGATTTGGGATCTGTTGGATTTGAAATTGCAACAGTATAACTTTTCCTTGCCACGAATTATCATAAAAGCTTTGCGAGTGGCCGTATTTGGTGCAAAAACAAAAATAATCAGCAAAACACTTGACATCGCCTGTTTGACCATCGTATCTTTGCAAAAAAATTAAGTTGGTTTAAGATTTTGTTCAATTACTAAAATCTAAAACCCAAAACCCATAATCCACATGAAATTATCCCATTTTCAATTCAATTTACCAAAAGAATTACTTGCTGAATATCCAGCTGAAAACAGAGACGAATCGCGTTTGATGGTCGTTAACAGAAAGAACAAAACCATCGAGCACAAAATGTTCAAAGACGTAATTGATTATTTTGATGAAGGTGATGTTTTAATTTTGAATAATACGAAAGTTTTCCCAGCACGTTTGTACGGAAATAAAGAAAAAACTGGAGCTAGAATCGAAGTTTTTTTACTTCGTGAACTCAATGCAGAACAAAGATTATGGGATGTTTTGGTTGATCCAGCACGTAAAATCAGAATCGGAAACAAACTTTATTTTGGCGACGACGATTCGTTGGTTGCCGAAGTGATTGATAATACGACTTCTCGTGGACGTACTTTGCGTTTCCTTTATGATGGTTCATATGAAGAATTCAGAAATAAGTTGACCGAATTGGGTGAAACGCCTATCCCAAAATACATCAATCGCGAAGTAACTCCCGAAGATGCGGAGCGTTACCAAACGATTTATGCCAAAGAAGAAGGTTCAGTTGCAGCGCCAACTGCAGGTTTACATTTTTCTAAACACCTGCTAAAAAGACTCGAAATCAAAGGCATAAATTTTGCCGAAGTGACACTTCACGTTGGTTTAGGTACATTTAATCCAGTTGAAGTAGAGGATTTATCCAAACATAAAATGGATTCTGAAGAACTAAAAATCAGTCAAGAAGCGTGCGATATTGTCAATGAAGCCAAAGTGCGAAAAAGTAAGGTTTGTGCCGTTGGAACTACTTCGATGCGTGCAATAGAAAGTTCAGTTTCTTCTGCGAGAACACTAAATCCTTTTGACGGATGGACGAACAAGTTTATTTTTCCACCGCATGATTTTAGTAT
>CANKZI010000044.1 GCA_947488595.1 Flavobacteriaceae bacterium
AAAAACTAGTTGTATTTATCAATATTGATTGTATATTTGCACTTGAAACAGCGCGGGATAGAGCAGTAGGTAGCTCGTCGGGCTCATAACCCGAAGGTCACTGGTTCGAGTCCAGTTCCCGCTACTAGAGCCGACCCACCAATTAAATTGGTGGGTTTTTTGTTTTTACCCCAAACATTTCTGCCCTTGAATATTACCAATTGAGTTTGTTTTTAATACTAAAAAATTCCATGGCCCATTATTTCCAGATATATCATCATTATTTGAAGAAGTTTAACTCGCAATTATATCTCCTCCATCCGATGTCTGCTTCATATCAGTGTATGCTTGTTCAGAATTTGTTCCTCCATAGCACTTTTGCCATTGTATTGATGGAACTTGTCCAAATGACAATAAATTAAACAGCATAAAAAAATATAAATATAGTTTCATTTAAATTATTTTAAAACTTCAACAACTATTCTGTAATCTCCAAAAATAGGCACATCAGTGTTTCCGTTTTTAAAAATAGAATTAAAATTACCTTCTATTTTATATAATTTTGATGTTGCATCTTCAGATATAAAAGTTTTACTCGTTATGTTATGCGTTTGAGTTGTGCCTGGTTTAAAATAAGCTCTTTGATAAGAAGGTTTATTTTCGAATATAATAGTAAAGTCATTATTTAATTCACAAACAGAATTTAATCCGCCATATAAAGAATTATCATCTTTTAATTTTGCATTTGTAATAACATTTTTTTGTTCGTTTTCAAAATCAGTTGCGTTTTGAAAATGAGTAAAATCACACTCTACAAAAAAAGTTGAATTTTCTACTTGGCTAACTCCATGAGAAAAAAGTACACCATTATCTAAACAATTTGGTATATCTTGATAACCAATAAACGAAGATAAATCATTGTAATACTCTACACCGCTGATATTTATTTTCAAATATTCATTTGTAGTTGTTTCGTTAGTGCTATTTGAACTACAACCACTAAAAATAATAGCAGTAATTGCTAAAAATAATAATTTCTTCATTTTTTATTTAATTAAATATTAATATCCTTACAAAAATAATAAAATAAAATATATTTAACAAACGAATTAGTAAACGTTGTTGATTTTACATTTAACGTATAAAATTAAAGACTATTTTTTTATAAAATGTGCAACAAATATTTCCGCCATTTTGAATGGTATTTCCATAGTGAAGTAATTCTATTTCTTTTTTTAGTTAGAGGTGGTGAAAAACTTTCTGTTAACAATCAATTGCTATTTATCATTTGGTGATGTGGTTGAAAGGGTCTTTTGGTTTGATATAACCGAGTGTTTTGAAATATAAGTATTATTTGATGCATAAATTAACTACTTTTGCCTCGAAACAGATTTTCCTTTGATATAATAATAAAATCGGGAGATTGCCAACAGGTCATTTACCAATCGGTGGTTAGATATTGTAGCAATACTTGCTACTAAGTAAGCCATTCTGAAAAGAGTGGCTTTTTTTATATTATTAAAAAAAACAAAATGCAACACAAAGCAGGTTTCGTAAACATTATAGGCAATCCAAACGTAGGAAAATCAACTTTAATGAACGCATTTGTTGGCGAACGTTTGTCAATCATTACTTCAAAAGCACAAACTACAAGACACCGAATTTTAGGCATCGTGAACGGCGAGGATTTTCAAATGATTTTGTCAGACACGCCAGGGATTATTAAGCCTGCCTATGAGATGCAGGAATCGATGATGAATTTCGTTAAATCTGCATTTGAAGACGCTGATATTTTGGTTTACATGGTCGAGATTGGCGAACAAGACCTGAAAGACGAATCATTTTTTAATAAAATCATTCATGCTACAATTCCGGTTTTGCTTTTACTGAATAAAATTGATACTTCCAACCAAGAAAAACTCGAAGAGCAAGTTGCCTTTTGGGCAGCAAAAGTACCTAATGCAGAGATTTTTCCGATATCGGCATTGCAAAATTTTAATGTACCTGAAGTTTTTGGTAGGATCATTTCGTTGCTACCCGAATCTCCAGCCTATTATCCAAAAGACCAATTAACTGACAAACCTGAGCGCTTTTTTGTCAATGAAACCATTCGAGAAAAAATTCTTATTAATTATAGCAAAGAAATTCCGTATGCGGTGGAAATTGTGACCGAAGAGTTTTTGGAAGACGAAAACATCATCCGAATTCGCTCCTTAATTATGGTAGAACGCGAAACACAAAAAGGCATCATCATAGGTCATAAAGGTGCCGCTTTAAAGAAAGTGGGCGTTGAATCACGTGCCGATTTAGAAAAGTTTTTTGGTAAGCAAATTCATATAGAATTGTATGTTAAAGTCAATAAAAACTGGCGAAGTAATGCCAATATGTTGAAACGTTTTGGTTATAATAATTAATTTCTTTTTCTATTGTTGATCTTCAACATGCAAAACTATATAATCAATAATACATTTTAGGAGTAACCTCAAAAAATGTGAAAGTTACAACTATCTCAAAAAATCATGTAAGTCCTTTTCTTACTTAATTCATGAAATTTACAATTAATAATATCAATAAAAATTGTAACCATGGAAAATGAAAAAAGTGTAAACGTTTTGAATGCATTGATCCAAATCAACAACGACCGAATTGAAGGCTACGAGACCGCCGCCAAAGAAACGGAGGATTCCGATTTAAAAAGTCTTTTTGCCCACTTGCAAAGCACAAGTCAAAACAATCTGAACGGCTTGCGTATCGAAGTAATGCGTTTGGGCGGTGCTCCCGAAGAAGGAACAAGAGTAACAGGGAAATTTTTTAGGGTTTGGATGGACGTAAAAGCCGCACTGACCGGTAATGACAGAAAAGCAATTCTAAATTCATGCGAATTTGGCGAAGACAAAGCACTCGAAACATATGAAGATACGATTGAAGACAACAGCGAGAAACTTTCGTCAGAACAACTTGCAATGATTAGAGAACAGCAAACCCATTTGCGCGCCGATCACGACAAAATCAAGGATTTGCGTGATGCTGTATAGATTGTATTTTAAAACCTTCATCTTGAAGGTTTTTTTATATCGATTATCAGCTGTTATAAAACGATAGTCGAATTAAATTATCTACATCGGCACTATAAAATTAGTAAAATGGAATCACAAATCATTTGGCTTTTTCTATTGGCAATTCCAATCGCTTGTCTTAGTTGGACGGTGACGCATGAAGAAGTCTTTCGCGAACCGCGACAATATTGCGAAAAACGTTGTCAAAACGGGCATACCATTTTGGAACGCAAATTTTTTTATCTCTTTACGTGTGAATACTGTTTCAGCCATTATGTTACTTTATTTTTTGTTGTTTTGACCAATTATCAATTATTGCTAACCGATTGGCGCGGTTATCTCATCGGAGGATTTGCGCTTGTTTTTATAGCCAATGCCTATATGAGTCTTTTTGCACTACTACGCCAAGCAATTAAAATAGAGAAAACAGTTATCAACGAAATTAAAAAGAAAATTGAAACAGAGATTGATATAAAACCAAGCACAAAAGAGCCAGTAAAAAGTCAAAAGAAAAAGCACTAATGAAATACATTTTTTTACAAACTTCTAACTTTTCATTTTGCTATTTTCCCGCATTGTCGCTCCCAACTAAAAAGACTACCTTTGCGCTCCCAAGCCGAAAGGCAAAAGGGTAAGAAGTAAATTGTTAAAAAAAGAACATGAATAATATTGTTGCGATAGTAGGAAGACCGAATGTAGGGAAATCAACCCTATTTAACAGGCTGATACAAAGAAGAGAAGCAATCGTTGACTCGACTGCTGGTGTAACCCGAGACCGAAATTACGGGAAAAGTGAATGGAACGGCAAAGAGTTTTCGGTGATTGATACTGGCGGTTATGTGCGTGGTTCTGATGATGTTTTTGAAGCCGAAATTCGAAAACAAGTAGAATTAGCGATTGATGAAGCCGATGTAATTATTTTTGTAGTTGATGTTGAAGAAGGCATAACGCCGATGGACGATGCTGTTGCCAAGCTTTTACGAAAAGTTACAAAGCCCGTTTTATTGGCTGTCAATAAAGTGGATAATGCAATGCGCGAAAAAGATGCAATCGAATTTTACAATTTAGGTTTAGGTGAATATTTTACCTTTGCTAGCATATCGGGAAGCGGAACAGGAGATTTATTAGACGCGCTAATCGATGCTTTTCCGGTAAAACCCGAACCAACACAAGACGAAATATTACTGCCACGTTTTGCTGTTGTTGGTCGGCCAAACGCAGGAAAATCAAGTTTTATTAACGCCTTGATAGGCAAAGAACGTTATATTGTAACCGATATTGCTGGAACAACTCGTGATGCTATTGATACAAAATTTGATCGTTTTGGTTTCGAATTCAACTTGGTAGATACGGCTGGAATTCGACGAAAAGCAAAGGTTAAAGAAGATTTAGAATTCTATTCGGTTATGCGGTCCGTTCGCGCCATTGAACATGCCGATATTTGTATTTTGATTATCGATGCTACTCGAGGTTTTGAAGGTCAAGATCAAAGTATTTTTTGGTTGGCCGAAAAAAACCGAAAAGGTGTTGTGATTTTGGTTAATAAATGGGATTTGGTTGAAAAAGATACCATGTCAACGCGAGATTATGAAGAAAAAATTCGCAAAGAGTTAATGCCATTTACCGATGTGCCTATACTTTTTGTTTCTGCGCTAACCAAACAAAGATTGTTGAAAGCGTTAGAAACTACCGTTCAAGTTTTTGAAAACAGAAAACAAAGAATTCCAACGTCAAAATTCAATGACTACATGCTCAAAGTGATTGAAGGTTATCCGCCGCCAGCGCTGAAAGGAAAATATGTCAAAATTAAATATTGTATGCAATTGCCAACAGCAACGCCACAGTTTGTGTTTTTTGCCAATTTACCGCAATATGTCAAAGAAGCATACAAACGATTTTTAGAAAATAAAATTCGAGAAAACTGGGACTTCTCGGGAGTTCCAATTGATATTTATATTAGAGAAAAGTAAAAACCTTAAAAATAGACTTACAGTCCTGTTTGTTCGCGCAAACAGGATTTTTTGTTAAATGTTTTGTAAGAAATTATTTCTGTTGATACTAAATTCATTAATTCGCTGTTATAAAAAAACAAAACAAAAAACACAAGTTTTTATGTCTAAAGCCTACCTCTGTTTATTATTTTTGATTATTAGTTTCACTGCCCTTTCTCAAAATTCCATTACCATCAAAGGAAAAGTCCTCGAAGCAACTTCCAAACTCCCTTTAGAATCAGCGACAATATATCTTACCACAGTAAAAGACTCCGCAATTATAGATTATACAATCGCCGACAAGAGCGGTAATTTTGTATTAAAAACTAAAAAAGTAAAGCAAGCTGTTTTTCTAAAAGTGTCGTTTATTGGTTTTAGAGATTACCAACAACAAATCGACGATTTAAGTACCGACAAAGATTTTGGTGCTCTTTATATAAAAGAAAATACCAATCTACTAGGCGAAGTAGTCGTTAAAAGTGAAGCGCCACCAGTCCGAATCAAACAAGATACTTTAGAATTTAATGCTTCATCTTTTAAAGTGCGTCCCGATGCTAATGTTGAAGCTTTATTAAAACAACTACCTGGCGTTGAGATTGATGCAAAAGGAAAAATCACGGTTAACGGTAAAGAAGTCAATAATATTTTGGTCAACGGAAAACCTTTCTTTGGAAAAGACGGCAAAGTAGCAACCGAAAATTTACCGTCGGATATTATTGATAAGGTACAAATTAGTGATACCAAAACCAAAGAAGAAGAATTGGCGGGACAAGCAGCGAGTTCTGAAAATAAAACCATCAATCTTACCATTCAAGAAGATAAAAACAAAGGGCTGTTCGGAAAATTTAGTGGTGGATTGGGTTCAGATAATCGTTATGAATCAAGTGGTTTGATTAATTATTTTAAAAATGAACAAAAATTGAGTTTCCTTGGATCGTCCAATAATATCAACTCGGTTGGTTTTTCTATGGATGAAATCTTTGATTCGATGGGTGGCGGACGCAACGTTTATACCAGTAGTGACGGAAGCTTTAACATCGATGGACAGCAATTTGGCGGTGGAAATGGCATCACACAATCGAGTATGATTGGCTTGAACTATTCGGACGAAATTTTAAAAAAAATGGAACCCAGCGGCAGTTATTTTTACAATTCTTCCGAAACCAAAAACGACAACATCACCCGTTCTGAATTTCTTTTGCCAGAAGGTACAGTAGCAGTCGGCGACGAAAAAAGAAATATCGCCTCACAAAATACGACCCGAAAAATAAGTAACGGTCACAATTTAAACTTTGAATACGAGTATAAAATTGATTCGCTTACGACATTAAATATTAGTCCGAACATTAAAAAAAGCAATTCAAGATATACGTCCACTCGCAGTCAATCGACCAAAAATGTTTCGGATGAATTGCTCAATGACAGCCGAGGTTATAACAACAATACTACCGACAATGTTGCTTTTGAAAACAACATTTATTTTTATAAAAAGCTCAACAAAAAAGGGAGGTCTTTTAACTTTCGATTTTCAAACGAAAATAACAAAGACGCATCGGATTTATTGACCATTTCGCAAACCAATACGTACAAGGATGCTCCCACAACTGAAGTGCGCAATCAGATAGAAACAACAAAGGATGTCAATGACCGTTATGAAGGCAGTTTGAGTTATAATGAACCTATTTCCGATTCGCTTAGCGTTGGCTTTGGCGGAAGGTACAAAACCAACAAAAAGATTTATGACAGAAACATGATCGATTTTGATCCTGCAAGTCTGACATATTCGCAGCAAAATGATTTGCTTTCGAATTATATTTATTCAAGAACCAATACGATTGCCCCTTATGCTTCGTTGCGAATCAATAAAAAGAAAATCCGTGCGGGTATTAATGTTGGTGCACAATTCACTAAGTTTGATAACTTTTCTGAGTATATTGGCGATAGAACAACCGCAAACAAAGATTACGTTTTTCCTTCGCTTGACGGTTATCTCAGTTACACGATTGGCAAATCAAAATCGATATATATGAATTACAGGTACGAAGTGACGCTGCCCAATGCCAACCAACTTTTGGATAAAAATTTTGCCGATCCGTTGAATACTTATTTTGGAAATCCGGACTTGAAACCACAAACTTCGCATAGTTTTTATACGGGTTTCAATAATTATGATTGGGCAACAAAATCTGGTTTTTATTTTTATAGTGGCGGCGCTTTGCAAAACAATCTGGTGGTAAGTTCGACGGTTTATGATGCCAGCTTTAAGAGCGAAACAACTTTCAAAAATATCAGCACGACCTACAACACTTATTTTGGGTTTGATTACAGCAAATCCTACAAAATCGAAAAAAACACTTTTAAATATTCCCTTGGTTTGGAATCAAACATCAATCTCTCAAAAGGATTGACCAACAATGCGTTGTACAAATCACAAGGTTATAATTTTACACCAAGGGTAGAACTTTCGTATGAATATGGCGAACTTTTTACCGCCTCACCATCGTATAGTTACAATTATAATTACAACGATTTTAGCAATTACACCGTCGATAAAAATAACAATTTTGTACATGTACTCAAATTAGAAATGACTTCGCGATGGCCCAAAAATGTCGTGATAGGCAATGATTTTGCTTATACATATAACTCCAATATTGCCGATGGTTTTCAGAAAGATTTTTATTTATGGAATGCGAGTTTAGGTTACAATTTTTTGAATGAAAAATTATTGGCAAAAGTAAAAGTATATGATATTTTGAATCAAAATACCAATTCGACCAGAACCATTAATTCTACTGGTTTTAGCGACCAACAAAACACGGTTTTGAATCGGTATGTCATGTTTTCGTTGACATTTAAAATCGAAAAGTTTGGTGGGAAGAAGAAAAGTGAGTGGGAATATTAACAACAAAAAGCGGCTTTTAACAGCCGCTTTTTTTATGAATAAAATCAATTTAAAATCTTTTTGTTTACCATCCGCCAGAGGCACCGCCTCCGCCAAATCCTCCGCCTCCGCCAAATCCGCCAAATCCACCACCTGATGAACCGCCAAATCCGCCACCGCCAAAACTACCGCCACCACTTCTGCCCAAACTGCTCAAAATAAGAATGTCTGTCAAGTCAAATCCTGAAGATTGTCCGCCTGAACCTCCGCCATTATTTTTCTTTCGTGCAAGTACTAAAACGATGATAAAAATAATCATGATGATTAGGAATCCTTTACCACCAGATTTTTTGTTGGGTTTGGTATCATTTTTATATTCGCCATTCATGATTTGCATCAAGGCATTTGTAGCGTTATCGATACCGGCATAATAATTACCTTTTCGGAATTCAGGTTTCATCACTTGCTCAATCACACGCCTTGAAAGCGCATCGGTAACCAAATGTTCTACGCCATATCCTGTCGAAATATTTATTTTTTTGTCGTCTTTGGCAATAAGCAACACAATACCGTTGTCTTTTCCTTTTTTTCCAATCTTCCATTTTTGACCTAAATCAGTCGCAAAACGCGCAATGTCTTCGCCTTGTGTGGTGCGAACAATTAATACGATGATTTCTGTAGAAGTCGAATCGGAATAATTTTTTAGTTTGTCATACAAGGCTTTGCTTTGTTCGGCTGTAAGCGTTCCAGTATTGTCTAAATCCATCACGGGCGCAATAAAACTGGGCTTTTCTGGCAGTACTATACCTTGCGAATAGCTTTGAAAGGAGCACAATAAAACAGAAAAGAGTACAAAAAAATAGGTGCTTTTTATGGTAAAATGTTTCATTTATCCTTTAGATATTTCGTTCGTTAATTCGTCTTTGTCATCATCTTGAAACGGAAAATAATGTTGCAATCGCTCGCCTGCTCTCAAAATTCCGGCGACCAAACCTTCTTGAAATTGTTGGTTTTTGAAATGCGAAATCACGATGTCTTTCGTACAATCCCAAAAATCAGGTTCCACTGCTTTATCAATTCCTTCGTCGCCGATGATGGCAAAAGTATGATCCAAAACGCCTACATAAAACAGTACACCATTTCGCGCTTGTGTTTTGTCCATTCCCAACAAAAAGAAAACCTCCTGGGCTCTTTCGAGTGGAGGTTTTTCACTATGTTTTTCAATGTGAACGCGAATTTCTCCCGAAGTGTTTTTTTCGGCTTGCGAAATGGCGTCAATGATTGCCATTTCTTGTTCTTTGGTTAAAAATTCTTCGGTTGCTGCCATGTTTTTATTTGAAATCAAATTCAACTTTTGGTGCTTTTTCAGCTCCAGCTTCGGCTTTAAATCTTGCCATTTCTTTGAATCCGAATAATTTAGCAAAAATCACAGTCGGAAAACTTCTGCTTTTTTTGTCAAAAATATTAACCGATTCGTTATAGCGATCACGACTTACATTGATACGGTTTTCAGTACCTTCAATTTGCGATTGCAATTCCAAAAAGTTTTGGTTCGCTTTTAATTCTGGATAACGTTCCACCGAAACCAATAATCTTGATAAAGCGCCAGAAACGCCTGCTTGTGCTTGTTGAAACGAGGCCAACTGCTCTGGTGTGATATTGGTCGGATCAACAGTCACTGAAGTTGCTTTAGAACGCGCTTCAATCACTGCAGTAAGCGTTCCTTTTTCATAATCTGCAGCACCTTGAACTACTTTTACTAAATTTCCGATAAGATCATTGCGTCTTTGATAACTACTTTCAACATTAGACCAAGCAGTTTTTGCATCTGCTTCAACGCCAACCAAACCATTATAGGAGCTTGCTGACCAAATAACCAAAATAAGAACAATTCCGCCTGCGATTAACCATTTTTTCATAATTTTTGTTTTTAGTTTATTAGTATTTAAAGTTGATTTTTAATATTTGTTAATTGTGTTTTTATGTTTTCGAGTTTGTCGATGATTTCAAATTTATCTAAAGTTTTCTTTTGTCCTTCTTTCAAATGGGTTCTGGCGCCGTCTAAAGTAAAACCCCTTTCTTTGACCAAATGGTAAATTAATTTGAGATTATTTACATCTTCGGGCGTAAACATCCTGTTGCCTTTGGCGTTTTTTTTAGGTTTTAAAATATCAAACTCTTTGTCCCAAAACCTGATCAAAGAGGCATTTACATTAAAAGCTTTTGACAATTCGCCAATACTATAATACCGTTTGTTTTCTTGTAATTCTATGTGCATCAGTCGAGAGATTGGTTTTCTTGGTTTGCTAATTTTGATATGACAACATATTCTGCTGCCGAAATATTTCCGTAATAAAAATTCAATGGATTAACTACTTCATCATTTTTGTGCACTTCGTAATGCAAATGCGGTGCTTCACTTCGGCCAGTACTTCCAACATAACCAATAACATCGCCACGTTTTACTTTTTCACCTCTGCGCACTTTATATTTGCTCAAATGACCGTAAAGGGTCTCGTATCCATAACCATGCCGAATAACAATATGATTGCCATAGCCCGAAGCCGTATTATCTGCTTTTTCAACAATACCATCACCGGTTGCAAAAATCGGTGTTCCGCTTTTGGCAGTAAAATCCATTCCAGCATGAAATTTTCTCGCTTTGGTAAAAGGATCACTTCGGTAACCAAATCCCGAAGCCATTTGTTTTAAATTTTCGTTTCGTATTGGTTGAATCGCCGGAATCGCTGCCAATAATTTGTTTTTTTCTTTCGCCAATTTCAATATTTCATCCAAGGATTTCGATTGTACGACCAATTCTTTCGAAAGCACATCCATGCGTTTACTGGTGTTCTTGACCAATTGCGAATTGTCGTATCCTTCTAATTCTTTGTACCTATTTACACCGCCAAATCCAGCTTTGCGTTGCTCCATCGGTATCGCTGAGGTATTAAAATATACACGGTACAAATTATTATCGCGTTCTTCAATGTTCTCTAAAACTGCATCCACCTGATCCATTTTTTTATTTAAAATGGCATAACGCAATTTCAAATTATCTATTTCTCTGGCCTGCAAACGGTCTTTAGGCGTTTCAAAATAAGGGGTGTTCAACAAAAGCACAAAACTCAAAACGCCAAATAATCCCGATGACAATAAAAATAAAGCAATATACGCAAAACTCCTCCTTTTTAAAGGTTTAATTTTTCGATAAGCCAAACTTTCGGAATCGTAATAGTATTTTACTTTTTTCATCTAATTTTTAACAGACCTATCTTCTTAATGCTAAAAAATCCTATTTTTGCAACTTCAAGAAGGTTGGTCGAACAAATTTAAGAAATGTTTCATTAAAAAGATTTTTTAGAGCAAAACATTTGGCATTTTTGTTTTCCTTTTTCCTGCTTTCTGCTACAATCTTTTTTGTTGTAAGTACAAAATTTCACCAAGAAACCTTGTGCCAACAAAAAAGGATTTTCGCGATAATCAGGGCTAGCGAACGAACCATTTTTGTTTCCGAAAGTTTCGGATATCAATTTTTATTAGAAGCTTTGTTGCTTTGCAATCCATTACAATCCAAAAACAATGAAATCACAAGAAATAAGAAAACAATTTTTAGATTTTTTTCAAAGCAAGCAACACCTTATTGTGCCTTCTGCACCGATTGTGCTCAAAGACGATCCAACTTTGAT
>CANKZI010000045.1 GCA_947488595.1 Flavobacteriaceae bacterium
TAGGTGCAGATAACATTGCGATTCCAACGTTGCTTTTTGACAATAATTCGTATGATCGTTTGCAATTGATGGGTCGCGCACTTCAAAACATGAAAGTGATTCCTGAATTAAAAACGGCTTATATCACGCTTTCTCAACAAGAATTGGATTTGTTTCATTATGTCAAAGGAGATACAGAAGGACTTGTTAATTTTGGACTTACAATAAAAGGAATTATTTTTGCAGCGATTTTCATTGAAAACAAAGAAGAAAATATCATTAAAATTTCATTTCGATCACAAGGCGATTTTGATGTAAATGAGTTGGCAAGAGCGCATTTTAATGGTGGTGGACACATCAATGCTGCAGGCGGAAAATCCTATTTATCACTAAAAGAAACGGTGCAGAAATTTGAACTAATAATACATGCCATGCTAATTAATTGAATATGAAATTCATTATAAAGAAACTATTTATTATTGCAATTGCTGTTTTGACATTCAGTTGTTCACAACAACAAGCGCGAAAACCGATTTCGCAATCGTCAGGAAGTTTTATGAAAGCATCCATCGAACGCAACAAAAAAATAATCAAAGGTGAAGAAGCGCTAATTGATTCAATCATTAAAAGTAATCCAAAAATCAAATATTTGGCTTCTAAAAAAGGCTATTGGTATTATTATGTGAATAAAAATTTGACCGATACCCTTTCACCAAAAAAAGGTGATATCGCTAATTTTGATTATGAAATTAAAGATTTAAACGAAAACGTAATTTATTCGGAAGTCGAATTAAAACCACAAAATTACTTGGTCGACAAGGAAAATATTTTGATGGGACTTCGCGACGGCATTAAACTTATGAAGAAAAATGAGATTGTTACTTTTTTGTTTCCTTCGCACATGGCGTTTGGATTTCGCGGCGATACCAAAAGAATTGGAAGCAACAAACCCATCATTTGCACTGTTAATTTACAAGATTTTAAACCTGAACCTAAAACCATAACCGAATAATTTTTGATTTAAAATGAATAAAAGAGTAATAGTATTATTGGCGGTAGTTGCGCTATTTTTTTCGTGTAAAGAAGAACACGCCAATCTTCAAGACGGTTTGTATGCCGAAATTGTGACCGGAAAAGGCAGCATTTTATTAGCGCTTGAATTTGAAAAAGCACCGGTTACTGTTGCCAATTTTGTGACGTTGGCCGAAGGTAAAAACACTTTTGTAGCCGAAGAATTAAAAGGAAAACCATTTTATAACGGATTAAAATTCCACCGCGTGATCTCTAATTTCATGATTCAAGGTGGTGATCCTTTGGGAAATGGATCAGGAGATACAGGGTATAAATTTAAAGACGAAATTACCGATTTGACTTTTGATAAAGAAGGTTTACTTGCAATGGCCAATTCGGGTCCAGCAACCAATAGTTCCCAGTTTTTTATAACGCACACAGCTACCGGATGGTTGGATGGCAAGCATACCATTTTTGGTCATGTTGTTGAAAATGGTATGGAAACCGTTAATAAAATTGTGCAAGATGACGCAATTGTATCTGTCACAATTATTAGAAAAGGAGAAGCGGCGAAAAAATTTGATGCCGTAAAGATTTTCAATGATTATTTTTCGAATGAAGCCGAAAATCAGAAGAAAGCAATCGCATTGGAAGCCGAAAATAAAAAGATGTACGCCGAAAAATACAAAGATGTGATTGCAGAAAAAGTTGCTTTTTGTGCTAATAAAAAAACTGTAGCTACAAAATCGCCTTCTGGATTGACTTATACTATCCTTAAAAAAGGAAATGGCAAAAAGCCCGAAAATGGCAAAATGGTTTTTATTTACTATGCTGGTTTTTTTGAAGACGGTACCTTATTTGACAGCAACGTCGCAGCGGTTGCAAAAAAATTCGGAAAATATGACCCAACACGTGACGCTCAAAAAGGTTATAGCCCAATTCCGTTTGAAGCAGGAAGAAAAGTAGGAATGATTCCGGGTTTTATTGAAGGAATCGAAAAACTAAACTTTGGCGATCAAGCATTAATATTCATTCCGTCGGAACTTGCTTATGGCGCTGCCGGAGCAGGAAACGGACTCATTCCACCCAATGCCAATCTGATTTTTGAAATCGAATTGCTAGAAAAAATGCCTCAATAATAAAAAATAATAAAAGGGAATAAACCTGAAAATCCCTGCACATCGCAAAAAAAGTAAGGAGTTTTTAATCTAAAAAAAAATGAAATTTAGAGTAGTAATGTTTTTGTTATTTACCATGACTGTAAGCACATTTGCACAGACAAAAAAAACAGATTCAGAAAAAAAACCGGTGACAGCTGAAAAAAAGCAAGTGACTAAATTACTCCCTAAAAAACCAGCACCAGCTGCTGGAACCGAAGGGATTTTTGCAGAAATGGAAACTTCTAAAGGCAAGATTGTTTTGCAACTGGAATTCCAAAAAACACCAATCACTGTTGCCAATTTTATCACTTTGGCCGAAGGCACCAATACTTTTGTTGCCGATGAAAAACTAAAAGGCAAACGTTTTTATGACGGTTTGAAATTTCATCGGGTAATCAATGAATTTATGATTCAAGGTGGCGATCCATTAGGCAATGGTTCTGGAGATCCTGGTTATAAATTTAAAGATGAATTTACCGATTTGAAGCATGACAAAGGTGGTATTTTATCGATGGCCAACTCTGGTCCAGGAACCAACGGAAGTCAATTTTTTATTACACACAAGGAAACGGCTTGGCTCAACGGCAAGCATACTGTTTTTGGAAACGTGGTAAGCGGAATGGAAGTTGTAAATGCGATTGTTCAAAATGATTTGATTTTGAAAGTAGTTATTGTTCGAAAAGGCAAAGCAGCAAAAGATTTTAATGCCGTAAAAGTTTTTTCTGATTATTTTGCCACCAAAGGCGACGACGATAAAAAACAAGCCGCTATTGATGCTGAAAAAAGAAAAGTAGAAGACGAAAATCGAAAAAAACAAGCTTTACTTGATGCAGAAGCCAAAAAAGTATATACCGAAAAATTCGCTCCAGTAATGGCCGCAAAAGCAGCTGAATTGGCAAAACTGAAAACCAAAGCAACAAAATCGGAAACTGGACTAGAATATGTTTTGGTAAAAGCCAACGGCAAAAAACCCGAAGATGGTGCAAACATTTATGTACATTATGCGGGCTATCTTGAAGACGGTAGTTTGTTTGATAGCAGTTACGAAGAAGTGAATCAAAAATATGGAAAATTTGATGAAAACAGGGCTGCGCAAAATGGCTACCAACCTTTGCAAACTACCGCTGGTAAACTAAGTTTTATTCCGGGTTTTAACGAAGGTATCAATTTGATGTCTATCGGCGACAAAGCGACATTGTTCATTCCTGCCAATTTAGGATATGGAGAAAGAGGGATTCCGAATGTGATTCCTGCCAACGGCAACATCATTTTTGAAGTAGAATTGCTTGATGCGATTCCGGTTAAAAAGTAACCAATTGGTATTATAAAAAAAAGGGAACAACTTATAATTGTTCCCTTTTTTTTATGCTTATAACAGCAATTTATTTTTTAAACTTCCAATCAAATTCGTCTTTATCATTGATAATGGCACCGATTTCGAATTTTACAACTTCATCAAATTCGGTTTGAAAAATAATCCAATTTTCTTCGTTAAAGAAATTCTCGAAAGTATCAAAAGCTTCTTGAGTGAATTTTGTCAATCCTCTTGGTACCAATTGTGTTTTTATCTCACTTATCTTTTTACCTATTACTGTTTGATCAAATAATCTTAAGTCGGAATGAGAAGCAACAATATAACCCAATTTAAAAGCTTCGTCTTTATAAAATGTCAAGCGTATTTTTTGTTCGTTGTATAAAAAAATGAGATTATCATCTTCGTCTTTGTACTCTTTATTTGGTTTTCCATAAACCGCAACAACCTCTTTTTGTTGCATTCCGAAAACCAATTGGTCAATTCCGTGTTTCAAATTTATTTGCATCGTTTTTTTTGGCAAATTTAATTTTTATGAAGTGAAAACTATAATTTGTAGTATTTATTTTAAAGAAATTACGTTGGAAGTCCGCTTTTTGGATTTGAATTATGTGTTTTTCGCCAAGGAATACCAAGAAAAATTGATGAATGCAATAATTGAAACTGCTGTTTTGCACAGGATAATGTCAAAAGCCACCAAAAATTTTAAAAATAAAGTAAAATTCAAGTAAGTCCATCAAAATCGGCAGTCAAACCAAAAAATAATGCCTAATTTAATGCTTCCGTATCTTAATTTGATGGTTCATTGTCCAAATTCATTGCTTCCAACATTAAAATTGCCAATAACAGCTAATAACTTTCTGCTCTTACTGCTTCAGTAATGGATAAAATGTAAAGTTGATTTTATAACACCTCAATTTCTATTTACTTCATTCGTGAATTAGAGGCAAAAAAAACGATTATAAACGCACCGCAGGCTTTTTTGCTATAAAAACCAAAACCAATCCAGCAATTACAAACGGAATACTAAGCCATTGTCCTGTTGATAAAATTGGATTTTCTCCTTCAAAACCACCTTGACTTTGTTTGACAAACTCTACAATAAATCGAACGGTGAAAAGCAATATCAAAAACAATCCCAATAATAATCCAGGTTTTTGTCTTGCATCGGTTTTCCAATAAGCAAAAAATAAAATCAAAAAAACAAAAACATAACCAAAAGCTTCGTACAATTGTGAAGGATGACGAAACGGAATTTGATTCAAAACATTAACAAATTTTGGATCATGCTGTATCAAGTTATATCCTTCTTTAGGCGTAGCACTTTGTGTAATTTGCATCAAACTGTTGGCATCCCAAAACTCTTCTTCCTTTATAAATTTAACACCATAAAAATGATCGCCACTGGTGGTATGCCCGTATATTTCTGAATTAAAAAAATTGCCGATTCGAACAAAAATCGCACCGCTCGCTACTGGAATAACTACGCGATCCAAAACCCAAAGCAACGGACGTTTCATGATTTTTTTACTAAAAAAATACATCGAAATGATGATGGCAATCGCAGCGCCATGACTCGCCAATCCACTAAACCCGGTAAATTGAAAAGGATCAAATCTAAAGGGTAAAAGAATTTCGGCAAGATTGTTTTTATAATAATTCCAATCATAAAAAAATACATGTCCCAATCGCGCACCGACCAAAGTCGATAATGCAGTCCAAATGAACATACTGTCTAATTTATCAACAGTTTCATTTTCGCGGTCAAAAATCTTTTTCATAATGTACCAGCCCAAACCAAAGGCAACCACAAACATCAGGCTGTAATACCTAATCATAAAAAATCCCAAATCAATACCTTCGGAAGGGTTCCAAACTATACCAAGTGCGTGTGCCATTTGTGTTTTAATTTTTTTTTGTAAAAATAGAAATTTGAATCCAAATGCCATTCGATTTGGCGTTAATCTTTATCGGTATATTTTTTTTGAGGTACAGGATCATAGCCTGATTTTCCCCAAGGATGGCAACTCAAAATTCGTTTGACACCCAAATAAACGCCTTTAAAAACGCCGTGCACTTGCAAAGCTTCGATCATGTAATGCGAACAAGTAGGTTCAAAACGACAAGAAGATGGCATCAGCGGAGAAAGGACAATTTGATACATCCTTACTAAAAAAACAAACGGAAAAATGAGGATTTTTTTTAACATTGGATAGGTTTGCAGTAAATTATGAAAACCAAAAGAGGGTATTTTAGACTTTAAAAACTAAAAGCGGTACCTTCTTTACCATCTTTTAGCTGTATGCCGAGTGCAAACAGTTGGTCGCGAATTTGATCTGAAAGCGCAAAATCTTTGTTGCTTCGCGCTTGATTTCGCATCGCAATAAGTAGGCTAATTGTACCTTCTAGTTTATCATTATTGTCATTTGATTCTTTAGCACTTTCCAATCCAAGCACATCAAAAACAAAATCGTGCATTAAACTTGAAAATAGTTCAAAATCATTTTGATTTAAAGTCGCCGAGTTGTCTTTCATTAGGTTTACAAAACGAACGCCTTCAAACAATTGCGCAATTAAAATGGGTGTATTAAAATCGTCATTCATTGCCTCATAACAAGCTATTTTCCATGAAGCAATATCCAAAGTCGAAACGGTTCCAGCTTCAATAGTAGCAAGTCCAGCAATAGCTTCCATCAAACGATTGAATCCCTTTTCGGCAGCCACAATAGCATCGTCCGAAAAATCCAAAACACTGCGATAATGCGCCTGCAACATAAAAAACCGCGCCACCGAAGCCGAAAAGGCTTTACTCAAAACAGTGTTGTCGCCACTTAAGATTTCGCCTGGCAAAATATTATTGCCCGTTGACTTGGCCATTTTTTTCCCATTGAGCGTCAACATATTGGCGTGCATCCAATAATTTACTGGCGTTTGTCCTTTGCAGGCTTCATTTTGTGCAATCTCGCATTCGTGATGCGGGAATTTCAAATCCATTCCGCCACCATGAATGTCAAAATGATTACCCAAATATTTGGTACTCATCGCCGTACATTCTAAATGCCAACCCGGAAAACCATCACTCCAAGGGGAAGGCCAACGCATAATGTGTTGTGGCTCTGCTTTTTTCCAAAGTGCAAAATCCTGTGCATTTTTTTTATCTGATTGCCCCTCCAAATCACGAGAATTGGCAAGCATGTCTTCTATATTGCGTCCGCTCAACTTGCCATAATGATTGGTTTCGTTGAATTTTACAACATCAAAATAAACCGAACCATTAGCTTCGTAAGCAAAACCATTTTCAATAATTTGCTTTACGATTTCGATTTGCTCAATAATATGACCTGTTGCGGTAGGCTCAATACTAGGTGGTAAAAAGTTGAATTTCTTTAAAATATCATGAAAATCGACCGTGTAACGCTGCACAATCTCCATCGGTTCAAGTTGTTCTAAACGTGCTTTTTTAGCAATTTTATCTTCACCTTCATCTATATCGTCGACGATATGACCCACATCGGTAATGTTGCGTACATAACGCACTTTGTAATCCAAATGCTTGAAATACCTAAAAATCATATCAAAAGACATAAAAGTCCTTACATTTCCCAAGTGCACATTGCTGTACACCGTTGGTCCGCAAACATACATCCCAATACTACCTTCGTGAATCGGTTTAAAAATTTCTTTTTCACCTGAAAGCGAATTGTATATTTTAAGGCTATTGCTTTTAAATTTCGACATGCGCATTTAAATTATCAATGTTTGCGTTTAGCTGTTGGCTGCTGAGCTTAAAACTTGGTATCCATTTTAATGTAATCCAAAAATTCTCTTCGGGTTTGCTCTTCTTTAAACTTTCCACCAAATTCAGAGGTCACTGTGCTGCTCTCAGTATCCCGTATGCCTCTTGAATTGACACATAAATGTTTGGCGTCAATCACACAAGCAACATTTTCGGTACCTAAAGCAATTTGCATTTCTTGAACAATCTGCATTGTCAAACGCTCTTGCACTTGCGGTCTTTTGGCATAATAATCAACAATGCGATTCATTTTTGAAAGTCCAATAACTTGACCGTTCGAAATATAAGCTACATGGGCACGACCAATAATTGGTAATAAGTGGTGCTCGCAAGTCGAATATAAAGTAATATTTTTTTCGACTAACATTTCGCCATATTTGTAATTGTTTTCAAAAGTAGAGCCCTTTGGTTTTTTTGAAGGATTCAAACCACCAAAAAGTTCTTTTACAAACATTTTGGCCACACGATTGGGCGTGCCTTTGAGGCTGTCATCGGCTAGATCAATTCCCAGAGTGTGCAAGATTTTTTCAACATCTTTTTTAATAGATTCAATTTTTTGATCGTCAGAAAGATCAAAAGCATCTTTACGTATCGGATTTTGTGCGTTTGTACCAATATGATTGTCACCGATTTCGTCTAAAAATTCTTCGTTTTTATTCATAAATTATTTGTAGATAATAGCATTTTTTTTGTTGCGCAAAGATAATTAATAAAAGGTAAAGTAATTTTATTTAATTAACAATTTATTACATAAAAGTTAAAAAATAGATTTAGGATATATATTCGTTAATTTTTTGTAAATTTCAACCCTAAAAATGTTTCTAAAATGAAGTTAAAATTATTTTCAATCTTAATATTTTGCTTGACAATCAGCAGTTTATCGTCTCAAAATCTTTTAATAAATGGGGATTTTGAATCAGGCGGTAATAATGTAGGCTTCAATATCAATGGCGCAGGTTACAATGAAGTTACAGCGCCGTTTTCGCCACCGAGTGCCTCCGGTAATTATGCTTTTACAACCAATCCGGGCCCCATGGATAACACCTTTATTTCGGGTGGAGATCATACTACCGGTACTGGAAAGATGATGGTAATTGATGGTAATAACAATAACTCAGCTCCTCGTTTTTGGCGCGCGGGCAATAATGGCACTGGAGTTTGTGGCTTGACAGTTGGGGTAACATATAATTTTAGTTATTGGATCAAATCGGTTTCGACCACAACAATAAACAATGCTGGTCTGGCAGATATTCGCGTTGCATTCACAAATGCGATTAATGTTGTGCCGCCAGCTTCTACACTTGCGTCTTACCCCGTTTTGGGATGGCAAAAAAGGACTTACACATTTGTTGCTAACGCTGCTTGTGCTACCATTGAACTTTGGAACAACAATACCAATTTCGTCGGCAACGATTTTGCCGTTGATGATTTTAGCGTTAACGCTTTACCAACTGCCACGATTTCGGGAACTACGACAGTTTGTGTTGACACCAATGCTACCATCACTTTTACTGGATCAAATGGAATTGCACCTTATACATTTACATATAATATCAATGGTGGCGCCAATCAAACGGTTACTACAATTGGCGCTAGCAATACTGCTACTGTTGTTGATGCAGTATCTAATGTAGGCAATATCGTTTATAATTTAGTTAGTGTTTCATATGGTGCTGGTGCGAATTTGTTTACACAAAATCAACCTAATAGTGCAACAATTACGGTTAACGGTCCTTTAGCCAACATAACCGGTAATGCCTTGGTTTGCCCATTCGCACCTTCGCCTTTCATCACTTTTGAAGGCAGTAACGCAGCTGGTCCTTATACATTTACTTATAACATCAACGGTGGTGCCAATCAAACCATAAGTACAATTGGTACACAGTCAAGCATTGCTGTTTCGGTACCGACCGGTGTACCCGGAATTTTTAATTATAATTTGGTAAGTGTCACTGCTGGTGCATGCACGAATCTCATACAAAATACCAAAGCAGTAATCACAATCGGACCACCAACAGCCTCTATTTCTGGCAGTGCGTCGGTATGTTTGAACGCACCATCACCTAATATTACTTTTACAGCGTCGGGAGGTGCGGCACCTTATACATTTACTTATAGCATCAATGGTGGCGCAAGCCAAACCGTTACAGCTACAACAGGGAATACCGCAACTGTTGCTGCGCCTACTAACGCCAATGGAATTTTTAAATATACTTTGATAAGTGTTGCTTCGGGTGCAACCAATTACTGCTCTCAATCACAAATCGGTGAAGCCGTAGTTTATGTGGGACCAGGCGCAACAATGACAGTGCCTCCTGAATCCATTTGTCCGGGTTATTCGGTGGCTTTACAATTTAAAGGAAGTCCAAATACAACTGTTACTTTTTCTAATTCATCGGGCAATTTAACGGTTAATCTTGATGCTAATGGCTTGGGGACTTATAGTGCTTTTTTAATTGCTACCACTACTTTCACCTTGGTCAATGCCAATAATGCTTGCGGAACGTTGCCTTTAACGGGAAGTGTTACTATTATTGTACGTCCTCCAGCAGCTTGTCCAGGTTATCCAAAAACAGAGGTTGACATTAGAGGGGTTTCAACACTTTGCAATTCAGGTGACTGTACTAATTTGACTGCGAATTATTATAAAACCGCAGAGACCACCTCTTATGTAACGCAAGCCATTCCGTACCAACAACAAAATAGTTTTACTGGTGGTACAGTTATGGTCGTAACAACAGATGATGTTTGGTCCCCTGTATTTAATTTGCCTTTTGATTTTACTTTTTACGGTGTCACTTATGACCAACTAATTGTAAGTTCCAATGGTGCGATAAGTTTTGATGTTTCTGACGCTGGATTATTTTGTCCTTGGTCTTTCAATCAGAATGTTCCAAATCCCGCTTTTCCTGTTTTAAATGCGATTTATGGGGTATATCAAGATACTGATTTAAATCCTGCTGTATTGGCATTGGACGATGTGCCAGACAATGAACAGAATATTAATTATTATGTGCAAGGAACAGCGCCTAACAGGGTTTTTGTTTGTAATTTTTACCAGCTGCCTTTGTACAGTTGCAGCGATAATTTTGGTTTGATGACTTCTCAAATCGTATTGTATGAAACCACCAATATTGTTGATGTTTTAGTAAATCTTCGTTCGGATAACTGTGCCTGGCAAAGTGGTGCGGGTGTAGTTGGTATACAAAATGCTACTGGTTCGGAAGGCGTTGTTCCAGCAGGATTCAATACTAATGATAATTGGGATGCAGTCAACCAAGCGGTACGTTTTTATCCTTCTGATACTAATCCTACAAATGATGTTACCGAAGTCGCATGGACCGATGTGGATGGCAATTTAATCAGTAACGAAGACAGTATTAATGTTTGTCCAACTGAAACGGAGACTTATAATGTAACCGTTACTTTTACTAATGAAGATGGCACTACCGAAACAGCGAACAAGTCGATTACTTTAGAAATTGAACCTGAATTGGACATCATCAATGATCCTAAAGATGTTACAGTATGTACCGCCACACCTACTGGTCCATTTACTTTTGATTTAGATCAAACTACTTTCATGACCAATAATAATGCTAATTATGAAGTTTTATTTTATGAAACCGAACAAGAAGCCAGAGATTATGGAGCAGATATTTTTTTTAATACAGGTAATCTTGATAATTACCAAGTCGCCACTCTTGCCGAGTTACCAAAAACCATTTATGTTAGGATTACCGATGTTGGTTCGACAACAAACTGTGCCAATTATAGGTCTTTTAGTTTGAATAACTTTTCTCCAATTGGTAGCATTTCGTATGGTAGTACTTATTGTATTAACAGTGCAGTAGTTGCAGTTGTTAATTCGCCTGAGTTACCACCGGGCGGCACCTATTCTGCTACGCCACCTGGACTGTCAATCGATGAGAATACAGGAGCGCTGAATTTATCATCTAGTGTAAGCAGCGTCGGTACTTACAGTATTGTTTATACGGTTAATCCACAAGATTGTGCGCAATTTGTGACCGATCCTGTAACTGTTATCATTGATGCTTGCATTGATACAACCATAACTCCCCATGCCCCAGTTTGCGCTGGTACAAGTTTTGATCTTCAAACCTCTGATTCGGGTCCAGGGGTAATCTATACTTGGTCTGATGCCAATGGAGTAATAGGCACAACAACAGTCCCAGAACTAAATGGAATTATCGCGC
>CANKZI010000046.1 GCA_947488595.1 Flavobacteriaceae bacterium
GGAAAAATTGTTGCTATGTTTACTGATTTGTTCACTATGCAAAAATAATCAATTTAGAGTTATATGGTGCACTATTATAAAAAAGTTTAACTTCTTTGATTTTAACGACTTACTGTAAATCTAAAAGAAAACCAATAATAGCTTTGAAAATAGTCATTATTGAAATGAAGCAAACGGCAGCTGTGAGTTTAGCAATACTTGGATTAAACTAAGATTTTGTACAGCTAAATGATGTAATGAATATGTAATAAACTTTCATTCTTAATTATGTAGCAAAGCTTGAGAGAAAAAAATATTAGCGTAAGTTGCGAAGCGTACGTGTTTTTGTTCCAAAAACTGTGACAGTAATTTTTTTTGGAGCGTTGGGAAGGAGTGGCAATTGATATGAAAAACGTTTATTACTAATAATTAAAAAAAATAATTATAAGCTATTAATTACATACAATTGAAATACAACATAAATCTTTTAAAATTACACACTTTGCGGGATAGTGTCTTAATTCGTTACTCTCATAGCAGAAATGATCCACCCGTATCAAAATAGAAGAGTATATTTTTATCACTTTCGGTAAGTGTTTGAATTACTTTATTTGGAAACATTGTTCTCTACTTGTAAATTAGGTGTGATTTACCAATATTTTCTTTGTGATAGTTGTCTACTTTGGAGGCTTCAGCGAATTCATACCATTTTTTTATAGTCTCATTAATTTCTTGGATAATGGCATTTGCTTTTTTTATATTCATTGATTTGGCTACCATAAGTAAATCTTCTTTTGTAATAGAGGTTCTCTTTCCGTTAATACTCAAGTTGTGCTGGCTTACCCAATCGCTATCTGGGCGGTAGGCAAAACAAACATCATAAGCAGGAGAAAGTTCCCAAACGCTATTCTCTTTTAGACGGAATGCAAAGTTCTTTGTGTGGTCGTCACAATTTCTTGCGATTACATTAAAAACCATTCGTTTGTATAACTGTTCTGCTTGGGGATAGGGGATTTTTAATAATCGCATGGTTTGGAACAGCTGTTCGTAACTAAAACTTGTTATTTGGTTGAAGTCATAGTGCTGCATCGCACACAAGGTTTGAATGTGGTGCTTTTGATCGCCACCTTCTCTGTCAAAACGTTTCGTCATAAAATGTGCTCTGCCATTTTCTTCGTACAAACGACATTCCATCATTTCTATTCCAGCTGCTTTAGCCATTAGGTAATAGGCCATTTCAATTCTGCCATAGCCAGTGCTTTCGCCGAACTGAACATCACTTACGGTATCGAGTTTAATTAACCAATGCTCAAATCCTTTTGGAGCAGTTGTTTGACCTGATTTGACTTGACCTGTTTTTTCATTGTAGGCAATAATTGCTTTTGGACGTGCACCACCGGCTGAGGTACCAATTTTAAGGATATCCATCATGGCTTGTTGCTCATCTTGGTTTAGATTGGCTTCAAATCCTTGTCTTTTGGATAACATTTTTTGAGTTATTGCTACCAAGCTATCCACTTCTACATCAAAAGCTCTTTTATTAAACTTGAATTGGGAAGGTTCAAATTCCAACGCACCCATACCACGTGTTCCTATAAAGCAAAGCATTTCAACAGGGTTCATACTGTTTTCTGGACGACCATTTTCAGCTAACCAACTGTTGATTAATTGGTTTCCGTAATCATCAGGCAATACGTCTGCTAATAGACCTGGCAATCCTTTAAATGTTTTTACATCTCTAAGTTCTGGGAATGAAAAAACACGTTTGTTGCTGTTTACTATGGGCATTTTTAGTGGTGCCAAATCGGATTTAGTGTTTATAAACTTAGAATCATATTCAAAACTAGCTGTACCTGTTTCGGTATTCCAAGCTACAGCTCCTAGCGTTTTGTTCCATATTTTCACAAATGCCGTTGTTATCATTACCAGTCGGATTGTTTAGCGTTGTCAGTAGCACTATTTCTAGCGCGTTGTCTTTTTTGTTGGTCTAGTTTGGCTAGTGCAATTGGGCTTATTTGCTCTTGAATTTTGAAAATATCCATTACGTATAATAAATCTAAAACTCTTAGTACTTGTAAAAGTGTTGGAACTGTTATAGTTTCTCCTTTTTCGAGTAAGCTGAGTGTAGAACGGCTTATATTTGCAGCATTAGCAATATCTTCCTGAGTTTTGTTTTGTAACAAGCGATGGTGCTTTACAAAAGCACCGATGGTTTGCGCTAGTGCAGTGTCGCTCATCGCGATCCAACTCATGTATTGTTTATCATTCATAAAGTGACTTTTTATGGTTTAATGACTGATATATCATACAAATATAACAATTAATTTAAAGTAATATCGTTGTTGTTTAAATTATTTTCTGTTTTTCGATGAATCTCCCCTACTTGTAATAAATGATTTTTACGTACATAAAACACCGAATAAATCAATTTAGCAGAATGTAAAGTACGTTAAAACAAATCAGGATTTAACCACAGTTTTTGGTATTTCCCATTGGCATCATACATTTCTGCTTGACGTTTAATGTTGAATTTTCTATCCCGTGGATCATTTCCAACACCAGCATTGTACATCCAATTTCCATAGTTGGAATGCACATCATAATCTATCAACATACTTTCAAAATAGGCTGCAGCAACACGCCAATCTTGTTCCCATTCTTTTGCCCAATAACTCGCTACATTTTGTCTGCCACGATTACTCATAAAACCAGTACGTTGTAATTCTATCATATTTGCGTTTACAAATGGTTCGCGCGTATTACCATTAATCCATTGGCGAAGTGCCTTTTCATTAGATTTCCATTCGTATTGATTGCCCAAAATACCATCTAATTTAAATATTTTTTCGCCGTGTTTTAACGAAACATATTTAAAATAATCACGCCAAATAAGTTCAAAAACCAACCAATATGTGTCTTCGTTTTTACAAACTTCCCGTTCATAATTCTGAATTTTCCAATAAATGGTTCGTGCAGAAACACTACCATTTGCTAACCAAGCAGATAATTTGGAACTGTAACTTTCACCAATTAATCCGTTTCTGGTTTTCTTGTATACTGATAAATTTTCGGTTTCAAAAAAGTAATTTTCAATTCGCTTTAATGCTGCGGTTTCGCCACCACGAAAAGGAAAAGCTGAATTTTTATCGAGTTTAAAGGATTCCAATCCTAAATCTTCTAAACTTGGAATTATATTGGAAGTTTCGATTAAGTTGTCTGTTGGTTTTGCAACAATTGCTACACAAGGACGAATTTTACTTTCTTTCTCGCATTTTTTTCTAAACTCAGTAAAAACTTCTGGAATTTTATTAAAATCTGAATACGGAATATCAGCCGGATGAAATAAAAACTGATCGTAAATTTCGTTAAAAGTGATATTTACAAGGTTTTGTTTCACCGCTTCATTGACGCGAACTTCGTCTTTGGTCCATTCTTTTTGAAGAAAAATAGCATCAATTTGATATTCTGCAATTAGCTTTGGAATCACATTTTCAGGTAGATCGTGAAAAATTAGCAGCGAAATATTCTTCTCTGCCAAGTTATTTTTTAAATCCCTTATCGTTTCTAATAGAAATTTAGCTCTAAATTTTTCTGTTTTTTAAAAGCCATATTTATTTTTTTCAAATTGCCGAGGATCAAGAAAATAAACACCAATTACTTTACCTTGCTTTTTACAAGCTTGAAATAGTGCGCTATTATCTTGAGTACGTAGATCGTTTCTAAACCAAACTAGGTTATTCATGTTTTTTTTATTTTTTGTCGAATTTATGAATTGTGATTAGATTTTATAAGAATTTTTGACTTAAAATAGTATAGATTTGCATAATCGTTATTATTATTGAATGCAAAATTCATTAAAATTTGCAGTTGTCGGATCAGGTTTAGTTGGAACTTTACTAGCAATTCATAGTAGAAAAAAAAGAGGGCATACAGCTCACGTTGACGATTGCAGTCCAGGTATTAGAACAGTAGCATTTTCTGGTCGTTCTATTAATGTAGTGATGTCGATTCATACCCAAGACGGTTTAATAGAGGGCTATTATGTTGAAAATTTTGTTGACTTGTTTCAAAATTTGATGAACTAGTAATTACTTTCTAATTTTTTTAATCAACTTAACTTTCATGTTTCCTATTGCTTTTCACCCTATTTATAAACATCCTTTGCCAGTCGGCCATCGATTTCCGATGCTGAAATATGATTTGTTGCCACAACAACTATTGATTGAAGGTACTGCTGTTGCAACAGATTTTTTTGAACCTCAAAAAGCCAACTTAAAGGATGTTTTGGCTGTTCACACGCTGGAGTATGTTTCAAAATTAATCGAATTGAATTTAGATGCAAAAGCCGCAAGGAAAATAGGTTTTCCGCTTTCTAAAGAATTGATTGAAAGAGAATTAATTATAGCTCAAGGCACAATTTTTGGATGTGTGAAAGCGCTTGAGACCAAAATTGCTTTCAACATTGCAGGCGGAACGCATCATGCTTTTTCAAACAGTGGCGAAGCATTTTGTTTGTTAAATGACCAAGCCATAGCAGCACAATATTTATTAAATCATAAATTGGCTTCAAAAATTTTGATTATCGATTTAGATGTTCATCAAGGAAATGGAACAGCAGAAATATTCTCGAATAATAATACAGTTTTTACTTTTTCAATGCATGGAAAAACAAATTATCCTTTCAAAAAAGAAATTTCTGATTTGGATATTGCATTAAATGACAACACAAAAGACCAAGAGTATTTGTCGATTTTGACAGAAATTCTTCCTGATTTAATTGCAAAACAAAAGCCAGATTTTATTTTCTATTTGGCTGGTGTTGATATTTTAGCATCTGATAAATTGGGTAAACTTTCTTGCACAATTGAAGGTTGCAAAAAACGGGATACTTTTGTTTTGTCGTTGTGTCAAAAATTTGAAATTCCTGTTCAAGTAAGTATGGGTGGCGGCTATTCTCCCGAAATAAAAACAATTATAGAAGCACATGCAAATACTTTTCGAACGGCAAGGAATATTTATTATTAAATGATAAAAAAGCACATAGTTTGGGACCACAAACAAATTAAGAAGAATTATATTGTGCGCAATATAAAAGAAAAGTTCTGATTGAAGATATAGACAGATTTAAAGAATTCTTTGATGATGGTAAAACAAAAGCATACATATAAACCAACATTAAAGAAAAGAAAATAAAAGTATCTATTGATGATTTTAAAAACAATAATATGAACTACTATTTAACTGTAAAAAATAAGATGCTCACGCTAATTTTTGTAAGCAGTTTTACTTTCGCACAAGTAAAAACTGAAGAAAATTTTGGCAACATCAAAACCAAAAGTAAAAGCAATATGACCAACCCAGAACAATTGAATGTGTTAAATACGCCATTAACGTGGGCAAGCATCGACCCAATGACTGGGTTTTATAGAAACGGCTATTGCCAGACAGGCGCTAACGATACTGGATTACATGTCGTGGCAGCAGTAGTTACCGAAGGGTTTTTAAACTATTCTTTAACAAAAGGCAACGATTTAATTTCTGCGTATCCTAGCAGTGGATTTCCTGGGCTAAAACCTGGCGATACATGGTGTTTGTGCGTACTGCGCTGGAAGGAAGCTTTTGAAGCGGGAGTTGCGCCGCCAGTAATCTTAGAAGCTACAAACATAAAAGCGCTACAATACGTTACGTTAGAGCAGTTACAAAGCGTCAAATAAACTGTCTAATTAAAATAATTTCGGACTTCGTATTTGTTCTATTTGTTTTTGATTTTTGCGAAAAGCTAAACTTTTTTCATTGTCCATCAATAGAAGTTGTTTGTCAAGCAAATAGCCTTTAAGTAAAGCCAAAGCACTTTGCAACTGCGCTTCTGACGCATATTTTGTATATGGTTTTCCCACTTTAGTATCCCATTTATTGTTTACTGTTGCATCAAACGCTATGCGCAAATAACAATGATTTCTGAAATTAAGTTCTTTATTATAATGTTTGTCAAGTACATTAGACAACACTGTAATATCGAACGCTAATTGTCTATTCGCTTCGTACAAATTAAAAAAATAATTGCGTCAATATAATTATACAAAAATACCATAAGTTTTATAAATTTGATGAACAATGTTTTAAAGTATTAATTATATAATTGTTTATAAATCATAGTGCCAAAATCCTTAAAATTATGTCAAAACGAACGTCAATAAACGATATCAAAGATCCCGAAGATTTAAACTTGCTTCATATTATTGTAAAAGATAAACGAAATGAAAAAAGAGCAAATGAAAATAAAGAAAGACGCGATCGTCACTATGTAAAATTACTAATGAAATACGAATTGAAAAATAGCTAAAAATCGAAATGACTAGTTCGAAATAATCGATACAGATTATTAGATAAAAACAGATAAATTAAACAGCATCAAAAACGTTTTTGATGCTGTTTTTAGCTTTATAGGTTTTCATTATTAGTTTGTTTTGCTGATGCATTTGATTTGGCGTTAGCGAAGGCCTTTCTGCCTCCTTCCTTTACTTGGGCAGCTAATTCAGGGGCTAATCTATTAATGGACCATCCTAGTCTTGCAATTGCCATTCATGGTTTTCCTCCCATAGCATATACATCTCTTAAAGCATTAGTAGCTGCTATCCTTCCAAAAGTGAATGGGTCGTCTACTATGGGTAAGAAAAAATCAGTAGTACTTATGATTCCTGTACCATTTCCCATGTCGTATACCGCCGCATCATTTCTGGTATCATTACCCACTAAAAGCTGAGTGTCTTACATTTTTGAATGGTTGGATTCTAATATTGTAGGTTATACATTTAATTGGAATAAAAAAAAACAGTAAATTTCGTCTGAAATTAGCTTTAAAAATACCATACTAAACAATACACTTTTTTTTTAGAAAAAAGCTTTTTTTAAGAGAAAAAAAAGCTTTAACATTAAAAATTAAATCATAAAATGCGGTCACGGGTTCAACTCCCGTCCTCGCTACTTAAAAAATTCAACAAAAAATCTAGGATAAAAATTAGTAACGCAAATTGTGAAGCAAACCTACTTATTCTAAGAACTGTTCCATTATTATTTTTTGAGCGTTGGGAAGGAAGGATTGGCAACTGAAATATAGAACATATTGCAAAAAGTGACTGAAAGTAAATGTCACTTAATAATAATTTATGCTTTTTACTGCTTTATGTTTTAAAAATATCCTTTTTATGAAAAATTCCTGAGCTTTTTCGGAATAAAATCCATTATAATTACAAAATCAATTTGATCTACGAAACCTTTATATTTAACTAATAACCTATAAAAGTCGACAATTCTTCTGCTCCAATTTTTCCGTAATTAACAAATAAATGATTGACAATATCCGATTTCAGTTTTTTTCTGTCTTTTTGTTCCGAAACATTTTTTATCAAATTAACTTGATTAGTAATCTCTTCTGATGTTGCTAAAACGGGTAAAAATTCAGCAATTACAGCCGATTTAGTTTTGCCGTTTTCATTAGTTTGGTAACAAATTGATACAGATTCGGGAACATTGCTGTGGTCATTTGCGAAATTTGATTTTGAAAATATTAGTTGTTGTCCGTTTTGTTGAATTTTTCGCGTCTGGATTTTTTCTTTTACTTTAAATTGCAAAAAGAAAAAATTATTTTCATCCATTTTAAAAGTGGATTTTATTACAATAGGACTTTGCTCAACAATAAGAATTCTATTTTGAGTTTCTGGGCTAGCAAAGTAATTATATGGATCATTCCCGTCAAAAATTATCGAACGAGTACTGAGTTTGTATTTGCTTACCGAGGGTACTAGGCTTGCTTTTATAATAGTAAAGAGTTCGCTACTTTTTGCTTTTGTTAAGTTTGGATTGATGTCAAACCTGCCTTTTGTTGGATTTATACATGAAACTTTAGCTGTTTTTTCAACAAAAACCAGACGGTCCTCTGACGAAAGTACATCACCAACCTTCAATTGTTTTTTTGTCATTTCAAATACTACTTTTCCTTTTACAAAAGTTACATAGTATTTTTCAGTTTTTAAAACTGTTGCAGACATACAAAATATAATAATAAAAATTGAAAAAAAGTATTTCATGGTGTTTGGATTTATTTTTTTGATAAATAATTGAGCCAATATTGAATTTTGTGTACGGGAGCTTTTTCTTCCCATAATTTTTTTATAAATAATATAATTCCGGTATAAAATGTCAAAAACAAAACCTGAATACCAATATTAAATAAAAAATAAGAACAAATTGAAATAATGCTAAGCAAAGTTACACTTTTCAACAAATTTAGAAACCACTTTGATGATTTTATCAAACTGGGCTGTTGCCAGTTAAAAATAATAATACGTGAATAAAGGGTAAAGGCGGCAATCATAAACAAAAGCCAGCTTATGCCAATTAAATGAGCACCGTCAATCAAGGATAAATAAACGTTCAGTAAAATTAAACTGCCAGGCATAATACCAAAGGACGTTTTATGTGTGTCCTGTACAAAATCCCCCATTATAATTATTCTATCTTTCAAAAATTCTTTCACAATTAACTCTTCCGGCATTAGCATCAACTCAGATAAATTGACCACTGGATATTTGCCATTTTGGAATACTTCGTCAGTTCTTATTTTATGATCAATTATAACGGAATTCAAACATGGACTGCCATTGTCCCAATACAAACCCCAAGTATGACTAAATTTTCTGTGTTGCAGTTTTTCGTACATATATACTGGTATGGTCTTGTATTGATCTTCATACAACAAAGTGAATTTTACAAATTCTTCGTCAGCACTTGTGTAGTTAGCCATTGCAGAAGGCACTTTGATTTCAAGTTTTTCAGGTTTATTGTTGTTGTCAGGATGCGTTGGAAAAACAATATTTGGAACACCTGAAATGCTTTTAGAAAGAAGCTTGTCAGATGGTGATTTACCCTGCAGAAACACATCACAAATCGTAAATTTTGCTGCTGAGGGATGTTGTTGCAGCATTTTAAAAAATTTAGCTAATGCTGCCCTATCTGTGATTACCTCATTGCCCAGATTATCTTCGAGAGGAATAAGAGCCTTTTCGTATGCTAGGTTGATGAACATAAAATTATCTTTGGGACGATCATCATCCATTTGAAGCACTAACCGTTTTACAACAGATGTCCATTTGATGAGAAACTTTTCGTCACCATACGTAAAAGGAGTGTGAAGCCAAATCAGACTAAATGCCAACAACACAAATGCGTGCAAAAAACTGATGAACCATTTATTTCTTAGCCTCATTCCTTATTTTTTACTAAATATGAAATCACCTCCAACATGCCCCGCCAGTTCCAGCGTCCCATAACGAGGTTCTGTTTTTGTTTCGGTCATCACCGCTTCCATAATCTGATTGATGAACATTTTTTGTGCCGTTAGGTACTTTTCCTTGTTTTCTGTTAATGCTTTGACCAAGTATTTCATAAAAACGCTTTCATCAGGGACTTCGGTGTCATTGCCTGATGTTATTGCCACACGACTTATTTTTTCGTTCATGGTTTGAACCGCTAATGGTGCATCTTTTCCTAAAGCGCGGGTTTTAAATACCCCTCCAGAAAAACAAGCATCGGTTATTAGTAATGTGTGGCGAGAAGGAAGTTTGGCAATGAGGTTTAAAACATCCTTGTTCTGAAGCCAAGTAGTGGAGTCATTTCTTTTAGCATCAACCAAAAGCCAATAGCCTTTCTTTTCTTTTTCGACCCAAATGCCGTGGCCTGCATAAAAAATCAACAGATTGTCTTCGGGCTGAATGACATTGATGAGCTCCAACAATTTCCGTTTGACGTCATTCGCAGCAGGATTGAACAAGGTAAAAATAGTGCCTTCCTCAAAATCGTAATCTTTCTTAAGAATTAGTTTCAATCTAACCGCATCTTGAATTGGATTTTCTAATGAGGGAATAGTCATGTCCTCATAATTTTGAGCACCAATTAACAAGCAGTAGTTTTT
>CANKZI010000047.1 GCA_947488595.1 Flavobacteriaceae bacterium
TTTACGATTTGTTGTTTTAGCTTGCTGCTAACGTTTCGCAGCTTGGCGAAGAGGCGGATTTAGAAGCACTTACTTTCAATTTAGCACTAATGTTTATTTGAAAACCTAATGTTCAATTTAGCACTGAACCCGCCATTTTGCCAAACAGCTGTTGGCGGTAGTTTTTTTAGCTTTCATATAAGTTTGTCATTTCATTTTCCTCTAAACGAACTACTGATATTCGCAATAGACTGTTATTTAAAGCTGGTTGAAATAAATCAAGAATACGATTTAAATGTCTATTATCTTCACTACTGTCTTCTGGAAACTCGACAAGTATAAGGTTCAAAAATGTATTTGTTTTTTTGACTGTCCTGTAATGATAAATCTTGCTTAACATTAAGTAAAGTCTGTCCATAAACATACCTGAAATATAACCTTTGCTTTGTCTTATTTCAAAAAATACTTCTCTGTCAATGTCGTTTAGATAAGCATCAAAAATTGGGCTTGTTTCACTTATTGGGTCAATTCCCTGAAATGCTTGAAGTTTTATTTCTCTGAATATTTTAGAAATATCAATATTGTTGGTTATTAAAAACTTTCTCAAAGCAAGTTCTTCAACTTTTGAACTGTCTAATCTCTTCGTTTTAGTTCGCGAGGGTTCTTCTTTTTCCGCTTCTTGGGCTTCTTTCTTTTTTAATTCTTCTACTTCCTCAGGGTTTGCTTTTTGTACTCCAATTTGTCTCATTAAATCTGGAGACAATCCATAAATATTTGTATTACTTTGTCGTTGACTAAAATTATTTGATAGAGTGATTACTTGATTTAGCAGTTGATTTTTTTCGTTTTCAATTTTAACAATTTCACTTTCCTTTTTCTCAATTACTTTTTCTTTTTCTTTTACATTTCTTGAAAGTTTTAGTACTTCCCCAATTGAAAAATTATCAAATATTTCACTTAAAGCCATAATTATTAAAAAAGCAATCAAAATAATTATTCCAGTTGTTATTTCAGCTTTAGGTTCGATTAAGAAAAACTTAAAGATTACCATATATCCAATTAGACCTCCAATTATCAAAAGTAAAATTCGACTGAACCAATTTACCTTTACTGAATTGTTAGTTTTTTTGTTTTCGTCTTGTTGTCCCATTTATGTTTTTTATTATTTTAGTTTTTCGTGTCTATCTTAAAATTACCGCCAACTGATTAATAATGGCAATTGAAATCGTTTTTCCTTTACTCTCTGAATGTAATTTTACCTTATCCAAATAATTTTGTATTATAGAAACTAATAAATCATTTTTTGTAATATCGTTATCAATCAATTTTAAAGAATTAAAACATTCTGCTAAAATGTTTTTTTGTTCAAGTGAAAAAATGTTATTAGAAATTAAAGATTCTAAACTTGTATTTTTATCATTGATAAATTGTGCGTTAAGTTCTTCATCAGATTGCAATTATAAATTATTATTAATACAATTCTACTTTTCATTATTAAAAAGTTTTTTTCTGAAACCTATAATTGAAATCAAAAATGGACCAATGGCATAAATAAAAGAATTGAATAAATCTTTTTTCAAAAATTCACCAGAATAGTTGCCATTTTCTTCAATTGAAAAATAAACTTTCAAACAAAAAAAACCTAATGTTATGAAAATTAAAATAATTAACAGAATAAATATTTTAAAATAGATATTTTTCATTTTCTATTAATTATAAACCTATAGCTGCACATCCTGAACTCCAAGCAGCACTAGCACCAACTATCCCAAAAAATACAGCTGGAGCACCAATACCAGCCCATGGAGATGCTAAAGCTCCAATAATTAAAGCACCTGATGCGCCCATTGCGTCAGCTGCTAACACTTTGTGACTTTTTGGTGTTTCTTTTTTGCCTTGTATGTTATTGTTGTTTAAAAAAGAATTTCCAACGCCACTACCGCCTCTCTCTTTTTCTAACCAAAACTCACCACTTTTTTTAAGTACTTCTATATAAACCAAACAAACTTCTAAATCTGTTTTAGAAAGAGTACTTTTTGCATATTCAATTTGTTTGTCAAGTTGAATATTAATATCAGATAAATTAATTTTTTCGTTTTCAATAATTAAATTACAATTATTGATAATTTCAAAAACTTTTGAATTATTTATATACTTTTTTAATAAAGAAAGATTTGAATCATAACTATAATTAGAAAAGTATTTTGTTTTTTCTTCATTTGATACATTGTCAAATTTTAAATTATCAAAATAGTTATTAATACTTTTTTGACTTGTTGGATTAGTCTTTATTAAATTTGCAAGATAATTATTGTGTTCAACTGCAATTTTTTTTGCATCATCATGAGTTATGCTTATTTGAGCATTAGATGAAAAACTTAAAAAAACTATGGCAATTAAGCCGAAGATTACTTTCTTCATATTGATAAAATGTATTTTGTTATTTTTAATAAGTAACAGATTATTTAATTATTTTTCCTGACAACTAATTATGAAAACCTCAGGTAATTTTCAAAATTCTACAAAATAATCTCAAAAAATGTAGAACCATTTTGAGATAGTCGTTTCAAACTTCTTCCTTTTAGTATTTTGTCAATATCTGATTGAGCGTTAAAAGTCAATATATTTAAGAAAAATAAAATGATGCAAAAAACTTTAAGACAAATTGTTAATTTCTAATTTTAAACAACTACGATAACCTATTGTAAAGGTATAAACATAAATAGCCATCATAGATATTAAAAACACTCTTGCTACTAGGTCTAATATATCATAATCACTTATCATAAATATTACTGAAATAATAAAAAGTAACACACCCATTTTAATTGAATTATTATCAAGAAAAGGTTTTATTCTTATATTAAAATCATTTTCAGTTTGGTTTAAAGTAATAACTCTTGTTTTCATCCATTGCAATTGTGCATAAACTTCTACAATTTCATCATCAGTATCTATAGTAATTGAAGAATTGGTATCAATAAGATACTTTTTTTGATTTACGTAAAAGCTGAATGTTTGACCACCACTCATATACTCATTTTTTCTAGATACAATAATTTTTTTCATTTTTAAAGATTAATTATCATTTTGATGTGTAATATATGAACAAGCAAAACCACATATAGCCGCAACAGGACCAGTAAACATAAACATACCTGCACCTGCAAAATCAGCAATTAAAGTAGCTGAACCTGGTCTTTGTTTTTTTGCCATAGTTGCTGTTGAGTTCCAATATTGATTTGAACTAACTAACACGCTTTTTACTGCAATTAAACCATTTGATTCTTCTAAAGTAAGTTTATTAGATTTTTTAAAATTAGTCGTTAATTCAATTGCCTCATCATATGAACTATCATTATTTACGATTTTATCGATTAAATCTCCAATTCTTCTTGGAATTTTATTGTTTTTATAAAATGTTTCTTTATTTGAGTTCCATATTTTTTTGTAATCAAATTCATTAGCATTATTTACTACAAATAATTTTTTGATTTCTGCACCGTCAGTATTTTTAAAAATATTAGGATATTTTATTTGCATCAACTTTATGCTCTCATCTACAATAAAACTTACATCTTTTTGATTCTCACCGTGCTTTTTTGTAAATTCTGATAAGGCTTCGTTATGATAAAATCCATATTCATTAAAATTAATTTCATTTTGACCAAAGCTTAAATTTAAAAACAAAATTGTGGCAATTAAGCCGAAGATTACTTTCTCCATATTGATATATGTATTATGTTAACTTTCAATTTTATTAAGTAATAGATTATTTAATTTTTTTCCTGATGACTAATTGTGAAAACCTCAGGTAATTTTCAAAATTCTACAAAATAATCTCAAAAAATGTAGAACCATCTTGAGATAGTTGTTTCAAACTTCTTCCTTTTAGAATTCTAACCGTTTCTTCAATTTCCTTGCTTAGTTCAGTTTTCTGCCTGCAAGCGACTTTCCGACAACGCTGGCCAAAATTTTCTGCCATCTCGAAAGTTATAAAACCCTCCAATCAGCTGTTGCAATTGAAGGGTTTAGGTTTAGCAACAAAGTTACTATTTTAACAATATCAATTCATTGACTACAACTTCGGTAATGTAGCGTTTTTCGCCATTTTTATCATCGTAACTTCGGTGCGCAAGCTTGCCTTCAATTGCGATTTCTTTGCCCTTTGTAACAAATTTTTCAATGATTTCTGCAGTTTTACCCCAAGCCGTGAGGCGATGCCATTCGGTTTGTTCTACTTTTTCTCCTTTTTCGTTTTTATAGGAATCATTGGTAGCCATAGTCAAATTGGCTAATTTTTTTCCTCCTTCAAACGTTTTGATTTCTGGATCGTTTCCTACGTGTCCAATCAATTGTACTTTGTTTCTTAATGAATTCATGGCGTGTAAAAATTTAATGGTTTATAAAAAATGTTTTTGTTATTGCCGAATATTATTTGATTTCGACATTGCAAAGATGTAACGGCTATCCAAATTTATTCGGTTATAAATTGTTTACTTTCGTTTGTAGTTGTTTGTAACCGTTTGCAATTGGAAATTTATGTTTATATTTGGTTGGTTTTTAAATGGTTATCTACCATGTTTAAAAATACGCAAAAAGCCAAAACTTTAGCCCTGATTGTAGCGGCATCCTTGTTTTGGAAAGATTTTTTAAATCTGGACAAAACAAGATACAGCGAAAAGCAGGAGAAAGGACAACAAATAAATACAAGCCATACAGCTCAAAAAAGAAAGATTATGATTAAAGCCTGTTTAGAATGTGGAGAAAAAATAGTTGGTCGCGAGGATAAAAAATTTTGCAGCGACGGTTGTAGGAACACTTACAACAATAAAATTAATAAAGACAGTAGTAATTTTATGCGCAATGTCAACAATAAATTACGCAAAAATTATCGAATTTTGACCGCACTTAACAGCAACGGGAAAACAAAAACATCTCGATCAAAAATGCTCAACAAAGGTTTTGATTTTGAGTATTTTACGAACATTTTAGAGACTAAAACTGGAAACACCTATCGTTTTGTTTATGACCAGGGTTACATGATTTTGGAAAATGATTATTATGTGCTGGTCAAAAAAGAGATTTAATGCTGTTCTAAAAAAATGAAAAGAAATCCTACACCTTTAGTTGCTATAATAGTTATAATTACCATTGTTTGTTGGATTTTTTATGCAATGATGCCACAATCGATAACTGAAAATCCAGTATCTCTTTCTGAATTCTCTACAAAAAGTGCGCTAAAACATGTGGGCGAGATGTCTAAAAACCCTCATTATGTTGGTACTCAAAGTCACGAAAATGTTGCCATTTATTTAGAAAATGAATTGAAAAAAATGGGTTTGACGACCGAAATCCAAGAGGGTTATACTTTATCTGATTGGGGAAATTTAGTAAAATCGAAGAATATTTTAGCCAAGATCAAAGGTAACGGAACGTCAAAATCCTTATTGTTACTTTCGCATTACGACAGTGCACCACATTCTAAATCGAAAGGAGCAAGCGATGACGCAACTGGAGTTGCAACGATTTTAGAAGGTATTCGCGCTTTTTTGCACAACAAGTCTTCGCACAAAAACGACATCATCATTTTGTTTTCGGATGCTGAAGAATTGGGTTTGAATGGCGCAGCGCTTTTTGTAAAACAACATCTTTGGGCAAAAGAAATCGGCTTTGCTATTAATTTTGAAGCCCGAGGAACTGCTGGCCCAGCCTATATGTTGATGGAAGTGAATAAGGGCAATAGCACTTTGGTTGAAAATTTTTCTAATGCCAATGTTCAATATCCCGTGTCCAATTCGTTAATGTATAGCATTTATAAAATGTTGCCCAACGATACTGATTTGACTGTTTTTAGAGCGCAGGGAAAAATCCAAGGACTGAATTTTGCATTTATCGACAACCATTTTAACTACCACACCCAACAGGACGACGTGGCGCATTTGGACATTAAGAGTTTGGCGCATCAAGGTACTTATTTGATGCCTTTGTTGTATTATTTTTCGAATGCGAATCTGAATAATTTAGACAGTAATTTGGATCATGTTTATTTTAATACGCCTTTTAATTTCATAAGCTATCCGTTCTCCTGGATTGTTCCGATGCTGATTTTTGCGCTCCTTTTATTTTTTGTTTTAGTATTTGTAGGTTTTGGAAAACGCATCCTTAACAGCCAAGAAATTACTAAAGGATTATTATTGTTTTTAGGTTTTTTACTTTTCACAGCATTAATAACCCGTTTTGGATGGACTTTATTGCTTTTGATTTATCCGGAATACAACGACATTTTACATGGATTCACTTATAATGGACATGATTATATTGCCGTCTTTATTTGCCTTACTTTGTCCTTTGGATTTTTGTTTTATCGAAAATCAACTTCACCAATCACAGCCATGAACTATGCGTTAAGTCCAATGTTCATTTGGCTTTTGATTAACTCGGGAATTGCTTTTGCACTTCCTGGTGCCGGGTTTTTTATCATTCCGGTTTATGCTGCTTTGTTTGCTTTTGGTTATTTTATAGTCACTCAAAAAACAAGTGCTGTTTTAAACTTATTGGTTGCTGTACCCACACTTATCGTTTTTGCGCCTTTTGTAACTGCTTTACCCATTGGTTTGGGATTGAAGCTTCTTTTTGCTAGCGCGGTTTTGGTTGCCTTAATGTTTGGATTGCTTCTGCCGCTTTTTGTTGGTTTTTCGAGAAAATTATTTTTGTCATTACTGTTTTTTGTAGTTGCTGTTGGATTTTTTGTAAAAGCACACAACAACGCCGCTTATGAATATGGAAAAGCAAAACCAAATAGCTTGGTTTATCTATATAATGCCGATAATAAGAAAGCTTTTTGGACCACTTATGATAAAAATATCGACCCATGGACACAACGCTATCTGGGTAAAAATCCAAAATCAGCAACCCAATTGAATGATTTAAAATTGTTCAGTAAATACAATTCAAAGTTTACTTTTTTTGCCGACGCGCCAGAAATAGCCCTTTCAAGCCCTAGGATTGAATTTGCAAAAGACACCATCATTGGAAATCAACGCCAGATAAAAATTATCATTACACCACAACGAAAACAAGTAAATAGGTATGATATTTTTGGCAATGAAAAAATGGTGTTTTACAATTTCAAAGCCAATGGTGCAATAGCACTGAATCAAAAAGGATCAAAATATGAAAGAAAAGGCAATAAAATATTGAGCTACTATGTGGTTGACAATGCGGCTTTGGAAATGGAATTTAGTATTGATAAAAAAACGATACTTGATTTGAATTTGATGGAATCTTCTTTCGATTTGCTGGAACAGCCAACATTTGCAATAAATCCACGCGCTTCTTGGATGATGCCTACTCCATTTGTTTTGAATGATGCTGTTGTAATTCAACAAAAAATAAAATCAAATATAACCAAACCAGAAATTCAATTTCGTAAAAAAAATGCCATAAGAAATGATTTATTTAAAGATTCAATTCCAGTTCTAAATGACAAAAATTAGTGTTTTAGGTTGTGGTTGGCTGGGATTGCCTTTGGCTGAAAATCTGATAAAAAATGGATTTACTATAAAAGGTTCAACAACAAGTATTGAAAAAATGCCTGTTTTAGAAAGTATAGGTGTCCAGCCTTTTTTAATTGCCCTTTCAGAAAAAGAAATATTGGGCGCGATGGCCACCTTTCTTGAAAACAGCAAAATTTTAATCATTGCTATTCCGCCACAATTGCGTGGTTTGGCAACCGAAAATTTTGTAGCTAAAATTAGTAATTTAATTGCCTACCTTGAACAATCGTCAGTGTCACAAGTATTATTTGTGAGTTCTACTTCGGTTTATAAAGACGATAATATGGTTGTTACCGAAGACACGCTTGCCAAACCAGCCACCGAATCAGGAAAACAATTATTGGCCTGCGAACAATTACTTTTGAACAATAAAAATTTCGAAACCACAATCATTCGTTTTGGCGGATTGATTGGCCCCAATAGAAATCCAGCTAGGTTTTTGGCGGGACGAAAAAATATTGAAAACCCTAATGCACCAATAAATTTAATTCATCAAGAAGATTGTATTGGCATGATTATGAAAATCATAACCAATAATGTTTGGAATGAAATTTTTAACGGTGTGGCGCCTTTTCATCCTACTAGAGTGCTATATTACACAAAAAAAGCCGCCGAATTACATTTGGAATCCCCTCATTTTAATTCAGATGTCGTTTCAAATGGAAAAACGATTTCGAGCGAAAAAGCAATGCGTATTTTGGAATATGAATTTCAATTCAAAGCATTATAGTAAATTTCGAAAATATAAAATGTAAAAATTAGTCCTTTAACCCTATTGATTTGTTTCGCGTAAAGCCTTAACTATTTTTAAACAAAGACAAATAAGATAGGCTTTGCCTTATGAAAATTTAGTTGCTGAAAGTATTCCAGAAATATCAAAAGACTTCGCAAATCACGTGAAAAAATATTCGGAAGCTGGTGCCGCGTCTGTTACGTCAATTTATTTCGTTTTATCCCTAGAATCAAAAGACGAAGGACACGTTTTTAGAAAAAAGCCAATTTAGATTTTCATCGCGTCGCCACAATTTGTTCTATGTAAGAATATTTATTGAAATAAAAAAACCGAGCATTATACTCGGTTTTTCTTATGAACTAAAACACTTATTATTTTACAATAAGAAACTCGCTGCGTCTGTTTTGTGCATGTTGTTCTTCGGTGCATGCTTCTTTGCAGTCTACTTTTGGTTCGCTCTCGCCATACCCTTTTCC
>CANKZI010000048.1 GCA_947488595.1 Flavobacteriaceae bacterium
TTGAAAGACAATTTAACTGGTATTACTCACAACATTAAAGAGAGCGCTTATACTTTTGCATCAGTTGCAGGAACATTCGCGAGCCGATTTGCTGTAGTGTACCAAAGTGCACCATTAGGAATTGAGATACCAAGTCATGATGCCAACAGTGTGATTGTTTACAAGAAAGAAAATACAATCAACATCAATTCAGGACAAATGAATATGAAAAACATTCAGGTTTTTGATGTGCGTGGCCGATTGGTTTTCGACAAAAAAGAGGTTAATGCCAATCTATTTTCTGCCAATCTATATGTAGAAAATCAGATTTTAATTGTAAAAATCACTTCGGATAATGGAGAAATCGTTAGTAAAAAAATAGTTTTTTAAGAGATAAAAGGTGCAGTAAAAACCTTCGAAAGGTTGAATACAGTTCGAAGGTGGTAAAAGTAGTTTTAGTTTTTTAATAACGGAGATTCCTGCTCAATGCGTTGAGCAGGTTTTTTTTATGAAACCATTTGGCGGATGGTTGGATTATTTGTACTTGGGTAGCGCTTACTTCGGTTTGCAGCCTTAGGTGTGGAGTAGGTGTTTTGGTTTTCAGTATTTTAAATTATAAAACCCACGAAAGGATTGGTACATCGCAATTAGCCCCTTGGCCTCCGGTGGCTTTGTTGCATTACTTTCGCTGGCGGCGTGAGAGACCATGGTAATGATTTGCTTCTTTATTTACTGAAAAATGTGGTGATTAACAATGATAAACGCCGCACTGGTGCTTTGTTACGATACAATCTTTTGAAAGTTGGTCACCTTAGTAACCCGACTGCTTGGATCATGCAAGAATGCAATAGTACTTGCTGCAACCATTTGGACAATCACACGGATGGTCTTCTTTATTGTAGGGTTTGATAAGTCCTTGAAGATGAGTTGCTCCATAACTTGATCAATCATGCGAACCGGATAGGATATGCATTCAATCATCAAATCTAAAAAGAAATAAAGCCGTTGGTCTTTGATTATCGTTTCTAAAATTAATACTACCTACCTATTTAGCAATAACATAAAAACAATAATTCAACTTCCAGTTTAATCATAAAAAAAACCGTCTCAGTTAGGAGACGGTTTCTTATTATTTGCAATAATTATTTATTATCTTTTAATAACGTGAAGTGTTTTGGTTTTATTTTCTTGTGTTACCACCACATTGTAAACGCCTGAAGCATAACCACTGCCTATTTCCATTTGCGAAATGGTATCATAAGCAGCCACTTTATATTCAATTAATCTGCCAAGCATATCATAAACTTTAACCGCTACATCTGCAGTAGTACTCGTTTGAATAGCCAATTTAAAGGTATCAGCATAAGGATTTGGATAGGCGTCGACATTAGCTAACAAATTATCGATTGGATTGATTCCTAAAGTACAATCTTCAGCGGTTTGCACTGTTGCTGTAACTGCTACTCTTGCAGAAGAACATATTTCTGTGATATCCCAACCAAAGAAAAAGTAATAACTGTAATCATCTTGGGTGCCATTGTCAATACCGCCAATTATAGTAACCGGACCATTATTGATTGGAAATGGACTTGGAAAAGGACTCACATAAGCCAAAGCGTTGTTATATGTTATACCTTCAATAATTTCAAGAGTATAATTATTTCCGGCAGCCAATGCATAATTAAGTTCCACAATTTGAGCAGTAGTCGTTGGAGACCAATCTTCTGCCAAATTAGGTGTAAAAACAACATCAACAGTTCCTGGTACCTGAACCCCATTTTGCAATACTCTAATGGTCATCGGCAACGGACCATCTCCACCTGGACTTTGTTGTGGGTAAACTTTAACCGAATTCAGAACAATTGTATTGGATAAACTAAATGCCAACCCTCTGTTGGTTCCTCCAGTTCCGTAGCCATCGTTAGTATAGGTTAAGCCTGCAGTTCCGTTTGAAGTTGTTGCAGTTCCGGCATAGAAAGTCGTTGTTGCTGTAATTACCGGTGTTGTAAATGTGTTGCCTGTACCTAATGTGGTACCTCCGCTTTGTGCATCATACCATGTCACTTCACCCGATGAGGCAGTTGCTAACAATACAGCGGTATCAGTTGGTATACAAATGGTTGCTGCGGTGGTCTCAGTTATCGTGTTGTCTAAAGTAATTTGAATGGGCGTTGACGCAACTGTTGTATTACTGAAGGAACAGCTTACGTTACAACGGTAAAAGGTATTTTCAAAAGGAGCAACCGAACTTGTTGTAGCTGTCGCTCCTTCGATGTCTGAATACGTTGCGCCTGTTGCTGAACTTTGCCACTGATAACTTATACCTTCACCGATGATCACATTTTCTAAACTTAAAGTAACCGTTTTACCATTGCAAATAGCAGTTTCAGAAGCAACGGTATTACCTGGCGTTATCACTGAACATTCCGCTTGTCTTGCTGTCGAAAAGAATCCCGCAAAATCAGCAAAAGGTAACGGCGCGGTTGTCGAAGTTAAGGTATTGGGTGTCCCTGTTGTAAACGTAGATGTTATTCCAAAAGCATTGTCATAAACGCCAGCAGCAGCCGGTGCCTGTACAATAATATAGGTGTCATCTACTACTGCATCAACAGCAACTTTGATATTGAAATCAGTAAAATCACCAGCTGTTTTAGATACTTCCCATCGGTTTGGATTCAAAAAAGAAATATTAGCTGATGGTGTTCCAGCGTTAGTTTCAAAAGCCTCTACTTTTAAATTGGCACCTGGACTTCCAAAACCAATCGAAGGGGTTGTGATGCCAACCCATATTGGCGCATACGCTGTTTTTCCTACCGGGAAAAAGAACGCACTGTCGAAACCTGAACCATTGTTGATATTATCTGCGTTCTGACCACCTCCAATGTCTTTTGCTACAGGACCATCAATAAAACAATTTGCTCCAAAATTTCCTGTAATACTTGCCGTAAAAGACATAGCAGGAGCACCTATTTTTAGCAAACTTGAAGCTGAAGTATGTATGATGCCTTCTGTCATGGTCAATCCGCTTACAACGTTAAAAGGAACATTAAAAGTTACGCCTTCCGCACTCGAATTATTGACTCTCAATTGACTTACAGAACCAGTATTACTGGCAGTGTTCAGCGCTAACTCTGTTTGCGCGTTAAATGTTCCTGTACCCGAAATGGTTTGTGGATTTGCCGTGGCAGTATAAACACCATCTGTATAGTTACCTAAAATGGTTGTATTATTCATAAATAATTCGCCATTGTTAACCACGTTTCCACCATAATAAGTATCAACTCCAGATCCTTTTACTTTCCCATTTGTGATGGTAAAATCATTTTGAACATGCATTACCACTACATTACCATTGACGTTATTGTTATCCAAATTGACAAATCTATTGGTAGGATCTAACGCATCAACAATTACATTATTCCATGATAATGCGCCGTCTGCCATTCTAAAATTACAACTGAAACCATTGGTTGTTATATCCGCTTTCTGCGTTGATATACCATCACCTATTAGCAATGTATGTCCATCACCCGCAGCATAATTGTTATTTGATTGGTAAGCAAATGCAGCAACCGAATTGCTTACATTATAAAAGGATACCGTTAACGGTAAAGTTAGCCCTGTGGTAGGTAAACTAGGGAAGGTATTAATAGAACCATCAAAATTACTACCTGCTACTGTTGTTCCGGCAGGGATGCCTGGACCCACAACGATTTGCCCTACAGCTACGCCGTCCAATGCATCTAAAAATATATTTGAAGTGTAAAAACAGAAAAAACCAGTACAAGGCACAATAGAAGTAATGTCATGCGTCGTTGCCAAGTTCGTACTTGAAACTGGTGGATCAACGATAGTTATTTTTCCACCCGCTAAATTCAAAGCAGCGTTTCCGATTTTGAAAAGCGTTTGGTCGGTACTTGTAGCAGCATCTCCGTTATTATTTCCATCTACAATAATGTCGCCTGCAATTTGGTTGAACGTACTGCCGTTGGCATGTGTAACATTCCCATTTACAATAAGCGAACCAGCATTAATGGTGTAGGTTCCTTTATTAGAAAAGCCAGCATTATTATTCGTACATCCAACGGTCAAAGTATTGGCATCGTGTAGCAACGCAGCGCCAGCATTAATGTTTACCCCAGCAACCGCGCTTGCCGTATCCACTGTTATCGTATGACCTGACAGCAGGGTTACCGTATCGGTACAAGACGGAACAGTAGTACTGCTCCATGTCGCAGCATCGTTCCAATTACCCGATTGCACCGAAGTTACTGGTGTGTCTATCGATGCATTATACCCAACAAGAAAAAAATTGTTTAAATCGGATTCAGAAAGCCCAATTCTTTGCGCAAAAGGGGTAGTGGTTCCGGTTTGGTGTGTTCCAAGTGTAGTGCCATCAGAATTAGTAATTCTGGAGTTGCCATTTTTTATCAAGTAAGCACCTTCCAATGAAAAAGCGATAGCATGATTGCCTAACGGAAATGAATAAGAATCATCTTTTTCAATAGACCAAGCACCTTCATACAAATCGGTTACCGTATAAGCTCCGTCAGTAATAGAGAAACCAGAAGAAACCCCAGCTGCATCAAAATAACTTACTGAAAGTTCGCCCGAAACGGCACTATTTGTGGTGTCATTTGGTCTTGTGATGAAAGCCGCTCTACTTGTACCATCGGCACTAATAAAAGGAAATAGTACATTGTTATTGCTATAATCTGTACCAGGCGCCATAGGAGCAAAACTGTCATAAGCACCATACCATCTGCCAATGGTTCCGCTCACAAAACCATTGCCGGCAGGGCAATTAACAATAGCACTGCCATAGTTTCCAACAGACATTTTATTGGTGTCCAAATGCACCCTTCCACTGGTTAGGGTTAGGGTACTTCTGATTTTGATATTGTCGAATTCCCAAATGATATTGGGTGTCGCTGTACTTGTATTTTCAATGATCAATTGATTGATAACAGCGCCTGTATTACTGTAATCGTTGCTGTATATGGTACCGCCAAAGGTACCCAAACCGCTAACGGTTTGCACTGACGTTCCATTTAAGTTTAAAACACCTTCTGGATTATAACCAGAACCCTCTGATAAATCAATGCGACCATTGTTGGTAATGTTACCCGCAACCGCGATTTTTATCCCTACGTTGTAACCAAAGGTACCTGCATTAAAATAATAAACGCCATCAAACAGGCCGCCTAAATTAACGGTTAAATTGCCTGTTACCACAAATTCTGGTGCAGCGGAAGTACATTCTAAGGTGCCATCTATTGTTACGTTTCTGGCAGTTAACACCTCATTCAGGGTTACTGCGTTGCCAGAACTAATGATTACATCATCGGCCAAAGTAGGTGCGGTTGCCGTACCCCAAGTTGCAGGATCCGTGTAATCGCCCGATTGCACTGAGGTAAAGGTAGTTTGCGATTGCATGCCCGCCATCATAAATAACAGCAGTAGTAACAAGCTTCCTTTTAGCGAACAATGGCTCTTTGAGGCATTTGTTGTACTGCTTCCATAACTTGAAAGCGGTTTAAAAAAGTAGTTTAAAGACATAAGTAAAGGTTTTTGATTAATATATTGAAATGTAACGCTTATTATCCGATTTGCACTTAATACTGCTTTTAAAATGACTGCATTTTGAAAGCTTTTATTGCATAAAAAAGTAGTAAATATATACAATTTTCGCAATATTTTTCAACCCCATTGCACAAAATGAAATGCGACAAATTCACCCGCGCCAATGGCCGAACTGGGCGCAATACCTTCTTTCGTGTGCTGCTGTATATTGTATTTTAAAACTGTGTAGGAACAGGATGGAGCAAAACTCGCGATGGGGATAGGATGGTTTGGATATTTTAGTAATATCGCGCGAAAGGATTGGCTGCGCCCAGTTCGGCCAGTGGTCTCGGGTGACTTCGTTTTAATTTTATTTCGAGCGGGAGTGGGGGGCAATAGCACAAAACGGCTGTTGGCGGCTGGCTTTATTTTCCACGCTTGATTTTTATTGGATTTTGCCGCGTATCAAACACATCAAAAACTTCAATGCTGTTTTTTTCTAAATTTACTAAGTAAATGATCTTGAAATTTTTATAAACTAGATATCGAAACGCTCTCGAATCTTTTTCTAGTAGTTCTTCCTCTTGCCCAATTTTCGGTTGCTTTGTAAGTTTTGCAGCCTCTTTTGTAATTCCAATAACAAGCGTTTTTGCAACATTTAAACTTGCATTTTCTTTTTAGTAATCGAAGATGTTTTTGAGTTCCTTTTTAGAAAAATCAGTCCAGAAAACTTCTAACTCCATTGCCCTATTTCGGAAATTAATGTACTGCTTTCAGTCAATCGTCCATTTTTAGCATCTTCTGTAGACTGATCAATTCTTTTTTGAAACGCTTTCATTGTCATAGGTTTCAGTTCAGAATTGTTCTGAGTTTCTTTCTGTAATAATTTTTCTAAATGAGTAATTGCTTTCTCACTTTCCAGTTTGAGAAAATCTTGAATGAAGTTTATTTTTCGAGTTTGCAAGTCCATTTTTCTTTCTTTTTTCCAAAATTACAAATCAACTTTTAAGGATAGTTTCTTTTGAGCAGATTTTTCGGAAGCTAGCCGTCAGTGTTCCGCTGCTGCTTCGAACTTAATGACCGAGTGCTCTCGGCTAAGATAATAATTCTTGCGAAAGAAAAAGGTTCGGCTTGAACAAATTTCAAAATAGCACAAAACGGCTGTTGGTGGCTGGCTTAGTCCGTAATAAAATTTTGTATTTCAATCTTTAGACTTTTCAAATGTTTATTTATAATTGCCCAAATAATTGAGTTATCTAAACTATCATAAGCATGAACAAGTCTATTTCTAAAACCAATAATCTGCGTATCATTTTCAATCACAATATTTGGTTCAATTTTCCTCAATTGATTCAAAGCTTCGCCAATTATTGCTAATTGTCTTTCAACTGCACTTTGTGTTTTTCGGTCTTTGTCATAAACATTGAAATCAGTAATTCCAAGTGTGAATTCCTCAATTAATTCGATTGCCATTAAAATATCAGAAAGATATTTTTTGCTCTTTTCCATCATAAATTAAGATTTTCGTTGCGTCAATACTTCGTTTTAGAATTGGATTACGAATGGAAGAACTCGTTAGTAAATCTACTTTTCTTTGGAACAGTTCTTCAAATTTATCCCATATACTCAAAAGATTTTCTCCACGTACAATAGGATCATCACTTTCAATTTCAATCAGTAAATCAAAGTCACTTGTTTCATCATTAAAATTATTATTTACAGATGAACCAAAAGCATATATTGTTTTTACATTATGACTTTTACATAATGATAAAAACTCTGATAATTTCTTTTGTATGGAGTCTTTTAAATTCATTTGGCTAATATAAAAAAATATTATCGAATAAGTTCAGGTTTTTCGGTAATACCACGCGAAAGGATTGGCTGCGCCCAGTTCGGCCAGTGGCCTCGGGTGACTTCGTTGAATTGCATTTCGCGCGGGAGTGGGGGAGTATTGCGAAGCTTCGAAACTTGAAATCAATTTTATTTGGTCATTTATAAAACTGTTCTGTGAGGTAGAACACGGTATCTATAAAATAAAGATTACCTTTAAAAGTTAAAACATTTTCATCGTGTAAATCTTCTAAAATAATGCCTAATTCAGGGTGATAATAATCATTATTTCTTTTATTTATGAAGCCATTTGAAGAAAGAAATTCTTTTACGCTCTCTAAATCTGTAAAACAATCATCGTTGATAAATTCTTGTTCCACTACAGCATACAAAACTTCATCTTCTTTATAAAAACCGATTAATTGATAAGCTGTATCAGGGAAAAAATAATTATTTAGCAGTAAGTTGTTGAAATAATCTAACCAAGTTTCATAATAAATACGATCATTTAGTTTGATAACTTTCTGTTTATATTATAGATACACTTTTTGTTCCGCACCAGCAGCAACAAAAGCATTTGTATTTATCTCAGTAATCCAAAAATCATATAGATTACAAAATTGTGTTATGAACGCTGTTTCTTTACTTTTGATTGACTCGCTAAACTCAATCTTTTTGCCTGTGCTCTCGCTTGTTCTAATGTAACTGGAGATTTTTTGGATAACATCTCCAAACCTAACTTGGCTCTTTCCTGAAATGATATTTTGTAGTTCATGTTTCATACAATTATTAATACAAATATATAGATTTTATAGTTACAAATCCCAAATACACCGCTACCGCACCACCAGAGCGCAGCAACTGCCGTAGCAATCCCTTCGCGTGGTGCGACCTATTGTAGTATACAACTACAATTGAATCAATGCGCTATTAATTCATTTTGTTGAAAACCACTTGGGATCATCATGGACAAAAAGACGTGCGCTGCCTATTGTGGTTTTGGATATTGTAGTGAGAGTAGGCAGGATTGGAGTGTGGGTTACTTGGTTTACTTTACTACTTCACGTAGACTATCGTCTATTGTACAATCGTCTACATTTTGCGACTTTGGCTAAATGGAAGATATTAAAATAAAATTTGGACTTAAAGTTAAAGACTTAAGAATAGCCAACGGGTATTCTCAAGATAAGTTAGCAAAATTAGCTTCAATTGAAAAATCTTATATTTCAAATATCGAAAACGGAAATAGAAACGTTTCATTAGAAATTTTGAATAAACCGGCAAAAGCATTTGAA
>CANKZI010000049.1 GCA_947488595.1 Flavobacteriaceae bacterium
GAAAAATAATTAAGAATTAAGAATTTTCGTTTAATATTGGAGAGATGTCCGAGTGGTTTAAGGAGCACGCCTGGAAAGTGTGTATAGGTCTAAAGCTTATCGAGGGTTCGAATCCCTCTCTCTCCGCAAAATGAAGAAAAATCAAGTGTTTACGTTTTAGTTTTTTATACGTATTTATTGTCCTCTAATCACAATACACTAAATTAGAATTGACCATCGCTAAAAAAATAGCGCATGAAGAAAAAAAAGTAAGCGGTAAAAATTAAAGATTCGCCCATGAAAAATTAATTGCTACTTATACTATTGAAAGCCCTGCTAGAGAAATCGATTAGGGCTTTTTCTTTTTAGAATACTTACCAAGTTCTAATTTTTTTTATTTATTTCCCTGAACCAAAACCCAATCAACCCATGCATCTAATTGTGCTGTGGTTGTTGGACGCAAAATTATTTCTCTTTTACTATTTAAAAGATAAAATGTTGGTGTACCAAACACATAATAATCTTTAACGATTTGGCTTTCCCACTTTTTATAATCACAATGAACAAAAAAAGGATAGGTTTTTACTACTTTCTCAAAAGCAGATTGATCGGTATCCAAAGAAACATACACTAATTCCAAACCTAAATTTCTCCATTTCACATAATTCTGTATCAATTTTGGAAGTTCTTCCATGCATTTCGGGCACCAACTTGCTCCAAAAACAACCAAGGAATATGGCGTTTTCAAACTAGCAAGATTACTAAACTGACTTTGACTCAATCCGTTCAAATATGTGCCTTGGCTCAAATTAATCTCAGGAGCTACATTTCCTTTCTTCATCGCTCGGTATGTTTCCAATTGATTGGCTAAATCGTTATTTATCGTGCAACTTGTCTCATTTAAAATTTTTATCGCCAAATACTCTGATGCTTGGAATAAGCTATGTCGTTCTAATAAATCAAAAAGAAAATCAGTTACCTCGTTGAGTTTTTGCTCGTCTTTTAGTATATTAGAAATAATGGAATCGATGGATATTTTCATTTCAATAAACACTGAATCCAAAGACCGCCCACTGTTTTCCAACAACCAAAAATGGCTTTCGATAGCGTCCTTGAATAATCCACTTTTATATAAGCGTTGATCCGTGTAATCCAAGGTTCTAAATGCAGCGATGGTCGAAGGGATTTCCTCTGGGCGATATTGCGCAACGGTTGAAACAGAACTCACCAATTTGCGTGTGGGTAAAAACCAACTCACATAACTATCTTTTGGAAGGTTTGCAAGAAATACAAGGTCCTCCTTTTTGATACGTTCCTTTTCAGTTTGTATGTTTTTGGAAGGTCGTTTTTGCATTGCAAATAATGAATCTTGGGTATATATTTTCTCCAAATAAGCCCATGCGCTCAAGGCTTGTTCTCTTCTTGGGTGTTCTGAAGCATACTTTTCAAACAAACGATTTTCTTGACCTTTAGTAATTTTAATTGATTGAGGTGAACTCAATGCATCACCAACGATTTCGACATCTTCACCGCTTAGCAGCACAAACAAGGGTTTGTTATCTACTGAGGATAAATATCCGACGCCATAATCTGCTTTGGAATAAGTGAGTTTAAAAGAACCTTGCTTATCTATCAATGAAGATGAAATAGAATAGGTTTTGAGACCGTTGAACCCTTCTAGTTTGATGGTTTGGTTGGCCAATAAGGAGAGGTTGCCGGTGATGGTTTGGGCAATTATAATAGTGCTGCAAAACACACTTATTAATATAGGTATTATCCTAAATTTCATTGTTCTATTTTTAGTTTTGGTCCTTTTCAAAATTGATTTTTTTGATTTATAATTTTTTAATGCATTTAGAAACCAAGCGAAGATAGTGATACTACATTAACCCCATCATTTCGAGTATAACTTATACCCGTCCCCGTAATTATATTCAACGATTTTGGCGGATCAACTCGCTTTTCATCTAAAATTGAAGCAAATTTCAGTAAATTTTTTGCAGCTTCTTCAATTTGTCCTATTCCTAATTTTATCTCAAAAGCGCACCAATCTCCATTGTATTTTTGTACTATAGCATCAACTTCCAACCCGCTTGAATCATAATAGTGATAAACTTTAGCGTCATTTGCTTGCCCATATACGCGAAGCTCGTGCACCGCAAGGGACTCAAATAAAAAACCGGTAAATTTTAGATCCTTAAGAAGCGATTCTTTTCCTGCTCCAAGTACAGCAACCGCAAGCGAGACATCTGAAAAATGTCGTTTCGGAGATTTTCTCAACAAGGACGAAGAACGAATATGTGTATTCCACGCAGGTTGATTTTCTATGATCATTAATCGTTCAAGGGCTTCCAGGTAGTCATAAATTGTAGGGCGCGAAACATCACTATTCTCTTTTTCTTTTATATCGGATTCCAAAGAAGTTATGTCTACCATTGTTGCAGAATTTCTTGCAAGCGAACGCAGTAAATTTTTCACTTTATTCGGTTTACGTTTTACATTTGAAACCCTGCTCATATCTACTTCAGTTAACAAATCAATATAGGCTCTGTTTATTTCAATGGCTTGATTGATGTTTTTGCCAACTAACGATGGAAATCCACCAATAACTATTCGTTCCACGATAGATTCTAAATTCATAGGCTCATCATGAATAGTAATTTTTTGTGACTCGAATAAATCTTTTAATCGTACTTTACCTGATGAAAAACCTAACTCTTGCCAACTCATGGTATGCATATTCATAATAGTAAATCTACCTGCTCCTGAATGCATTTTTATGCTTTCTTCCGGGTTGGCAGACCCTGTTAAAATAAATTGAGCTGTTTTATGCCTATTATCAACTTCGTGCCTAACGTAATTCCATATTTTTGGATACTCCTGCCATTCGTCAATCAATCTGGGTGTTTCGCCAATCAGTAACCTTTGAGGAGCAGCTTCCATAAACAGTGGCACTTGTTCGTCTTGGTCGAACTCTATTATGCTTGAAGCAAATTGCTTTGCAGACTCTGTTTTTCCGCATGCCTTCATCCCGCGAATTAATACTGCTCCCGAAGCATTTAATTTACGCTGAAGTTCATAGTCTGAAATACGAGAAATATATGGCACATTTGACAACATAAATTGTTTTATAAGGTCACAAAAATAACACTATTTTACATATTATAACAGTTTTACTTTACACATTATAACTATTTTACTTTACATATTGTAAAAAATAGTTCTTTTTAGTAACCCAACGAGATAACGTTTACACCATCATCCTGCGTATAACTTACACCATTGCCTGTCATCACATTCAATGAGTGGAGCTTTGTTCTATCTGTTTCTTCAAGGATTGAAGCAAATTTCAATATTTTTTTGCCGCACCATCAATTTGTCCAATTCATAATTTAATTTGAAAAGCACAATATTCACTTGTCTACTATTGTACAATGTTATCTACCTCCAAACCAGATGAATCATAATGATGAAATACTTTGTTGGCGATTGCTTGAGCACACTAGTTATAACGCTTGTAAAAAAGATTTTTCTTGAAAAGCAAGAATTCTGCATTTGTAGTTTTGATTTTTTTCTTTTAAGGAATTAGTTAAAAAAAACGACCGTTAACGCTGTAATTGAAACCATACCATCCGCTGAAAAAGCGGAATGGTATGGTAAAGTACACACTTCGACTTCGCAAAAGCTACGCTCAGTGTGAAAAGTGTCAATCCTTGATACAACGAACAGTAAAGCCGTGTGCTACGATGTCGAAAGATAAAATGGAATAGTTGCTGTTGAAGAAGAGGCGGTCCGAACTACTGTAACTATTAAACGTACTGCTCCAATAGGCACCTTCTTCACCGACACCGTAGAAGATATAACCATTCCCGTAGTCGCGGACGCCAGCCACGGGCAATTTCAGTGGAGAGTTAAATGCACCAATATTAGTGTTTATACTCCAACTCAAACGCTCAACATCTAACTCGCTAGCAGTTGGTAAACGGTAACCACTTGGGCATGGATTATTAATTCCATTCACCCCCTGCCATAAATTATCGTTGGATGAGCTGCGCCAATTACCACCCTGTGTAGAGTCCATTGCTATGAAGTCGTCATGACCCGGTTGATCTGAACTACTTATAGTGTATGTCCGCCCAGAATTCCTACACTGGTGTCCATCACTTCTGCGGCCCCATTGGTATAAATCACCATAGGACGCTGCATCTGTGGTACTTGTGGCCACTTGGGTAGCACCTAAGTTACGATCCATCCATGTTTTACCTGTCGTAGGGTTGGTAACATCAAAAACGAGAGCTGGTCCTGAAGCGCAAAAAACGGAACCTAAGGGGTACGGATTTACAGCAATGGATATATTCAAATTGCAACTTTTACCACCAATATTCAAAGCAAAAGTTGCTGTGCCACTTGCGCTAGAAGTACCTGTAATTGCATATGTTAAATTCCCTGAACCACTTGTAAACAATCCTTGAGAAATAGTTGCAGTTAATCCTGTTACTCCAGTTGATGAAACACTTTGAGTCGCATAAGAACACCCATTTCCTCCTGTGTATGGAACGCTTGCACTGATATTACTTGCGGCAACACCTGAAAAGAGATTTCCTGTTACGGTTAAATTATCACAGTTAAGTGCGCCAATTGAACCATCCATTTCTTTTATGCAACGAACGGCATAACCAGTTGCTTGTCGACCAGATAGAATTGCAGCACTTCCATTTTCATAAAGCATTTGACGAGTCATTCCACCACTAATTGTACTACTTGCAATATAACCTTGTACACCCGCTGCTGCAATTCCACCTGCACCAGCTCCCCTCGCACCTGTTAATGTTAACTTAAGATTTGAAGCAAAAGCCCCTATACTATTTTGACTAGACCAAGTTGACATTTCACTTGTCAATTCTGTTTCTGGAATGCGATATCCTGTCGGACAAGGATTATTAATGCCATTTACACCCTGCCACAACATATTATTTTGAGGACTGCGCCAATTATTTGGAGTAGTTGATGCCAAAATGAAATTGCCATTTGCCGGCTGGTCAATACTGCTTAAGGTAGCTGTTGTAGCAGAAGTACGGCACTGGTGTCCGTCACTTCTGCGGCCCCATTGGTATAAATCACCGTAGGAAGCTGCATCGGTGCTGCTGGTGGCTACTTGCGTAGCACCCAAATTTCTATCCATCCAAATGCGTCCCGTTGTAGGGTTCGTTACATCAAAAACTAGAGTTGGTCCTGAGGCGCAAAAAACGGAACCAACAGGGTAAACTACTGGAGGTGTAACCCAAGTTAAGGCACCACCAACAACGCTCAACGTCTGTCCTGTAGATCCAGGATTCAACGTGACCCATGCACTCCCGTTCCAATACAATATTTGGTTAGTAACCGTTCCATTTGTTAAACCACTACCTGCTGGACCCGTTGCGCCTTGTGGGCCAGTTGCACCTGTTGCTCCAACTGCACCGTTCGATCCTGGCAAACCTTGAATTCCTTGTGGGCCAGTGGCACCAGTAGCACCAATTGCTCCGTTGGTTCCTGCAGCACCTGTTAAACCGATTGGGCCAGCAGCACCTTGCGGACCAGTGGCGCCAGTTGCACCGTTCGTGCCTGCCGTGCCTGTTGATCCTGTTGCGCCTACTGCTCCGTTTGCGCCAGCGGGTCCCGTTAAACCTGTTGGGCCAGTTGCGCCGTTCGTACCAGCTAAGCCAGTTAAACCTGTTGCCCCTGCAGTACCAACTGCTCCGTTACACACATATTTTGTTAAAGTAGCATTTACTTCACCTACGTCTAAAGTTCCGTTGGTATTGGCATCTAAACCATATTCAATTTTAACACCACCTGTTGAACAGTTTACCCCTGCAAGCTCAGATGTTGTTTTTACTAAGGTGTTTTTACCGTTCGTTCCCGCTACACCGGTTAAGCCAGTTGCTCCAACTGCACCGTTCGTTCCCGGTAAACCTTGAATTCCTTGTGGACCCGTTGATCCTACTGCTCCGGTTAGCCCAGTTGCTCCTTGAATACCCTGAGCTCCTGTTGCTCCAGTGGCACCGTTCGTACCCGCCGGGCCTGTTAATCCAGTCAATCCTTGAGATCCTGTGGCACCTGTTGCTCCAACAGCACCGTTCGTTCCTGGTAAACCTTGAATTCCTTGTGGACCCGTTGCTCCTGCTGCTCCGGTTAAACCTATTGGACCTTGCGAGCCAGTTGCACCTGTTGCTCCGGTTAAACCTATTGGACCTTGTGGGCCTGTTAGACCTGTTGGACCTGTTGGACCAGTCAAGCCTGTTGCGCCTTGTGGACCTGTTACTCCATCAACACCATCTATTCCGTTTGTCCCGTCTACTCCTGCCAGACCTTGAATCCCTTGTGGGCCCGCTGGTCCTTGACCATTCCCTGAAGTTTTCGCATACAAGGCATACGGTACACTCATTAATTGACTAGTGCCCATAACGGAATAATTTGTTCCTCCCGTTATATCAACCGCTGTTTCTATATAATAAGGTCCATTTGCCCAATCTATGGATGCAAAAGTTCCGCTAACCACAGTTCCATTTCCTATTTCAAGATTGACTAAACCGTAGGCATTAGTTGTTGGGGTAAATGTTTCAGTATAAACTATTGTTCCGCCAATTGAACCTTGTTGAATCGTCATCCGCATTCCAACCGCTTGGTTCGTTAGTATATTATTACCAGCATCACGAACGACAGCTTGATATTTGAAACCTTCTGGGGCTTGTGCCAAAGCACTCAACGAAAGTGTTGTTATTGCAACGATTGATAGTATTAAATTCTTCATTTTTTGTGTTTAGTAAGATTTGATTAGCTTGAAAATTTTCAGCAATTGTTTTTCATTGCTCAAATTCAATGAATAGCCTCCGGGAGCAAATTGTCCCATTTGAATGGGTGTTTGTTCAGCAGAAAGTTTAGCCTGGATTAGTAATTTTCCTTGTGCATCATATAGCTCGTATGTTACATTCTGAAATACTCTAGATTTTACAATCAATATCTCAGCTGTTGGATTTGGAAAAACAGTTGCTTCGTAATCAAGTGCGAAATCTTCCACTCCCAAAAAATTCCATTTTGTTTGATGAAATCCCTGCGTTAGGTCATTGTTACCATCAGTTCCTGTATTGATAACTACTTCCCCGAGGGTAAAGTCGATACTTCCGTTAGAATTGGTATAGGTTTCGCCTTGAGAAGATATAACCTCCTGAGAATGAACAGAAATAGTAAATAAAAGTGAAATAAAACCAATTGCGTATTTCTTCATAAGTTAGTTAATTACAGATTCGTAAAAAATCGACCCAATAGAAGAGAGACAATAATTAGACTAGTCTTTATTATTTTTTCAAATGTAAGGATTTATGTTTAGTTCAACCAGCTAGCAAATTTTTTATTCATACGCTTTATCAAATTATGGTTTAATAAATTTATCTTGAAATAGATTATGATGACAAATTCACCATCGAACTTAGATTATTAATTTTAAAACTATAATTTGGCTTCGCTTCTCTCAAAAATTAGTCCTTTAAAAAGCAACTAATTCATAGTAAAAAATGCAAGCCCAAAAATGAATAAAATCGAATCTACTAGCTCAATTCTAATGTTATGCTTTGATTCTAAATATTGAATAAATGAAAACCAAAATGTATTAAATAATACGAGTGTAAACTTGATCTCTATCGAAAATGATTGAAGCAAAACAAACAAGTTAAGTAGCAATATTGCAATTCTATAAGACCATTTCTTTCCTATTAATTGCGGCAACGTTTTCATCTTTTTATGATCCATTTTTATATCTCTAGCATCTGAAGGGATTGTTAAAGCATAAAAAAACAGCATGAAAGTCAAGTTTCCAATCTCCAATTTTGCTTGCATTAAATTGGGAAGAATAACTAATACAATTGTCCAAACCAATGCTACTAAAAAAGCTTTTAAAAATGGAAATTCACGCCATTTCAAAATGATATAAATCAAAGAAATTAGCAAACATGCGCTTAATAACACTATATGTTGAAGGTCGAAATTTAGCAGAAGCAAAAACAGACAACTACTTAATAAAAGTCCAAAAAAACACAATAATTGAACTGCTAGAAGACTTAATTCGACCCATATTTTAAGTGATTCAGTCAATTGGTTGTTCTTGAATTTATACAAGCGGTGAAAGTTGTAAATTCCAATAACACTAAAGAAAACAGCAGCTGAAAACGTCACTTTTTCTTGCCAATTGTGGTGTAAACCGAAAGTGAAAGCAAATGCAAAAAAACCCAATAAAATGCAAGAGTTTAGAATAAATCTCAAACCGGTTTTTATCATTCTAATTTAATTGTTGCATCACTTTTTCGACCGAAATTGATTGAATACAATCACAACTATTTTTGCTTTTACAGCTTTTACAATTTTCATCAAAAACCAAAGCAACGGCATTTTTT
>CANKZI010000050.1 GCA_947488595.1 Flavobacteriaceae bacterium
TAGTATTATTTTACTTATTAGTTAAATTTTCTTCATTTTTGTTTGTTTGTCGGTTTAATTAATGTCGCACAAATAGTTTATATCCGTCACAAACCTTCGATTATCGTTTCGCTGCCCATAGTCTGTTGCGGGCTTTGGAACAACGAATTTTGTGTTACCGAAAACGAAGTTAGGAAAAAGAAACGAACAATTTACCGAAAAGTCCTCAATTGCAAGTAACTGTTAGTAAGTGGTTCGGTTTTTTTATTACCATTTACTATTTTGAGAATCATTTTTAAATGCTGTTGATTTCGAAAACGTATAGTTCAAAATTTTAGATGGCTTTTTTAAAAACCCATTTTTGAATTCTGTATTTTTTTTGGACAAAGCAAAAGTTTCAATTTCTGTTACTTCCCCCATTTTACTCAAAGCATCATCATATTTTTGAACAAACTTTATATTCTTAAGAGTAACTCTATATTTTTTATCCTTAAATTCAAATATGCAAAAAGCTTTAAGAGAACTTCTTGATAAATACATTGGAGTTGACATTTCACTTTCTCCGTAACCTTTATAATCAATAACTAAATCTTTGATTTCAGCAGTTAGTTTATCTTCTGATACGCTTACGTTTTCAAAATTTCCAGCAGTCTTGATTTTATCAATTAGAGTTTCCTTTGTCAGTTCTGTTTCATATGTTTTCTGCCAAACAACTTGATTACTTTCAATTAAAAAATTTTCATTTTCTGTTTGATAGCAATGTGCAGTAATTAGAGTAAAAAATAATAAAAAAGTAAATTTCATTTTTGGTTTTTTTAAATGTGAATTTTCTCGTTAGTCGAAAATGGACCGCTAACATTTCGCCCCTACAGGACAGTTGCGAACTTTGTAACAGTTTATTTTCCGTTAAAGATAAAAATTCTTGCAAAATGCAAAGGTGAACTTGAAACAAAATTCGCGATTGCAATTAACGCTTGCTCATCAGCCCAATTTCCAAATGCCGTTATTTCATTTTTTCAAAATAAGCTTTAAATGCAGGAGAACCAATTATTGTTATTTCGTCTTTTAATCCAAGAATAAATCGTGTGATGGGTTTCGGGTTGTTGACTTCTATTTCCAGCATATAAGCGTCTGAACTTTTATCTTTCTTGATGTATTGTTCAATCTTTGGGTAGGCCTCTTTTAATAAAATATAGGCTCTTAAAGTGAGGGTCAGTACCACCTGAAATTGTTCGCCATTAAGTTTAGAAAATCCAAAGGCATCCATTTGGTCAAGTTGATGCCATTTGTGGAACTGCTGTTCTTCGTTTAATACGATGACTTCTGTTATTCTCTCGATGTTATAAAACTTGTTCATTTTTGTTTCCACTTCAAATCCACAAATCGAATGATAGTTATCGGTAAGACAAATGGGTTCAATCAACCTGTCTGAAATTATTTGAGAATTGATTGAGTGATAACTTTTAAGGAGTAGCCTTCTGTTCTCTGTTATCGCTGTATTGATTTTAGTTACCATAGTACCTAAGTTGGCTTTTAGAATATGGTTGCCATGTAGTGCAAGTTCCGACTGAAGGTATATTTTTTGAAGTATGGAATCCTTTAATTTATTTTCCTTCCCGGTCGATAGCACTAAATCTCTTAGCATTGCTGCCTCCTCATTTGAGAAGGAAACAGTTTCGTAATCATCACTACCAATGATTAAAAATTTATTGTTTTGGTCTTTCTGTAATTCGAACCCCAATTCCTTTACTAAATCCAAATAACGATATACTGTTCTTTCGGTACTAAATAAAATCCCCGCCAGAAACTTAATTGACTTGGATGGCTCTTTTTTGAGCAATGAAATGAGCTGTAAAACCCGAAGTATCTTATGTTGGTTTAGCATAAAATGAAAATTTACGGACAAATTAGGTCAATTTAACTAACATAAACAAATGATTGTCTCAAGTTGTCAGAAAAATATATTTAATTTGTTACAATTTAAAAATAAGTACTTTAACAAGGTTATTACTATATAAAGTTATGTTAGTACTACGATATATTTTAGCTAACAAACTATCAAGCTATTTGTTAAGATAATACCTAATCAAAGAACGACCATCTTATGTTTGCTGCATTACGGTGTATGTTGCAAAAGACGATTCATTTTATACGGTTGGCGCCAATATTAAAACAAAATATTTTATTTATAACGCCAAAACATTTTGTTTATAACGCTAAAACATTTTGTTTATAACGCTAAAACATTTTGTTTTCCAATGCTAAAACATTTTGTCCACCGTATTGGAAGAAAAAGAAAAGCCCGAAAATAGTGGTTCGGCGAATGCTACCCGTTTATAAAATCACAGGGTAAAATGTTGTTCTTGTATTCAATGCGTATATGGCAACAGTCGGTACTTGCAGCTGCTTATTTAATTTGCCGGATGCGGTTGCACATGGTACGATTAAAAGCAGTACTTTATTCTTTCAATACCATGTCGATACACAGTACCGCTGCCAAAATAAGCGGTCTTATTGCATCGTCTGGCGCAACGGTTTCATTAATTTGTAGTACATAATTGTCGGCCGAAGTAAAAAATTCTTTTCCGATTCCTGCCCATTTTTTGCTAACACTGCCCAGTTCTTTGCCGTCTTTTGTGAATTTAAAATCCCAACCCGTCCATTTTCCCTGAAGACTGCAAATGTGTCGGTCGTTGTTGTCGTGAATTTCAAAGTGGCCACCAAACGAAAAGAATTTTTGTTTGAACATGCCAATCAATCGGTCTTTTTCGTCTAAAACTTCGACATCGGATCTAAAAATAGTCACGCCACGTTGGATGCTAACTACTTTTTCGCCCGTTGCTGTGGTAATAATGATATGAAATGGCGTCATGCGTTTGAAATCGGTAAAACGCAATAATTTTGTAAAAAAGCCAAGATGGGGTTCGCGGCTTTGCATGATGGCCTGATTGGTTTCGGGATTATAAACATCATAATTGTTTGACGCCTTGAACATGCCAATTTGCTCCTTAATCAGGAAAATATTTTTGTTTAACAATGCGTTCATTTTATTATTTATTTAAGGTCAATTGATAAATACCCGATGCCAAGATTTCGGTATCGTTATCTTCGCAAAGTAAGAATTCTATTTGGTCTTTTGAATCATGAAACAAAGTTATTCCTTCAAATTTGTGGGTGTCGCTGATTTTTTGTGTAAAATCGATGGTCATTTTTTCAATATCGATGCAACCCACCAGACTGCCAACCACTTCGCCATCCAAATAAGTGGAGTTGCTATTTTCGGCGGCAGCCAAAAAATAAATTTTGTCGTCGACACAAATCGCATCGGTAAAACTACTATTGTACCCGTTGATTTTGGGTAAATCAAAAACATTGGAAAGCAATGAAAACTCCGATGTTAGGTTTTTTCCTGCCACCGTAAAAATTACATTTTTGGGTTTGTTGCCGTTGCCACGATTCAAAATGTACCAGTTTTTACCATCATAAATACTGCCTTCAATATTAAAATTATCGGTGTCAATGTCTTCAAAAGCTTGCATCGAAAGGTACAAATCGGCAAGGTCTTTTTTTGAAATTACTGTTTTTGATTGCGTATTCCATTGCATCAGGCTGTTGCGATTTGGTGTGGAACCTGATCCAAACAAATAACAATGGTCGCCAAATAGCGTGATGGATTCAAAATCAGGTTTTATTGGTTTTGGAATATTTTCGGTTGGATTTTCGAAAAGCGGATGCTTTTTTAAGTCGGAAGTTGGCAAGTTGTATTCGTATAAATAACCGCTGTTGTCGGAAATGAGATAAAGCGTATCGTCTTTGTACACCAATCCGGATGCCGAACCGACACCGATAATTTGGAACAAGAGCTGGAGTTGGAATTTTTGCATACGTTGTGTTTTGGATACAATTGCCTAGCCCAGATAGCAGTGAAAATCCTTTTTTTGTTGGTTTAATGTTTTCTTAAAACCATACAAGTAATGAACAAAAAAAGATTGCAACGGATAGCTGGAAATGGCTTCAAAAAAGAAGTACATTTTGAGTTGCCAAATATAAAATATTTTTAGGTGAAGTCAATTGATCCAGAAGATTTTAAAAAGCAATTGCAACAATAAAAAAAATGCGCTGAAAATATTCAACGCATTTTTTTATTTTATTGTTTGTTTATAGTTTGAAACCATAAGCCAAACGCAAAGCCAATTGATTGGTGTCATATTCGGTATAAGCTTCATAACGCAAACTGATATCGATGTATTTGTTGGCATAACCAACGCCAGGAGCCCACAAGTAGGTATCTTCTTTATAGCTGTTGGTTACCGCGATGCCGCCACCAACTTCGCCAAGAACATAAAATTGATTTTCCCAAACAAAGGCCTTGAATCCCGCTTTTACTGGGATAAAACCCAAATCTTTTACACCATTATTGATGAACAAGTTGGTAAAACCTGATGTTAAGACAACAGAATACCTTTGAGATAAATCGTATTGCAATCGCACATCTGCTCCTAAAGCATAATTGTACACATCATTGTTGGTTGGTAATCCGGCGTTCAATCCAAATCCCAAACGGAAACCTTGGTCGTAATTTTGCGCCGCATCGGATGTTGTGGTGGTTTGTGCTTGTGCTGTAAAGCCAAAAAGGATTAGCATTATTGCTAAAGTTAAGCCGTTAATCTTTGAATTTGTTTTCATAATAGAAAATTTTAAATTTAATAGTTGTTTAATTGTTATCACTATTTCAGAGTGCAAAACTACCAAAATGACCTTGGGTCAAATTGTATAATTCGCTTTATAGTTTGTATAATTCGCACTTAAAAACAAAACAGAAAATCGAGTTATTGCTCCAACAATCAAAAGCTTCTAGTTACCTTTGCATTCAAAAAATTGTAAAAAGTGAATTTGTCCCAATATACCCGTGAGTTTTCTTATAATATGAAGCTGGCTTATCCTGTTATTTTGGGAATGGTAGGTCATACTTTAATCGGAATTGTAGATAATATTATGGTCGGAAAATTAGGCAGCACCGAGTTGGCAGCGGTTTCTTTGGGCAACAGTATGATTTTTATTGCGATGTCAATTGGTATTGGTTTTTCGACAGCCATCACCCCAATCGTAGCCGAAGCGGATGCCGAAGCAGCTACCTCAAAAATTAGATCTGCTTTTCAGCATGGCTTGTTTTTGTGCACCATTTTGGGCTTATTGTTGTTTCTTTTGGTGGTTTTTTCGAAACCTTTGATGGATTTGCTGCACCAGCCCGACGATGTCATTGCTTTGGCGCGACCGTATTTGGATTGGGTTGCTTTTTCGTTGGTGCCGCTGATTATTTATCAAGGGTATAAACAATTTGCCGATGGACTTTCGATGACCAAATATGCCATGTATGCGATTATTTTGGCCAATATTATTCATGTAATCATTAACTATTTATTGATTTATGGCATTTGGATTTTCCCGAAAATGGGCATTATTGGTGCGGCTTTGGGAACGGTCATTTCGCGCATTATGATGGTCGTTTTTATGTATGTAATACTGGTGCGAAGACCACAATTGCGACAGTATTTTGAGCATTTTAGTTTTAGCGAAATCAAAAAAACGGCAATTCAAAAGATGGTCAATCTTGGACTTCCATCGGCCATGCAAATGCTATTTGAAGTGGTATTGTTTACAGCGGCCATTTGGCTCTGCGGCAATATTGGCAAAACCAGTCAGGCCGCCAACCAAATTGCATTGAGTTTGGCATCGATGACTTTTATGTTTGCGATGGGATTGAGTGTGGTTTCGATGATCAGGGTGAGCAACCACAAAGGATTGCATGATTACAAGAACTTGATTGTGGTAGCGCGTTCTGTGTTTTTACTTTCGATTATTATTGAAATTATTTTTGCTGCTTTATTTGTGGTATTACATAAAATATTGCCTCACTTTTTTTTGAATATGGAAAGTGCAACACAAATTTTAGACAATTCCGAAGTCATTGCGATTGCTTCAAAATTGCTTTTGGTGGCGGCGGTTTTTCAAATTTCTGATGGTATTCAAGTGGTGGTTTTGGGTGCATTGCGCGGTTTGCAGGATGTCAAAATTCCGATGTACATTACCTTTGTTGCCTATTGGATTATCGGATTTCCTATTTCGTATTATTTGGGCAAATATTCGACATTGGGTGCCGTTGGCGTTTGGTTGGGCCTTTTGGCGGGACTAACAGCGGCAGCAATATTTTTGTATCTTCGCTTTCATTATTTGACAAAAAAGTTAGTCAATCAAACGACTTTGAATCCTAAAATCCATCCTGAAGTTTCGGGAATAAAATCTATTTAAAATGATACTACTTATTATCCTTGGTGCAATCGTTCTTTTTGTTGGTTTCTTACTAAAAAACAAAGACAGTCAGTGGTCTAAATTTTCGAGTATTTTTAGAATTGTTGGTGTACTTATTGTCGCGCTTGCCTTATTATCGTCGGTATTTATGCAAATCAATCCCGGTAAAGTAGGGGTGCAGTCGCTATTCGGAGAGGTACAGCCTGACATTTTAGAAAGTGGTTTGCATTTGATCAATCCATTATTAGATGTTACCGATTTTGATATTCAAACCCAAAATTACACCATGTCAGCCCTACACGATGAGGGCGAAAAACAAGGCGATGATGCCATTAGGGTTTTGTCGAATGATGGTCTTGAAGTTGTAATAGATTTAACTGTTTTGTACCGTATATTGCCTACCGACGCCCCGAAAATTTACAAGCAAATTGGCGAAAATTATTCAGATAAAATTGTACGTCCAGTAACCAGAACGCGCATTCGAGACAATGCCGTTTATTATGATGCCGTGGCTTTGTATTCGACCAAGCGCAACGAATTCCAACAGCGTATTTTTAAAAGTATAGAAGATGATTTTAAAAGTCGTGGCTTGATTTTAGAGCAATTGTTGATTCGGAATATCAACCTTCCTGCATCTGTAAAAACGACCATTGAATCTAAAATAAACGCCGAGCAAGAAGCCCAAAAAATGCAGTTTGTTTTGCAAAAAGAAAAGCAGGAAGCCGAACGTAAAAGGGTAGAAGCCCAAGGAATCGCCGATTATCAAAGGATTATTTCGACTGGTTTGTCTGATAAGCAATTGCAATACGAACAAATATTGGCACAAAAAGAACTGGCGGCTTCACCCAATACCAAGATTATTTTTATGAACGGAAAAAACACACCGGTTATTTTGTCTGATAAGTAGTTCGTTTTCAATATAATATCAATCACAATATCAATAATAAAAACCCACAACCCACAACTGACAACCCACAACACCTAAACCATGGAATTACCAAAATTTTTACTAGGCGACAATACCGATTTTCCGGAAGATATTTTTATCATTCACTTGGATTATCCGCGATTTATCATCAATCTCAAAGACGATGAGGTCGAGTTTATGGAAGAAGCTGAAGATTTAGACGAGTCAGAACTGAACGCCGAAATGGAGGGATTGATCGTTTTAGCGAATGCTTTTTATGATCGAGAAATTGCGCGTTACGAGGAGTAATAACTTTCGTGCCAGTGCGAAATGAAATTCGGCAAAGCTACTCGACGCCCATGGCTGGACTGCACTGCGCAAATCCCTTCGTGTGTTTTATAATTTATAATACTGATAAAAACAAACCGCGTTTCGCAAAGTCACGCTACTTTGCTCATCAGGTATCCAAAAAAACGCCCGCAATCTTATCAATTGCGAGCGTTTTTTTGGATATACTCTTAAATCAATTTTGCCTACATTAACGTTTTATGAACTTTTTAGTTGCGACGTTACCGTTTGAATTATTGATTATTTTCACTACATATATACCTTGTGCAAGACTCGTTACATCGGTATTGATAGTATTTTTCCCTTTTTGTAAACTATGCTTTTTATCACTT
>CANKZI010000051.1 GCA_947488595.1 Flavobacteriaceae bacterium
TAATTTATTTATTTTTTCAATTGTTAACAATTTAATAAACAACCTATCGTCGTTTTGTAAATCACTTCTTGATTTTAAATGTCATCGGCGGTTGTTTTGGATTTGCTGCCTTTAAAAGAAATGCATACAGTCCTGAGTGCTGTCGGAATAAATTCTGCGAAGTTCAAAAAGTTTAGGTTGCCGCTCTGCAGGCTATGACAAAAAAGATAAAAAATAATGCCAAGTCAGGAGACATTTGCGGAGCATTTCGGAAACGCTTTGCGGAACCGGTGAGAACAACCTAAAACCTAAAACCCAATGCGTAAACATTTTGTTTTCCAATAACAAAACATTTTGTTTTGAACGCTAAAACATTTTGTTTACAAGGCCAAAACATTTTGTCCACCGTATTGGAAATAAAAAAAACCGATTGCCTGGGAGTACTGCGTCAGTTCGGCCAAAGCCTCGGGTGCATTTCGCACCATAATAAATCTCGACTTTACGAAAGCCATTTCGGCCTTAGGTAAAGCTTTTTTATGAAATATTCGTTGGTAAAAATGTTTTACAAAAAAGTAGCAATTCAATTTGTACCTTTGTACAATGTCTGAAAATTTACTTTTACATATCCAAAATCCAAACGATTTGCGTCAATTGAAGGAAAACCAACTACCTCAACTTGCCCAAGAATTGCGCGATTTTATTATCGATATTGTCTCTGTAAAAGAAGGCCATCTTGGCGCGAGCCTTGGCGTGGTAGAGTTGACCATCGCCCTGCATTATGTCTTTAACACGCCCGAAGATTTGTTGGTTTGGGATGTTGGCCATCAGGCGTATGGACACAAAATCCTTACCGAAAGACGCGAAAAATTTGACACGAACCGCCAACTCGACGGGATTTCTGGTTTCCCAAAACGAAGCGAAAGCATTTATGATACTTTTGGAACGGGACATTCCTCAACGGCCATTTCGGCGGCTTTGGGTATGGCGCTTGCCTCGAATCTTAAAGGCGACTTTGAAAAACAACACATTGCTGTAGTTGGCGATGCATCGATTGCATCCGGAATGGCGTTCGAAGGTTTGAATCATGCTGGCGTGACGGATGCCAACTTACTTGTCATTCTTAACGACAATGCCATCGGCATCGATCCGAGTGTTGGCGCACTAAAAAAATATTTAACCGCAGTCAAAGAAGGCAAAAACCCAAAGCAAAACAACATGATCAAATCGCTGAATTTTGACTATTCGGGTCCGATTGACGGTCATGATATTTTTTTGGTGATAAAAGAGTTGAAGCGTTTGCAACAAATAAAAGGACCAAAATTCCTTCATATTATTACAACCAAAGGCAAAGGATTGCAGCAGGCCGAAGAAAATCAGGTGCAATACCACGCACCCGGAAAATTTGATAGAACTACGGGCGCAATTCATCTTAAATCAGAAGAAAACCTTCCGCCAAAATACCAAGATGTTTTTGGGCTTACGCTTTTGGATCTGGCAAAAAAGAATGAAAAAATCATCGGAATCACGCCTGCAATGCCGTCGGGAAGTTCGCTAAAATTCATGATGGACGTTTTTCCTGATCGCGCTTTTGATGTCGGAATTGCCGAGCAACATGCGGTTACTTTGGCCGCAGGAATGGCAACCCAAGGCATGGTTGTTTTTTGCAATATTTATTCCACGTTCTTACAACGCGCTTACGACCAAGTGATTCACGATGTAGCTTTGCAAAATCTTCCAGTAATTTTTTGTCTTGATCGTGCGGGTTTGGTTGGCGAAGATGGCGCCACTCATCACGGCGTTTTTGATTTGGCGTATTTGCGCTGTATTCCGAATTTGATGCTGTATGCGCCTCTGAACGAAATCGAATTGCAAAATATTTTATACACCGCATCTTTAGGACTGCAAAATCCAATTGCCATTCGGTATCCACGTGGTCGAGGTGTTGTTTATAATTGGAAATCCGAACATTTTGGCAATTACAAAACAATCGAAATCGGAAAAGCCAAGTTGATAAAAAAAGGTCATACAATAGCGGTTTTATCAACGGGAACCATCGGTAATAATGTGATTGAAGCTTTAACCAAAGTGACTGATTTGGATAAAATAGCGCATTATGATTTTGCTTTCATAAAACCTTTAGACGAGAACTTATTGCATACTATTTTTACAACATTCAAAACCATAATTACGGTTGAAGACGGCGTTATTATTGGTGGTTTTGGAAGTGCAATTGCCGAATTTGCTTCAAAAAACAATTACGATGCCAACTTAAAAATTATAGGAATTCCAGACGAATTTATCGAACACGGCACAGTTGAAGAACTGCAACGTTTTTGTGGAATTGACGTAAAAAGTCTAGAAAATCTTTTTTCAGCTTATTGAATTAGAATTTTATAATTGCACCATTATCTCATTTTCTCATTAACAAAATATCCCATTCTCAAACGCGCTTGGTTCCGTTAATGGTTTCAAACATTTCCAAGGCATTGCCGTCCGTCAAAAGCGATACATAGTGACAAATGTGCAGCAAACGTTGGTACAAATCTTCTTTTTGCTCAAGAAATTTTTCGGGTAACATTTTGAGTATCAAATTGTCATAATTCGAAGCCGTACCATTGCTTTTGTTGTTAAAAGCAGTAATGAACTTGTCTAATAAGGTTTGGATAATTTGATAACCAACCAATTCTTTTTCGATTACTTCGCGACTTTGATAAATATTTTTTACCGATATTTTGATGATGTCATCCATTTGTGCTTTGTACTTGCTTTTATCGGTCAATGCAAAAGGAAATTTTCCTTCCAAAATCGCCGCTTCATTTTCGATAAAAACGGCAACAGCATCGGTAATCAAACTGCCGATGGCAAGCGCGCGCAAATAGCTAATGCGGTCTTCTTTCGTGGTTAGAGCATTGTATTTTGGCGCATCAATATTGTCTTTTACCAATTTTATCAAATATTCTAAAGCAAAATCTTCTGAAACCAATCCGAGATTAATACCGTCTTCAAAATCGATAATGGTATAGCAAATATCATCGGCTGCTTCGACCAAATAAGCCAACGGATGGCGTTCAAACCCGATGTCACCGCCTGATTTGTTGGACAGCAATCCGAGCTCCAAAGCAACTTCTTCAAAAAACGCTTTGTCTGACTGAAAAAAACCATATTTTTTATCAGCAATATTCGAAGTTGGTTTTTTGGGAAGGCTTTCTTTTGGGTACTTCATAAAGGCGCCCAAAACAGCATAGGTTGGTCGGATTCCTCCAGAAACGCCAGAGCGACTTGCAGTAAGCACGGTAAAACCATTGGCATTGCCTTCAAAATCAATTAAATCTTGCCATTGTTTTTGCGTCAATTGGTCTTTGTACTGTTTGCCGTTTCCAATCGCAAAATATTCGCCTATGGCTTTTTCACCAGAATGACCAAATGGCGGATTGCCAATATCGTGCGCCAAGGAAGCAGCAGCCACAATGGCACCAAAATCATTCATGTCAAAACCATGTATTTCTTTCAAATAAGGGTATTTTTCGATGATTTTTTTTCCGACCAATCTTCCGAGAGAACGGCCAACCACAGATACTTCGAGACTGTGTGTAAGACGGGTGTGTACAAAATCGGTTTTGGAAAGCGGAATCACTTGTGTTTTGTCTTGCAAACTTCGGAATGCCGCCGAGAAAATAATCCGGTCATAATCGACTTCGAAGCCAATTCGGGTATCCAATTCTTCTTTGCGCAGGCGTTTGGAGGTATCGCCTTGACGGCGTAAAGATAAAAGTTGTTCCCAGTTCATGTGTGATTTTGAGTTTGAAGCTGCATTTTTGAAATTATTATTCAAATGATGCTTTTATTATTTAAGTTTTTTTGACCAATTTTTTGGTGCCTGCGAAGTGTAAAAAACTCCTATGATAGTTATATTATTTTCATCAAAAACGTAATGAATTCCATATGGAAATCGCGCTATAAATCTAATTTTTACTTGTTTGTATTTTTTTGGAATAAATCCGGATATCTATTAATTTCATTAATCCCAGCTTCTAAGCAAAGTTCAAAATCATAAGAAAGTCCTTTTCTTTTTGATTCATACCAAATGACAATCGCTTCAATATCAAATAAAGCTTCTCTTGTGAAGTAAATTTTAGGCATTATCTAATAGTATCCAAGTAACTTTTTACCTCTTCCCAAGAATATAATGTTGTTTTTTGTGTTCCAAGGTTTTGCAATCTGATATCCAACTCGTTTTTTATTTCGTCCGAAATAATCAATTCCGTTTTAGAAATGCTGTCCCATAATTGTTCGGCAAGAATAATCTTTTCGGCATCACCATAATTTGATAAATTTTTAACTTCCATAATTAATTAGGTTTATGATGACACGAATATACGAATAGAAAACAAAGTTTTATAACATTTTTTGCATACAAACGCTGCATGCAACATTTCTGTTTTTACAATATTTTCGATTGGATTAAAGTATTTACTGTAAAGCCGTCAAGATTACCGACCGTAACATGTTGACGAATCATTTTATTTTAGATTTAAAACGATTGCACTGTGCTAAATGCGGCTAACAAAAAAGCCACAGTTTCCTGTGGCTCAATTTTAACTTAACTAAACTTATTGCAATATAATTTTTTTGATGTCTACAATCTGACCTTGCGGATTAATGATTTGAACAAAGTACATTCCTGTGCCGCCCCACGTTGCCAGTTGCATGGTGCTGTTGGTTCCAGAAGTAGTAATTGGTGTTGTTGCCACTTGTTGCCCTAATGAATTAATGATTTTCAATGTTCCACCATTCAAATTGGTGATGTTGTTGAAATTAATGTTAATTTGTGAACTTGCAGGATTGGGAGCAATAGTAATATTGTTTGCCCATGTAACTGGGTCGTTAAAAGATAATTGACCAACGTTTATAATAAGTGTATCCGTAACGGTAATGTTTGTGATACATTGGTTGACATTGTACAAGTTGGTGATTTCAGTCTCAGTAAGTGCTCTATTCCAAAAACCAACATCATCTAATTTCCCTTCCAAGAAATCAAATTGTGATGCAACGCCTATTCCAAAAAACAAAGGTAGACTTGGCATATTACTTTGAGTTGGAACATTACTTGTTTGATTATAAAATAATACCCCATCTAAATACATTTTGATATAAGTTCCATTTTCGAAAACACTTACTAAATGATGCCAAGAATTAACAGATGGAGGTGTTTGATTAGTTGCATAACCTCCTAATTGAGCACCCGTGCTATTATATATGTAAGAAGAGAAGCCATTTTCATTACCAAAATTACGGTAACCTAACATAAAATTACGACTTGAATTATTAGTCCCTGAATGATTTGCAAAGAAAATAAAATCATTAGAACCAAGAGAATTCAGATTATAAGTTGACATATTTACCCAACATGAAAATGTAAATGAACTATTTGAAGCATAATTTGGTGCTTGAATAAAGTCATTTATACCATCAAAACTATAAGCACTATTTGTATTACCAAATCTATCTGTAATTAATGTAGCCCCATTCAC
>CANKZI010000052.1 GCA_947488595.1 Flavobacteriaceae bacterium
ACCAATTTAAAATTAACTTGAATGTTTTTTGAAGGCGATTCTATGCTTTGTGCGATAGCGATTGACGTAATTAATACGAATGCAAAAGAAAAAATAGATTTCATATGTTTTTTTTGATTGGATAAAAGTAAAAAAAATTGTTGATTATGTTAGAAAAACCCTTTGACTAATTGCCAAAGGGCTCAAACAATTAAAATGAAACTTAATTATTTAACTAACTCAAACTTTTCTTTTAATGTGGTATTTGAATTGGTGCCAATGGCAACATTATTAGCATCAATAAACTTTGCAGTAATAATAATTTGGGTTTTCAAGATTTGGTTCAGCGGATTTTGCCAGACGGTTAGCGCACCGTTTTTATCAATAAATACACCATTTTTTTGAGTAAAAATATAAATGTCGTTTTTGTTGGCTGCAATATAATGAATGATGGTGTTTTCGAGATTTGACCAACGGTCAACTTTTGTAAACTTTTTATTATCAAAAATATAGACTCCATTTTTTACCGAAGCAACATAGATACTTTTATTAACAACAAAACAATAGGAAATCTGAAAAGGTATTTTTATTTGCTCAATAGTATTGTCTTTAAAAAGCAATATTTGATTGAACGACTGAAAATAAATCGTATTATTGGATTTGAATATTTTCCATATTTCTTCGTTATCACTAGCATCATTAAAAATATTTTTGTTGTTTGACAACGAAAAATATTCCATTTTTCCGTTTTTTCTTTTCCAAAAACCAAATTCGTTATAAGAGCCACAGTATATTTTGTCACCATCGGCAAAAATTGAGCGAATTACGGTTTTGTTGGGCAAGGTGTATTTTTCCCATTTTACGCCATTATAGCGCAAAAAATAATGATTGTTAGCAAAATACATGGCGTTGTCATTACCTTGCGTACTATTCCAAATTTGATTATCGCCATTGTAGTCTGATTTCGTAAAATTTTCAACGAACGGTAGTAATTCCTGAGAAAATGCTGGAATTGCGAATAAAATGAGTACAATTTTAAGGAATTTAGTTTTCAAAACAGAAAGTTTAATCTTCAAATATAAACACTATTTTATGATTATTTATCCAAAAAAAAGTCCTGATTAAATCAAGACATTTTTTAGTTTATTGTCATCTGCATAATCCTGCAAATATTCGAATCTTTTGGTTAATTTTCCGTTTTCAGTAATTTTAGCACGTTGCAAAATGCCGTCTCGGTCTCCATTAAAAAAAGCTGGGACAACATGTTCCATAAACATTTCGCCAAATCCTTCACTAGCATCTTTAGGCAATTCACAAGGCAAATTATCTATCGACATTACGACGATGGCGGCAGGATGAAAAACATCAACTTCTTTGTTTTCGATAGGTAGATAACCAAATAAGGGCTCTGCAATGGTTGTTGCTTTTATTGTGCAAGCGATAGGACCATTAACATCGCATGAGATATCGGCAACTACTTTTATTTTACAATCATTGGCCATAAGCATTTGACGGCTTAAAATTTCAGGTGCATCATTGGCATAAAAATGACCTGCCATAAAGATATCCGAAACCTTTGTAAAGCGTTCGAAATTTGACGTATAGTTTGTCGGATTGTTATAAAAATCGTTTTTATCAGAAGGTTTTCCATCTTTTCGTTTATTGTAGTCAAGCACATCAAGTTGCACATAAACCGGTTCTGCATAGGTTTTTGAAAGAAAATTTTCAATTGTCACCTGTTTGATTTTCATCGCATCTAAAATTTCTTTTGCACCGTTTCCTACTTTTCCATGACCGGTTACAACAATTTTTATTGGAGGAAGTACGGATCTTCTTAATTTTGAAATTAAATCACTTTTACTTTCTAAAGTGTTGGCTTTTGGAAGATTAAACAATTCGAATTTTATTCCAAATGCCCTTATTCCGTTATAAGCACCGACAATTCCAGCATAACGTCCAAAACCGATTAGTCTTTTATTGTTGGCATCGACAATCGTTTCATGATCGTATAAATCAATTTTTTTATCTAAAACCGCTTTGAGCAATTGCTGATTGTGTAGTTGTTTTTTGATGGTATGCGAAAAGAAAAAATATTTTTTATTCGGAATCAACGCTGTAATCGGCACTTCTTTAACGCCAAATAAAACATCGCAATCAGCAACATCATCAACAACTTCAATACCAAAGTCTTTATATTGTTGGTCACTAAAAACACGAATATCTGAACTTTCAACTTTGATTTGAACTCCCGGATGTTCTGTTTTTAAACGAACCAGTTCCATAGGTGTAAAAACAACGCGACGATCTGGCGGATTTTTTCTTTCTTTTATTATTCCGAATTTCATGACTTACTGGTAAAAATTAAAAAAAGCTTCTTTTAAAAGGTTTTAAAATGATTGTTTAAAATTAAAAAATTAACAATTTAGGTTGTCGATTTAAAAATTTTTACGTTTACACCCTATATTGTTACAAATATAACAATTTGAAAAAGTTTATTGATATTTTTCTAGTTTTTATTTAAACCACAACAATTTGATTATTAAAAAGTTAAAACACCATTGGTTTTTATCTGTTAAAATCAAATTTTGTCATCTGAATGTTTTGCTATATTTGCTACTAATAAGTGTTATAAAAAATGATTCGTTCGCGCTACTTTATCATTCAATGTTGTATTAGTATTGTACTTGTATTTGGCGCGTGCCAAAACAAAAGTGACCAAAGTGCGGTGTTACAAACCAGTAATGATAGAGCGCGTAGTCCTTTTTTCATAAAGATGGGTAAAGTAGATAATGCCTACATAAAAGAAAAGCACGAAATCGCAAACGCTTTTTTTATAAAAAACTGGATTAAAAATAATGTTAGTGGTGGTTTTTTGGTTGCTAAAAATGGCGAAATCATTTACGAAAATTACCAAGGTGATGCCAATATCGAAAACAAATCAAAAATCACAGCAACAACACCCATTCATATCGCTTCGGTTAGTAAAGTGTTGACTGCATCTGTTATCTTGCGATTGATTGATTCAGGCCAATTGCAACTCAATCAAAATATAAATACAATCCTTTCGCCTTTTCCGTATCCGAATATTACAATACAAACCTTATTGAATCATCGCAGTGGATTGCCCAACTATGCCTATTTTTGCGATGATAGAAAGGTGTGGAACCATTCGAAATTACTCAGCAATCAAGACGTATTGGATTTGTTAAACCTCCATAAATTTCCGTTACAATGCGGATCCGACAAACGATTTGCCTATTGTAACACCAATTATGTGCTTTTGGCCATAATTATCGAAAAAGTGACAAAAATGAATTACCGCGATGCCATGCAAAAATTATTGTTTGAACCCTTAAAAATGGATCATACTTTTGTTTTAGATTGTGAGAAAGACAAAAATAAGGTGAGCCAATCCTACAAAGGGAATAAAATGCGACTGGCATTTGATCATTTGGATGGTACATATGGTGATAAAAATATTTACTCAACACCTCGAGATTTATTAAAGTTTGATAAGGCTACTTATGCACCTGCTTTTTTGAGTGTAAAACTTGTTGAATCGGTTTATAAAGGCTACAGCTATGAGCACAAAGGTACGCGCAATTATGGATTGGGCATCCGAATGTATGAATGGGAATCGGGTCAAAAAATGTTCTATCATAACGGTTGGTGGCATGGGAATACAGCATCTTATATCAAATTAAAACAAGATACAGTGGCTATTTTTGCATTATCTAATAAATACACCAAACAAACTTTTCAAAGTTGGAAATTGGCACCCGATTTTGGAGATTATCCTTTCAAACTGGACAACGAGGAGGGAGAACAATAATATGGTTTAGTATTGACAGGTAAAAAACAGTATATTTGCTATCCTTTAGAAGGTAAAAAGTCTTAAGTCTGAGATGTGATAATCTAATAAACCGAAAAAGGGGTCGACTGGTTTTGACAGCAAGTCGAATTGAAAAGTAAGCACGCCGAGAACTGGGACAATTCTCGTTAATAAAAGGTTTCAAAACATTTACACGGCGAAGGAAACTACGCTCTTGCTGCATAATCTGAATCATAGTAAGATTGGCCTCGTTCCTATAAGATAGGAAAGCAGGATTTACCTCGAAAGCTTTGGTTTATGGCGGTCGGTACAGGTGAATCGTAAATTTAAACCTAGAAACGGTAATGTTTTAAATCCGTTTCGAAATTATAAAACTAAGCGTTTGGTGGTTGTTTCTGTCCTAGCCCAACGTCGAAAACCTAAACAGGAAATAAGCGTGTAGAAAGTTTTTTGGTTGCTTGTTTGGACCCGGGTTCGATTCCCGGCGACTCCACTAGAGTGGACAGTTCGATTTTTTTCGATATTTGTCCACTTTTTTTATTTTGTAAATCGTTGTCAATCAATAAGATATATCTCAAAACATCATTGATTCTGGTAGTTCGACATTTTTCTCCATCAAATGCAAATTTTTCAGGGAATATCGAACTAATTAGTTGTTGTTTATCTCTAATTGGTGCGTTAACATAGTGTGCTTTTAGGTTATTTAAGGCATCTACACCATTTTTTAACCAGTTCAAATAATCTCCATTCAACTTTTTAACCTTGTTTATTTCATCTGTCAAACTAAACTTTTGGGCATTGTATCTCGTCATTGTTTCGCTATATTGCTTGTGGTCAATTTTGCTATCAACCAATAAATCTTGCAATTTTTCAATACGAGAATTGGTATCGTTTAAACTTTTAACCAATTGTTCGTGTTTTAATTTGGAATCTTTAGCATCTGCAGATAATAAGTCTTTCACCATTAACTGATAAATTTCTTTTACTTCAGTCGTGAAAGTAAAATCCTCCATTATACTTTCAAATGTATTATTAACCAAATCCATCGGATATCGTTCTTTGGCGCAGTAATTACAATGATAATAGAAATAATGATTTCCTGTAGCACTTTTTGAGCGACTTCCGGTTACTTTTTCACCGCAATTGGAGCAAGAAAGCATTCCTCTTAAAGGTAATTCTTCTCTCAACGATTTATAGCAAGGCAGTTTTCTAATTTGGTTCTTGCTTGACAATATTTGTTGTACTTCAAAATACAAATTTTCAGATATAATTCCATCGTGAATTCCATCAATAATCATCATTGGTTCCTCTTCGCTTTTGGGTACGATAATTTTACCCATGTAAATTGGATTTCGCAATAATTTTGAGAAATTACTTCTACTTATCTTAATTCCTAGTTTATAAACTTCTTCCTTTAATTCACTTTGCAATTTACCTACAGCG
>CANKZI010000053.1 GCA_947488595.1 Flavobacteriaceae bacterium
GGTAAGCACCACGAATTAGTTTTTTCTTTTTAACAGCTTTCCAGTTTTTTTTGAATTGAAGATCGGCCCGATCATTTCCAGCTGTTGCCCGAATCAACACAAACTCAATTGTAAACTCATTTTCGACCGTTGACACTTGATTCCAATCAATGTCGCCTTGGTATTCTGAAACATCTATTCCAATAACTTTATCACTATTTTTTGTTAGAATTTGATGGTTGCGGATATCGGATATTCTTTTTGTTTCTTTACTTTCTTGTAATGCCTTTTTGGTTTTGAAACTAAAATAATAAGCCAAACCATCGCGATAATGATATCCAAGTACGATCGTTAAAATCAAAAAGAATAAGGCCGAAAAATACGCAATCGTTTGTGACCAAAAGCCAGTTTTCTTTTTAGATTTTCTTCTAACCGCTACCCTTTTTCTCATCTGGAAACTACTATTTTTTTTGCAGTTTATTATGGAACACCGACAATAAAATATAACTAATAATGATTATCGGCACAGCTAAATAATACAAAAAGGCTAACATGATAATCGAAAACAACAAAAATCCAACCTGTAACTTGTATTTTAGCAAACTAAAATTTTTAATTTTTAATGAGAATAACGGAATCTCCGCATTCAAAATATAAGCACTGAACAACGTAATAAGGAGCAAAAACCATTGGTTGGTAAACAATTCAACAGTATAAATGTTATTTGTTTTTACCAGTTGTAAACTTATAATAAACAAAGCATTGGCAGGCGTTGGTAATCCTATAAATGAGTCGGTTTGTCGTGTGTCGATATTGAAATTCGCCAAACGATAACAGGAACCCATGGTAATGATAAAACCCAAAAAAGGAAAATAACTACTTTCTGACATTCCAGAACTGAATTTCATCATAAAATACATTACCAATCCAGGTACAAAGCCACTTGTTACCATATCCGCCAAAGAGTCGAGCTGCAGCCCCAGCGGACTAGAAACACGAAACAATCGCGCAAAAAAACCATCAAAAAAGTCGAGAAAAATACCCAAACAAACAAATAAAAATGCCATTTCGAATGCTAATTTGAATGCAAAAACAGCAGCGATACAACCACAAAATAAATTTAAAAGCGTAATCGTATTGGGAACTTGAGACTTGATGTTTAATTTCATGTTTTTCATTATTAAGAAAAACAAATTTAGTACAATAAGTTAATGTCGTATGCGTTTTTTATTATAGATTTTTATTGGATGTTAGCTATTTCCTATTTATTTGGAGTTTGAAAACAAATAACTTCAATAAAAAATTATATTTTTGACCAAAAAACAAACTCACCCATCGTTTGTAAAAAAATTTGCTTTGAAAAAAATTGCATTAATACTTTTTCTTTTTATTTGTAATCTCGCTAATAGTCAATCGATTCGAAAATATTCAAATGAGTTTATGAATATTGGTGTCGATGCGGCGGCTTTGGGTATGTCAAATGCTGTTGTAGCGCATACTTCTGATGTCAATTCGGGTTATTGGAATCCAGCGGGACTGGTCAATTTAGAACGTGATCAAGCCAGTATCATGCACGCCAGTTATTTTGCTAATATTGCTCAATATGATTATGCTGCTTATGCAAAACCTATTGATGACCGAAGTGCTTTTGGCTTTTCAATCATACGTTTTGGCGTCGATGATATTTTAAATACCACCGAATTAATCGACAGCGAAGGCAATATAGACTATAACAGAATCAGTCTTTTTTCAACCGCCGATTATGGTTTTACGTTTTCTTATGCACGAAAATTAAAAGTTCCCGGCTTTCAATATGGTGTGAATGCCAAAGTAATACGCAGAATTATTGGAAAATTTGCCAGTTCATGGGGTTTTGGTTTTGATGTTGGACTGCAATTTGAACGCAACGACTGGAAATTTGGTCTGATGGTTCGCGATGTAACAACAACCTACAATGTTTGGGCAATTGACGAAGAAGAATACGCAAAAATTGCCGATGCCATTCCAGGCGAAAATCAAGAATTGCCCGAAAGCACCGAAATTACTTTGCCAAAAGCGCAATTTGGCATCTCAAAAAAATTTGAATTTCACAATCAAACCAGTCTTTTGGCTTCCGGTAATTTAAACATGCGATTAGAGCAAACCAATGATATTTTTTCGACAGACGGATTGAGTATAGATCCTGCCTTGGGATTTGAATACGGCTATACCGATTTGGTTTTTCTGCGCGTGGGTGCTGGGAATTTTCAGAATATCGAACAAATTGATGGCACACAAAAAGTAGGTTTTCAACCCAATATCGGACTTGGATTTAAATACAAAGGCATTCAGATTGATTATGCTTTAACCGATTTGGGCGATCAAAGTGCTGCTTTATATTCGAATATATTCTCAGTAAAAGTTGATTTAAGTATCTTTAGAAGATAAATTACATTCGCAAAACGCAAGAAAATGAAATCAAAAAAAACATACAGTACGTTTAGAAAAGTATTTTTATTTTGTTTTTTTCTTCTTAACCCACTATACCAAAATTTCTCACAAACCAAAATCTTATCCGAAAAAGCGGAAATCAGTTTACTAACTTGCGATTCTGGCGATCAATTGTATTCGCTATTTGGTCATACCGCGCTTCGCGTAAAAGATACTGAAAACGCAATAGATGCGGTTTATAATTACGGCTATTTTGATTTTCGAACGCCCAATTTTTATTTGAAATTTGTAAAAGGAGATTTGCAATATTTTGTAGCCGTCGATAATTTTGATGCCTTTTTAGCACAATATGTATATGAACAACGTGGTGTATATGAACAAAAGCTCAATTTGAGTTTGAATCAAAAACAAAAAATATTTGAAGCACTAAATACAGTGTTAACATCAGATCAACGTTTTTATACTTATAAATTTATCGATAGAAATTGTACAACGATGGTTGCTGACGTAATTAACAAATACACCAGTGAAAAGCTTTCGATAAAAATAAAAGACAGTGATAAAAGCTACCGAAGTATTTTATATGATTATCAAAAAACACATTTTTACGAAAACTTAGGCATTAATATTATGTTTGGCGCAAAAACCGACCAACAATTTGACCATCCCTTTTTGCCTTTACAATTGATGGAAAGTGTGCGAATTTCAAAAAATAAAGGCAAATCCTTATCTGATGCAATAAAAACAATAAACGTTAAAAGCGCAGCTACAACATCATTTTCATTTTGGAACAATTGGTACAGTTACATTTTATTTTTTGTATTGCTTATTGCAATCAATAACAAAACGTTACAACTTGTTTACTTTACTTTTGCAGGATTATTGGGGATTTTTTTGTTTTGGATTGGATTTTATTCATTACACCAAGAGCTATCTTTAAACTACAACTTTTTGTTATTTAACCCTCTGCTCCTATTTGTTGTGGTATTTGTATTGAAAAAAAATCAAAAATGGATAAAAAAAAGTACCTACTTTAGTTTGGTATTAGTAACTATTTATACAATAGTTATTTTCAATAAGGACCATTTCATGATATTTTTGCCGGTAATCATCACACATATTATCCTGTTGGTAAAAATAATAAAAAAACCTATCAATAAAAATTAAGATTACTGACCACGATAAAAAAGCACCGTACTAAAGGTTTTGATGATGATATTAATGTCTAAAAAGACGCTTCGGTGTTTGATGTAATACAAATCATATTGCAACTTAATCAAACTGTCTTCCATGGTTTCGCCATAAGCATAGTTGACTTGTGCCCAACCGGTTAAACCGGGTTTCATAACATGCCGGGTTTCATAAAAAGGCATCATTTCTGCCAATTCTTCTACAAAAACGGGACGTTCAGGTCGTGGTCCAATAAAACCCATTTCACCTTTAATAATATTTATAAATTGAGGTACTTCGTCTATTCTTGCTTTTCGAAGTAATTTTCCAAAAGGTGTGATTCTAACATCATTAGTGGTCGCAAAAACAGCACCTTCGTGCTCAGCATTTTTGACCATTGTTCGAAACTTGAATATTTCAAAAGGAATACCATTTTTGCCTACTCGTGTTTGTTTGTAGAATAATTTTCCGCGATTTCCTAGAGCATTTCCAATCAAAATCAGTGGTAAAAGAAGCAATCCAATAGACAATCCTACTATTGAAAAAACAAGCTCCAAAGTTCTAACAATAAGCAAATACAATTTGTTTTGATTGCTTCGACTGAACGGAAAATAACGATAAAAATCTTTATCAAAATGCTGAATTGGAATACGTTGCGTTATCAATTCATAAACTTGTGTATATTCTCTAATTGTAAAACCACTTTCTAACAAGTGAAGCAATTGATTGTACAATGGCACAGTCATGCCATCGGTTTTTTGAGATGCAATTACAATTTCTGAAATTGAATTTTCTCTTACAAATCTTTCTAATTCTTCGATCTCTAATTTTTTTACATAATCGTAAAAAAAAGTATCTTTTTCGGAAAAATCTGAATTAAGATAGCCGACAATTCGATAATGTGGATCGATATTTTCCAATCCAGTTATCAATTCTTTTACTTGTTCTCGGTCACAAATTAAAATGGCCTTCTTTTCAAAACGATGAGAAGCAAGAAAAGATTGGTAAAAAATCCTCCAAAACAACAAGCCAGCAAAAATCGATATAAAGAAATAAAGTATTTGTAATCTGTTGATAGGTAATAAAGGAGTGAAAAATGGCGTTAAGAGATAAAATAAAGCGGTTGTCGATGTAGTTAAAACAATACTTCGGATTACTTGAAACTGGTTACTTGCTACTTGCAGGTTGTACATTTCAAAGACAGTTCCTAAGATATTTATATAAATCCCCAATACTACTATCCAATAAAAATTATTATTGGATAAACTAATATAATCAAATTTTAAGAAAGAATCAACCAAATACAAGGACAATAAAACAAAAAGCAAATCAAAAATTCTTAGCAAGATTTTTCGTTCAGAAATTTCAAAATGAATTTTTTTTTTGGAAAGCATTGCGTTTTATTGTTTATAAAATTTTGTGCAATTTAGCAAATTC
>CANKZI010000054.1 GCA_947488595.1 Flavobacteriaceae bacterium
TAACGTTCAATTTTCCCAATAAATAAGGCGTAACTTCTTGATCCACCAAAAAGATTCCTTTCAGTAAGTGACCCGTTTCGATGCTTTGATTTCCGTTGGATTCAGCTAAATTCTGTGCTTGCTGAATTGCTTCTTGCGATTTGGTTGTGAATTTATTTAAGTCCATTTGTGTATTGTTTCTTTTCCTTTGTCAAATGCTAAACCAATACCCGAAAAGTGCTCAAAATCAGACTTTTTGTCGGTATTAGTGGTGTTGAGCGACATTTTTTCCGAAAAGAAGAAATCTATTGGAAAGTAGAAATGATTTTTTATCTTTGAGATAAGATGCTCAAAAAAGTTCCTGTTTTTCATTTTCAAAACCTATCAGATTTAATTGATTGTAATTCGTTATTCGGTTGTAATCGGATTTATGTCTGTAAATCAATAATTTGTAGAAATATGAATTTAAAAAAATATAGTGAAAGTTGACGCAGTTCGTAGATTTTGACGTTAGCGTTCATTGGAAAAACCGAAACGACACTGAAAACAATTAAAAACGATAAATAAAAACGAGTATTAACAAGTAAAAATAAATAATATGACTAAAAACACTTGTTTGCCGAAAGGCATGAAATCAAAACCCATTGCACTGCTGGGAGCGGCTATGCTTATGGGAACTATGAGCTATGCTCAGAGTATCGCACCACAATCGGTAAATAGTGGTGGAACAAAAATGACACAAGCCAACGGCTCATTGAGTTTTACCGTGGGTGAATTGGTTGTTCTTTCACAAACAGATAGTGATGGAAATACCCTCGGTGGAGGATTTACAGCAGGTGCCACATTGACCACAGCGAGCATTCAAGAAACCGATGCTGCTATTTTGGATGTTAAGGTGTATCCTAATCCGACCACGGAATTGGTAAATATCCAAATCAATCATTCTACCCTTGATCAAGTTGTAGTAACGATTACCGATTTACAAGGAAAAGAAGTGTATAACGGTAAATACGCCTGCATCTCCAATGTAATTGGAATTAACACAGCTTCGTATGCAACAGGTACATACATATTGGCCTTGAAAAATCTGAATAACCAAGTGCTCGGCACATACAAAATCATTAAAAACTAATTAAAAACCAAAAAAATGAAAAAGATAATTTTACTTTTGACTTTGAGCTTTTCACTTTTGAACTTCGCGAACGCTCAAACCCCACCCAATGCATTTAATTACAGTGCAGTAGCGCGAAATGCAGCCGGACAACCAATTGCAACAACAACAATTGGTATTCAAGTTACTATCCTAAAAACCTCACCAACAGGAGCTTCTCAATACAGCGAAAACCATTTTGTAAATACCGATGCTTATGGTCTTTTCAATTTAGTAATTGGCGCAGGTGCAGTACAAAGCGGTTCAATGGCTACTATTGATTGGAGCAACGATAATTATTACCTCAAAGTGGGAATGGATGCTGCTGGAAGTACCAACTTCCTAACAATGGGAACAACGCAGTTGTTATCTGTGCCTTATGCTTTGTATGCCAAGAGTGCTGGAACGGTAGCTGGTGGAAGCGGTATAACAATTACATCTGTTTCTTCCGCAGGCGATACGCTTTATTTAAGCAATGGGCAAACTTTTGTTGCTGGAGGAAATGGCGGTGGATCAGGCTCCCTAGTTTTACCAACTATCACGACCAATGCCATTACAGGTATTACTTCTAACTCTGCTACATTTGGAGGTGCTATTAGCAATGCGAATGGCAACCAAATTATGGAAAGAGGGATTGTTTATTCTACTTCACCAAATCCTACCTTAGGCTCTAATAAAATTATGATTGGTAGTGGAATTGGAACGTTTGATACTATATCGGACTTAGGTTATCAATATGCTCATTTATTGAATCCAAATACTACCTACTATGTGCGAGCCTATGCAGTTACAGAAAATAATATTTCTGCTTATGGTAATGAAGTAAGTTTCACTACACTTTCTGTTGGGCAAGCTGGACCTGGTGGTGGTATTGTATTCTTTAACAAAGGAAATTCAACTGGTGGTTGGCAATATTTAGAAACAGCTATAAGTGACCAGAGTACAGGTTGTGAATGGGGATGTTTGGGAACATCAATTCCAGGAACACAATTTACTGTTGGAAGTGGAGAATCAAATACCTCTTTAATTGTAGCAGGTTGTAATGAAGCTAGTTTTGCTGCACAAATTTGTGATAATTTATCATTAGGCGGGCAAACAGATTGGTTTTTACCTTCTAGAGATGAGTTCTATTTAATGTATAGAAATTTACACCTTAACAATCAAGGTAATTTCAATTCTTCGGCCGGCTATTGGAGTAGTACAGAGGTCGACGCCTCCCTCGCGTGGTACTTCTACTTCAGCAATGGGAATGCCTCCAGCAGTTATAAGAGCCCCATCGCCATAATATCCCCCAACATCTCATACTATGTGCGTGCAGTTCGGGCTTTTTAACTATGTCGATATTTAGCTATTTAACTTTTTAATACCGCGAAGCGGTCGAATTTTGTAAGGAATGAGCGCAATATAAAGCTCGCTTTAATATTGCTGAATGACGACACAAAATCATGAAAATAATTTTTGCGAAAGGTGAGAGCAGAGTCAAGTTTTACTTGAACTTTGCCGAGCTTAGCAAAAATCACGGAAGTATTTTTGAAAAATTATGGCATTATATTACGATTTACCAGTTTTTAAAGTTGTGTATCAGCTTATCTTGAAAATTTTTGATTACACCAACCACTTCCCGCGTGAGTATAAATTTACACTTGGTCAAGATTTAAAGCGAGATTATTTTAGAACTTCCTAATCTTACTAATAACAAACTTTTGTAAATTTGAGTAAAGTTTAAAATGACAACAAGAGCTATAATACTAAAAACATTGAAAGCCAGTAAGCTTAAGCTTTCGAAATTTGGTATTCGAAATGTTGGTTTGTTTGGATCTTATTTGCGAAATGAACAATCCAGTGAAAGTGATATTGATTTGTTGATTGACTTTGAACCTGAAAAAGAAAACTTCGACAATTTTATGGCAGCTTATGATTTATTTGAAAAAATATTCAAAAATGAAAAAATCGAAGTTGTTACTAAAAATGGCTTAAGCCCATACATTGGTCCAAAAATTTTAAATGAAGTTGAATATGTCTAAGGAATCAATAAAGGAATTTGATACCGTTAAATTCTTTAGAGCTGTAAAAGAAAAAATTTCCAAAGAAACGCAAGGAAAGGCATTCGAAGAATTCAATATTTACTTGGGTAAACGAATATTGAAGTCATCGGAATCATAAACCAAGTTAAATCGAGTTAATTCTTCCGATTTCAAATATCCTCAAACTCCTCTTTTCCCTCCGAATGGCGGGCAAATCTTCCAAATTCTGAAGCGTGCACTTGATCGTATTTCGGCCAAGGCAAAAGGAGAAATTGTGTTTTTTGTAATCGTTTAAATAGTTAGAATTTGACGATGAAAAAAATATTGAAATAATTTCTCTATTTATTTTGCAAAAGTTCCATTATTCGTTAACTTTGAAAAATGGAAAAGATTAGAGAAATCGTTTTTTACAAAGACTACTTCGAAGAATTTTTTGAATCCCTAACTGATAAAGTAAAGGACAAAATTGACGAAGTACTTTTTATGATGACTATTCTTGAACGTGTCCCAACCAAATTTTTTAAAAGTATAGAAGATAAAAAAGGACTTTTTGAAATTCGGATTGAATACGAAAGCAATATTTACAGAATATTTTGCTGTTTTGACAAGGGGAATTTAGTGGTTCTTTTTAATGGATTTCAAAAGAAAACTCAGAAAACACCAACAAAAGAACTAAACAAAGCTGAAAAAATAATGGAGGAATATTTTAACGAACAAAAAGAAATTAAAAATGGAAACAAAAAATAAAAATATCAAAACTTTCAACGAACATCTTGATAAAAGATACGGAGAAACTGGTACAAAAGAAAGAACGGATTTTGAAATTAAAGCCAAATCATTTGCTATTGGAGAATTAATCAAGG
>CANKZI010000055.1 GCA_947488595.1 Flavobacteriaceae bacterium
TTAATAGTTAATGATGTATTTTAAACTTTTTTCAGTGTTCTTATCGATTTTACTTGAATATGCAGTTTTATCGATTGCCGAAATATTCTTAAAAACGGAGTTGTATTGTTTGTAAAGCAAAGAATCTGTTGAACTCAACACCTCTTTTGTTAGAGTTTCATCATAGTTCCAATTATAGAAACTATCGGGCTTACTAAATTCAAAGAGCATCACAATGTTTTTTTGATTTCCTTGAGGTTGATAGATAAGCATTTTTTTATTTAATACATAACCTGATACTTCAGTTGAATCTTGCATTAATTCATACTCAATTGCTACTTGCGGATTTTCAATTTCGGCCCAAAAGATACCTTTTTGTTTTTCTCTTCTAACTGTGTCGTTTAAAGCGGTTAATTCAAATTGTTTTTTAAAAAGTGGGTCTGCGAAATATAATTCTTTAAAATAATCCTCATTTGCTTGGTTTTTTACACTTTTATTAATATCTATATCTGTTCTAATTAAAAAGACTTGTTTTTTATCTTCGTATGAATCACTTGATGAATAATCCCATTCACCCCAAGGGTCCCCAATTGTTTGTTGTTTGAAAAAAAATTGTTTCAATTTATAATTATTCGAATCACAAATGAAATATGGCTTTTTTAATTTTTTAAATGGGTTCACGAAGCCCCAGCTTTGAGAATTCCAAATATAACTTGAAATATAACTAGCATCAGCATAATTACAATAATCACCAAGACAATTATTGTCTGACGTTGGTTTTATATCCTTGCAATACTCGTATTGTTTAAGTTGACTTGTTTTTAAGAAGCTAATTATGTTTTTTTGTTGCTCACTGTTCGGTTCAAAATAAAATGTTTTACAAATAGATAATAACTGCTCTTTTTTAAGAGATAATACAGGAATTTGTTTTTTGTTAATTTGCTTCATAAAATAGACCCATTCAATACCATCTACTTTTTTAAAAACGATTGTTGTAATGTTTGAAATATCAAAGTAATAATTGTAAGACATACGTATTATACCATCGACTTTTGTGCTGTCCCAATAGTGTTTGAATTGCTTTCTGTCAACACTTTTAAGTAAATCATTGTCGGGGTCAACTAACATTGAATCAAAAAACACATCAAGGGTTTGTGCTGTTTTTTGTATTGGAATAGTGTCTTGACTAAAAGTTCTTGGAAGATAAAATTTAGGTCTAATTGTAAATTTTATAAAACCCGTTTCATCTAGGTTTAATTTTTTAAGTTGATTAATATCATAACAACCTTGATAACCATTCTCTTCAAGGAAATATGGAATTCTATTGATATTATAACTTAATATACCCATTAGCGAGGTGTGTGAATTATCATCAAAAATTTCAAGATTGCTTTTGTTTTTTGAAATAACTGCGTATTCAGTTTTTTGTGAGTAGCCACTTATTGTAAAAATCAAAGTAAATAGAAGTACTCCGATATTGTTTATTATTCTATCCATTACATATAGGTTTTAAATTTGTTTTCCATTCATTGCAGATTGCTTTTAAGTTGTCACTGTTTTCCTTTGGGAACCAAACAAAAACGAAACGGTCTAAAATCGTTTCATCAAGATTTTGAAATATATTCCAATTTTTTGCTGCAAATTGAATTCTATTTACAGAAGTTAAGTTGGCTCCTTTATTTTGAGTTATGGCGATCTTGAATTCTGCCTTAAGAACCGAATTAGATTTTATTTCATTCTCACAATCAGGGTTAAAAGAAACAGAAGCCCCACGTAAAGTAATAGATGTGAGTTGTTTTTCAAATCTTAGAATTGCTGGTTCTTTATCTGCCAAACCAATATAAATGATTTGTTGATCAAAAAACAACTGAAATATACCTCTTCCCGATAGATCATACCCATGGTTTGCTTTTTCGTTGTATTTTATATTCAATGGAAAACCATGAGTATTTGTTACGTTTATTGAAAACAAATCAGTTGCTTTAATTGAGTTCATTTGGTTAAATTTTTGATTTATTAATCTTTTACACAGCGTACAGAATATCCTTGAGCGTCCCATACATGATAAAAGATATCTAAGCCTTTTTCTTCTGGGGATTGATGTAGTGAAAATGAAACAAGGTACTTTTTGTTTTCTTGTTGACTTATTGTACTTCCCCAAAAAGCAAAATGATTAAAGTCATTAAATTCACCCATAAAATCTCTATATCCAGTTGGTAAAGCATTAAACGAAACAGTTTTTTTTGTGTATGAATTTTTCAAGTATTCATTATGATTCCATGCTTCTTTTTTAATAAGTTGATTAAAAGCACTGTCTTTTCCACCAAGATTTTTTACTAATGTTTCCATTTCATCAGAGCTTGGTACATGCCAATTTTTAGGAGCCAAACCTCTTGTGTCTGTTACTGCATATATATTGTAAAGTTTACCTATTTTTAGAGAATAATGATAACTGTAACACCAAGCGGGAATACCTTTTTCAAATGCCTGAATCCATTCTTCATTTGTTTCAGCTTGTAAAATTGGATCTCCGTTTCTAAATTTTTCTACACTGAGATTTTCAGCCATCCAAATTTGTTCTTTGATTTGTACTTTTTCATACTTCGAATATTTGGTTTTATCTTCTTTGTCAAAAGTTAAATTATCCCACAGATTTAATTCTACCCCATTTTTATCATAACTAATTTCTGAAAAAAGTTTTCCAAACTTATCGTACGTTTTTTGAGATTTTAATTCGCCATTTTGAAAATAACGGAACTTAGAAATAGGTGCATAGATGGCATTAGCGGAATTATCAATCCAAAATGTCAATTGATTGTTTGTGTCGAGATAAATCTCTTTTTTTACTTTTTTGTGCCGATTGAACTTGGATTTTTTTATTGAATAATTATCGGATAATTCAGAGTTTGTAAATGCACAATTACAAGGCCTTAAGTTTTTATCAAAACAAGCATATTTTTTTTGTAGTTGCTTCTTTCCTCTTTTAGTTTCAATATTTCTTTTAGAATAATAGTATATTGAAATTTCATCATTATCAATTTTTGTGCTTTTTTTGAGTCTGTTTTTTTGGTCGAATTCAAATATATTAATCCAATAATAAGATTCTGTTGAATCGATTGTCTCTATTATATTTCCTCTTTTATCGAATTTTGAAATATGTTTATCAAATACTTTACCCGAGTTAAATTTAAGTTCGCACGTTTCAGACTTAATACCGTTAATATCAAAGATGTTTTTTGTTTTTGATCTTATTTTGTTTTCCTTGTCAAAACAAAAGACATCTGTACAATTGCCTTTTTGGTCATATTCAAATTTTCTTGTTGCACAACCATAGTCGTCGTAAGATAACGACTTAGAGCCATCTAATGCTATTTCTTCAATAATTTCACCAAGTTGATTATATTTTTTTTGATGTATAGTAATTATTTTTTTATTTTCATCAAATTCGATTGCTTCAATTTCATTTTTTTTATCGTCTAATTTTGTTAAAACGGAACTAGTTGAATAATTTTTTTCCCAGTCAAAATAATAATAATTAGTTAATACCCCTTCAGTTGTTTTAGTAAAAGTAGTCTTTGATGTTTTCTTTCCCAATTTTTTATATTCTTCGACAACAAATGCGTCGTGATTCAACACTTGAATTTTGTTTATGTCCTTATTTAAATAAATAACTTTAAAATAGTTATTCTCTTGTTTGTATAATTGGTTTTCCTTTAATTTTCCTTGAAATCTTAATGTTTTGAAGTCTTCTTTTAAATCTCCTTTATAAGATTTATAAAATTTGTAATCTTTTTGAGAGAAACTCGAATTAAAGAAAATCAATATTGGCATTAATACCCTGAAAAAGAATTTTCGTTTTGACATCATAAATTAATTTAAAATATTGTTAGTGTAAGTGATTCTATCCCTCCATAATACATCGAAATATATTGGATGATCAATTTTGTTGCTTTCGGCTACATTTCGCAAATGAGATTGAATGGCATAGTATTCTTCTTTTGTTTTAATACTTAAAAAACCGCCACCATTATTAT
>CANKZI010000056.1 GCA_947488595.1 Flavobacteriaceae bacterium
TAGTTTGGCGTTTTCTTGGTAAATGATTTCAGCTGAAAAGTCTGCAGCTCCAATTGTAAAAGTTTTGTTATTCTTTAAACGTAAAGTTGCCTTTTTAACTTGTGGTGCTCCGAGAATAAATTCACTACTAGCAGGATTAATAGGATAAAAGCCCAGAGAAGACAAAATATACCAAGCCGACATTTGACCACAATCGTCGTTACCAATCATTCCATTAGGTGTGTTGTTGTGAAATTCGTTAATAATCTTATGAATGTATTTTTGTCCTACTTTGGGTGTTTCTGAAAAAGAATACAAGTAAACTATATGATGACTCGGTTCGTTACCATGAGCATATTGTCCAATCATGGCTTCTTGCCCAAGGAATGTGTTTGGGTTTGGACTCTCAATAGTAAAGAAATCGTTCAGTTTTTTTGTGAATGCTACAGTTCCGCCCAAAAGCTTTTTTACACCATCAATGTCATATTGCGCGGGTGTCCAAAAATATTGCCAAGCATTGGCTTCGGTATAATCGCCCGGATTGTTCATCGGCGAAGTAGCTGTTAATGGATCAAATGGAGTTCTCCAGTTCCCATTAGTATCTTTACCTCGAAAAAGTTGTGTGTCCTTATCAAAAAGGTTTTTGTAATAATTGGCTCTTTTATTGAATACGAAGCCATTTTCTTTGTCATTCATTTTTATTGCCATTTGGGCTACACAATAATCGTCATATCCAGATTCTAAAGTTCTCGAAACCGCTTCATTGTCTAATTTATCAAATGGATAATAACCATATTGATTGTACAATTTCCAATCGGAATTGATATGGCTTCTATTTGATGTTTCAACCATAGCTTTGATAGCTTCTTTTTTATCAAATCCTTTAAAACCGTTTTGGTAAGCTGATAAAATCATTGGAATGGCATGGTTGCCAATCATGCAAAAATTGTCTTGTCCCCAAGCCGTCCAAATGGGTAAAAAACCAACTGCTTTGTGGTGCAAAAGCATTGTGTTTATAATACCGTCAATTTTTTCTGGAGCTATAATTTGGAGTAATGGAAATGCTCCTCTATAAATATCCCAAATAGATAGCGTAGAGTAATATTCTTTATTTGGTGCTAATGAAATTGTATCATCGGCACCACGAAATTTACCATCAACATCCGCAATATTTGATGGTTGTAATAGCAAATGATATAATGAAGTATAGAAAATTTCTTTTTGTTTTTGAGGCGCTTCGATGTCAATTCGGTTTAGATAATCATTCCAAACCAACTCAGCATTTTGTTTCACTTTTTCAAAATTCCAATGTGGTATTTCTGATTTCAAATTTAGTTTTGCTCCTTCAACATTTACGGTTGATAGGGCAATTTTTACTTGTAAAATATGATTTTTTGGTAATTCAAAATCTAAAATATATTTCGGAGCATTTTGCTTTTTCTCTTTAGGGAGTTCTCTTGATGCAATAAAAGGCGTTTCGAAATTAATAGTAAAAAAATACTTTTTAGTTACCCAGCCTTTGGTCTTGCAATAACCAGAAATAGTAGTGGCATTTTCAATTTTAATGTCACTTTCTAAAACTAAACTGTCATTTAAAAATTGAAATCCGTGTTGAAAATCGAGTAACAACTTTGCGTTTTTGTTTGGATAAGTATATTGGTGAAAAGCGACTCTTTCTGAACAAGTGAGTTCTACTTTTATGTCATCTTTTTTGGTTATTGTATAATATCCAACACTTGCTTTTTCTGTATTTTTGAAGTACCTGTTTTTTAGATTTATCTTTTTTTCATTAAAAGGAAGTAAAAGGATGTTTCCCATTTCGCCAATTCCAGTTCCACTAAAACGAGTTTGTGAAAAACCCAATAGCAAGGTGTCTTTGTATTGATAGCCACTGGTGTGGTTCCACCCTTCGATAGTATTATCTGGTCCAGGCTGAACCATTCCAAAAGGTAACGATGGACCAGGAAATGTATGTCCGGTTCCATCTGTACCAATAAAAGTATTTACAAATTTAGAATTGTTTTGAGCATTTAAATTCAAAATGTAAAGAAAAGACAACAAGCTAAATAGCGTTTTTTTTATTCCCATAAGGTATCCATTTGTTCAAGACTTTTATTTTTGGTTTCGGGAACATTTTTCCAAACAAAAAGTAATGATATTAGACAAATTATTGAAAACAAATAAAATGGAAAAGCACCATTAAAATTAGTTTTCAACCACTGGTTTTCTACTAAACTTGGAAAAACTTGTGTTACTACAAAATTGGCAACCCATTGGATAAAGACACTAATTGCCAACGCCAAACTTCTAATTTTATTCGGAAAAATTTCAGATAAGAGCACCCAAACAATTGGTCCCCATGAAATACTGAAAGATGCCATAAAAAGCAGTAAGAAAGGTAAAACCCAATTCCCCAATGCATTATAATAAATAAATAGTCCAACCGCTGCCAAAGCAATGGTCATTCCAATAGAACCAATATAGAGCAACGGTTTTCTGCCCATTTTATCAACAAAACGAATGGCTAATAAGGTGAAAATTAAGTTTACAACTCCAAGAATACTGGTTTCTAGTAGCGAAACATCAGTTGAACTTCCTAAGCTTTTAAAAATTTCCGGGGCATAATACAAAATGGCATTAATACCTGTTAATTGTTGTAAAACCGAAAGTCCAATTCCTACCAAAAGCGCTTTCTTAAATATAGGATTTTTTAATTGTTCCCATTGATTTTTATCTTCTTGGTGTAATGAATTTTGAATTTCGGTTTGAACTTGAATCGCATCATCCGGTGAGTTTAATTTTTCTAAAACACCAATTGCCTCAGTTGATTTTCCTTTTTGGAATAACCATCTTGGACTTTCAGGAATTAGGAAAATAAATACTAAAAATAGTACGGATGGAATAATTTCTGACCCAAACATCCAACGCCAACCAATGTTCAAATTCCAATTGGCATCGCCTTGTAAAGCAATAAAGTAGTTCACAAAATACACCGCCACAATACCAATAACGATAGCTAATTGATAGTTTCCCACTAAAGCGCCACGCCTTTTAGGAGGTGCAATTTCAGCAATATACATGGGCACTACCATGGAAGCAATACCAACACCAATTCCGCCAACAATACGAAACAGCACAAACATTGTGAATGAAATTGGAAGAGCAGTTCCAATTGAATTTAGGATAAATAGAATTGCTGTAATGAGCATCGTTGCTTTTCGTCCAAATCTGTTGCTCAAATAATCAGAGAATAAGGCTCCAATTAAACATCCTACTAGTGCACTTGAAATTGCCCAACCTGTTTCAATAGGTGTTAAATGGAAATACTCGGTTAAATTTCCTATTGCTCCAGAGATTACTGCCGTGTCATAACCAAATAACAATCCTCCAAGCGCTGCACTAAATGCAATAAATGTTATATACTTTTTATTATTCATTTTGTTTTAGATTTTGTTTTAAAAATTGCATCATTCGGATATTATTTCCCCATT
>CANKZI010000057.1 GCA_947488595.1 Flavobacteriaceae bacterium
ATAAATGCTAAAAGCGGTATTACTAAAAAAACTCCTGAATATCAGGAGTTCTAATTTAATCGAGTTTATTTTTTATATAGTATTTTCCGTCTAAGTCTTCGTCAAAATCATCAATTTTGATAGGTTTTGGTTTTGGTTTGGCAGCATTGGCCTTCTTTTTCCAAATCTCAAATTTATCAGTTGGAAGTTTCTTTTTCATAATTTCAAGAACTTCTTTTTCAGCCAATCCGAATTCCTTTTTGATTATTTCAAATGGATTTCTTTCCTCTAAAGCCAGTGAAATCAATTTTTCATTTTGAGCCCACGTTAATTCAATGTTTTTACTCTTTTTCATTACTTGAAAATAAATTCAGTTTTAGTTTTTAGTTAATAGTTATTCATACTTCAATATTAATAAAAAAAACAATACCTTTTTAAATCGGCACTATTTTTTTTCTTTTTTATTGTTTTTCAAAGGATTGCTTTTTTTGGAACGGAATTTTTAATAAATTGGTCACGGAATTATTTTTGTCAACTTCCATGTGCGTGTCAATTCCATAAACAATATCTTCTCTTTTGATTGTTGAAAAAGTGCCAAATAGCCGGTCCCAAATTGAAAATATATTTCCGTAATTGCTATCGGTATGAGGCAGAACATAATGGTGGTGCACTTTATGCATGTCCGGAGAAACAATGATATAGCTTAACATCTTGTCGATAGTAACAGGCAACGAAACATTAGCATGATTGAATTGCGAAAGTACAACAGAGGCTGATTGGTATAAAAAAACCATCCACATTGGCGCACCAACAATGACTACGGCCAATGTAGTAAAAACAAATCGGATAACACTTTCGCCAGGATGGTGTCGGTTTGCAGTTGTGGTATCTACCCAAAGATCCGAATGGTGCACCAAATGAAATCGCCACAAAAATTTTACTTTGTGTTCTACAAAATGAACCAAATAGGCTCCTATTAAATCCAATAATAGCAAACCAATAATCAAGAAAATCCATGGATTAATCCCAGATGCTAATTGTAAGATTCCAAAATGATTATCGGCAGTCCAATTGGAGGTCCAAAGCAAGATAAATGCCATCAAGAAGTTCACGACTATCGAAGTTATTGTAAAGAAAATATTGATTCCTGCGTGCTTCCATTTTTCATATTTCAATATAAATAAAGGCTTTACAGTTTCTATCAACCAGAAAAAAGTAATTCCTCCAGCCAATATCAATGCTCTGTGCAGCGAAGGAATTGTTTCAAAATAATGGATTATCTCGTTCATCTTTTTTTTATAAATATACTAATTTATACAATACTACGAAATGTCAAATTAATTCTCGAACCAATTGGTTTGGCGGTTTTGGGAATTTGGTGTTTCCAAAAATGCTGCGTCGTCCCTTTCATAACAAGCAAACTTCCGTGTTCCAAAAGAATTTTTATCTTCTGATTTTTATCTGTGTTGTGCTGCAAATGAAAATACCGTTCTGCACCAAAACTCAAGGAAGCGATTACGGGATTGACACCCAATTCTTTTTCGTTATCGGCATGCCAACCGTTGCTGTCCTTTCCGTCGCGGTACAAATTGAGTAAAACTGTTGTGAAATCTGTTGCTGAAACTGCTTCGACTTTTTGTTTTAATTCGTGCAGTATTGGATTCCAAGAATGAGGTTGCATTTTTATATTAGAATAGGAATACGACTTTCCATCGTTCCCAAAAAGCGCTGTCAAACGGGGTTGCGCATGTATTTTCCCAAAAACTTTGATGTCGTCTTGTTGCCAAGGAATTTTTTGAAGTAATTCTTGAAATAATAAGTCGGATTGCATTACATCAAAAAAATGAGGGTAATACACAATTTCTGCATCGGGAACGTTAAAACGGATGGGTTCAGATGTATTTTCAAATAGCGATTCCAATGGTAATTATGCAATTAAGTTAAAGTCTAAAATTACAGTTTATTTTTTAATTTATCCCAATTTAGGTTCATTAATACAATTGCTAACACAATCAAAACAATTCCAATCCATTGAACAAAAACCACTTGTTCGTGTAATAAAAAGTACGCCATCAAAACAGAAACAGGCAATTCTAATGCCGAGACTATGCTTCCCAAACCAATACCCGTCAATGGAAATCCTGCGTTCATCAGCATTGGCGGAATTATGGTTCCAAACAAAGACAATACGATTCCCCATTTCATAAAAATCTCGAAATTGAAAGGTGTATTTTGTGTCGCTAAAGCAAATAAAAATACGATTACCGCACCACCAAGAAGCATAAACAAACTCCGTTGTGCCGATGAAATTCCAACTGCTACACTATTTGCGGTGAACATGGTGGTGGTGAAAGAGGCTGCTGCCAACATTCCCCACATTATTCCATGCCAGTCCAATTGCAAGTCGTTTTTAAAAATATTGGTAGCCAATACTGTTCCGATTAGTACAATTACAACAGAAACAATTTTCAATTTTGAAGGTGCTTTTTTGTCTAAAATCATTTCTATCAAAACGCCCATCCAAACGGTTTGCATCAATAAAATTATAGCAATTGAAACGGGAATGTATTTCACAGCCAAGTAATAAAAAACACTCGTCATTCCTAACGAAGTTCCCGCAAATAGCAATTGGAAAATATTTTTCCTTGTGGCTTTTATTACAGCAGTTCCTTTTTTGATTTTTTGGAAGGAATTAATCAGAAGAATTCCGAGGATTCCATAGATAAATTGGGAAGTGGTAACCTCAGCAGTGGTAAAGCCTTCATCATACGCCAATCGTACAAATGTGGCTAACATTCCATAGCTTGTGGCACCTAATCCAACAAGTGCAACTCCTTTTAGTACTTTATTTCCAGACATATTTTCGATTTTAATCAGCCTGCAAATATAATACTAAGTTGTTCCGTTTTCACCATGTTATTTCTTTTTATCCGCTAAATCACTCAAGTGCAACCGCAAGGCATTCACAGAAATACTGATTTCCCAAAAAGAAACGGCTAAGGAAATCAATAGACTTAGCAAGCTCATCCCAAAAAGGTAAATTCCTGCAATTTGTTGTTCTAAAAAAAGTAAAAGCATTGCAAATACTGAAAGAAAAAGACTCAGCACTCCAAACATTTGCATATAACGAATAAGGGTAATTCGTAGATTTAAGTTTTTAATTTCCAATAAAATACTTTTGTTTTCGGCCTCATCGTATTTCTTTTTTAGACTTCGAACAATGGTTGCGATGGTTAGAAACCGATTGGTATACGCCAATAGTATTAAGGACGTTGCAGAAAAAAGTAATGCTGGAGTTTCTATATTTAGAATCATATTGTTTGAATTAAAAAGCCCAATAAATGTAATTTTATTAGGCTTTATTTGTAATTATATTGTTGGAATCTCTTTTAATAAAGCGAACTTATTATTAAAACGA
>CANKZI010000058.1 GCA_947488595.1 Flavobacteriaceae bacterium
GTTGATATGAAAAATCCGATTTGTTATTAACAAATCAAAATCAAATTCATTAGCTATTGTTGAACTTTGATGGTTTAACATATCCTTAATTTGATTTCTTTTTTTCTCGTTGTCGTCTAAAATACGCTTTACATCAGCCAAAAGACTTTCTTCTGTAATTGCATTTTGACGTTCTAAAAGCAACTCATGCAATAGGTTTGTGTTATTTAGCAACATCTTTTTCTTTTTTTAATTGACATTTAAAAACAAATACAACTTTTTTAAAATTAAACAATTAACCCGTCAATTTTGCTTTTATGTCTTTTTTTATTTGATAAAAAATCGCTCAACTATTGTTAAACTTTTAAGGTGCAGAATCTAATGCAAGAATGCTGGCATAAAAGACTTTATCAACTTTAAAATGGTACAGTTTTGTTTTAATTAGGAAGACCTGCATATTTTCGCAGGTCTTTTTATTTAATGCATTTAAAAGTATTTTGTTATCTCAAAACAGCGCCCAAAGTTGTTTCAAAATTGGTTTGTAGTTTGCCCATGATTTTATCGATCTGCGCATCAGTCAATGTTTTTGATGCATCTTGCAATAAGAAACTAACCGCGTACGATTTCTTGCCTTCGGGTAAATTTTTCCCTTTATAAACATCAAAAAGAGCAATGTCTTTTAATAATGATTTTTCGGTTTGTTGTGCCAAATTATAAATCGCCTCAAATGGCACTTCGTTGTCAACCAATAAAGCAAAATCCCTTCTGACTTCGGGATATTTCGGAATGTCTTTGTACTTAATTTTATTGTCAATTAATTTTAAAATTGCATTCCAATTATAATCCGCAAACAAAACTTCCTGCTTGATGTCAAAATGTTTGAGTATTGATTTTTTAACTGTTCCCATTTCTACGATAATTTCATTGCCAACAGTTATGGCAATTCCTTCGGCAAAAACGTCTGTAACAACAGGTTGATTTTTTGTTTTATCGATACCCAATCGTGACAAAATAGCATTTACATAGCCTTTGAATAAAAAGAAATCAGATGGTTTGTCGTTATTGGTCCAACTTTCTGCTGCTCGATTTCCAGTTAGAAACAGACTCAAATGCTTGTACTCCTCGTAACCGCTATCATATTGATGGTACGATTTTCCGAATTCGAATAACTTCAAATCAATATTCCTGCGATTGATGTTATAAGATACCGCTTCCAATCCCGAAAATAAAAGCGATTGGCGCATTGCCGACAAGTCACTGCTCAAAGGATTCAGCATCATGACATTATTTTCGGCTTTCAGCTTATCGGATAAATTAACATATTCGGGCGAAGTCAAAGAGTTGGCCATCATTTCATGAAAACCCAAAGCATTGAGTTGATTGGCAATTATATTTTGAACTTTATAATCTTCAGTTCTTGGCGCATTGGCTACAGTAGCATTGAGTTTTTTTGTAAAATTGATATTGTTGTAGCCATATACTCGCAAAATCTCTTCGATTACATCAATTTCTCTTTGTACATCCACACGGTAGGCCGGAATAATAAGCCCTAAACCTACATCTGAAACACTGTTGATTTTGATATCCAAAGACGCCAGAATCTTTTTTATGGTTTCTTTGGGTAAATCTTCCCCGATTATTTTGGCTGTTTTATCAAAGTTAAGCACCACCGAAAAATCTTCCAGTTTTTTTGGATAAACATCAGTAATATCAGAGGTAATTTCGCCACCAGCGACTTCTTGAATTAAAATGGCAGCTCTTTTCAATGCATAAGCCGTAATGGTTGGGTCGATTCCTCTTTCAAAACGAAATGACGCATCGGTACTTAAAGTATGTCTTTTGGCTGTTTTTCGAATAGTAACTGGATTAAAATAGGCACTCTCTAAAAAAATAGCACTTGTATTTTCGGTCACACCCGAATTTTTTCCTCCAAAAACACCGGCAAGACAAAGTGGCCCTTTTTCATCACAAATCATCAAATCATCTTCGTGCAAAATTCTTTCTACATCATCGAGTGTAGTAAATTTTGTGCCAGCAGCTACCGTTTTTACAATGATTTTGTTTCCATTGATTTTTGAAGCATCAAAGGCATGTAATGGTTGACCCAATTCGTGCAAAACATAGTTGGTAACATCGACAATATTGTTTTTTGGCGTAAGACCAATCGACTTCAAACGATTCTGCAACCAATCGGGCGAGGGTTTTATGGTAATTCCAGATATGGAAACTCCGCAATAACGCGGCGCAAGTTTTTGATCTTCAATTTTAACATCGATTTTCAAGGTGCGTTTGTCCACTCTAAAATTACTAATCGACGGTGTTTTTAGCTCGGTCGCTATATTTTTTTGTACAAGTCCTGCTCTTAAATCTCTTGCTACCCCCATGTGACTCATGGCGTCGGCGCGGTTGGGCGTTAATCCAATTTCAAAAACTTCGTCGTTTTCGATATTAAAAACAGTAGCAACTGGTGTTCCTGCTTTTAGATTTTCGTCTAAAATCATAATGCCATCGTGACTTGTACCCAAACCGATTTCGTCTTCGGCACAAATCATACCATGGCTTTCCATGTCTCGGATTTTACCTTTTTTGATAACCAATCCATTACCTTCTTTATCATACAAAGTTGTGCCAATAGTGGCGACAGCAACTTTTTGTCCAGCAGCTACATTGCTCGCGCCACAAACAATTTGAAGCGGAATGCCATCACCCAAATCAACGGTTGTCACTTTTAAACGGTCGGCATTAGGATGTTGAATGCAAGTCAAAACATGACCAACAAGAATACCTTCTAAACCACCTTTTACTGATTGGTACTTTTCGACCACCTCGACTTCAAGACCTAAATCGGTCAACAATGTAGCGGTTTCGTCGGAATTCCAGTCGATTTTGATGAATTGTTTTAACCAGTTGTAGGATATCTTCATTTTTTATTTTTTCGAGAGTGCAAATATAAGGATTGTGGTTTGGAGTTCGAAAAATATTTTATGTAATTATGAGAATTTGTTTGGTATCGGAAGTAAAAAAAATATTTGCTTAAAGCGCTGTTTGAAGTTTACTCATGGAAATCTATTTTATTTTAATACATAATGTCAATAATAATAGTGTAATTGATGTCGTACCATAAAATTCGGAATTGTCTGAACGCGTTATTCCCGATACTAATCGTACATGCTGAACTTTAATTTTTCTTCTAATTCGTTTATTAAAGTTGAATCATTTACTTCTGAAGAAAAATCAACAACAATATTATTCGGGTTTTCATTGTCATATTTCATCGAAAAAAATCTATTGACTTTGTCTTTTCCTTCATCTGGACATTGACTTGCGCTTGTTCTATATTTTTTGCCGTTGATCTAATTCTTTATAAAA
>CANKZI010000059.1 GCA_947488595.1 Flavobacteriaceae bacterium
AAAGAAGGGTCAGAAATTTTTATTGCTATTCGAGATCAAAAAATTAAAGCGACGGTTGTTAAATTTCCTTTTTATAAATCATAAATGTCTCGACAAATAGAAGTTTGCTTGAGCCCTGTTATGGTGCCGCATTATCAGATGGCGGGACGCATAGTGGTGGTGATAGATATTTTTAGAGCGAGTTCTTCAATTTGTTATGGTATCGATAATGGTGCCCATGCAATTATTCCAGTTGCCACTGTAGACGAGTGTTTGAGCTATGCAGACCAAGGTTATTTACTAGCTGCAGAACGCAATGGTGAAGTGGTTGAAGGTTTTGATTTTGGAAATTCACCTTACAGTTATACTGCAGAAAAAGTAAAAGGACAAACCGTTGTTTTGACTACAACCAATGGCACCTTTGCTATTCAACAAGCTAAACAAGCGGATCAAATTGTATTGGGATCTTTTTTAAATTTAACGAGTATTTGCAACTGGTTAATAGCGCAAGATAAAGATGTATTATTACTTTGTTCGGGTTGGAAAAATAAATTTAATTTAGAAGACACGCTATTTGCAGGTGCGGTTGTGCATCAAATCAAAAAATCATTTAGCCATTTTTGCGATGCGGCTATAGCTGCCGAAGACTTGTATCTACAAGCACAATCTGATTTACGCGGATATTTATTAAAATCTTCGCATAGCCAAAGATTAAAAGAATTGAATATTGAAAACGATATTCAATTTTGCCTAAAACAAGATTGCTGCCAAGCTATACCAGGTTTAGTGGGAGATCGATTGGTTGATATCAAATAGTTTTTCGGTTTTTTAAGGCTGCGATTACCTACAATTAACTGTAATTAAGCTAGTCAAAATAATTCAATAAATAATCTTTTGTAAATATTGGGTACCCAATTTTTTCTGTCATTTCAATATACTCATTTAAATGATAGGATTTATTTTTTTGCGTGTGATACAAAATGATAGTTTTAAAAATAGAGATCATTTCTTGATAGCTATATTCAGCTATTAAATTATTTACTAAATTAATTTTTTCATCTAAAACAAAATCTTTGTTCTTCCATTTTTCATAAAAAAACAACATTAGTTCATATTTTTTTTGATGTTTTGTGTGGTTAAATTGCTGAGGACTTTTTTGTTTTTTTAGTATATGAATTATTTTCCTCATGAATAAAAAATCTTTAGTCAATATTGCTAAAAAAATAGGTTCAAATAAAAAATCCCAAATAATTTCTTTTTTTGAATCATCTTTAATTTGATTTTCTATTTTTAAATCATCAAAATTTTGTTCACATAATATTTTTATTGAAACAATACGACCTCTAAGTATAGGATGAAAATTAGTATAATCAATATTGCTTAAATCATTAAAAGAAACCGGTTTTAGTTCTATATAGTTTTTTAGCTGAAGGATTGAAAATGCAAAGCATCTCATTTGAATATCGCTTGCGTTTTTGCTTACAAATTCACACCAAATTCCGTAATAACCAAATAAATTTGAATAGTCAACAAATATAGAATAGACAAAATTTAAGAAGTTAATGTTTAAAAGTAAGTCTTCATTGATATTTTTAACATTTCGAAAAAGTATGCCCACAGAATTTCCAAAGTGAAGTACCTCTTCATATGCAAATGCATTAAAATTAAAAATATTAGCTTTAAAAACTTCATTTAAAACATCAAATCGTTCAAAGTGAATAAGTTCTCTGCATAATGAAATAAGAATATCAATGGAATCTTTATTCTTAATATTCAAGTCGCCTATAAAATTTAATATTTCTTTTTGATCAGAATTTATGATACTATAAAGCTTATCTTTTATTGTCCAATAGTTTTGATAAGGATTTTGAAGTACGAAATCCGTATAGTTGTTATATCCATTAAATTTTGCCAATGTGTCTAATGTGGCTTTATTAGGCTTCATATAACTTGAAAGCCCAAAAAAGCGTCTTAATACGTTATAACTTAAATTATTGGAGGTTTTTTCTAAAATTAATTCCGAAAGTGTCTCACAATCCCCCCTATTAGTGATTTTAAAACCAGCGGTTAGTTCGGTTTTCCTTTTTAATATGTTTTGCATTTAATCGACTAAATTATGTATCAAATTTGTATCAAAAGTATGATTTTTTATCATTTTATTTGAAATATTAACTTAAAAATTTATAGACATGGCATTAACAGACTCACAAAAAAGTGCAATTGAATCAAAGAAAAGGCAAATTGAATCACAAAAAAATTTTATTGAAGGATTAAAAAACACAATTAAAAATGGCAAGGAACACTTACGTGGTTTAATTAAATCATCAACGATTAAATCGAATAAAGAACAGTATAAAAAAAATCTTGCAAATGATTTCAAGTACGCCGAAAGTCAGATTGAAAATCATAAAGAGAGTATAGCAAGAATTAAAATAGAGATTCAAAATATCAAACAAAAATAATTTTATCCGGAGTAAAACATTAATCACTAATAAAATACTATAAACATGGAATTAAAATCTTGCATTACAGACAAACCTATTGAGAACAACAGTGAAGATCAATTAAAAATGTCACGTTATGGCGCTGTATTATCAAATTTCATTAAAGAAAGTGATACACCACTAACAGTTGGATTGCAAGGCGAATGGGGTACGGGCAAAACGTCCATGCTTTATATGTTGCTGGAACATTTTAAAAGAGAAGAAATAGCAACCTCTTGGGTAAATACATGGGAGTATAGTATGTTTAGGAATCCTTCTGAAACTACGCCAGCAATTTTAAAAGGTATGCTTACTAATTTAAAATTAAGCTGTGAAAGTGAAGGGAAGTGGACTATTGAAGAGAAATCAAAAGATAGTATAAAAAAAGTTTTTAAGTTTTTAGGCAACGTTGCGAATCAAGTAATTTCAAACCAAACGGGTGTTAATTTAAAAGATGCTGGTGAAACAAAAGATTCAATAATCGAACAAGCTGAAATTGCAGAGATAAAAAAAGAAATTGAAATTATCATTACTAAACTAATTGAAGATCCAGCAAATTCTTATAAAAAAGTTGTTTTTCTAGTAGACGATTTAGATAGAATTCCTCCTTTACAAGCCGTTGAGGTATTAGAGAGTTTAAAAAATCTTTTCGATGTGCCCAATTGTGTTTTTGTATTGGCAATTGACTATGATGTAGTTGTTAAAGGTTTGGAGTCGAAATTTGGCAAGAAAACGGAAGAGAACGAACGTGAGTTTAGGTCATTTTTTGATAAAATCATACAGGTGCCTTTTTCTATGCC
>CANKZI010000060.1 GCA_947488595.1 Flavobacteriaceae bacterium
TAAAAATAAGGCCCTAGCCCTGATTGCAGCGGTATCTTTTGTTACTGAAAGGTGACAACCTGAAAGGAACAAAAATTTAGCGCAAAGCAGGAATGGCTTCAAAGAAAAAAATCAATCGAACTGAATTAGGTTTCTTCGTTTGTGTTTGTTGATGACTTCGTTGAGTTCGAACCCCAATAAAAGTATCATACAATTGATCCATATGTAGAACATCATTATTAATAAGGTGCCGATTGAGCCATAGAGTTCGTTGTATTTTGAAAATTTTACGACCCAAATTCCGAAAAAATAGGAAGAAATAATAGACAAAATGGTTGTGAAAACAGATCCTATAGAAATTAGCGGATGTTTTCCTTTCTTTTTGGTGCCAAATTTTAGCAATACTGATGTGGTAATAAGAATCATCAGCATAAGAAACAGATAGCGGCCCAACACCAACAACGGAATATTGTCGCTAAATACATTTTGAATTTTTGTCTTTTGCAAAAAAACTTCGAAAACAACAATAATGGCGACGGTTGTAATTAGTAATACGGACAGCACGAGCGACATGCCAAGTGCTACAAGATATTGGCTAAAAAAACCTCGTTTGTCAATCACGTGTTTGGATGTTTCGAAACCACCTAGAATCGCATTTAAACCGTTAGCTGATAGAAAAATAGACAGTAAAAATCCAGACGAAAGTAGTCCAGAATGACTGTTGCTAAGAATGTCTTTTATAATATTAGCAATCGCATCATACGTATTGGGAGGCACACTTTCTTCGACAAATCTGAGAAAATCCTCTTGAAAGCCATCAATGGGAATGTATGGAATCAGGTTCAGAATAAACAAAGCAAACGGAAAAAGGGCCATAAAAAAGCTGAATGCAATAGCACCAGCGCGGTACGTCAGTGCACCTTCTGCAATTCCGATAATATAAATTTCGAGCAATTCATATAAACTCACGCCTTCAAGCCAAGACAATTTGATGCGTTTTAGTAAGCGAATCAGATTTCTGACCACCGGGATCTTTTCGAAAAAAGCTTCTATTTCTTGAGACATTATATTTTTGTGCTGCTTTAAAGTTATTTTGGAGTGTAGTAATTATTTTCCGAAGCGACTAAAATGCTTTTAAACTCAAATCCATATTACAAACTGAATGTGTCAATGCACCAGATGAAATAAAATTTACACCACAATCGGCATACCTTTTTATGGTTGCTTCATTAATGTTGCCAGATGATTCGGTCAAACATTTGTTGCCTATTAATTGTACTGCTTTTGTGGTATCATCAAAATTAAAATTATCGATCAAAATTCTGTAAACGCCATCGTTTTGTAAAATCTCCCTGACTTCATCAAGGTTGCGTGCTTCGACAATAATTTTCAAATCGAGACCATTGTCTTTCAGATATTGTTTTGTTTTTGCAATGGCATTTGTAATTCCGCCCGCATAATCGTTGTGATTGTCTTTCAGCATAATCATATCATACAGGGCAAAACGGTGGTTTTCTCCGCCACCAATCTTGACAGCCCATTTTTCGGGTGCGCGAAAACCTGGTGTTGTTTTTCGGGTATCGAGAATTTTAGTATTCGTACCTTCAAGCAAATTGACGTATTTACTGGTTTTGGTTGCAATAGCACTCATGCGCTGCATCGCATTGAGTACGACACGTTCTGATTTTAATATGGATTGCGAACTGCCTTCGACATGAAAAACAATATCGCCATAATTCACAGGCATTCCGTCGTCGATATAAGAAGTCACCTTTAAATTGGGATCAACAAAATTAAAAATCATTTTTGCGAAAGCGACACCAGCTATGATGCCGTTTTCTTTTACCAATAATTTTGCTTTTCCTTGGGCGTCAAAAGGGATACAAGCCAGTGAGCTGTAATCGCCAGCGCCAACATCTTCACGAATGGCATTTTCGATAATTAGATGTAATTCATTTTGGAATTGACTATCAGAAATCATGGGTTAAAAATTTAAAGTAGGCTAAAGTACAAAAAGCAATTGTAAATTATACATTTCCCTTTTCAAGAAAATAGCTGTATTATTGTAACACAAATTTCAATTTAAAATCCATGCTTAAAACCTTGCTTATAATTGGTCTTGGTGGCGCCGTTGGAAGTATGTTGCGCTATTTGACTTCGGTTTTGGTCAATAAATATTGGAGCAATCATTTTCCGTTAGCGACTTTTTTAACCAATATTGTTGGTTGCTTTTTAATTGGTTTTTTGATTGGTATATTGGAAAAAAACCATCTTGCCGAAGGCCAATTAAAATGGTTTTTAATTACTGGATTTTGCGGAGGCTACACTACTTTTTCGGCTTTTGGGTATGAAAATATTCGGTTATTGGAAAACCAAAATCTGGCTTTGGCTTTGGGTTATATCGCATTGAGTGTTCTAATAGGACTTCTAGCGGTTTGGTTTGGACTATTTGTGACAAAATTATAATTTAACAAACTAAAAAAAATGTATTTTCGCAGCATGAAAAACGAAGATATTCTTGCTATTCGAGCATTGCTTTCGACACCAAAAAAAATAGCTATTATTCCGCATCGCAGTCCGGATGGCGATGCAATGGGATCGACTCTTGGTTTGTATCATTTTTTAATGCAATTGAATCACCAACCAACAGTGATTGCACCCAATGATTTTCCGGATTTTTTATCTTGGCTTCCAGGCTCAGAAACGGTTTTAATTTTCGAAAAAGACAAAGTCAATACAACGAAAATCTTACAAGAAGCCGAAATCGTTTTTACATTAGACTTCAATGCTTTGCACCGAACCGGCGAAATGGAACATGTTTTAAAAGAGCTCGCTGCTACTTTTATTATGATTGACCACCATCAAATGCCAGATTCGTATGCACAATATACTTATTCGGATACCGCTTTTGGTTCAACTTGCGAAATGTTGTATCACTTTATTTCGTTTTTAGATTATAAAAATACTATAGACAAAACCATTGCAACTTGTATTTACACGGGAATTTTAACCGATTCAGGATCGTTTCGATTTCCGAAAACAACGGGAACAACGCATCGAATTGTAGCCGATTTGATTGATTTAGGTGCAGATAACATTGCGATTCCAACGTTACTTTTTGACAATAATTCGTATGATCGTTTGCAATTGATGGGTCGCGCACTTCAAAACATGAAAGTGATTCCTGAATTAAAAACGGCTTATATCACGCTTTCTCAACAAGAATTGGATTTGTTTCAT
>CANKZI010000061.1 GCA_947488595.1 Flavobacteriaceae bacterium
ATCTTTCAATTAAATGGTTGAGAAAGCATAATTAAAAAAAAATAATCAATCAACTATTTATTATCAAATACGATCAGTTCAGTTTAAGCAGGGTTGATGAGTATTTGAAAAATACATAATGGCAGTTTTATACCCTTGTACTGCATTAACAAAAATAAGGTCTCGATAAGAATGCTCATTCAATAAAAACCCTGCTCTGTCTGAGGGATTGACAACAGGTGCTGCATACCTCTTTGATGTAATAGAATGAGTAACCCAAATAACCTAAGTCAATTTGACTGAAGATAATAAGAAGAGGTTCCCTCCCTTGGGTATCCTCCCCTATATATAAGGTTTTACCAGAAACAAATGCCTTCAATGACGTCTATAACCCTTATTCAAAAAAATATTTTTCTAGAAACAAGATCCCTTTTTTCAGATAAAATCAAAAAGTGAAATAAAGATTTTTGTAACGAAAATGGAAAAAATCGTTTAGGATTGGAATGAATTGATTTTTATGAAAAATACTCTTCTATTCCTATTCTTATTCTCCATAACAGTGAACTATTCACAAAATTGTCTATTATCTTTAGATGTAAAGAGTTATAAAACAGTTGAAAAATCCTTTTTAAAGAAAAAACATAAGAATATTCAAATCATTCTAAAAACTGAAGAATGTCTTTGCACCGAAAATGTTTTTGAATATTTCATTATATTTTAAAGATACAAAATTGTATTGTATCAAACTAACGATTTATATATTAAAATGATACACTTGAGCTTTTGATACGCTTTTGGGGAAAATTAGGTGGGAATTACAATTTGGGGTATAGACTAAAATTAAATCATTTAAAATTGTCCAAAAACAGGTGTGGTATTAAAATAGTAGAGTAAATTATTTTCTAAATTCTTTAACTCTTTTGTTTAAAAAATCAATTACTTCGACTTTATGCTTTTGATATGGCTTGGACAATAGAATATAATTATCTAAAAACAAAATGTTCTTTCTATCGGAATTAAAAAACAGAACATCAACTTTTAATCCTTTTCCATTTATAAAATGATCAATATCTTGAAAATATTCTGTTTTTTCCAATACAACTTTATTAGTAGATATTAGCTTGGAGAATGAATACTTAAAAAGAATCCTATCTCCTAAATAATATCCCTCATACCGATATTCTTCGTGAAAAAGCATTTCATACGACATTATTCCAAAAAAAATAATGACGGATATTGAAAGGATTCCTTGAATAAAAAACCAAATACCAAATGGATTATCAACGAAGAATCCAGAAATAAAATTATAGAGACCTATTAATCCTACACAGAATAATAAAAAAGGAAACAAGTCGAAATTGTTACTTTTGAACAATAAATCGCCATCTTTTATACCATTAAATTTTGCCATATTGAAAGAAATTTTTTTTAAAGATAATAAATAACATTTTATAAATCATTATTTAGAATTTTTGAGTTTGCTTTGGTTGAAATTATTTATTTCATTTTTTAATAAGGCCCTAGGAAACTTCATATTAAAAAGACCGATTAATCTTTATTCTCCCTAATTATTATCTCTCCTACAATTAACCGTTCTTTTAGGATTTTCAATAATTCTTCATCTGACTTTTCATTTAAATAGAGTATTAAACTGGTTTCAGCACAATTTGTTTGTGAAAGATCTACTCCATTAACTCTAACATTTGAGAAATTACAACTATCAGTTTCTAAATTAGATTTTGGGGGTTGTTGTCCAAAAAAACCATTTTGAATGACAACAAAAAGGATTAAACATATTTTCTTATTAGGCTTATTTTAATTTTATTTCTGTTCCTCTGTTTGCTTTTATTGTATCCATGATTTGCTAAAAAATGCTAGCAAACCAAATAAAAGCGAAATGCTTTCACGATGATTGCGTTGTGATGGTATGGAAATCGCAAAAACAATAGTAAATCAGGTAATTGCCCTTGATCCTTGGGCCTTTGGTGCATACGGAGCAACCAAACTTTTTGAAATCCCTGAATGCTCAAAATATGCCGGAGGATTGATGTTCACCGTAAACGGTAAAAAGCATAAGGGAAACGTATTAATATTTCTGAAATGGTCAGATGTTTACAAAATCGTCTTTATGTCAGAAGATGGATTACCTGTTAAAGAAGTAGATGAGGTTTATTGTGACATGTTGGTTGATGTGTTGGACTTCATCGAATTTGGAGATCGGTCAATTAGACTTAATGGTTTGTCGAATATTAACTAATAGTAGAAATATGGCTTTATCTATCGCCAATAAAAAGAATCTATTGAATTATTGTTTTCATACACACTTTTCAAGAGAGTTCAGAACATTTAATCAAAATGATGTAAAACGCTTTTCTCATTGCAACCAATTTTTCTTGGAAGATATCAAGGAAGATGAACTATTTTTCGAGTTTACATTTTTTCACTTTCACAAGTGGGTCAGAAGAATGAATTTGAGCGTCCCAAAAGATGAAATCAGGGAATATTTGAAGGAGAAGGAGTTATGAAAAAAATATTTATTAGGATGGAAAACAAGTACATTTTTGAGCCCAAAATGGGGTCACATAAACTCGAAGAAATCGCCTTTGTTTTAACAAATGTTTTAACAGAAAATCAAAAACCCCTGAAAATCAATGATTTAAAGGGGTTTTTTACGTGGTACCTCCAGGAATCGAACCAGGGACACAAGGATTTTCAGTCCTTTGCTCTACCGACTGAGCTAAGGTACCAGCTTTCGGTGGGTGCAAATTTAACAACTTTTTCTTTTGAAAATCAAATTTATTTCCAAAAAATCGTAAAAAGCAGTTTAACTTTGTGCTGAAAACCGATGAAAATGGAAAGAATTCAAGTACTTGACGCAGGCAATACACGAGTTAAACTTGCTGTATTTGAAAACAATACCTTACTTGAAGTTCAATCTTTTGATGAGCAAGCCACACTCCTAAATTTTTTAAATAAAAATGAAAAAATTGTACTTTCTTCGGTAATAGATGCCTCTTTTTTGGAGGATTTAACAAAAAAAGCTAGTTCGATTTTTCAAATTCATTCCAACTTGACGCTTCCATTTGGGATGAAGTACAAAACTTCAGAAACTTTAGGCA